>CAILLM010000011.1 GCA_903835075.1 Candidatus Staskawiczbacteria bacterium | reverse complement strand
TTAATAAATTTTTAATTTCTAATTTTTAATTTAAAATTATTTTTTAAATTTCTAATTTTTAATTATTAATTCGAACGTAATGTCAAAATTAAGTTTTTTGAAAAAGCTTAGCAGGAATCATATTCTTGTGGGCGTAGCAGTAATTGCAGTTGTGGTGGTGGGTGTCATAATTGCCAGTTCAAATGGCATTTTTACAATGCCAACTTTATTTGGAATGTCTGACAACCAGATTGGAAAAGCAGCTGTTGATTATATCAACAATAACCAACTTTCACAAACCCCGGCATCTTTAGTAAAAGTTTCTGAGGAATCTGGATTAGTCAAAGTAACAATAAAAATTGGTAGCAGTAACTTTGATTCATATGTAACGAAAGATGGAAAATTGCTATTTCCACAAGCATTTAATATGGCTCCTAAAAAAGATGCTAAAACTCCAGCTAGCACAACCCCAAGCACTCCAGCAACAGTAACAAAAACCGCAAGCCCAATGTTGGAAGCATTTGTTGTGAGTAGTTGCCCTTATGGATTGCAAATGCAAAGAGCTGTAGCAGAAGCTGTCAAAAATGTTTCAACGCTCGCTTCAAATGTTAAAATAAGGTATATAGGAGAAGTTGCTGGTGGAAAGATTAGTTCTATGCATGGGCAAGAAGAGGCTGATGAGAATTTGAGACAAATTTGTGTCAGAGAGGAACAGCCAGCCAAGTATTGGAATTATGTTTCTTGTTACATGAAAAAATCTGCTGGTGCCATGGCTAATGGAATGCCAATTGGTGATTCAAAGGGATGTCAGGCTTCAACAGGGGTAGATACTGCCAAGTTAAATGCTTGCGTTTCCGATGCAAAAAGAGGATTAGCTTATGCACAAGCAGACTTTGATTTAGCATCAAAATATGGAGTTTCAAGTTCACCAACGCTAATTTTAAATGGAGCCACGGTTTCAGAGTCTGATTACGGTGGAAGAACAGCAGATGGAGTAAAATCAATGGTTTGTGCAGGTGCAAGCACTCCATCGGCATATTGTTCTACAAAATTAAGCACAGCAGAAGCTTCGGTTTCTTTTGCAGCCACATATGCATCTTCTGCTTCTGCTTCTGCTTCTGCTTCTGCTTCTGCTTCAGGATCTGCTCAGGCAGCTAACTGTGCTCCAGCAGCCCAATAACACAACTATGACAAAAATATATTCTACACCAACTTGTGTTTACTGCAAAACATTAAAAGGTTATTTTAAAAAAAATGATATTGATTTTGAAGACATAGATATTTCAAAAGATGAAAGTCAGCTTCAAAAAATGATAAAAGATTCTGGACAAATGACGGTTCCAGTTGTTGATATAGACGGAGAAATTATAGTTGGTTTTGATAAAGAAAAAATCGACAGGCTCCTCAAGATAGGGCAATAATTAATTTTCGCTCGCCAAATCAAATTTTTGCTCGTCGGGTCAGTTTCCCAAGGCGACTACCCCTCCTCCAAAAATTTATTCGGCTCGCTTTAAAAAATGATAAAAGTTGCAATAAATGGTTTTGGAAGAATAGGCCGACAAGTTTTTAAAAATATTGAGGAATCTCATCCTGATTTGGAAGTTGTGGCCATAAATGACTTAACTGACAACCAAACTTTGGCACATCTCTTAAAGCACGACTCTAATTACGGGACATATCAAAAAGAAATTTCTGCAACCGAAGACTCAATCATTGTTGGCGGTAAAAAATATTTGGCTTTGGCAGAAAAAGAACCAGAAAAATTGCCTTGGAAAGATTTGCAAGTGGACATTGTATTTGAATGTACCGGATTTTTTACAGATGCCGAAGGTGCAGGAAAGCATATTACAGCTGGAGCTAAAAAAGTTATTGTTTCTGCTCCTTGCAAAGATTTGCCGGGATTTGTGTTGGGCGTAAATGCCGACACATATGACACTGCAAAAGTAAATGTAATGGACATGGGTTCTTGCACCACAAATTGCTTAGCTCCAATTGCAAAAGTTTTGAATGACGAATTTGGAATTGTAAAAGGTTTTATGACAACAATTCACAGCTATACAAATGATCAAAAAATTCTAGATTTGCCTCATAAAGATTTGCGAAGAGCAAGAGCGGCTGCACTAAATATGATTCCAACTTCAACAGGTGCGGCCAAAGCAATTGGAAAAATGATTCCTGAATTAAATGGTAAATTAGACGGCATTGCGGTAAGAGTCCCAACCCCAACAGTTTCTTTATTAGACTTGGTTGTTGAAGTTAAAAAATCAACCACAAAAGAAGAAGTAAACTTGGCATTTGAAAAGGCTGCAGAAACAGCAGGGTTTAAAGGAATTTTGCGAGTTGAAAAACAACCTTTGGTTTCTATGGATTTTAAGGGGGACACTTATTCATCAATTGTGGACGCAGAAGAAACAATGGTAAATGATAATATGGTAAAAATTATTGGTTGGTATGACAACGAATGGGGTTACAGTTGCCGAATGGCAGATTTTGCTGAATTTGTTGGTAAAAAATTATAATAGAAAAGGCGTCGATTCAACGGCGCTTTTTTTGTTTTTGGAAAAGTGGTAAAATAGTTGAATACAATAAAAATTTAAATATGGAATTAGTTAATTTTGATGAAGCCAAAAGTTTATTGGCAAAATATAAAGTTTCTTGCCCGAAAACCGCTTTTTGTGTAACACAAGAAGAAGCAGAAAAAGTTGCGGAGAGCTTTGGGTACCCAGTTTTTTTAAAAATTTACGGAAAAAATATTTTGCACCGTACAGAAGAAAAAGGAGTTGGTGAGGCGACAGACAAAGGCGGTTTAGCAAAAATGTTTTCTGAAATGAAAAAAATTTCAGGCGTTGAAGGGGTTTTAGTGCAAGAAAAAGCCATGGGGAAAAGTTTAATTGTTGGTATGAAGCGTGATCCGCAATTTGGGCCAGTTATTATGGTTGGAATTGGTGGAATTTTTACAGAGATTTTAAAAGATTTTGTTTTGCGAGTTGCCCCTGTTTCTGAAAGTAATGCAATGGAAATGATGGCTGAATTAAAAGGTTATGATTATTTGTGCGGAAAAAGAGATAAAGAGCCTATTAATTTTAAAGAAACAGCAAAAATTATTTCAGCAATTTCTGATTTATCAATGAAAGAAAGCAATATTTTGCAAATTGATTTAAATCCTGTAATTTCTGACAGCAAAAAATCATTAGCTGTTGATTTCAAATTTTTAATTTAATAAATAATGAAAAATTTAGAAAAACTATTTAACCCAAAAACAGTTGCCATAATTGGAGCCAGCAATAAAGAAAAAACAGTTGGTTTTGGTTTGGTAAAAAACATTTTAACCGGTAAAGATGAAAGAAAAATATATTTTGTTAACCCAAATCCAGAAGAAATTATGGGCATAAAGCCAGTTGCCAAAATATCAGAAATTACTGAGGAAATTGATTTAGCTGTTGTGGCGGTTCCCGCAAAATTTGTTTCAGAAGTTATAGATGAATGTTGCGCTAAAAAAGTTGGTGGAATAATTGTTATTTCTGCTGGTTTTGGTGAAGCAGGAGAAGAGGGAAAAATTCACCAAGAAGAGATTTTGGAAAAAGTTAGAACAGCAGGAATTCCCATGATAGGGCCTAATTGTTTGGGCGTTGTTGTAACAAAAAATAAGCTAAATGCATCATTTTCACCTGGGACGCCCGAAGAGGGAAAAATTGCCTTTTTGTCTCAGTCTGGAGCACTGGTGGACGTTGTAATCGACGGAGTGGACAAATTAGGGGTGTCTGCGGCAGTTTCATATGGAAACGAGGCAGATATAGGGTTAACTGACCTAATAGAGTGGTTTGGGCAAGACAGGGCAACAAAGGTTTTGGCATTGTACGTAGAGGCAATTAGAGATGGGAAGAAATTTATGGAAGTTGCTAAAAAAATTACCAAAACAAAACCAATTGTGGCAATTAAGGCTGGGAAATTTGCGGCTGGAGTACAAGCAGTGCAAAGTCACACGGGGTCTATGGCAGGTGATTATGAAACTTATAAAGCAGTTTTTAAACAAGTTGGAATTATTGAGGCTGAATCAATTGAAGAGTGGATAGACATTTCTAAATTATTAGCATGGCAACCGTGTTGCAACAACTCTTTTGCAATTGTTACGAATGGTGGTGGTTGCGGGGTTATGGCAGCTGATTATTGTAAAATTGAAGGAATAAATTTGGCAGAACTTACACAGGAAACAGTAAATAAAATTTCTAGTTCGCCAAATATGAGTCCGCATTGGTCTAAGCATAATCCGCTGGACATTGTTGGAGATGCTTCAAGCATAGGCTATAAGGTTGCAATTGAAACAGTTTTAAACCAAAAAGATGTTGGGGGATTAATTGTTATACAAACTCCACAAATTATGACAGACCCCGATGAAAATGCTAAAATAATAGTAGAGTTAAAAAAGAAGTTTCCCAAAAAACCAATTATTTGTTTTTTTCTTGGTGGAAAAATGTCTGACGAAGCAATAGATTTATTAGAAAGTAATCATATCCCAAATTATAGCGACTTAAAAAGAGGCATTATCGCCATAAAATCATTAACAAAAAGAACAGTATGTTAAAACAAAAAGGTTTCACAATTATTGAATTAATTGTAGTCATTGCTATTATTGCTGTGTTGGCAGGAATAGTTCTAGTCAACGTTACTCAATATATAAAAAAAGCAAAAGATACTGCGGTTAAGGCAGACTTCAAGCAGATGCAAACCCTTTCTGCTCAGATGATAATAGACGGTGCCCCGGACTTTGGTGGTTTTTGTTCTAACGAGGACTATGGACTCAAGGTTTTACGTTTAATTGCTAATGCAAATGTAACAGATTTCATTGTCTGCTATGATGGCGTGAGCAATACGATTGTACAAGGTAAAGATGTAACTGTTAGTAACCCGGGGGCTAGTGACCAGTGCAAGCCAAGTGAATCAAATCCACAAGGTAAGTGGTATGCCTATGATAATAATAATTATTGCGTGGATTCTACTGGTAAAGTTAGTGCGACTACAAGTGGAACCGACTGCGGTTGTTAATATTACAAGATAATTTTTGTAATTTATAAAATAAATAATTTATGGAAAAAAATAATAAAAATATTCTTTGGTTTGATGAAATTGGAACTGAGGACGTGCCTTCGGTTGGAGATAAAAATGCTTCTTTGGGGGAAATGACAAAAGCATTGATTTCTAAGGGGGTGAATGTGCCTTTTGGTTTTGCCACAACGGCCGAAGCTTATTTTTATTTTTTATCAACCACTGGCTTAGACAAACAAATTGAAGAAACTTTGAAGGATTTAGACATTCATAATTTAAAACAATTATCTGAAAAAGGGAAAATTGCCAGAGATTTAATTTTAAATTCTCAATTGCCTAAAATTTTTGCAGAAGATGTTGTGTTGGCGTATCAAAGATTGTCGGGCAGATATGGGCCAGAAGACACAGACGTGGCTGTGCGTTCTTCGGTAACAGCTGAAGATTTGTCTGGAGCAAGTTTCGTTGGACAACAAGAGACATATTTGAATGTTGTAGGAGCTGAAAATGTTTTATTGGCAGTAAAAAAATGCTTTGCATCACTTTTTACAGACAGGGCAATTGTTTACAGGCAAGAAATGGGATTTTCTCATACAAAAGTTGGGCTCTCAGCTGGAATACAAAAAATGGTGAGAAGTGATTTAGGTGCTTCGGGGGTTATGTTTTCTTGTGATACAGAATCGGGTTTTGCTGACGTTGTTTTGATAAATGCTAGCTATGGTTTGGGTGAAAATGTTGTGCAAGGCCGAGTTGAGCCCGACCAGTATTATGTTTTTGAAACAACCCTAAGTAAGGGATTTAGGCCTGTTATAGAAAAGAAAATTGGAACAAAATTGGTAAAAATGATTTATACTCATAATTTGAAAATTCCTGTAAAAAATATTGCAACAACAAAAAAAGAAAGGGAAAGTTTTGTTTTAAGCAATGAAGAAATTTTGAGTTTAGCAAAATGGTCTATGATTGTGGAAGACCATTATAAAAAGGCAATGGATATGGAATGGGCAAAAGATGGTAGGGACGGAAAACTGTATATTGTGGAAGCAGTACCTGAAACAGTACAAAGTAGAAAGAATTTAAAGGTTTTGGAAGATTATGTATTGGAAAGCGAGAAGAAAGCCGAAGGTCCTGAGCGAAGTCGAAGGATTCTGGTTGGCGGAATGAGCGTGGGTAGCAAAATTGGAAATGGAAAGGCCCATAAAATTTTAAACGTAAAAGATATTGGAAAATTCAAAAAAGGAGAAGTTTTAGTTACAAAGGCAACAGATCCTGATTGGGTGCCAGCAATGAAGTTGGCTAGTGCAATTGTGACCGATCAAGGGGGTAGGACATGTCATTCGGCAATTGTTGGTAGGGAATTGGGCGTGCCAGTTATTGTTGGGTCAGAAAAAGGAACAAAAATTATAAAATCTGGGCAAGACGTTACCATTGATTGCTCACAAGGAGAAGAAGGGAAAGTTTACGAAGGAATTATTCCATTTGAAATTAAAAAAACAGACATTTCAAATATTCCTGACACAAAAACAAAAATTTTAATGAATATTGGCGAGCCGTCAAATGCTTTTAATTTAAGTTTTATTCCAAATGATGGAGTTGGGTTGGCGCGCGAAGAATTTATTATTATAAATTCTATAAAAGTTCACCCAAATGCTTTAATCAATTATAAGACATTACCAGCTGTGTTGAAGAAAAAAATTGATGCTATAACTTTGGGGTATTCTGATAAGGTTCAATTTTATGTTGATAAATTAGCTGAAGGAATTGGAACAATTGGTGCTGCTTTTTACCCAAAGCCTGTAATTGTGAGATTTTCTGATTTTAAAACAAATGAATATAGAAGCTTGCTTGGGGGAGAGGCCTATGAGCCATTAGAAGAAAACCCAATGATTGGGTTTCGTGGAGCTTCCAGATATTATGATAAAAAGTTTAAAGATGCATTTGTGTTGGAATGCAGGGCCATGAAAAAAGTGCGCGAAGAATTTGGTTTGGACAATATTATCCCCATGGTTCCATTTTGCAGAACGCTTGAAGAGGGTAGAAAAGTAATACATATTTTAGAAGAAAATGGCTTAAATAGGTCTAATTTATCTGCGCAAGCAGGTGGTTTAAAAGTTTATATGATGTGTGAAATTCCTGCAAATATTATTTTGGCAGAACAATTTTTAGAGATTTTTGATGGTTTTTCCATTGGCTCAAATGATCTGACGCAATTGACACTGGGATTAGACAGAGATAACTCGGGATTGTCCTATATTGGTAATGAAAAAAATGAAGCAGTTAAAGAGCTTATTGAAGAAGCTGTAAAAGTATGTAAGAATAATAACAAGTATATTGGCATTTGTGGACAAGGTCCAAGTGATTTTCCTGACTTTGCTCAATTTTTAGTTGAGCTTGGTATTGAATCAATTTCTTTAAACCCCGACTCAGTTTTAAAAACAAAAATAGCAATTGCCGAAACCGAAAAAAAATAATTAAAAAATAAAAATTAGAAATTAGAAATTTTATTATATTATGTATGATATTATAACATTTGGATCTGCTGCACAGGATATCCATTTAAAATCTAAAGAGTTTAAAACAGCAAGCGGAGATTTTGTTACTGGAAGAGGAATTTGTTTTAATTTAGGTTCTAAAATTAATATAGATGATATCATTTTTGCAACTGGCGGGGGTGGCACAAACACCGCTGCTACGTTCGCAAAACAGGGCTTTAGAGCGGCTTTTTGTGGTGGAATAGGGGTTGATGCTCCTGGTTTAGGAATTGTACGAGAATTGAAAATTTTGGGCATAGATACAAAATTTGTTGTTAAGAAAAAAGAAAGACATACAAATAGTTCTGTGATAATTTCTAGCACCGGTGATGATAGGACAATTTTAGTTTACAGGGGGGCCTCGGACTTAGTGACTACTAAGGATATTCCGTGGAAAAAGCTAAAAAAGGTAAAATGGTTTTATTTGGCCCCGCTTACAGATTTATTGTGCGACACATTTGAGGAAATTGTTAATTTTGCAAATGAGAATGAAATAAAAATTGCTGTAAACCCGTCTAAGGAGCAGTTATCTTTACCTGAAGAAAAATTGAAAAGTATTTTTGCAAAAGTTGATGTTTTATTTTTAAATCAAGAAGAAGCTTCTTATTTAACGAAAATTTCTTTTGAAAATGAACAAGAAATTTTTAAAAAATTTGATGAAATGTGTCCTGGGATTGTAGTTATGACAAAGGGGAAAGATGGGGTTGTTGTTTCTGATGGGAAATATATATATTCTGCTGTGGCAGATAGCAACAGTTTGATAGTTGATACAACCGGGGCAGGAGATTCATTTGCTTCAGGGTTTTTGTCTGATTATATTAGAACTGAAGGGGACATAGAAAAATCCATTCAACTTGGAATGGCAAATGGACTAGCTAACTTAACAGAAGTTGGGGCTAAAAAGGGTCTTTTAGCAAAAGACGCAGAATTTAAAAGAATAGAAGTTACAAAACAAACCAAGTAAATTGTTTGACAATTGTTTCTTCGCTCGGTAGTAAATTATCCGCTAGCGTTCGTTGCGCCAGCGCGCAACTCACTCAGGCTTCAGCAATTTTTCGCCTTCGGCGAACCTTGCAAAATTGCCTGCAGGGTACGCTACGAATTTACTGCCTCGCTATATTATAGAAAATATGAAAAACATTAAATATTATTTAGAAAAGGCTCAAAAAGAAAAATTTGCAATTGCGCAATTTAATTTTTCGGATTTTACGCAAGTAAAAGGAATTGTTGCCGGAGCAGTTAAAGCAAACTCACCAATTATTTTGGGAACTTCTGAGGGTGAAAGTAAATTTTTTGGGTTAGAAGAAGCAGTTGCCTTGCGAAATGTGTTGCGTAAGAGGACAAATTTACCAATATTTTTAAATTTAGACCATGGGCACTCATTTGAATATTTAAAGCAGGCAATTGATGCAGGCTATGATATGGTTCACTTTGATGGTTCAAAATTGCTATTGGATGAAAACATAAAAATTACAAAAGAAGTTGTAAAATATGCCAAATGGAAGGGGGTGACTGTGGAAGGGGAAGTTGGTAAAATAGGGACAGATTCATCAAAATTATATTTAGAAAAATTTGAAATAAAAGAAGAGGATTTAACAAAACCAGAGGAAGCTTTAAAATTTGTAAAAGAGACAGGCGTTGATTTATTGGCAGTTAGCATTGGAAATTTTCATGGAATAGAAATTTCTGGAATAGACCCAAATTTAAGATTAGATATTTTAAAATCTATAAAAGATATTATTGGGAATACAGCGCTTGTTTTGCATGGAGGATCAGGAACTCCGGAAGATGATATAAAAGAGGCTATACAAATGGGAATTGTAAAAATAAACATAAATACAGAATTAAGGTTGGCGTTTTCGGGGAACTTAAGAAGGCACTTAAATAATAACCCAGAAGAAATTACTCCGTACAAATTTTTGGTAGATGCTAGAGAATCAGTTAGAAAGGTTGCGGAATATAAAATACAAATTTTTGGTAGCGCCAATAAAGCTTAGGTTTATCCTGAGCCTGTCGAAGGACTTTACATTTTTGAAATAATATATTAACATATTAATATTACATTTAACTTAGATTTAAAAATATGGCAAAAATTAAATTAGAAGTAGAAAAGTGTATTGGTTGTGGTTCTTGTGCAGCATTATGCTCAAAGTATTTTGAAATGGGCGAAGATGGCAAATCACATATAGTTGGTGCAGAAAAAAAGGGAATAGAAGAATTAGAAACAGATAAAATAGAGTGTGCTGAAACAGCCTCCGAGGCATGTCCAGCTCAGTGTATTCACATCGAAAAGCAACATGATTAAATTAACAGCAAAAATTAGAGAAGAACAGGGTAAAAAAACGTTTGCCCTTAAAAATAACGGCAGAATTCCTGCTGTGCTTTATGGTCATAAAATAAAGAATCTTTCTTTGGATGTTGACTATAAGGAATTTCAAAAAGTTTTAAGAGAGGCTGGTGAAAGCTCCTTGGTGGAAATGCGTGTTGAAGGAGAAAAAGAAGAAAGATTAGTTTTGGTGCATGACTTACAAAAAGATCCTGTTTCAGACAAGTATATACATATTGATTTTTATGAAACATCAGCAAAAGAAGAGGTTGAAGTGGAAGTACCTTTAGTTATTGAAGGAGAATCTTTGGCAGTAAAAGATTTGGGTGGAACATTGGTGCAAAATATATCGGGATTATCAATTAAGGCAATGCCAAAAGATCTTCCACACGACATCAAGGTTTCCATAGATGGATTAAACACTTTTGAAGATAGAATTTTGGTAAAGGATTTGAATGTTCCTGGAAATGTTAAGGTTATGTTAAAACCAGAAGAAATTGTTATTTCTGTGGTTGCTCCAGCAAAAGTTGAAGAAGATTTGGCAACAGAAATTGAAGAAAAAGTTGAAGATGTGGAAAAAGTAGAAAAGGAAAAGAAAACTGAAGACGTAGTTGAAGACGAGAAGAATTAATAAGTCAAATTAGAAACAACCTCTGCTTAAAAGGGGTTGTTTTTTTGCGAAAAAAAGTAGATAATAAAGACAATGAAAAAAAATATAATAACTCTATTTTTAGTTTTTGCTGTGATAGGCTTTGCTTTTTCAGGAATTTATGTGCGGGCGGACGATTTGGGGGCTCAATGTGCTAATATTACAGATTCTAGCAGTTGCCCAAATGCAACCACATCTGAGTGCAAAGCCATGTTGCAAAAATGCGCTGATTATTATGACCAACAGTCGGCTCAATTAGCTCAAGATTTAACCAAAACTTCAGCTCAGAAAAATACTTTGCAAAATGCCATTAATAAGTTAAAAAACAAAATTTCTAGCTTAAGCAATGACATAAAACAAGGTAAGGTTATGGTGCAAGGGTTAAACATACAAATTTCTGACACGCAAGTTTCTATAAATAAAACTTCAGCTCAAATTCAAAATTCTCAAAACCAAATAGCAAATATTTTACAGTCTGTTTATAAAGAAGATAAAAAACCAGAATTTATTATTTTATTGCAAGGAAGCTTGTCAGATTTTTTTAGCAATTTGGCATATTTAGATAATCTTAATTCTCAAATAGGCAGTTTGTTGGGAAATACAAAAAATTTAAAAACCTACTTGCAGGGACAGCAAGTAAAAATGAGTGACAGCGTAACTCAATTGCAAAAAACCATAGAGTTGCAAAAATTACAACAGCAACAAAGTGAAGAAGATCAAAAACAACAAAAGCAATATTTGCAATTAACCGAGGCACAATATCAGAAACAGCAAGCCGATAAGGCCGCCGCTGATAAGGCTTCGGCAAAAATAAAAGCAATGCTTTTCACAGTGGCAGGTGTTACAAAAGCTCCAACATTTGGTGAGGCTATAGCAATAGCGCAAGCAGTTTCCAATTTAGT
The DNA here is from genome assembly GCA_903835075.1 of Candidatus Staskawiczbacteria bacterium. Lineage (GTDB taxonomy): Bacteria > Patescibacteriota > Minisyncoccia > Minisyncoccales > Staskawiczbacteraceae > XYD1-FULL-39-28. The sequence goes on along the minus strand of CAILLM010000011.1, from coordinate 5,152 downwards.
GCCAATTAGGCCCGCATTTTTATTGGCGGTTTTGAGCCAAGAATCAGCTTTGGGTAAAAATGTTGGAAGTTGCTTGCTTACAAATATTACTACAGGTGAGGGCAAAAGAATTTCCACGGGAGCTTATATGCCAAAAGTGTTTAAAGTAAGCCGTGACTTGCAACCATTTTTGAATATTACTGCTTCTGTTAACAGGGACCCGCTTAAGTCAACCATTTCTTGCGATACATTCGGCTCAATGGGGCCTGCACAATTTATACCATCTACTTGGGCACTATTTGTTAGCCGCTTAAAAAGTAAGCTTGGCTATACTGCAGACCCTTGGGTAATTAAAGATTCTTTTACTGCTTCAGCATTATATTTGTCAGATTTGGGAGCTGGGGCTCAAACAGCAACCGCTGAGGCAAACGCTGCATATAGTTATAATGGCTCGGGAAATATGGCAAGAGTTTATTCTAGAAGTGTCATGAGCAGAGCAGCTTGTATTCAAACATTTATAGATAGTTCAACAATGACATCTAGTTGCCAAAGTTTAATACTTGGAAGATAAAATGCTGTTTGGCTCTTGACATGGATATGGTATTGTGATACCATATATACATCATTGAAAATATAGGACAACCCGCCTAGCGGCGAGGTAAGCTGTCCAGAAAATTGGTAATTATCATTATATGACTGTCTCACGATGGGTTCTGAACCAGAACCCCTGCTAGTATGGCAAGAGAAGGCGAAGTAATTAGTTATCAATTTTCTGGACAGATTGTCCTAACAAATTCTGGTTGGTCAACGCCCGCCGCGATGAACCGGGGGGAGAGTCCGGCCACGTATGTTGGCCAACCAGTTAAATTTCGGCGCAGTGTGCTGTGCCGAGAAAGGCGTCGGAGAATGTCCATTTGCGGGACCTCTTCTCCGCCGCCACCCAATTTTAGGCTTTCCGCGAATGGAGTTCGCGACGCCATGGCGGTTAATTTTTTTGAAGCTTCGCAAGGAGCAACAAAAAAGTTAACCGCCCTTTTTTTGCATAAAAAATCCGCTCAATAAAGGCGGATTTTATTTTATTCTTCTGATTTTTCTGTTTCTTCACCTTCGGGGTTTTCGGCATGTTTTTTGAAGGCCTTAACAATTGGTTCTAGGTTGCCATCAACAATACTTTCTAAGTTGTGCCAACTTTTTCCAATTCTATGGTCTGTAATTCTATTTTGTGGGTAGTTATAGGTTCTTATCTTTTCAGAACGTTTTGCCCAGCCAATTTGGTCGCGTCTTTCTGCCGATAAGCTTGATAAATTGTCTTCTTCTTGTTTTTGCAAAATTCTTGCCGCTAAAATAGACATTGCAGTTTCTTTGTTTTGTTGTTGGTTTCTTTCTGTTTGGCAAGTTACAACTGTGTTTGTGGGAATGTGAGTAATTCTAATGGCTGACTCTGTTTTGTTAACATATTGTCCGCCAGCACCAGATGAGCGGTAAGTGTCTATTCTTAAGTCAGCTGGATTTATTGTAAACTCTGTTTTTTTAGGTTTTAGTAAAACCGCAACAGTTGCAGTTGAAGTGTGAACTCGTCCTTGCTTTTCAGTTTTGGGAATTCTTTGCACGCGGTGAACTCCACCTTCATTTTGTAATTCGTCATAAGCTCCTGGGCCGTCTAATTCAAAAACAATTTCTTTATAACCGCCAACAGAAGTATTATTGGAATCTAAAATTTTCTCACGCCAGCCTTTTGTTTGGCCATATCTTGAATACATTCTATATAAGTCCCTAGCAAAAAGACCAGCCTCATCTCCGCCTTGGCCAGCACGTATCTCAATAATAACAGACTGTTTGCCTGCTTTTTCTTCCGTATCTGACTGATATTCTTCGGGTTTATAATTCTTCCAGTCCTCGGCAGTAAATTTTGAGTAATCAGGTTCCATTTAAAAATAATAGCACAAAATATTGATTTTGAAAATAGATTGTGGTAAAAATAAAATGAGACATGGGTACAGATTTCCGAACCTTTACATAGACCAACTAAAGTAATTAGGATAATATGAAAACAAAAAAATTCATGGCATTCGGCGTTTATGACGGACATTGTCCCGGCGACTGGGGTTTTGACTTTAGGGTCAACTCGGATGAGTTGGCCAAACGTAGATTCAGGTGGTTTATACGGTGCAAACGACCGTTGCGCGCCAAGCTGATGTGCGGCATGAAATTGATTGATTGCTATATCAGCATGCGCGAACGCCAACTCCATGCGGTATTGAAAAAACCGATTTTGATTCCATTTGGTTAGGGCGTTTGTGAAAGCTTACGTCTCTTTTTTTGCATAAAGTTTATTTTATCAAATTTTAATAATCTTACTTTTTCTCAAACGTTTGGAGATTTGTAAGAAAATTTTTTAGTATGAAATTGGTGGTTGGGGACTGTGGGGATTGGTTAAGAATTGAAAACTATGCTATGGTATTGCCTTTTGCAAAAAAGTTTGTTAATATATGATTATACAAATTAAGGAAGATATACATCTCTCCCTTCGGGAGATCTCCCGCAGGGAGACAAAATATTATATTTATAAATTAATTATCACTATGAAAGAAAATATTCACCCTAAGTATTATAAGTCTAACGTTCGTTGCGCATGTGGCAACGTTTTTACTGTTGGTTCTGCAAAAGAGTTTATAGAAACTGAAGTTTGCGCCAAGTGCCATCCTTTTTACACAAAACAAGAAAAAGTTATGGACACATTAGGAAGAGTTCAGAAGTTTAAAGACCGAACTGCAAAGAAATCCGTAGCAGTTAAAAGAGTAAAAAATCCAAGAGCAAGAGCAGAAAAAAAATAATAAAATAACCAGAAGTTAAAGTGTCGTTTTGGCGACATTTGTGTCTCCGGCAAGTTCGTTTTACGCCCTTGCTGGTTCGCATGCAAGCTTCCCTGCCTGCCGGCAGGCAGGTTAAAAAATAAATGTCAAAAGATATAAAGTTAAATATAGAAGAAATGGAAAAAGCCGGAGTTGGCTTTGGGCATAGAGTTTCAAAATTGTATCCAAAAATGAAACAATATGTTGCTGGGGTAAAAAACAATGTTCATGTTTTTGATTTAGAAAAAACCGCAAAAGAATTAGAAAAAGCTTTAACTTATATTTCTAAAATTGTAGCTGAAGGAAAAACAGTAATTTTTGTAGGTACCAAAATTCAAATGAAAGCAGTTATACAAGAAGCTGCAAAAGACTGCGGAGTTTCTTCTGTAACAGAGAGATGGCTTGGGGGAACTTTTACAAACTTTGAAACAATTCAAAAAAGAGTTAACTACTACAAAGATTTGGAAAGTAAAAAAGCAACTGGAGGATTGGTAAAATATACAAAAAAAGAGCAATTGGATTTTGAAAGAGAAATTGCTAAATTGAAAATAAAGTTTGATGGCATAAGAAATATGACAAAATTGCCAGATGCTGTAATTATTTTTGGATTAGACAAAGACATTACTTGTGCCAGAGAAGCCAAAAGAAAAGGAATTAAAATTATTTCAATTGTTGATACAAACGTAAATCCTGATATTGTTGATTATCCAATTCCTGCAAATGATGATGCAATTTCCTCAGTTAGGTATATAATAGATAGAGTAAAAGAAGTTTTAGAAACTTCAAAATAAATTACAAAACAATTTTAAACATGGTTACAATAGAACAAATAAAGCAATTAAGAGATGAAACGGGTTCTGCTCCAACACAAATAAAAAAAGCATTAGAGGAATGTGGTGGAGATATTGATAAGGCCAGAGATTTATTAAGAGTTTGGGGCAAAAACATATCTATAAAAAAAGTATCAAGAGAAACTAACTCGGGATTAATAGAAACATATTCTCATTCAAATGCAAAAACCGGAGTACTGCTTGATATTAGATGTGAGTCAGATTTTGTTGCCAAGAATCCAATGTTTAAAGAGTTAGCTCATGAAATTTGTTTGCAAATTACAGCCATGAAGCCGTTATATGTTTCAGAAACAGATATTCCAGCAGAACTTTTGGAAAGTGAAGCTAAAATTTATGAAGAACAAGTTAAAGATTCTGGAAAGCCTAAAAATATTACAGATCAGATTTTGGAAGGAAAATTGAAAAAATATAAAGAAGAAATTTGTTTGTTGTCTCAAACTTGGATTAAGGATGATTCTAAAAGTATTGCTAATCTTATTGAAGATGCTGTTGCTAAAATAGGAGAAAAAATAGAAGTAAAAAGATTTGCAAGATACGAGATATAATTTATGCTTGAACTTATAATTACAATTATTTTTATTTTAAGTCTTGGAGGATTAACATTTCTTCTTGCTAGAAAAATGCCTGCTTTAAATTCTTTGCCACATAACGGGACAACAGGCATAAAAAAACACCATACTATTTCCAATTTAGAAAATAGAATAAAAACAATTGTTGTATATTTTGAAAAGCAGATATTCTTACATAAATTTCTTTCGTGGGTAAAAATTATGACATTGAAGATTGAAACAAGAGTTGATCATCTTTTGCACGATATTCGCAAGAAAGCACAAAAAGTAGATAAAGATTTGAAAAATAAAAAATAGAAATTGCCGAAGTAGCTCAGCGGTAGAGCAACGCTTTTGTAAAGCGTGGGTCGGGGGTTCGACTCCCTTCTTCGGCTCAGTATTTAGGTTTACAATATTAGGACTTGACACGGATTTAATTTTAGAATAGAATGTACATTGTAGATGGTAAATAGAATTAATTAAATTAAATAAAAAATAATTTAATTCTCCAATTTAAACTTTTGTAAATTTTTATACAAAAGATATAAAACGTCCGCGAAAATATTTTTCAACAAGAATATTTTCGCGGGTGTTTTTTTCAAAAAACGTACTCGACCTTGAAAAGTAAATAATGAGCATAACTTTAAAGACCATTTTTAAAGTTAGCAATAAGTAAACAACCAAAATTAGTTTTTTAAAGTTGTTTCGAATTAGATTTAAATTTTCATAAGAAAAGGTAAATCACACATTAGTAGTTTATTCTATAACTAGAAGTTCAAACATCAAATGTTTTATTTGAGAGTTTGATCCTAGCTCAGGGTGAACGCTGGTAACGTGGATACCGGCATGCAAGTCACGGGGGCCGCAAGGCAACCGGCGAACGGCTTAGTAACACGTGGGTACATACCCCAAACTGGAGCAT
>CAILLM010000010.1 GCA_903835075.1 Candidatus Staskawiczbacteria bacterium | reverse complement strand
TATTAATTATACTATATTATATATTACCTAAAATTTATTGCAACTTTTTATATTTTTTATCCCTAAGCTCATATTTTACTAACCCGCCAAACGGTATTTCAAATTCTATTATTTTATCATCTGAAATATTTTCAATATATTTTACAATTGACCTTAATGCATTTCCACTAGAAACTACTAAAACATTTTTTCCTGCTTTTAGCTCTTCTTCTATTTTTTCTTTATAAAACGGAACCGTCCTATCGTATGTATCCTCAAGGCTCTCTCCGGCTGGAGGCTTCACAGTATAGCTTCGTCTCCATTGTAAAACTTGATCATCGCCAAATTTTTCTTGCATTGATTGGTGTGTTAAACCCTGCAAATCTCCATAAAATCGCTCGTTTAATTTTTCCGAAACTAAAACCTCAGCACATTTATCACTTTTATCTTTATAATATCCCCAATCCTGCATTTTACCGCCATCAATATGCTTAAAATATGGATATTTTTCTAATTTCCTTAAAATAATTTCCGTTGTTTGGAGATTTCTATAAAGCGGGCTACTAAAAATTTTGTGAATTTCAATATTAGAAATTTCGCTTACCATATTTTGTAAAACTTCCTCTTGCCCCGCAATAATTGACACATCTGACCATCCACAAAATCGTTTTTCATCATTAAAATATGTCTTTAAATGTCTTTGTAAATATAATTTTGCCATTATAGTTTTAGCGAGACAGTTGATTTTCAGCGTATTTCAGGACACGAAGTGTCTGACGAAGCCATTTAGACGCGAAGCGTATCAATGGCGTTAGCAGAAAATTGACTGCCGAGCGATTATTTAAGTTCTTGCTCAATTTCTACCACCCTAGCATATTTTATCATTCTTTCCTCTTTGGCTGGCGAACCAGATTTCAACATGTCTGCCCCGCACCCAACGGCCAAATCAGCTATAAAGTCATCCATTGTTTCGCCACTGCGATGCGACACTATAACCTTCCATCCAAATGATTTTGTCATGTTAATTGCATCTATTGTTTCTGACAAACTTCCAATTTGATTTAATTTTATTAAAACTGCATTACAAGCAGACTGGTTGTGAGCATCTTTGATTGTTTTTATGTTTGTGGTTGTTAAGTCGTCACCCACAATTGTAACTTTGCCCTGCCTACCGGCAGGCAGGCTTGAAAATTCTTTAGTAATTTCTTTAAAACCTTCCCAGTCTTCTTCTGAAAATGGATCTTCAATAGAAATTATTGGAAATTCATTTACTAAATTTTTATAAAAATCTAACATTTGATTTCTAGTATATTCTTGACCTTCAACAATATACTTACCGTCTTTATAAAATTCTGAAGCTGCACAATCTAATGCAAAATTTACATCATTTTGCCCTCCTGCCTGCGTAGCCAGATCACAGGCTCCTCTAATTAAAAATAATGCCCTTTCAGCTGAAGAAATTGGCGGAGCAAATCCCCCCTCGTCACCTAACCCCAAACAATCTTCTCCAAAATTTGCTTTAATTGCTTCTTTTAATTTTAAAAATACAGCATTTCCAACAACCAGGTTTTCTTGCATAGTATTTTTATGAGGCACTATCATAAATTCCTGAATATCTAAATCATTTTTAGCGTGCGCTCCCCCATTTAAGATATTAAACATTGGCAATGGAGAAAATAACTTATTTTCATTACCAGATAATTTTGCAATCCATTTGTACAATGGAATTTTTTCACTAGCCGCCCCGGCTCTGGCAACTGCCAAAGAGACTGACAAAATTGCATTTGCACCAAGTTTGCTTTTATTTTCTGTCCCATCTAACGCAATTAGAAGGTCATCTATTTCCTTTTGATTTATTACGTCTAATCCCTTAAGTTTGGGTGCAATAATTTCGTTTACATTTTTTATTGCAGTGTTTACACCTTTTCCATCTATGTCCCTCAATTCTAAAGCTTCTCTAACTCCAGTAGACGCTCCACTTGGCACACAAGCACTAAAACTCCCCATGTTAGTTTCAACAGTTGTTTCAATTGTAGGTTTTCCACGTGAATCTTTAATTTCCCTCGCAATTATTTCAATTATTTTACTCATTATTTTTTTATTTTTAATAAATAATCATAAGCTGCTAAAGATGCTTTAGCTCCTTCTCCGGCAGCTACAACAATTTGCTTGTATTTACCTTTATTGCAATCTCCTGCAGCAAATAAACCAGGTGTTTTTGTGGCATAAGTTTCTAAATCTGTAATAATTTCATCTCTTTCAGAAAAATCAACCAGGTTTTTTACAAAAGCAGTAGCTGGCGAATAGCCAATTTCAACAAAAACTCCTTCAACATCAATTTTTTTCTGTTCTCCCGATGCCCGATCTTCATAAGTTAAAGATTTTACTAAAGTTTCTCCTTCAATTTTCAAAACTTTTGCATTTTCAATAATTTCTACCTTGCCAGAGCCTAAAGCTAGTTTTTGGTTTTCTTCATCCGCTTTTACTTTTGCACCAAATTCTAGTATATATATTTTCTTTACATAATTAGACAAAAATAAGGCTGTTTCAAAACCAGAATTTCCTCCGCCGACAACAGCAACAGTTTTATCACGAAATATTGGGCCGTCGCACAAAGCACAATAACTCACTCCTTTACCTATAAACTCTTTTTCGCCCTCTGCTTCTAATGGTCTTGGGTCTCCACCCGTTGTAATAATAACTGCCTTAGCTTCATAAATATCATCCATTGCTGTAGAAATTTTGAAATTCTCTGCTTCTTTAGTAACAGAAATGACCTCATCAAAAACAATCTCTACTTGATTAGATTTTAGTTGATCTTCAAAAATTTTGATTAAATCTGGTCCAGCAATTTTATTAAAACCAGGATAATTCTCAATATCAACAGCTTTTTTAGCAATTTGTCCGCCCATATCCTTAGAAATAACTAATAAATTAAGCTTTTGACGTGAAGCATAAACCGCAGCTGAAACTCCTGCCGGTCCAGAACCTATAATAATTAAGTCGTATATCATCTTTTATTTGATAGTTTTTATATATTGTTTTAATTCATCCTTGAATCTTTCATCTTTTAGTGCTAAATAGAAAAAAGATTTTATCCATTTTAACTTGTCGCCACATTCAAGCCATTCGCCCTTTAGTTCACATCCATAAATAAATTTTCCGTCAGCAAGCATTTTTTCAAAAATTTCAGCCAAAACAATTTCGCCATTTCTTTCTGGATTTCCTTTTGTCCCAGTTTTTTTAAGGTACTGAAAAACTTCGGGAGTTAAAATGTATTTCCCAACAATTGCCAAATTTGACGGTGCTTTTGAGGCTTCAGGCTTTTCAACAAATTTCTTAATTTTAAACAAGTTATTGGCAATCTTTTCAACGTCTACTACTCCATACGCAGAAATTTTATCAACAGGCATTTGCTTTAAGGCAACAACCGGCGCTTGGCATGTTTTAAAAATTTCCATCAATTGTGCAATAGCCGGCTTATCAGAGTAAACAATATCATCACCAAAGGATACTGCAACCGGCTCGTTATTAACATATTTTGCCGCCTGTAAAATAGCATGCCCATCACCAAGAGGCTCTTTTTGTACAACGCAAGAAAATGAGATTCCCCTAAATACTTCTTCAAAATCCTTCAATTCTTTTAAAATTTTATCTTTTTTTCTCTTTACAAGTAGTTTTTCCAGTTCTGTATTTTTTTTAAAATAATCTAAAATGTTTTTCCTGCCCGGGTTTACAACAAAAACCACTTCTTCAATGCCGGAATTTTTTACCTCTTCAATTATATATTGAATAACTGGCTTATCAACCAAGGGCAAAAACTCTTTGGAAATAACGTTAGATAACGGTAAAAACCTAGTACCTAGACCGGCAATTGGGATTATAATTTTTTTAATATCTTTTTGTTGTTCCATTTAAAAATTTTAAGTTAATATTAACCTTTAAATTTAACCTTCCTCACAACCTTCTATTTATTTTTTTAAAGATGGTTGCGAGCACGTTCCAACCCAACCTCATTATCATTTATATATTTAGCTAGTTTAACCCTTAAACTTCACTTTTCTTAAAAATGCAGGAATTTCCCATTCTTTTTCCTGAGCAATTCTTTTTTTCTCTTGCAATTCTTCTGCTTCTTTAATTTCTATACCGCTCCTTCTTATGGCTTGCCTGCCGAGAGGCATGGCCTGCCTACCGATGGGCACGGCCTGCCTGCCCACTGGTAAATTTTTCTTCTCTAAAGTTTCCAAGGCAACATTTGTTGCTTCCACCTTTTTCGATTTAAAAAATGGAAGAATTATAGGTTGCTTTGCCTTTTCAGGAGTTTTTACAGTGGTTTTTCTAACTTTTTTTAATTCCTTTATTTTTTTTACAACTGGTAAGGCTTCTTTTTTTATCACCGCTGCTACTTTTTCTTTTATTATTGGTAGTTCAATTTTAATTGGTTCTGGTTTTTTTACCAAAACCTCCTCCTCAACTTGTGATTCAGGCGAAGCACCAGTCATTAAAATTGTAGTTTTTATTTTGTTTTTTAATTTTGAATTTTTAGAAATTCCAAATATAATTTTTGCTTTTGGATTTAAATCTGATATGTGACTACTAATTTTTTCTACCTGAAACATGGAAAGCGCTTCTCCTCCGGCAATATTAAATAAAATTTTCTCTGTTTTAAAACTACCTGCTTGCAATAACGGATTTTTAAAAATATTCTCACAAATTTTTTCTACAGCATCTTTACCTGACTCTTCTATAGTATTTAGAAACGCGGAATTACCCCTGCCACGTAAAATTGTTCGCAAGTCAGCAAAATCTATGTTTATAACTCCTGGACTATAAATTAAATCTATTAAGCTTTCTAGTGACTCAATTAAGCTTTTATTAACTGTTGAAAAAGCATTTATAATTGGGGTTGTTTCATCTATAATCTTAAAAATTTTCTCATTTGGAATTACCAAAGAAACATTCAAAGACTTTCTTAGTGATTTCAACGCATTTTGTGCAATTCTTTGTTTATTTTTGCCTTCAAATTTAAAAGGCATTGTAAATATGCCAAAGGTGATTCCACCAAAATTCTTAGCAGCCTCAGCAAAAATTTGTGTAGCGCCCGACCCCAATCCGCCACCCAAAGAAGCAACAAAAATTATAATATCTTGATCTTTAAAATAGCCACTCATTTTTTCTTTAGCCAATTCTGCTGCTTGTTTTGCCAGATCCACATTTACACCAGTTCCCAAACCATGAGTTAAATCTTCTCCAAACCAAAAAGACTTCATTCCGCTTCTTTTTTTAAGTGCCCTAATATCTGTGTCGGCAATTACGAAAGTTGCTTTTTCTAAAGACCTTCCAATTTCAGAAACAATTGACCCACCTCCGCCACCAACCCCAATAACTTTAATTTTTGCCTTAAATAAAGACTCTGCCTGAAAATCGCCCACTGGCTTAACCTTAATTTTCCTTGCTGTCTGTTTTTTAGCTGGTTTTAACGTAATTTCTTTCTTTACAACAGGTAATAATTTTTTCTTTAAAACTACTTTTGTCGTTTTTTTGGTCTTGTGCACCAATAATTTCTTTGCTATCTTCTTAGCAACCTTTTTGACAATTTTCTTTACCGGCTTGCCCTGAGCTTGCCGAATGGGTTTTTTTATTTTTTTCTTTACAACCAAAATTTTCCCTTTTTTTACAGGCTTTATTTTTTTTGCGTTTTTTTTTGCTACCATTTTTTTCTTTGGCATTATATTATAGTTTACCTCTCACATTAAAAAAATCAAGTGGTTAAAAATTTTTTGCCCGCGCTGAGCTGATCGAAGTGCAAAAAAACAGGCCCAAGATGCGTTGCATCAAGGACCATTATGACGTTGAAATCATTCCTATCGGGCTTTCAGTCGCGCCCAGTTGCTTCCCTTTGGAAGCAATGCTTCAGACCCACCCTCGCAAAGCGGACAGGTTTCCCCGTGCTCGATATCCCAGGCATCAACCTGCTTTTCGATGAACGGCACAATCCTGCGAGCATCTGGTAATGTGTAATTGATCACCGGCGGGCGAAAAACAAATACCCCGACGAGCGGATGGAAAATTACCGGAGTGGGATTGCTATTTATAACGGCTCGCGTAGTAGCATCACCGCTGTCCCAAGTTGTAACCAACTCTTCAATTTGCAAAACTTCACAGTTTTCGGGAATTGGATCATCGGGCTTGAAAAGCATATCCTTGCCCTTAGGGTCTTTGGGGTCTTTTTCCAACACATAGGTTGGCACTCCCAATAGACGACCAACATCTCCCGTCAATAGAATCGAAGATTGAGGCGAACCGATTACGCATCCAACTTTTCCCAGGCCAGCTTTTTTCAACCTATTGATAATACAAGCAGCGATGATTTCTCGCAAGTTTCCATATTTCAGGACCTTCTTACAGAGGAAAAATCCATTACTATGTTTTTTGGAATGCAACACAACATGTGGGTCTTCGGGTTTACCGCTATGCACCCAGCCTGCTTCCAAAGTGGCAAACCATTCCAAAACTTCTTCGGGCTCAGGTAAAATAGACCCGTAGGTTTTTAACGAAATATTCAAAAGATCATCGCGTGTCCAGTTCATGGTATTTCTTTCTTTTGTTTGCTTGAACTAAATATCAGTCTATACAATCCGCAGGAATTGCTTCATTAATTTTGTCACGAAGCTCACGAGCTGCTGCGGCAGGATCTTCGGCCTCAGTTATTCCTGAAGAAGAGTTTATGGCCATTGAACCAGGTCCACACCATGCGGAGCTCACTGTCTCCTTAACAAAACCTTGTTGCGTGCCTATGCCAGGAATCAAAAACCACATTCTATCACGAACAATTCCTCGTGCTTGCTCCAAATGTTTTGAATAAATGCGCCCCGAACCTTTCACTTTTTCATAGGCCGCGGCCATTACCAAGCCTGCGTCTCCAATAACGCCCAGTTCTTGTGCCCATTCCATGGTACATTGAGCAACATAATCCCAATATGGACGGCCATCCTCCAGAACCACATTTTGCATCTTGCGAGCACTGGGATTGGTTGTGTAGCAAATTCCAACCAAGGCCTTGCCAAGGTCATTACTATTAACCAAAGCAGACATCGTGTCTTTACCCATGTAAGGCGAAAAAGTCATCCCATCAGCATTTTGACCCTGCTCACTAAGGTGTGCTTGACGATAGAACTGTTGTGTAGCTCCAATATCGCCACGCTTGCCATCAAGCAAAACCGGAATGCCTGGATACTCAAAGTGAATATAGCTAATCAAGTTCTCCAGCCATTTAGCACCAAGTGGAAGTGCTTCGAAGAACGCCGAATTGGGCTTGTATGCGCAGGAAAACGCTGACGTTTTATCAACTACATCAGCCATCCAGTAATATGCATTTTCTCCAGCAGTGTGGTGTGGCTTATTAAAACATGCGGGCATCTTATCAATTTTTGGGTCAAGCCCAACGCATACATAACTTCCAATCTTCCGTTGCCTCTCGGCAAGCATCTGTCTGAATCCTATCTTCATAGTGTGTTTTGGTGATAGTTGTTTTGGTGCCTGCCTACCGGCAGGCAGGCACAATAATTTCAATGTGCTTCAGACTCAGATTACCATTTTTTACCATTATGTCAATTCTTCGGCGGGCTCAGAACAAATCAAAAAGCCCCGCTTCGCCAAGGCTTCGCGGGGCTAAAATATATTTTTATGGCTTTACCAACTGATACTCCGAACCGTGATGAATTAATTTATACTTATAACCCATGTGATCTTCAAACACTGCTGAGCCCCTATTATATGCTTCATTAAAAAAAACTTCAATTTCCTGAGCATCAAGCTCACGGGTTAAATAATAAATACCATGATTAACGCTGTCGTCATGCGACACGATATGATTTAAAACTCTTGTTTTTGTTTCCACGGGTCTGCGAGCGAGGCGAACAGATTTGCTTCATAATTTTTAGCATGATATATCTTACACATCTTTGCTGAAAATTATGCTGAACACCTTGCTATTTAATTTCTACTATTTTATTTCTTGATGTGTGCCCACTTATAATTCTAACATTTGCCGAACCAGTTCTAAAATACACCGCCAAAGCATTTCTAATTGCTTCATTGGCTTTTCCTTTTATTGGCGGTTCTTTAACTGAAACAACATAATTTTGTTCATCAATTTTTTCAACTTTCTCCTCCCTAGCACTTGGTTTTGCTTTTACGTTTATTTTCATAAAAATGTGAGCGAGGCAGTGAATTCGAAGCGTACCCTGCAGGCAATTTTGCAAGGTTCGCCGAAGGCGAAAAATTGCCGAAGCCTGAGTGAGTTGCGCGCTGGCGCAACGAACGCTAGCGGAGAACTTACTGCCGAGCGACTATAAAATTACCGCCTCCCCCTTCCCTATAAGCGATGTTTCTTTGCCCTGCACTAAAATTGCTTGCTCGTCTGTAATTATTTTTAAATTTTTAAATCTCTTTTTCTGGTTTGGCATTTTTTGTTTTATAATTTCAGCATGTTCGGGCAAATAATGCACAAAAACATTAAACGGCACCAAATTTAATCCTTTTAAGTTTTTCAAGCCAACAACATTTTTATCTGCATTTTTCCACAAAGCAGTTTCAATTGTTTTACCAGCCACCATGCTTCCTGCTGAAACTCCAATATAAACCTTACCTTCTTTTAGTAATTTTCTTATCACCTTTTCAAAATTGCAAGCTCGCATTGTCTGCAACAAATAAAACGGATTTCCACCTTCCACATAAATAATATCTCTTACTTCTAATAACTTTAAAACCTCTGCTTCTGTTTTTCCTTCTATGTCTATTTCTTCAACATTAAAACCCAATTCATCTTTCATAATACTCCAATCTCTTTTTAAAAAATCAAGATTTTCTTGAGGCTTAGCTGCCGTAGAAATAAATGCAACTGTTACGTCATAGGCTGGCTTTTGCAACAATTTTACAATTTCTTCTTTCATTTTCATACCACCAGAAGTTAAAAGTAAAGTTTTTGCCATATTGTGCCTTATAATACTTTGCACTAATCCTATTAAGTAATTTATAAACGCTATAATTATAATAATTATCCCCAGCACTGCAACCAAACCAATTCCAAATGGCGTTAAGAAAAATTCCAAAACCGATGTTTTAAAAAATTGGACCTTTAACAATGGAATTTGCCAATAAATATTTAAAATTGACATTGCATCAAATGATTCTGTCTTTCCAACTGCCAAAACATATTTTCCTTTATTGCCTGCCTCAGTGGAGTAAACTTCTATTTTGTACTTCCCTGATGGGACTTTTTGGTCTAATTCTGGTCCCTGCATATACCAATCTCTGCCAAATGACTCGTAGTACTGCTTCCAATCAGATGATTTACCGTCAATAGAGTATATTTTTTTATTTTGATTATCATAAACATCTACAGAGTATCTACTAGTAATATTAACCGAAGAAGGTACTAAAATATTTAAATATAACTCCCAGCCCGAGGCTGGCCCGCCTTGGGCGGGAAATTCTATGTAATAATCGCGAGGAGCTCCTTTTAACTCATCATAAAACGCCTGAGATGTTTCAGGATTATTAACTTGAATGTTGCCTGCTTGAGAATAAACAATTCTTGGTTGATGTGCTAAGGCAAGCTCAGGAACAAAAAAACAAATCAACAAAAATAAACTGCTAATTAAAAATAATTTTGATTTATTCATATTAAAAAACTCTATGACTGCAGGCACAACGATTGCAATCTAATGCACACTCGCAACACCTAAAACAAAGAAATGGCCTGCATCTGCATTTATCTTTTTGTTTCATTTCCCTGCCACATTTCTTACAATTCATAATAATTTTTGGTTCTTCTATTTTTATTGAGGCGTCATCAAATATTACTGCATCGGGGTTATTTTCATACATTGGCCCGTGTCCAGGAATTACCCAATCAGCTTTTTTTAAAATTACTTCTCTGCTTTCTTCTAATTTCTCAGGATTTGAAGCATAAACATCGTCATGAGCACTCCTTGGAAAATTTTTCTTCCAAAAGACATCTCCGCAAATTGCCACAACGCCATTTTCAGTAGTAACTAGCAGTGTTATGCTTGTGTAATCATGACCAGGTGTTCTTAAAATTTGAATATTACGTGTAAAATGTTCGGGCCAATCATTTGACGTATTTTTGTCCCAGAGTCCAAAATATTCTAAGGTTTTAGCCTTGGGAAACATACCAATATTTCTATAATGATCTAAGTGTGAATGCGTTATACAAACAATGTTTACATCATGCACTGCCAACCCCTCTTCTTTGAGAGCATCAATAAGTGATTGCTGACTTTCCATAACCCCTGGGTCAACCACAATAACCATATCTCCATCTACAACCAAAGTAACTGTTGGTTGGTGTTTATCAACGCTTGTGAAACCTTCTAACAAAACCTTAACTTTTGCTAGCATATTTTTGTTTTTATTAATTCAAAATCCAAATAAAAAAATTTAGAATTCCTGCAAAAGAAACCCATAAAATATAGGGAAGCAACAACCATGCTGATGTTTTAGAAACTCTATAAAAATTTATAATTGTGAATGCTATAGCGCACCAAAGCATTAATAATACAAAAAATGCTATGCTGGGAGAATGCATTCCAAAAAATACAATTGACCACAAAATGTTGAGCACAAGCTGAGCTATAAAAATTAAAATTATATTTAATTTTTCCCATTTACCATTAAAGAACTTTTTCGACAATGAGTTTATGGACTTTTTATGCCCCATCCTGAGCGAAGTCGAAAGATTAAACTTGAGCTCATTTTTAACTGAAAACTTCCTGCTCCAAACCAAATACAAAGCAACGCCCATTAACACAAATATTGTAGTCCATACTGGTGCAAAAATCCAGCTTGGTGGGTTAAAACTTGGCTTGTTTAAGGTGCTGTACCAGCCACTAATTTGAGGTGTAGTAAATATTGAACCAATTACGCCAGAAACTTCACAGATAATTATACTAGTTAGAAGTTTTATTAAATTATTTTTATTCATTGTAATTGTTTGTTAATTTATTTATTTTACACTTTCCTGTAACTTGGGTCAATTAAAGGGATTGCGTTTTTTCAATTTATCTGTTAAAATTTAATTAATTTAATGCGGGCGCGTAGTTCAGTGGTAGAACGCTGTCCTGATAAGACAGAGGTCGAAGGTCCGATTCCTTCCGCGCCCACTGTTAAAATACTCCATTTATATGGCGTATTTTTTTATAAAAAAAGAAGGCTACAACAAGTGTAGCCATGGGGAAAGGAAAGATTTGAGTGTGTTTGGAGTGGTAGTTGATTTGGGAGTTAATTTGTGAAAGATCAAGGCGATGGTGACTGACAATGAGAATCAGTGCACATGATTTATCCCCTTTTCGCTCGCCACTACTAAGAGAACTATCAGCCACCATCGCTAATTTTTTGTCCGATTGGACGAAAGCGCCAGAACACTTGGCCCAGAAACGAAATTCGTCGTGTGCACGTATGTGCAGAACCCCTCCCGAAGCTCTTGGTGCCTCAACGGCACCTTCGACAAACTATCGCCCCCGGATTACTATGCCCACCGCGAGATACCAAGTGTTCTGAAAATTATTTACTTCTTAAAATAAACAATTTTCAGAACACTTAGAAACAACTATCCTCAATTTAACAATATCAAATAACCAAAATTAGGTCAACAACTTTTCCATTTCTTCCGCTACCGCCAATATTTTATTTTCCTCAAAATGATTTCCAATAATCTGCAATCCAACAGGCAAACCATCTTCTGTTTTTCCAGCCGGCATTGATAACCCGGGCAAACCCGCTAATTTTAAGGGAATAGTATAGATATCGGCTAAATACATTAAAAGAGGGTCATCTAATTTTTCACCCAATTTAAATGCTGGAAATGGCGACACAGGACAAAACAATAAATCAACTTTTGAAAACGCCTTTTCAAAATCTTGGCGAACTAACTGCCTAACTTCTTGGGCCTTTTTATAATACGCGTCGTAATATCCCGATGACAAGCTATATGTTCCCAACATAATTCTTCTTTTTATTTCTGGGCCAAATCCATGTCCTTTACTTTTTAAATAAACGTCTAATAAGTCTTTGCCATTTTCTGATAAACCATATTTTATCCCATCGAGACGCGCTAAGTTTGCTGAAATTTCTGACGGACCAATAATATAATAGCAAGCTAAAGCATATTCGGTGCTGGGCAAGCTAATTTCTATTATTTCTGCACCAGCGTCTTCGGCTTTTTTAATTGTGCTTTTAATTATTTTTTTAACTTCCTCTTCTATTCCAGCAGCAAAATATTCTTTTGGAACCCCAATTTTTAATCCTTTTAAACTTATTCCCAATTCTTCAAATTTGTAATCAGTAGATGTTGCATCCATTTTATCTTTACCTGATATTGCTTCAAAAACAATTTCACAATCTTCAATATTTTTTGTTATAGGACCTATTTGATCTAAAGATGAAGCATGAGCAATTAAGCCATACCTTGAAACAGCTCCATAAGTTGGAGAAAATCCAACAACGCCACAGAAAGAAGATGGTTGCCGAATAGACCCACCTGTGTCAGAACCCAATGCAAAAGCCGCTTCGCCGGCAGCGACAGCTGTTACAGACCCAGAAGATGTTCCGCCGGGCACCCTTGTTCTGTCATGCGGGTTTTTCGTAGCGCCAAATATGGACGTCTCTCCTGATGCACCCATGGCACTATCATCTAAATTTGCTTTTCCCAAAAAAACAACGCCTTGCTCTTTTAATTTTTTAATTACAGTAGCATCGTAAGGTGCCACATAATTTTCTAAAATTCTTGAAGAAGCCGTACAATTCAGGCCTTCAATTAAAATATTATCTTTTATTGCGCAAGGAATTCCGCAAAGCAAACCGAAGGTTTGTCCTGAGCGTAGTCGAAGGGCTATCCTTTCATCGGCAACTCTTGCCTGCTCTAGCGCTAACTCTTCTGTTACGGTTATAAAAGCATTTAAATCACTTTTTTTAATATTTTCTAAATAAGCTTTTGTTAAATCAACCGAAGTAAAATCTCCATTTTTTAAACCTTCATGCGATTGCTTAATTGTAAGTGTTGTTAAATCCATTACAGTATTGTTTTTACCTTAATATAATCATCTTTTTTATCTGGAAATCCTGCAATTAATTTTTGCACTTGCGCATCGTCTCTTTGTAAAACTTCATCTTTCCTCGCCCCATTCAAATCTGCTATTCCGTTATTCCGCGGAATATTGGAATAGTTAGACTTGGGTTTTGGCGCCTTTTTTAATAAATCAAAATAATCTAAAATTTCCGACAGGTCTCTCTGCATTTTTTCTATTTCTTGCTCGGTCAACTCCAACCGCGCCAATTTAGCAATTTTTTCTACTTCTTCTTTGCTTATCATGGTTTTATAATAGCAAAAATTTGTAATGATGCAAATATTGACTCTTCACCCTAGTATGTTTTAATATTTTTTATCTGACTAATTAACAAAAGGGTGAAGAGTTGACTCTTCATTTTTCGCGTGCTATTATCATTTTACCAAGAAGACTGGAACCTTCACAATCTATCAACCCCTGAAAATATTATGAAACACATACATCCAAGATATTTGCTCGTCAGTGCAACCATGTATAGTCCGCCCATCTTTTCTGTTATATGCAATTGTGGCACTGAATTGTGCCTTTCACTTCATCCAGATGGACGCGTGCGTTGTATGCTAGCAAAAGACCATTCCGGCCCGTGCACTAACCCGCAGTTCCCCAAGTACAAAAAGTGGGAGAGCCCAACAACCGTGAAGCGCAATTTAAGGCAAGAATTGAAACTAGCGGCTGAAACTGTTGTGCTACTCGCACAAAACGGCACACTCGATACGCCAATTCTCGCACCACTGGTGGTTAAATAGGCATTCACTTTTTGCGTCCTTTTCCATTTGGAAAATGACGCTCTTTTTTTACACATAATTAATCACTGTCGTGAATTTCACGCTATCGCGTACTTTTCACGACAGCCAAAATACAAAAAAATAACCCGCCGAAGCGAGATATTTTTATTGAAAATTAGAAATTAGAAATTGAAAATTCTTTTACTAGTATGGTGCGTCGTTTTCGTCGTCTTTAGACATAACCTCCGACAATGTTTCAATATTCTCCAATGCAATTCCTGCACCTCTAACCACCGAAGTTAATGGGTCGTCAATTATTTTGCAGGGCATTTTTGTTTCTTTAGAAATTAAAGTATCTAACCCACGCAATAAACTTCCTCCACCTGCTAAATAAATTCCATTTGTCATAACATCTGCTAATAATTCTGGTGGGGTTTCTTCAATTGTAATTTTTATTGCAGCAATAATTTGCTTTACCGAGCGGTCTAAAGCACGCTGGACATCATCATTAAAAATTACAACTTCTTCTGGCAAACCTGTAATTAAATTTCTGCCACGCATTGGCATTTCCATTTTTTCTTTCATTGGGATTGCCGAGCCAATATTTATTTTGATTGATTCTGCAGTTCTTTCTCCAATCAAAAGTTTGTATTCTTTTTGAGCAAAATCAACAATATCATTGTTTAATTTATCACCAGCTACTCTCAAACTTCTTGAAGCCACAATTCCACCCAAAGAAATAACAGCAACTTCTGTTGTTCCGCCACCAATATCAACAATAAAATTTCCACCAGCATCTTGCACTGGCAATTTAGCACCAATTGCCGAGGCCAAAGGCTCTTCAATTAAAAATACCGTGCGTGCCCCTGCATTTTTTGCAGCATCCCTGACTGCCTTTCTTTCAACTTCAGTTACTCCACAAGGAATTCCAATAATAACTCTGGGCATACTCACCATTCCAAATAATTTTTTGCTGGTTGTTGTTGCTTTTTCAATAAAATATTTTAGCATTTGCTCAGTCACTTCAAAGTCAGAAATAACTCCATTGACCAAGGGACGTGTAGCAGAAATATAAGCTGGAGTTCGGCCAACCATTTTTTTTGCTTCTTCTCCAATTGCTAAAATTTGTCCTGTTTTATTGTTTACAGCAACAACTGAGGGCTCATTAATAATAATTCCCCTGTCTTTTACATAAACCAAGGAATTTGCAGTTCCTAGGTCAATTGCCATGTCTATTGATAGTAATGAAGATAATTTTTTAAGCATTTTTTATAATTTTTAATCCTCGCAACCTTCTTTCAAAAAATCTATAGAAGGTTGTAAACATTGTTGATAACTTTTTGCAAATCTTTAATTTTGATTATTTTGGCTTCACTCTTGTTTCTCTCTTTCAGCTCAACTGAATTTTTTGCGACTGTTTTTTCCGAAACAATTACTCTTAAAGGAGTTCCCATTAAATCTGATTCGGCAAATTTTTCTCCTGCAGACTTGTCCTCCCTTTCATCATATAATACTTTAATATTATTTTTATTCAAGTCTTGATAAATTTTTTGAGCCGTGGCTTGAACTTTATCATTACTACCCAACTGAATTAAATGAACCAAGAATGGTGCTACAGATTTTGGCCAAATTATTCCTTTTTCGTCATGATTAACCTCAACAATTGTTCCCAATAATCTTCCCAAACCAATTCCATAGCACCCCATCAAAACCAACTTTTCTGTACCGTCTTTGTCTTTAAATTTTAGGTCAAATGGTTCAGAATATCTTGTGCCCATTTTAAAGATATTTCCCACTTCAACCGCCTTTTTCTCTACAAAATCTATTCCTCCGCATTTTGTGCATTTTGGATTTTCCTCTTTTATTTCCTTATTTATAGCCAGCTTGCATTTTTCACACAAATAAATTATGTCTTCCCCGGCATTGGTAATTGTTTGGAATTCATCAGAATATTTAGAAAAACTTCCTCCCGATGCAAATGTCCTATAAGTTGATTCACCTATTCCAACTTCTTTAAAAATATTTATATAAGTATCTGCAACTTTTTCATAATAACTTTCTAAATCTTCCTGATTGGCATGAAAAGAATATAGATCTTTCATTACAAATTCTCTTGTTCTTAAAATTCCGGATTTTGCTCTTAACTCATTTCTAAATTTATTTTGAATATGAAAAACAGAAAGTGGTAAATCGCGATATGAAAAAATAAACTTTTTTGCAGTTGGGGCAACTACCTCTTCATGCGTTGGAGCTAAGGCATAGTCTTTGTCACCTACACCTTTTAATTTAAATAAAATATCAACTGTGTCCCACCTGCCTGTTTTTATCCAATTTTCTTTTGGGTTTAATGCTGGCATTAACATTTCCTGCCCACCAACCTCTTCCATGTTTTTTCTTATTATATTTTCAATATTTTTTAATACTAAAAATCCTAAAGGCAAAAATGTGTAAACCCCAGCCATTAGTTGATCCACAAACCCCGCACGCACTAGCAAGTCGTGCGATACAGATTCTATTTCGGAAGATTTATCTTTATTTATTTTATAAAATAATTTTGATTGAAGCATAAGCTTATTTTACATCATCGCCTATTCCGTTGTCCCGCGCCTGCCTGCCGGCAGGCAGGGAATATTGGAATAGTTAGATTATTGTTTTTAAAAACTTTAAAACGGCGACTCCTTTAATTGTTATTTTGTGATGGACAACCAATCCTTCAGACCGCTTAATAACAAAACCCGCTGTTGCCATTTTTCTGATGTGGTCTGAAGCAGTTCTAAAATTGACATTCAGGGTTTTCGCGATGCTCGCCAATGACATTTCTGGATTTTGGCTTAATAATTCCAAAATTTCGATTCGTCTATGGTTGGCGAAACCCTTCACAATTCTTTCGATCTGGTAATAACTTTTGTTCATATTAATATTATACCAAATTTATTTACTATCTACTATTCCGTTATTCCGCGGAATATTGGAATAGTTAATCACCTATTTTTGGATAACCTTGTTCGCTGTAAAATATTTTATTTTTTATATATTCAATAGCTTGGTTAACATCAGGAATTATATTTTCTGGTAAATTGTTAATATCAAACCAAGATAAATCGTCACATTTGCTGGGCTCCCTGTTTACAACCTCGCCATCCCATTTATCAGTAGCAAAAAAGATATGAACTCGCTCCGAATCAAGATATTTTTTATTCATAACATGTACAACTTTTAAATCTTCCTGCTTTATTTTTATCCCGGCCTCTTCCTCGGCCTCTCTGATCATTGCATTTATAAATCCCTCACCCGCATCAACATGACCTGCCACCATGCTATATTTTCCGTCTGCGTATCCAGTATTAAATCTGCGTAAAAGTAAAATTTTATTATCTCTTACTAAAAATAAATAAGAAGCTGGCGTCATTTTATGTCTTTCTTTTTCCATAAACTATTTTACAAAAGCTGATTTTATAAATTCAAAAAGTCGTGGAACATCAAATCTTATGGTTATGAAAAGTGACAAGGTTATTAAAATTATGAAAAAAACCATTGTAATTCCTTGTTCCCATTTTACCGAAACTGGTTTGCCTTTTATTTTTTCCAACAACAAAAATATCAATTTTCCACCATCTAAAGCTGGAATTGGAAACAAATTAAATATGGCAACCAACACAGCGATTGTTCCAATAAAATACAAGAAAAACCCTGCACCATAGCTAGCTGCATTGGCCAAAAATACAGTTATTCCAATGGGACCGGCAAATGCAGCTCCAGCTGGCAGTCCCTTATGGGTAAAAAGCCCCGCAAACGTGGAATATAGCCCCGCCAACGCATTTATAGTTGTATTCCAAGTATATACCACTCCTTGAATTGGAGTCTCATACCAGACTGTTTTTTTAATTAGAGTTGCCATTCTTTCTAGGCCCACTCCCACAGATCCCTCACCTGCTGGTGGACTAACTCTTGGCGTTAAATTAACATTTATATCTTGGTTTCCCCGGCCAATAGTTAAAGTTATTTGCTTTCCTTTGTTGTCACTTGTTATTTTTTGAAATTCCGCAACTTTACTAACTTTAGTATCAATTTTGCCAACAATAATATCTTTCACAGTATCACCAATTTTTATACCAGCTAATCCTGCTGGCGAATTTTGTGAAACAGAAACTATTTTCACTTGTGCATTAGTTAAACCAGCAACATCTTGGTCACCAACTGGTAAATCAGCGCCAATTCCAAACAAAACCGAAAAAATAATAATTGCAGCAATCCAAAATGCAGCAACCCCGCCGATTACAATTAAAACCCTTTTCCAAATTTTTAAATTTTGAAAACTTCGCAAGTCGTCAACGCCACCTTCTTCTCCATAAATTCTTACAAATGCTCCAAACGGTATCCAGTTTATAGAATATTCAGTTTCACCAATTTTTTTACCCCAAATTTTAGGCGGGTAACCAATTCCAAATTCATCTACTCGTACACCAAACTTTTTAGCAATAATAAAATGCCCATATTCATGGATAACCATTAAGGCAACCAAGCTAAAAAGTGCTAATACTAAGGTTAAAATTGTTGATATCATATTGTTATGCTAATTCTTGTTTTTTCTTCTCAACTAAACTCTTAATTTTTTCTTGATAATCATCAACTATTTTCTGAAGCTCGTCTTTTCCGCGGAATTTATCATCTTCAGACATTTCTTTGGCTTTTTGAGCTGCTTGAATTTTATTCCAAACGTCTTCTCTTTGCCTGCGAATTACTTGTTTTGTTTGCTCGGCTTTTTCATTCAAAACTTTTCCCAAAGACAATCTGTATTCTTCTGTTAACATTGGCAAATTTAACCTAAGCAAATTTTTATCAACAACGCACGACATTCCTAAACCAGATTGGCCAATTGCCTTTTCCATTGGTTCTATATATGAAGTATCCCAAGGCTGAATAACAATTTGATTGTTGGAGGGCGTTGAAATTGCACCCAATTGCTTTATTGTAAACTTTTGGCCAAAAGCAGTAACCTCTATGTCTTCAACCAAAGCCGGTGAAGCCCGCGAAGTTCTTATTTTAGCTAATTCTGCTTCCAGAAATTTGAGTGATTTTTCAAATTCTGGTTTTGCTTTATCAATAAATTCTTTATAAGTAGCCATTATGTTTCCATTAATAATATTTCCAAAGCTAACTTTGGATTAGCATTTGTAAACATTAATTTGTTATTTATATTATCTATTAATTTTAAGATATTTACTATTTTCTTTTGTGAATAATCTGAAAGCAATTTATCGCGGTAATATTTTTGTAAAACTTCTAAAATTTCTATTGGATCTTGCTTCTCAAAGTCTATTGATTTTACATATTTAAATTTGTCTGCCAAGCTGGAATTAATTATAGGAAGCAAGCCGTCTAAAATTTCCTTTTCTTTTTTTTGCCTTTCAGCATTTACCGATGACCCTTTTAACTTTATAAACTTTATAACTTGGCACCGCGAGAGTATCGTCTGCAACATCATATCAGGTTTTGAAGTTATCAAAATAATCAACGTTTGACCCTTTGGTTCTTCAAGTGTTTTTAAAAAACAACTTTGCGCCTCTTGATTCATTTTTTCGGCCTCGTCAACAATTACCATCTTAACTCCCCCGTTGTATGACTTATATGACAAAAAATTCTGGACTTCTCTTATTTGTGCAATATCAATTTCACTTTTATCATCTTTTTTTGCCACTATCATTAAGTCTGGAAACTTACATCCAATTATTTCTGCAAATTCTACGGCAAAATCCTTTTTTCCGATCTCTCTTTGACCTACAAATAAATACGCATGAGATAACTGATTTAATTCATGCTTTCTTTCCAAAAATTCCTTCTGTTTTTTATGTCCTGTAAGCATAATGGATAATATATAGCGAGTAAATAAGTTTTAAAGGCATCTTCGGAGGCAGTTTAGCATAGTTTCGCGACGGGAGTTCAGTTTCGAAAAGCGAAACTGCCTCCTAGCGAATAAACTGCCGAGAATAAGGCGCGAAATTTCGCTGGAAATTTCGACGCCGGTGCCGGCTAAAACTTATTTCCGAGCATTCGAGCAAAAATTACTTTTTTGACATTACAACTTTTTTGTACTCCTCAAGATTCTCCAAAACAGTTCCTGTTCCTTTTACTACGCAGAAAAGTGGTTCTTCGGCTATGAAACAAGGAACTCCTGTACTTTGAGCAATTAATTCGTTAATTTTTGGCAATAATGCGCCTCCGCCAGCCATAATAATGCCTTTATTCATTATATCAGCTGAAAGTTCTGGCGGAGTTTCGGCCAAAACATGTTTTACTGCTAAAATAATTTCTGCCAAAACATCTGAAATGGCCTCGCAAACTTCGTTGTTAGATATTTTTATATTTCTTGGTAATCCTAAAATTAAGTCTCTTCCTTGAATTTCTAGAAACCTTAATTCTTTCTGCGGTAGGGCTGTCCCAATTTTTATTTTTATTTCTTCAGCAGACTGCGTTCCAATTGCTAAATTATATTTTTTCTTAATGTATTCACCAATTGCTGTGTCTATTTTATCTCCTGCAGTTCTTATAGAGTGCCAAGTAACAATTCCGCCCAAAGAAATGACAGCCACTTCTGAAGTTCCGCCACCAATATTTATTATCATGTGGCCATTGCAAGAATTAATTGGAATGCCCGCTCCAATTGCTGCTAAAATAGGTTCTTTAGCAACATAAACTTGCTTTGCTCCTGCTGCTAATGATGCTTCAATTACTGCACGCCTTTCGGTGCTAGTAATTCCCGCTGGGACAGAAACAACCAACTCGGGCTTGAATATTTTCATACCAGAATTGGTTTTCTTTATAAAATAACTAATCATTGCACGAGTTACACGGTAATCAGCAATAACTCCATCTTTAAGTGGCCTGTAAACTTTAATGTCAGCAGGAGTTCGGCCAATCATTTCTTTTGCATTTTCGCCAACAGCTAAAATTTTATTATCTGTCAAAGAAATAGCCACAACAGATGGCTCATATAAAACAACTCCCTTGCCATGTACATACACTAGTGAGTTACAAGTTCCTAGATCAATTGCAATTTTGTTTGAAAACATAAATATAATTTTAAATTTCTAATTTCTAATTTTAAATTCGCTGAATATCTGCTCCTAAATTTTGTAAGCGCTCCTCTATTTTTTCATAACCCCTGTCAATTTGAAAAATATTTTCAATGGTTGTTGAACCTTTAGCTATCATGCCCGCTAAAACCATCGTAATACCAGCTCTTAAGTCCGGACTTGTCAGTTTTTTACCTATTAATTTTGTTGGCCCATTTATAACAATTCTGTGAGGGTCACACATAGTTATGTTAGCTCCCATGGTTACAAGTTGATCTGCAAAAAATAGCCTACCTTCAAAAATTGATTCGTGCACAATACATTGACCATCAACTTGCGTCATTAAAAGCGTGTATGGGGACTGCAAGTCTGTAGCAAATCCAGGATACTCGTGAGTAGTGATGGAAATTGCTTTTAGTTTACTGGGCCTTGTAATTATATAGTTTTCTCCAATTTCAAATTTTGCCCCTGCAGATTCCAAAATAGGAATAACTGCTCCCAAATGTTCGGGCACACAATTTTCAATTCTTATTTCACTATTAGTAATAAGTCCCATTATGACAAACGTTCCTGCTTCAATTCTGTCGGGCATTACATAAAAATTAGAACCTGATATTTTTTCAACACCATCAATTTCTATTGTGCTAGTGCCAGCTCCTTTAATTTTGGCTCCGCACTTGTTTAAATAATCAGCTAAAACAGCAATTTCAGGCTCTGTAGCACAATTTTGTAAAATTGTTTTTCCTTCTGATAAAACAGCTGTCATCATCATTTCTTCTGTGCCAGTAACTGTTATTTGAGAGAAAAATATTTTTGCTCCTTTTAATTTTTTATCTTTAATTTTTAGCTTAAACCCTTCATCATTAAATTCTATTTTTGCTCCAAGTTTTTCAAACCCATCTAAAAACATATCTATTGGCCTTTTTCCAATAACACACCCACCAGGATGGCTCATTTGCACCTCGCCAAATCTAACTAACATTGGTCCAGCAAATAAAATTGAGCTTCTTAGCCTACGCACCAAAAGAGCATCTAAATGGGATTTGTTTATTGATGACGGGTCAATCACTACTACCTTTTTTTCTTTATCTATTTCATAATTAGCCCCCAAATTTTTTAAAATTTCAAGAGCATCTAACGTATCCCCAATAAAGGGAAAGTTGTTTATTGTGCATTTTTCATTAGACAAAACCAGCGCTGCCAAAATTTTAAGCGCTGAATTTTTTGCACCATTTACTGAAATAGTTCCAGATAATTTTTTACCACCGTTTATTAAAAATTTTTCTGCCATGTTTAAAGCTATTACCCTTATCCTAATCTAAAAACACTGTCTTGTAAAGCATAGCGTCATCTAGCCATTTTACCATTTTAAAGATAATACTTTCCAGCGATGCCCGATAAATCGTCCCCTCGCAACCATCATCTAAAAACTATATGGAAGGTTGTAAAGTGGCTAAAATTTGGTAATATGAGTGTAAACTTATATCGCTACGCTACGTTAATTACATAAACTTATATCGCTACGCTACGTTAATTACATAAACTTATGACAAAAAAAATTCGCTTAATTATATTGATTATTTGTGCGGTTTGCTTTTTCGTTATTGCCCCCATGTTGATTTTTTATTCTATGGGATATAGATATGATTTTAAAAAAATGAAGCTAACTGAAACTGGAGGCATTTATGTTAGAAGCTTCCCAGCAGCTGACCAAATAATTATTGACTCTAAAATAATAAAAAAGCCCGGCTTTCTAGCTAATGATGTTTTTGTACAAAGCTTAATGCCCGATGAACACACTGTTTTGGTTAAAAAAATAGATTATTATGATTATTCAAAAACAATACCAGTAGAACAAAAAGAAGTCACCAAGCTAGAAAACATTTTATTATTTAAAAAAGATATAAAATTTACCCTGTCTAAGGGCATATCCATTCCATCGAATGAGTTTCAGTCCCCTTTTATTAATCAAGATAAATATATTGTAAAAAATAACGCTCTATATTATTCAGATGCCACTCAAAACTTAGATATAAGTGCCACCAAAAAATCTATACCCGTTTTAAAGAAAGTTATTACCTATTCTTTACAGGGCAATAATATACTTTGGTTAGCTACCGATGGTTTTATTTATAAATCAGACATTTCCAATTTAACCCCATCTACGGCAAAAATTACCACAACTGCTATAAAAATCAAGAAATCTGGAATATATAAAATAATAAATGACGATAAAAATATATTTTTCAACAACAATGGCAATTTAATGCTATTAAACCCAAAAACAAACGCTTTAGATAATTTTTATTCCCCTGTACAAGACGCTACAATTGCTCAATCTCAAGATGGGGCAAATATAGTTTATTACAACGACAACAATATTTACATTTCTTTAATTCCTTCAAATGGCTCGCCTATTCTTCCAAAACATTCTCTCTATAAATCAAATGAAAAAATCACCAATTGCATTTGGCTAAACAGTAGTTATATAATTTTTACTATTGGAAACCCCGAAAAAAATGGGGCAGGTAAAATAATAATTTCTGAAATAGATTACCGTGGCAAAATAAACACTATAACTCTGCCACAAACAATTACCTTGTCCCCTACTCAAAAAATTGACCTTATAAATCCTCAAATATATTTTGAACAAAAAACCGGCGAACTCTTTATTCTAACCGGCAAAACCTTAATTGTCTCAGAAAAGCTTACAAAGTAGGTGAAATATTTGTAGCGAGGCAGTGAATTTGTAGCGTACCCTGCAGGCCCGCCCAGGGCGGGCCGAAGCCTGAGTGAGTTGCGCGCTGGCGCAACGAACGCTAGCGGAGAATTCACTGCCGAGCGAAAATCTATTCTGCAGATTCCATTTTTTTCTTAAAATCTTCCCAGCTCATTTTGTCTGGGTTAACTGCTTTACAGACATCTTTAAAAGCACAGTAATTGCACTGCCAATTTTTTGGGTAATCCTCTAGGCGTGCAGGCAAAATATCACCATCTACTTGGTCTTTTAAAGTATCAAATTTAGCCAATAAAGACTTACAAAGCTCCTCATCGTAATCGATAAAAAACTCTTTCATTTCTTGCAAATCTTTGTCTATGTAAAGCAAGATGCCTTTTTTAATATTAAAAAAGTGTAGATATAATTGTATTTGAAAAACATTATCTTCTTTGGGCTCAGTCATTTTTCTAAAAATCATGCTGTTGATACTTTTAATATCCAACACATAATTTTCAACAATGCCTGCCTGACCGGTAGGCAGGCACAAAATTGCGTCAGCTCTTCCTGAAACAATTTCTTGAGAAGGAATTGGGATTTCTGTTACAACACCAAGCCTTAGTCTATATAAAATATTAAAAATTGAGCGGTGCATATTTTCTCCACGTTCAAAAATTCGCATTAATCTGGCGTCTATTGGCTCACGTGGAGCATTTTTAAATTTAAAAAAAACAGACCTTGGACATTTGCCTGCGTCTGTAATGTAAAACTTTGTCTGATCTCTATTTTTTTGATTCTCGATATAAAACTGATCTATAAGTTCTTTTAACATATTCGTATATTATCATTTTAACATAGGCGTGTGCAAGTAAAAAAAGTCCGGCGACACTGTGTCCGCCGGTATTTATACCCAATTTAGCACTTCACTTGGCAAACCATTCGATGGTCTTGCCTGTAAATTTTGATTCGATAACCACAGTAGGATTTTTCTGCCTCGTAATCACGCCTGCACGCCGAGCTTGGTGGCCGAAATCCGCGGCCATGTTAACGTAAGCACTCTCATCGGAGGCATTAATCACGCTGAGCCAACCCTGTCCACCGTGCCAAGCTTCATAGCATTCGTCATCACACATGCCTCTCCAATCTGCACATTCGCGCATAATTGAGGCAGGTTCCCATAGATTATTCAAGCGTGCCGAAAATCCTCTAGGGAAGAGAATATCTTCCGCCAGCTTAGATTTTATCGCTCCACCCGTTAGGTGTACGTTAAGGTATGAAGGAATGACTGGTTTGAAACCCTTTTCAAACCAACCGTTGGCAGTCGTCAGAAAGTGATCATAAAGTATTGCCGGTGCTGCCGCTCTTTTCACTGCGTCTTGAGCCTCTGGCGAAGAAAGCGACCCATAATGCATTACAATAGCCTTACGCGCCGAACTTATGCCATTATTACGAAAACCACGCTCTTTTAAAGCCATAACTATCATTCCTTCTTTGACCTTGTCTCCAGTAATAATAGTTTTGGGATTGTAAGCACCAAGAGCAACGCCAGACCAGAGATATTTTGCGAGTGCCTTTCTGTTCGGTGACGTCACGCTACCGGGAAGCTCTGCAGTTTCTCCTTTGTACAGAACAAATCGATTCTCGTTGGCAAGACGCCTAAGACCCAACATCATTGTACGGTATGCTTTGTTGCGTGGACTTCCAAACTTGCCGAGAGTTCTGACATCTAGGTTATCAAGTAAAAGGAAGGCAATACCGCCCCAACGAGAAATATCGCCAAATGTCATAGCCACAATACCATGAGCAGCATTTTCATAGTCGCCGGCAGCGTCTTCTAGGGCGGGCTTAGTGCCATCACCATCAGGTGAAGCGTCTATCCAGTAATTACGTGGGAGATTTTTGTACCTAAATGCGCGGGGACCACGAAAATGGCGTTTTGAAAAATCGCGTACCGTAACAAAACCGGAATTTTCATAAGTTGACCGACAAAGTTCGGCAGCAAAACTACTGAAACTATCTCCCTCTTTAACGTCAACGCCGTCTTGGGCGTAGCAACTCTTCTTTTTCATAACTTTATTTGGTTATCTGGAGTTTGCACCTCATTTTTTCGAACTATTCGAATTTTATTTTCAGGGTGCTACAATTACCCTAACAAATTTTTAATTTTTTGCAACCCTTCGACTCCGCTCAGGACATGCCCTTCGATCTCCTTCGGCGTACTCAGGACAGGCGCTCAGTGCAGACCCCAAGTAAAAAAAGTGGGCTTACTTGCGTAAGCCCCGTATTGCATCATTCCAGTTGCGGGCGATGCACTCCCGCCTAATTCTTCCACCCCCATTTGTGAATAGGAATGGTTAACAAGATTACACCACCGCAAACATTACATTTGACTGTAAGTTCATAAGTAATGTTATCGAGCCAATACTCGGCTCTACCCACTTGATCGACACTGGTGAGCTTACCAGCTTTAACCAGTTTGTCTAACACCGATTGAACAAGATTCGTCCATACGATGTTGGCACTACCTTCCAAGTAAATTCCCCGCGGGGAAATTTGACGTGTCATAGAAATTCCTTTCGTGGTTAGGCTAGACTTTTCAAGACCTCCCTAGTAGTTCTATCGGCAGCAGCCCTTTCTGCCCTTGCTTCAGCCAGGGCAGCTTCAACTGCATCAATAACGAGCCGAGGCACGGACTCCACAGTATCACGAGTAATCTCGACCTCTTGCCCATTAGCAATCAATGTTACCTTGCCATGGTTATAGCCGGGGATTGTAGAAACTTGAGGAAAATATGTAAGCATAGACCTGCCCTCAAGATCAATGACAATCCGTTGCGGAGAAGTCTGAGTAGAACCACGCAAGGAAGCTAACGCATGCAATGCTGTGAATAGCCATAGCCTATCCCGGTTTTGCGCTGATTTTGCAATCGCATTTACATCGCGATTTCCCCGCAATAAAATGTTCTTAGTGTCGGCCCAGCCAGCGACCAGTGCTGGAATTACCCCAATAAATACGCCGAACTCCCACATGGACACAGCCTTGATATGATCGGAGGTATTGAACAAGGCAACAATATACGCAACAAATATTACAATCTCCCATATAATGGCCGTAAAAAATGACCACTTGGCTATGTAATAATATTTTGTTTGGATAGGGGTACTTTCATTCTGTTTCGATTTCATTATCTAATTCTTTCTGCTATTTGGAATTGGTGCTTACTAGCAATCTAACGTAGATTGGTTTGGGCACAAAAAAGTCTAATTAAATAAACTGCTTTATGCCTAAACCAATAAAAATAAATAATATTTAAATGTGCTGTTACCTATGAACCCGCAACAATTGCGTTGTGAGCTCAATAAGCAGGAGATTTCTTTGAATCTCCGAAGTCATCTTGCATTACGGCTGCAAGATTGCCCGACAGGGTGGTTAGAACCACCCACACAAAGAGGCCAAGCAGGCCAGGGCAAAAATACCAGCGCCACCGCCCGTGAAAGCCGATGCGAGATAGACAATACCGCTGGCTGTCTTGATGGGATATCCCTCACAAGAGACTAATCCGATAATGGCGGCAAAAGTCAACAGTGTAATTAGTCCTAATATCATGGTTGTGTTTGGTTTGGTTTGGTTGATTTCCCTTGGCAAAATATGTAGCCGCAGGTTTTTACGTACGAAGAGTCCCACGCAAGAACCTACGGCTAAACCCCTTATAATGTGCTATACATATTATACCACTATACAATTCTCCTGTCAACATTGCACCCTAGGTAATAAAAAGGCCCCAAGCATAAAGCAAGAGGCATAATAACACGTAAACTTAATAGCAAAAACTTCGCCAAAGACTATTGTTGAGGAGACGCCATTCAATGTCTGAGCCAAAGTGTTCTTGTATTGGGAAAAGAATCTCTGGATTTTTCGTCCAAACAGTTTCAAGTGCCTTATGGACAATTTTTCCACCATCTACGGACATTTTTCCAAGCGGTTGCCTGCAAGGGCCAGCAGGCATGCCCAGAATGTTCATTGCTGTTTTAATTGGCAAAGGATTGCGAAATTTGTCATCAACGCATCCAGCAACTGACTGCCTAATTGCCGAAACAGTAACAATGTCAAAAAAGGGCTGAAGCTTAATTCTTATTCTTTCGGCGGCAATTTGATCTTTTTTGGCAAGTGCTTGGCACATTTCTTGCACTGCAGCGGGCGCAATGTTAGAAATCACAGAAATTACGCCACAGGCATTTATGGCTGGGTCTGTCATCATTGGCAAAGTCCTGCCGTCATCCCCAGAAAATATTTGAAACCCAAGGGGTGCAAGCGTCCTTGTTCTTCTCATATTATCAAAGTTAGCAGTTGCTTCTTTTACAGCACATATGTTAGGAAACCTTGAGGCAAGAACAGCCAAATCTTCTGGCTGTAATTGACAACCTGTTCGCCCGGGAATAATATATGGCACAATTGAAATATTAGGAAAAGCTTTTGCAATAGGAGCGTAATATTCTTCTCTTATTTCCAAAGATGATGGCCCGATATAATATGGGTCAACCAGCAAAACTGCGTCACCCTTGTTGCCAGCCACGCAATCAACATATTTCATGGCTTCTCTAGTAGAGTTAGACCCACAGCCTGACAAAACATACAATCCCTTACTTGAAAGAATTGCATTAGAAATCAAATCCATATGCTCACGCTCCGACAATGTTGGAGACTCTCCCGTAGTTCCCACAGGAACAATTCCCGAAATACCCTGAGAAACCTGAAATTCTATGAGCTTGTATACCCCTGCCCAATTAATCTTTTTTGTTTTCTCATCAAACGGCGTAATCAGCGCAGTAAGCGCACCAGTAGCAATTGCTTTTGTATTCATGTTAGTTTCTTTTGTTTGCGTATGACAAAGAACTATTTAAACCCTACAACAGATTATAAAAAAAGTAAATAAAAACTCCCCTTTCGGGGAGCTTTTTAACTTCGTTATCTTTTTGCCCACTG
>CAILLM010000009.1 GCA_903835075.1 Candidatus Staskawiczbacteria bacterium | reverse complement strand
CGAGAGGACCGGAATGAACTGACCTCTGGTGTACCAATTGTTCCGCCAGGAGCATCGTTGGGTAGCTAAGTCGGGAATAGATAAGCGCTGAAAGCATATAAGCGCGAAACTAACTCCAAGATGAGAACTCTTAGATTCCCCACAGACTATGGGGTTGATAGGTCGCAGGTGTAAGCACAGTAATGTGTTCAGCCAGGCGATACTAATAAATCATTTTATCCTTCGATATACTTAGCATTTGAGTATATTGGAATTCACAAAAAGCGTAAGCTTTTAATAGATACAGATTTTAGGTATTTTAAGATCGTGAGTAATGTAAGGGAGCCATACTGGAAGTGCTCCACCTGATCCCATTTCGAACTCAGAAGTGAAATCTTCCAAGGCCGATGGTAGTGGCAACGCGAGAGTAGGTAGCTCTCTTACATTATTCATGATTTTCTTAATTTGAAATTAAAAAGTCGCCCGTAAAAAGGCGATTTTTGCTTGCATTTCAAATATTCTGTGTTATTATTAGTTCTCACCTTGAAAATTCACCACCATGAACGCAAAACCAATAACATTATCATTTGAAAAATGGGTTGCCGATAAACTGATTGTCGAAATCACTGGCTACACCGAGCAGGAACGGCACAAGTTTTTGGCTATCTGCAAAAAGCACCCGCGGAGTTTCAAGAGCACAATAGCAACAAAACTCGAAAAATCGATGTTGGACTATCTGGTCACAAACCCTAATTCTGATCCAGTGTTGATTCTTGTCGGTAATGAGCCGGAAACAATCGCTCAAGCTGTCTGCGAACATTTTTCTAAGGAGATGGCAACAATAGCATAGTTGATAGGAGGAACCAAAATGAAAATTGAAGTCCATCCCGCAGTTAGAGAGCTCGATAAAATTGTCGCTGAGTTGCCACCAGAAATGCAACAAAAAGTGTATGGAATCGTTAGAAGATTCCATTCCATTGGCGTCGGTCAAGGAGCTATTGTTGGCACAATGAGTGCTCTCAGAGAGTCAACATCAAGTATCGGCACCGATGAAGAATATCAGGCTTATCTTGCGCTGAAGGCTCACGAAAGCGCAAACGAAGTGAAGCCTTCCTAGAATCGTTCTATCATGGATTCCCGGCTATCCCAACAGCCGGTCTTTTTTTGCTTGCATTTTCAATATTTAGTGTTATTATAAGTTCTCACCTTGAAAATTTAATATAATTATGAGTGCAATAGCAATTAGAAAAATGGGGGTTAATAGGGCAGTGCCGCCATCGGAGATAACGCCAATTCACAAAGTTAATAGTGGATATTTTATAATCGTAACAAAAAAAAGAAGGCGCTTATATTTTGTTGCGTGGGGAAACGAGGGCCTTCATCCCGTAAAATCTGATGGAACTATTTCTAGAAACGGCACCAAGCCAGATGAGAATGACGTCCATCAAGAAATGAAAGTAGAGGTATACACTGCGGTTCAAATTCCCGGCCTACAAATTGTCGATGACAAAATCGTCTGGGCAAAATAGAAAATAGAAAGAGAAACCAAAATGAATATCGAAGAACATCCCGCAATTAGACACCTAGAAGAAGGCGTGGCCCACATGTCGCCTAAAGACAAGCAATTTGTCTATGATATCGTCAGAAGATTCCATTCCATTGGCGTCGGTCAAGCAGCTGTTGTTGGTGCAATGAGTGCTCTCAAAGAGTCGGTATCAAGTATCGGCACCGACGAAGAATATCAAGCTTATCTTGCGCTGAAAGCTCACGAAGTTGCAAACTCGGAACAAAAACCTTGAATTGTGATTATGAAAACATTATTATCTGACCCGCTGTTTTGGACCATAATTGGTCTTGCATCATTTTTTGGGACTGAGTTCACTTCACCGCTTCGCAAATTCAGAGCTGAGCAATCAGCACAAGGGGAAATTACTATACCCGGTCATAAATTAGCCAAAAGAATATTGGGCATTGGATGGCTCATTCAGCTCCCAGCAACTATTATGGTTGTAATTACTTGGCACAACATAACCAATTTTGAGTTGAATATAATCCTCAACTTAGGTTTGTTGTCGGTTTTGCTGGTGGCAGTATTGCTACGACTTAAGAAGAGTCCAATAGACTGGTGGGACTTTTTCTTGTTGCCTTTACTCGCAATTGAAGTTGTTTCTGCTGGCACTGCCATTGTTTTTTGGGCAAACATGTGGTTGCAAAACAGCCATAGCTTGCAGGAAATAGTGGCAATTGAAACAAAACTGATTTTAATTTCTCTTTTTGCCATTAATGCAATGGCAACTTTTTTGGGCATTGTGTTTACCACGATGAATCTCAAACGAGAAACAAGCATAAAGACTGTAACCCAGCAACATTTACAATATATTTGCTTCATTAATCCCATTTTGGCACCAATTTCGGTTCCTATTTGGGCGCTTATTGCACTTGTTCGGCGAATGTCCCGCCGTCGTACAGCATAAGTTGTAAACATGGATTCCCGGCTATCCCAAAGCCGGATTTTTTTTGACAAAAATATGAAAAAACGGTAATGTTTATTTACTAAGGCTAGACCTTTGTCAACTTACAAATGGAGGGGCAAAATGAAGATATTTATACCATTGGTTATACTTGTTGCTGCGGTCATCGTGGCGTCTGTTGTGGCATATTTTATGCACAAATCCAGCATGGCAAAATGCCAGTATTGCCACATAAGACTGTGCGGGCCTTGCCTAAAAAGAATCAGGCGAATATGGGTGATGATCTTCGTCATCGTCATTCTTATTATTATTCTAAATTTCGTTGATTGGTATTTTTTTATCAATTTATCACCATAGAAAAGGAAAAACCAAAATGACAAACAATTTTGAGACCTGGGCAATCGCCAATTTAATTGCGCGAACTGATGAGCTGCCACCTGAATTACTTGAAATTCGCCTTAAAGAAATTTGCACAAAAGACGCTGAATACTTAAAGGCAATTAGCGCGTGTCTTCCCGGGTGGATGGATGATTATGAAAGTTTATTCCAAGAGTCCGTGCCCGAGCAAGCTGGTGACGCAGAGTTGATTTTAAACGCCTTGCATAAACATTATTTTCCCCAATCCCAACCGAAATAATAATTATATGGAAAAAGAAAATCTAAAAAAGGAAATTGCAAAATATGTTGGCCTTTTGCCCGAAGAACTTCGACAGAGGCTGTACACGCTGATCCTACATGCTCGATATGTTTCAATGCAGGACGGAATCACGGCAGCGGCAAAAACCGCCCATGGAGTGTCCGTGCACGAGACTGACGAATTTACCGCTTACCTTATTGAAAAGGAAAGCGAAGCAGCACAATGGCTGCCACCTAATCCCCAAAACAACAAAGAAAGCACATGAACATAGAATTTGTTAACTGGGCCCAATCAATTATGTCCGCAAAGCGATTGCTACGCGGATTTTTTTTGGGGTTGACCGCAATCTTTTACTAAGGTAAAATGACAGTAATTATGAGCAGTTTAAAAAACTTTTCAGTTAACAACAAAAGCAGAAAATGGCCTAAATTTTTAATTGGAGCGGGTTTACTCGTTGCCATTTTATTTATTTTGAATGTTTTTGTGGCTCCAATAAGAAATTCTTTTTTAACTATGTCGGGTGGTATACAAAAAACTTTTTGGTCTGCAGGCGAGTCGTCCTCAGGCTTTTTTGGTGTAATATTTAAATCTGGCAACTTGGCACAGGAAAATGAAAATTTAAAAAACCAAAACCAAATACTTCTTTCACAAGTTGCTGCCCTACAATCCATAGAACAAGGAAATCTAGCACAGA
Organism: Candidatus Staskawiczbacteria bacterium; assembly: GCA_903835075.1. Classification (GTDB taxonomy): domain Bacteria; phylum Patescibacteriota; class Minisyncoccia; order Minisyncoccales; family Staskawiczbacteraceae; genus XYD1-FULL-39-28. The sequence goes on along the minus strand of CAILLM010000009.1, from coordinate 104,352 downwards.
GCTCAGTTTCAGCAGCTTGCCAGAATAGCGGATTTACGCTTTTAATGGCAGGAGTTACCGGCCTAGACAAGGATATATTATCAATTAGCAAGGGTTCGGCTGATGGAATTACTGAGGGTATGCCTGTAATTAATCAACAAAATGTTTTAGTAGGAAAAATTCTAAAAGTTTATAAAAATTATTCCGAAATAATGCTTGCCTCAAGTAAAAATAGTGTCATAAACGTTAAGGTACTACAGAGTGACGCTACGCTGCCAGAAATTGACGGAGTTGTTAAGGGTGATGGGGGACTGAATGCTCACTTAGACCTAGTTCCAATAAATAGCAAAATAAACCCAAATGATATTTTAGTAACCTCTTCATTAGAAAAATCTTTTCCAAAAGATTTATTATTAGGTAAAATTATCCAAAAAAAGTCTAATGACCAACAGCCATTTCAGCAGGCACAAATAAGCTTATTTTTTGATGTTAAAACTGCTGATAATTTATTTGTAATTACAAATTACAAAAGATAATGTGGAAAAAATTTTTACTCATAGTTATTCTTTTTTATCTTTTCGCGCTATTACAAAATAGCTTTTTTACGCATTTTAGCTTATTTGGGACAACCCCAAATTTAGTTTTTATATTATTTTTTTTGTTAGTATTTCTAGCCAAAAAAGACCCACCTGCGCGGACAGGAAGCTATTATCAAATTCTTTTTTTTTCAATAACTGCAGGCTTTCTTTTAGATATTTTTACGTATAAATATATAGGACTGTCAATTATTTACTTAATAATTATTGCTGTATTATTGAAAAAAATACAATCATTACTTCAAGATTCAAGCGAAAATTATCCTTTTATTTACTTTTTACCGCTTTTTGCGATTTTTTTATTAGCCTACAATCAGGCAATAACACCATATTTAAACTGGACAATATTATTTTCACTAGCCTATAACCTTATTTTTGCAACAATTTTCTTCTTTATAAACAAAAAATGCCTAAAATATACAGGGTAAAAAATAAAAATGTTGACATAGAACCTCATGAGGTTTTTTTAGATAAACTAGCTCAATCCAAAGAAGATGAGCTTGGTTTGTCCGAAAAAAAATTTGAAGTACCAATAAAAGAAAGAATATCTTATTTACTGTTTGGTATCTTTTTTATTTGTGCGATAATTTTATTTACAAAAGTTTTTTATTTCCAATTTTTTGAGGGTAAAAAATTACATACTGTGGCTGAAAATAACAAGGGAAGCGTGAATCTAATTGTGCCAACAAGAGGGATTGTTTATGACAAAAATATGACCCAGTTGGTTCTAAATTCCGCTGCATATGACCTAATTTGTGACAGAGCAAAATTTACCCTCGGGCGTAGCCCTACGGGCGAGCCCATTTCATCTCCTGAAATTACCAATGAACTCAACGATATTGCAAATACTTTAAGCCTAAACTCTCAAGATATAATAAGTAAAATACAAAACACAGACTCCTCTGAAGTGTTGCTTGCAGACAACATAAATCATGAAAAACTTTTACTATTAGAAGCAAAAATAAATACTTTTACTGGTTGTAGAATTCAACAAAATACTACTAGAGAATATGTAATGGGGCCTGTTTTCTCTCAAGTATTGGGGTATACCGCAAGAATAAATAAAGATGAATATTCTGACAGCACAGGTTATGCAATCAATGACTACATTGGTAAAACTGGTTTAGAAAAGTATTATGAACCATATTTAAGGGGCACACCTGGGCAGTCAAAAACAGTAAGCACAACTCTTGCCCAAGCTTATTCGCAGTCAGCTAATCAAACCGTAGTTCCGTCTGTGCCTGGGAACAACCTAGTTTTAAACATTGATGCAGGCTTGCAAAAAGTGATTTATGACTCACTTTCTTCTAACATACAAAGAATGGGCGGTAAAAAAGGTGCAGCTGTTGCCATGGATCCTCGTACAGGAGCTGTTTTAGCCCTAGTCTCTTATCCATCATATGACGACAATATGTTTTCAGGAGGCATTTCTCAAGCAGACTATAGCCAACTATTAAATGACCCTTCTCAACCACTTTTTAACAGAGCTATATCCGCAAAATATCCCACAGGCTCTACCATAAAGCCGTTTGAAGCATCGGCTGTTTTGCAAGAAAAAATAATCTCACCAACAAAACAAATTTATGACCCAGGATATATTTTAATTCACAGCCAATATGATCCAAGTGTTACTTACAGATATGGTGGTGTTAAGCCACACGGAATGGTGGATATAAGAAAAGCCATTGCCGTTTCTTCAAACATTTATTTTTATACAGTTGGAGGAGGTTATGGCGACCAACAAGGGCTTGGGCCTGCAAGAATAAAAAAATATTTATCACTTTTTGGTTGGGATCAAAAAACCGGTGTTGATTTGCCAGGCGAATTTGGTGGATTTATTCCTGATCCTGCTTGGAAAAAAGCAACAAAAAACCAGCCCTGGTGGGATGGAGACACCTATAACTTGGCAATTGGGCAATCAGATTTAGAAACAACCCCATTGCAAGTAGCTAGCGCATATTGTGCAATTGCAAATGGCGGTACTTTATATAAACCCCAAATTGTAAACAAAATTATTGCAGGTGATTCTGGGAAAGTTGTTCAACAGCTTCAACCACAAATTATTAGAAGTGGTTTTATTGACCCTGCAAATTTACAAATTGTGCGAGAGGGAATGAGAGATGGCGTTACTCAAGATTATGGACTTTCAAGAAGTTTGAACAATTTACCTGTTTCAGTTGCCTCAAAAACAGGAACTGCTGAAATTGGAATTCAAAATTATTACAATGCATGGTCTTCGGCTTTTGCCCCATATGAAAACCCACAAATTGTAATAGTTGTTATAGCTGAAAACGTAAATGGTTTGGGGGCTGTCACTTTACCAGTGGCGCACGACGCTTTAAGCTATTTTTTCACAAAAAAATAGAGCAACTTTCGTTGCCCCTAGTCCTCAGACTTGTCATTTGTCATCCATTGGCCACCCCAACGCGCTAGCACCAGTATCAACAATAATGCACTAATTGGCACAAGAGTGCGAGGGTCTATAATCAGCACTACGCTGCGCGTTGTGGACGTTCCCAGCGAATTTTAAATCGAAAATCCTTATCAGCATTGCCAACCTCGATACTTCCTCCGCCCCAGCCAGTGCTTACAAGTTCTTCAATTTTCGCTGACCACTCGGGAAAACTGGATTGAGGAGTATAACACCTCCTACCGTCGGGGTGGTCAAAAACAATACTAATTTCGTTGCTGATCTCTAGGCCAAACATTTTCCAGCCAGCCCATTCGAGATCAGTTATATGTTTTCGCAATTTGGGTATATCCAAGTCTGTTAAAAAAAATTCATCCATTGCTTTCTTCGCCATAATTTTATTTCTTTCGTTTCAGTCTTAGTTTGCGGGTTTTGGCACGGAGAAAAGACCGCACCCAGAAGTTGAAGTATATTGCATTCATGGTTTTGTGAGTTGTCAAACAGCTCAATAAAATTATATCATTTTTGTGCTATTGAGTCAACTGTTGCTGGTGTTGTGTAATTTTGGTATTATTATAAAATATATAATAAACACAAATATGCCTACAATTGAAGAGTTAAGACAAACTAGAATAGAAAAACTAAAAAAGCTAGAAGCAGCTGGGCTTTTAGCATACCCAGCAAAGAGTAATAGAACTCATTCTGTTGCTGATGCCTTGGAATATTTTAAAAAATTGAAGAAACCCTTCGGCATGCTCAGAGCAAGCAAAACTTTTGTTTTGGCAGGAAGAATTATGGCAATGAGGGGGCACGGAGGAGCTACTTTTATAGACATAAATGATGGTTCGGCTTCGCTCACCACAGGTGGTTCTGGTAAAATCCAAGTACTGATTAAAGTAGATAAATTAGGTGAAAAAGGTTATCAATTTTTCTTAGATGTTTTTGATATTGGTGACTTCGTAGAAATTAAGGGAAAATTATTTACAACAAAGCGCGGAGAAAAATCTATTATTGCGGATGATTATAAAATGCTAACAAAAGCATTATTGCCTTTACCAGAAAAATGGCACGGCCTTCAAGATGTTGAAGAAAAATTACGAAAAAGATATTTAGACATCATTTTTAACCCCGAAGTTAAGGAAATGATTAAAAAAAGAGCGATGTTTTGGAATTCTATGAGAGAATTTTTGGTTGAAAGAAATTTTTTAGAGGTAGAAACACCTGTTTTAGAAACAACTCCTGGCGGAGCTGATGCCCGCCCATTCAAAACCCACCATAATGCTTTAGATATAGATGTATTTTTAAGAATTTCTATGGGTGAGTTGTGGCAGAAAAAATTAATGGTTGCAGGTTTTGAAAAAACATTTGAAATTGGCAGACAATTTAGAAATGAAGGAATGGACGCTGAGCATCTACAAGATTACACTCAAATGGAATTTTATTGGGCTTATGCAGATGCAGAAAAAGGAATGGAATTAGTAGAAGAGCTATATAAATATGTTGCTAAAAAAACTTTTGGAACTTTGCAGTTTAAAATTAAAGGTTTTGATATTGATTTAAGCAAAAAATGGGAAAAATATGATTATATGTCTACGGTTGCAAAATACACAGGCGTAAATATCAACGAAGCTTCTTTAGCTGAAATGGAAAAAGCTTTACAAAAATTAAAAGTAAAATACGACAAAGAAGGTTTTAATAAGGCTCGTGCAATGGATAATTTGTGGAAATTTTGCAGAAAACAAATTGCAGGCCCTGGATTTTTAATAAACACCCCAATTGAAGTTTCGCCACTTGCAAAAAAGAATGAAAAAAATCCAAAACTTGTTCAAAGATTTCAAATAATTTTGGCTGGTTCAGAAAATGGAAATGGCTATTCCGAATTAAATGACCCAATTGACCAAGCAGAAAGATTTATAGAACAGCAAAAGCTTCGTGACGCAGGAGATTTAGAAGCTCAAATACACGACCAAGATTTTGTTGAGGCACTTGAACACGGAATGCCACCAACTTGCGGATTTGGACTTTCAGAAAGATTATTTTCCTTTTTAATGGACAAACCAGCCCGCGATTGCCAAATATTCCCCCTAATGAAGCCAAAATAAATGAAAGTAATGCTTTTTGGAACTTTTGATGGATTGCACGAAGGTCATTTTGATTTATTCAGGCAAGCAAAAAAATATGGAGATTATCTGGTTGTAGTTGTTGCGCGCGACGTAAATGTTAAAAAAATTAAAAATAGATTGCCAATTAGAAATGAGAATAAAAGGTTAGAAGAACTAAAGCAATCGAAGCTGGTCAATGAGGTGTTATTGGGCAACGAAAATGATCCATACAAGATTATAAAAGAATTAAGACCTGACGTGATTTGCATTGGATATGACCAAAATTCTTTTAATAATAATCTTGTGAAAAAATTAGAAGATTTCGCATTGAATACGAAAATTTATACTTTGAAACCATATAAACCTGAGCAATTTAAATCGTCAATTATAAATAAATAAAACTATGTTGGATATAAATTTTATAAGAGAAAATGCAGACGTCGTAAAAAAAGCATGCACAAATAAAAATATTGACGTTGATGTTGATAGGGCTTTGGCTTTGGATAAGGGAAAAAGAGAATTAATGACAGAAATAGAGACGCTGAAGGCTGAACAAAATAAAATTTCCCGAGGAGGAGCTGACAACAAAGCAATTTTTGTGCAAGCAAAAGAAATAAAAGAAAAAATTAAAGAAATAGAACCTGAGCTGGAAAAAATTGATGCCGAGTTGAAGGAATTACTTTTACAATTACCAAATATCCCCACTGACGACGTTCCAATTGGGGCAAGTGAAGATGAAAATAAAATTGCAAAAACTGTTGGCAGAAAACCTCATTTTTCTTTTACCCCAAAAACTCATTGGCAACTTGCTGAGAAACTAGGTCTTATAGACAAGGATCGTGCGGCAAAAGTGGCTGGCGCTAGATTTGCATACATAAAAGGCCCGCTAGTTCTTCTTCAATGGGCTTTGTTTCAATTTGCAATAAACGTTCTCACAAACGAGGATACTCTTTCTAAAATTGCCAAAAAAGCAAACCTAAAAGTTAGCACAAAACCCTTTGTACCAGTCTTACCACCATTAATGATTAAGACCGCACCATATTCTGCTATGGATCGCCTTGAGCCACGTGAAGAACGCTACAAAATAGAGGGGGAAGATTTATGGCTTCAGGGAAGCGCAGAGCATGTTTTAGGAACAATGCATATGGAAGAGGATATAAATGAAGTTAATTTTCCTGTAAGGTATGCGGGCTTCGCAACAAGTTTCAGAAAAGAAGCGGGAACCTATGGCAAGGATATGGAAGGAATTATTCGAATGCATCAATTCGACAAACTTGAAATGGAAAGCTTGACCACAGCAGAAAATTCTTTAGATGAGCACTTTTTTATGATTGCAATTCAAGAATACTTAATGCAACAGCTTGGATTACCATATGAAGTAATATTAAAATGTACAGCTGACGTGGGAAAACCAAATGCGCGTGGCATTGATATTAATGTCTGGTTGCCAGGTCAAGATAAATATAGGGAAACACATACAGCAGATTATATGACCGATTATCAGGCTAGAAGACTAAAAACTAGGGTAAGAAGAAAAAATGGTAAAATGGAGTTAGTTCACACAAATGATGCCACAGCATTTTCACAAAGACCTATTATTGCAATAATGGAAAATTATCAACAAAAAGATGGTTCAATAAAAGTTCCAAAAGTTTTGCAAAAATATTGCGGATTAAAAATAATTAAATAAGAATGGAAACAACAATAAACGGAGTTAAAACAAGCTATCAAGTTTTTGGCGAAGGTCTGCCTGCGCAGGCAGGAAAACCTTTTGTAATTTTTCATGGTTGGGGATCTAATTCTACTAGGTGGTCTATTGTTGCAGAACAGCTCTCACAGCAAGGCTATAAGGTAATAGTCCCAGACTTACCAGGTTTTGGAGAGTCAACAGCCCTTTCAACTGCATGGAACATGAATAATTACATAAAATGGGTTGAAGAGTTTGTAAAAGAGTTAAACTTAGAAGAATTTTACTTAATGGGGCATTCTTTTGGTGGGGCACTAGCTTGTAAATTAGCTATAAAATACCCACAAGAAGTTAAAAAGCTATTTTTAGTTGCAGCAGCCTCTGTAAGAAAAAAAACTGTTACAAAGTCAACATATAAAAACTTATCAAAAGTTGTAAAAATATTCTCATTTTTACCATTTTATGAATTATTCAGAAAATCTTTTTATAAATTTATCATAAGAAAAAGTGATTATGTCCATGTGCCAGATCAAATGAAGGAAACCTACAAAAATGTTATTTCCGAAGATTTGTCTCAGTTTACTGGCTTTATTAGAACGCCAACTGTTATTATTTGGGGCGATAAAGATCAATCAACTCCAATAGAAGATGCTTATTTTATGAATAGTAAAATAAAAAATTCCAAGTTAGTTGTTATAGCTGGGGCGGGACATGCTTTGAACAAAGAGTGCCCAGAAATTCTAGCAGAAAAAATATTAGAAAATATTTAATATTAAATGAATCTAACATTTTGCGAAAATAAAAAAGAGTGGAATGATTTTATTTTGCAAAATAATGGCTGTTTTTTGCAGTCATTTGAGTGGGGAGAACTACAGCAAAAAGAGGGGCAAACAGTTTTTAGAATAAAAGTTTCTGATAATAATGAAGCCTTAGCAGAAGCACAAATAACAAAAGAATCATTTTCATCAAAAAGTTATTTTTATATTGCTTTTGGACCCACTTTTAAAGAGGGCATTACAGAATCTCAGCAAAAAGAATCTTTAGATGCCATAGTTAGCGAGATTAAAAAAATGGCAATTAAAGAGGGTTCCATATTTTTAAGAATTGAACCTTTTTCAGCCATAAGAAGCATAGAAAGTTATAAAAATAATAAACCGCTAAGGCGCATACAGCCCAAAAAAACATTAGTTATAGATCTTACTAAAACAGAAGAGGAGATATTTAAAACTTTTAGTCGAACAACTAAATATAACATAGGCCTGGCCAAGAGAACTGGCGTTACGGTAGAAGAATCAAGCAATTACTCGCCAGACTTTTATAATCTTTTAGAAAAAACTAAAAACAGGCAAGAATTTGGTATTTATTCAGAAAAACACTATAAAGAAATTTTTAAAATAGATGACGACACCATAAGAGTCTCTTTATTCTCAGCAAAATACGAAAACAAAACAACAAACGCAACAATTGTTTCATTTTTTAACAAAAGAGCTACCACTTTGCATGCAGGCTCAGATTATAATTATAGAAATGTTAAAGCCTCAAACCTTTTAAGCTGGGAAATAATGAGGATTGCTAAAAAAAATGGGTTTGAAGAATTAGATTTGTGGGGAATAGATGAAAAAAAATGGCCAACACTAACTTCTTTTAAAAAAGGGTTTGGTGGTTATGAAATTGAATATCCAGAAGGCGTAGATATAGTTTTCAAAAGTTTTTGGTACAAAATTTACGAAATAATTAAGACAATAAAAAAATAAAGATGTTTTCAGAATACATCATTTATACTCTTATTTTTCTTTGGGCAATCCACTCACTACAAAAAATATTTTATTGTATTTATTTTTGGCAACTTAAAGAATACAGGTTAGATAGAATGACAGGTGATATTAAAAGATTCGCTAAAGCTCTTTTTCCTAACATGGCAATTATCCCAGTAATTGTGTTGTTACTGGCACCATTATTTTACAAATATAATGCTGTATTAATTTGGGATAATGCAGTTTTGGTTATTTTCTATTTATTAGGATTGTATTCTATTTTTTTGCTAATAAAAAAAGGGTGGAATACTCCAAAATTTACTAAAAAAGCAATTTTTTTGTGTGGGTTATCAGCAATAATTTTAGGTTTGTGTTTGCTTGCATTTAAGAATAATTTATTTTTATTTATCACAATAACAGAACTAGCTTTACCGTTAGCGACACTTTTAATTGTTGAAATATTCCAAATTCCAACACTGCTTATTAAAAAATCTATATACAAAAAAGCAAAAGAAAAAATAACACAAAGCAAAAATTTAACAGTTATAGGAATAACTGGCTCATATGGAAAGAGTTCAACTAAAGAATTTCTATATACATTTTTATCTAAAAAATATAAAGTATTAAAAACTTCTGGCAACACCAACACAGAAATTGGAATTGCCAAAACAATAATCACAGAATTAAAACCTGAGCATGAAATTTTTATTGTTGAGATGGCAGCCTATAAAAAGGGAGAAATTGAATTACTATGTGACATAGCTCAGCCTAAAATTGGTGTTGTTACGGGCGTAAACGAGCAACACTTGGCTCTTTTTGGTTCAATGAAAAACTTACTAATGGCTGAAGGTGGCGGGGAATTGTCAAAATCCTTGCCAAAAGATGGCACACTATATGTAAATGGTGATAATAAATATTGCTTATATCTTTATAAAAATTTTGCTGGCCAGAAGAAAATTTATAGCTTAAGTAATAAAATGATAGACTCTGATATTTGGTCAGACAGCATCACAGTTCATAAAGACAGCATTTCATTTTTAGCTATTAACAAATTAGGGGACCTAGCTCATTTTGGCGTAAATGTTTTAGGCAAGCAAAATGTGCAGAATCTATTGGGAGCAATATTAATTGCCAGTGAATTGGGAGTTAATTTTGGTGACATTTCTGATGCTTGCAAAGATATTTCTCAAAAAAGTGCAGGAGCCACTTTAAAAAAGGGCAAACACGGAATCAACATTATTGACTCTTCGTACTCTGCCAACCCCGATGGCGTTATTGCTGACTTAGAATATTTATCAATTTTTCCAGGTAAAAAGGTTATTGTCATGCCTTGCTTAATAGAATTGGGTACAAAATCTTCAGAAGTTCATGAAAAAATTGGCAGAAAAATGGGCAAGGTTTGCGATTTAGCAATAATAACCAACAAAGACAAATTTAAAGAAATAGAAAAAGGATTTCGCAAAACTCAAAGATATAAAGGCAAATGCGTTTTGTGCGACAAACCTCAAGACATATATTCAATGATTACGCTTTTTTGCAAAGAAGGCGACACTGTTTTGTTAGAAGGCCGAATCCCTGCAAAATTAACTAAGCTTTTAACAGAATGAGTTATTTTAAGCCTGCCTGCGCAGGCAGGCCAATATCAATTTCATTATCACCCAATGTAGAAAAAGATGATTTGCATCTTGCGTTAAATTTGCTTGTTCGACCGTGGTTATGGAAAAAAGGTAAAGCGTTAAAACAACTAGAAGATGAATTTAAAGAATATCTTGGTGTTAAACATGCAATTACTTTTAACTCAGGAAGGAGCTCGCTTTTTGCGATTCTAAAATCTTTAGACTTAGAAAAAGGCAGTCCCGCCTCCGCCGAAGGCTCTGGCGAGGCAAAGGAAGTTTTGCTTCAGGCTTTTACCTGCAATGCTGTGCCGAACCCAGTACTTTGGGCTGGACTAGAGCCTATTTATGTAGACTGTAACACAGATGACTTTAACATAAATCCAAGCGACCTAGAGGCCAAAATAACCCTTCGGCAGGCTCAGGGCAGGCCCCTCCCGCGGGTTGTAATAGTTCAACATACTTTTGGACTTCCAGCTAATATGGATCAAATTAGGGCCATTTGTGGCGCCTACAAGCTTATCTTAATAGAAGATTGTGCCCACTCACTAGGATCGGAATATAATGGTTTAAAAGTTGGCGCTAACAGTAAAGTTGCATTTTTCAGTTTTGGCAGAGACAAAATTATTTCTTCTGTATATGGAGGAATTGTTACTACCAATGATGACGCCTTGGCAGAGAAATTAAAAGAATTACAAAAAGAATTTAAGCAACCATCTATATTGTGGACCCTTCAACAGCTATTACATCCAATAATTTTAGGCTATATAGTTTTACCAATTTATAATTTTTTAGATTTAGGAAAAATATTTTTAGTTTTATCTCAATGGTTTCATATTCTATCTAAAGCGGTTAGCTGGCAAGAAAAAAAGGGGCAAATGCCAGATTATTTTCCTAAAGCTTTTCCCAATGCCTTGGCAATTGTAGCCTTAAATCAATTTTCTAAATTAGAAAAATTTAATAATCATAGGCAAAAAATTGCTGAATATTATTACGAAAATCTTAAAAATACATCTTTCGAATTACCAAAAAGTTTTACAAACAGAAAGAATATATTTTTACGTTTTACGGTTAAACATGCAAAAGCTCACGAAATAATTTATGAAGCTTGGCACAAAGAAAATATATTACTTGGAGATTGGTATACAACACCCATAGCACCTTTTGACACAAAAGTTGAAGACATAAAATACACGCCAGGCAGTTGTGAAAATGCCGAATGGCTATCTAAAAGAACATTAAACTTGCCAACACATATAAATATCACCAAAAAAGATGCTGAAAGAATCGTAAATTTCTTGAAAAAATATGACTAAAATTATATCTGTTTGGCTAATTTTACAAGACGGGAAAAACAAAAATAAAATTGCCCTGCAAAAAAGGCGAGCACATGAAACTTTTTCTCCTTATATATGTCAAGCAACATGGAGTGGGGGCGTAGAACCAGGAGAAACCCCGCTAGAAGCCGTAAAAAGAGAGTGCGATGAAGAAATGGGCTCAAAGTTTTTTAAAAATTTTGACTTTTCAAAGTTAAAAAAAATGCCCAAAGAAAAGCACATTTCTATAAAAAATAAAAAAACCTACGAGATTTACAATTATTTTGCACAAACAAATGACAAGACAATAAAATCTGCTAAGCTTCATAGAGACGCATTCTCAAAGTTTATTTTTATCGGACTCGAAAGCGAGATACACCCAATTAAGTCCAATAAAGACCCAAAATGTAATATTGTTTTATTTGATGATCAATATAAGGTAATTAAGAAAATATTAAATGGAAATAAAAGAAATACAAAATAGGGAAGAGTGGGAAAACTTTCTTTTAGAAAGAACTGAAAAAACATTTCTGCAATCTTTTGATTGGGGTGAAGTTTGTGCCCAAGGCGCACCCGCCTCGGGCGGGAACATTTGGAGATTTGGCGTCTATAGTGACGGGAATTTAGTTGCGGTGGCTTTTATTAACAATGTTATAGCCAAAAGAGGAACTTTTTTATTTATCCCGCACGGACCAATTATGATGGAAAGTCTGCCTATTAGTGATAAGAAGATGATACTTGAGTTAATGGTAATCCAATTAAATGATATTGCCAAAAAAGAAAGTGCTAGCTTTATAAGGGTTTCTCCTTTGTTGTTTGACATTCAAGAAAATAAAGATTTATTTTTAGACTTGGGCTTTAGAAATGCTCCCATGCATTCCTCTTCTTATGAAGCTACTTGGAAATTGGACATTTACCCGCCAGAGGAAGAGCTACTGGCTAGTATGCGTAAAACAACTCGCTATTTAATTAAAAAAGTTTCGGAAAATCCAGACGTTGTTATAGAAAAAAGTACGAATATTAAAGATTTAGAAATTTATCAAAAACTAAATAAAGAGGTTTCAAAAAGACAAAAATTTGTGCCATTTTCTGATGAATTTATAAAAAACGAATTTACCACATTTACCAAAAATAAAGAGGCTATTTTATTATTTGGAAAATATAAAGATGAAGTTGTTGCTGGCGCTATAATTATTTTTTGGTCAGGGATTGCGTTTTATCATCAAGCAGCCTCGGTTAACAAATTCTCTAAACTATCTATTCCTTACTTATTGCAATGGGAAGCTATAAAAGAAGCAAAAAATAGAGGTTGTAAAACTTATGATTTTTGGGGATTCACAGATCCTGAAAAATTTCCTAAGCATCCTTGGGCAGGCCCAACTTTATTTAAAATGGGATTTGGCGGTTACAAACAAGAATATATTAAAACCCAGGATTTTATAATATCAAAAAAATATTGGATAAATTATATAATAGAAAAATTTAGAAAGTTTAAACGCGGCCTTTAAATGTCATATAGAAAATTACACGTAAAATCTAAACTAAACAGAATAAAACCTAAAAAATCCATTTTTAAAATGTTGTGGTTTTGGATTATTATTTCTAGTTTGATTATTGTGGGAGGGGTTGCATATTTTGCGATTTTTTATTCTGGCTTTCAGTTAAAAAATATAAACATTTCTGGAAATTCAAAGACAAAAACAGAAGATTTACAAAACATTATCTCTAAACATGCTAATACTGGATTAATAAATTTTTGGAATGTAAAAATTACATCTAGAAGTATTTTTTTAATTAATAAAGATAACATAAACAAAGACATTCTTAAGCAATTTCCAGAAATTGATAAGATTACAATTAAAAAAAACTTTCCGCAAGACTTAGCTGTTGAAGTAGCAGAAAGAAAGCCAATTGGTATTTATTGCTCATTTGCTGACAACTGCTTTTTAATTGACCAAAATGGAATTATTTTTGAACCAACAACTATAAACTCAAGCGAAACCACTATTGTGCGACAAGTATCAGAAAACAGCCAAATTATTATTGGAGAAAAGGTTGTTGCACAAAATATTATTAATGCTATTTTTGATATTCAAAAAAGCTTAAAAGATAATTTCAAAATAAATTTAACACAAGCAATGGTTACTAGCCCCATAAGATTAGATGTAACAACAAGTGAAAATTGGAAAGCTTATTTTGATTTAAGCGGCGATTCAACTATTGATTCTCAATTAAACAAGCTAAACACTTTACTAAACAAGGGAATTCCTGCTGACAAAAGGCAAAGCCTAAGGTATGTAGATTTAAGGCCCAAAGATAGGGCAATTGTCTGTGATAACTCAACTTGCGGTAAATGAAGCCTTTTATTCCAATAGTTTTTAGAATATAATAAAATAATATCTAATAAAAATGAACACAAAACTTATATTTAAAACATTAGCAATTTTATTTTGCATTGTTTTTTGCTTTCTGCGAACAGCATCTGTTGCGCATGGCGCCACATTGCTTTCCGATACATTCGCGGGCTCAACAATAAGCACGACTAATTGGACGGTTCGGCAAACGACTGCTGGAAATGTTTCTCAAAACAATGGACTTATTATTACTGGAAATGGGGCCTGGGGCAATGGTGTTACTTCGGTGCCATTGTTTGACAGGACAAATGGAGATTTAACGATGACTGTAACCGTTTCAATGACATCTTGTACTAGTTATTCTGGGGTTGTTGGTTACGGAACAGGAAATGTTGCTATTGGAGATGAATATGATTTTTCTGCAGCTTTCGGACAACTTAATTACAGGCATAATGGAAGTGCGACGTCTGTTTATGCAACTGGATATTCTTGTGCGATAAACACCCCAGTAACAATTAGGCTTGTCATAAAACAAGCTGGAGGAGCGGATGTTTATTTAAACGGGGCAGTCACTCCGAATGCTTCAACAGCAGGGTCAACAACATTTACGAATAATAGTTTTTTTCTTAATACTTACACCACTGGAGCAACCTCTACTTTTACTAACTTGTCTATAACTGGATCGGGCTTACCAAGTGCGCCCAGTAACGTTATTGCTGCACCGGGAAATACTCAAGCACTGGTTACTTTCAATGCTTCGACAGCAAATAACGGTTCTTCGATTACTGGATACACTGTAACATCTAGTCCTGACAACATTACTGCAACAGGCTCGTCTAGCCCTATTCTTGTTAGTGGCTTAACAAATGGAACACCTTATACATTTACCGTTACTGCTACAAATGCAAACGGTAATAGTGTGGCGTCGAGCCCCTCAAGTGACGCCACACCGCTAATAACACGTTTTTTGACTATTGATACATTCGCAGGCACAACAATAAATTCATCCAACTGGACCGTTTTTCAAACTGCACCGGGAAGCGTAGTGCAAAATAATGGACTTGCAATAACAGGGAGCGGCGGTTGGGTGCGGAATTATGCAAAATCAGGATTGTTATATGACAGAGCAGGTGGAGACCTTACACTGACCACCACAGTTTCGGTGTCATCGTGTGGTTCAGCGGCTTGGATTGGTTACGGAAACCTAGATCCAAATGGAACATATGTGATTCACTATGCCGTAGCATCTGGACTTTTGTCTGATAGATCATCGGGTGCCACAACAACCGCTACTGCCACAGGATATTCTTGTGCGATAAACACACCCGTAACGATTAGGCTTGTTATAAAACAGGCCGGTGGAGCAGATGTCTATTTAAATGGTGCAGTCACTCCGAATGCTTCAATTTCGGGAACCACCGCTTTCACAAGCAAAAATTTTTGGCTCCAGACTCTCGGAACGGGAATTACGTCCACTTTTACTAACTTTTCCTTAAATGGGCCATCATCAGTACCGCCAACTCCAACGAACGTAATTGGTGCTGCAAATGACGGGCAAGTAAATCTGACATGGACAAGTGTAAGTAATGGCAATATTCCTATATCTTCATATCTTGTTGAATATAAGCTTTCATCATCGCCAACATGGATACAATTCGCTAGTCCAACCGGCACAAGTAGCGCTGTTACAGGACTCACGAATGGACTAAGTTATGATTTTAGAATAAGTGCGGTTAATGCAACTGGCTCAAGCGCGCCAACGACAACAGTTACCGCTATACCCAATGCTTCAACAGTAAATCATTTAATTCTTTCAACGGGACAAAGTTTGTCGGTAGGCTATATGGGCACACCATCACTCACTACAACGCAACCATTTAACAACCAAATGCCAAATGCATCAAACACGGCACTTATACCTCTAACAGAGCCTGCCACTGGGGCAGACAACACAGGTGGAGGTGGAAATGTTGAAACTATGTCTAGTGCCCTTGCAAATTATACTACAAATGCAACTCAAACTAATTATCCATTAATAATTGGCTTACATGGTGTTGGTTCAACGGGCTATAGTGGATTAAAAAAGGGGACTACTCCATACAATAATGGAATGGCGCAAGCAACTGCCGCCAACTCATTATCTGCTGCAGCAGGTAAAACACTTGTTGCTACAGCGGTAACAACTATTCATGGCGAAACCGATGAGAATGGTGTAACTACAGCCAATCAGTATAGGGATTATTTATTACAATGGCAGGGCGACTATCAAACAGACACACAGGCTATAACTGGCCAATCACAAGCTATTCCATTATTTACCGATCAAATGAGTTCTTGGAATAAATGGGGAAACCTCGTCCCTCACGTGGCTATTGGCCAGTATTTAGCCAATAAGGCGCAACCTAATAAAATTGTACTTGTGACACCTATGTATATATTTGATTATGTACCTGGTTCTCATATAACAAATTATGGATATAGAAGACTTGGTGAATATTTTGGAAAAGTATATAAACAGGTTGTTGTTGATGGCAGACCATGGACACCACTTTCTCCAAAAGTAATTAGTAGAAGTGGAAACATAATAACAGCTAAATTTAATGTACCCGTAGGTGCCCTTCAATTTGACACAACAGCTGTTGATGCACAAACCAACTATGGTTTTGAATATGCAGATGACACTAGTAGTGCCACAATATCATCTGTTGCAATTACTTCAGCAGATACTGTTCAAGTTACTTTATCTACTACACCAACGGGAACTAATCCAGTTTTAAGATATGCTTATACTGCAAGCGTAGATTCTGCATTTGGTGCTCACGTTACCGGCTCACCAAGAGGAAATTTACGCGACAGCGACACTACCCAAGCATTATACCAAGATGCAAGTGTTCCTACTGCGATGGGTAATAACCTTTATAACTGGGCTGTAACATTCAGTGAATCGGTTTTGTCTGCAGACGCCACCCTCTCTAATCTCACAATTTCCCAAGGGACTTTAAGCCCAGCATTTTCATCTAGTGCTACTTCATATACTGCCAGTGTTGGCAATGGAGTCACAAGTTTAACCGTTACTCCAACAGTTAACCAAGCCAATGCCACAGTCACAGTAAACGGAACACCGGTAACAAGCGGCGCGGCATCAGGAGCCATTACCCTAGATGTTGGAAATAACACAATCACAACAGTAGTTACTGCCCAAGATGGAGTGACAACAAACACATATACAATTGTAGTAACCCGAGCAGCCGGAGGCGGTGTAACATCTTATCCAATCTCAGTTTACGTTACTCCGCATGGCTCAATAAGCCCCGGTAGTCAAAACATTGCACAGGGTGGTTCTGCGACCTTCAATATTACACCTAATACGGGATACCAAATTGCCGAAGTATTGGTAAATAATATTTCGGTTGGCGCCAAATCAACCTATACATTTACTAACGTTACTCAGTCTCACACAATTTTAGCAAACTTTTCTCCAATAGTTGCTGACACGGTGATAATTCCAAAAACCGAGGATCCAATCACAGGCCCGTTACAACAAAAAATTCAACTTATTACACAAATTAAACAACAACTCATCCCTTTGCTAATAGAAGCTGTGCGACTTTTAACTCTACAAATAGCTAATTTAACTAAGTAGCATAAGGTAAAAAAACCTCTTGCTATTGACAAAGTAGTTTAATTATTATATAATTAAATATATAAAAATATGGACTACTCCAATCAAGAGGACCTAGTTGATCAAACTTTTGATAAGGCAAAAAGCTTGATTCTGCCCTCGGAAAACAACAATTACAAATCAAAGATTTTGCAAAGCAATGTTTTGCTTTATTGCGTTACTGCAATTTTAGTTATTAAAATTTTTACAATTTTAATTTCAATTGATTTACCTTCAAATATTTTCTTTGCTGACATAACAAAATCAACTTTAGAAAGTTTTGTTAATCAAACTAGGGAATCTGTAGGCCTAAAACCATTGGTTACTAATGACAAGCTAACTCAGGCAGCTCAATTAAAAGCGCAAAACATGGTACAAAATAATTATTTTGACCACGTTAGCCCAACAGGCATCAAGCCATGGTTTTGGTTTTCACAAGCAGGATATAAATTTAATTATGCAGGAGAAAATTTAGCTGTTGGATTTTATGATTCATTAGAAGTTTATAACGCATGGTTAAATTCACCTTCTCACAAAGCAAACATTATAAACCCTCATTATACTGATGTAGGAACAGCTGTAGTAAGTGGCTTTGAAGGCAATGCTATTATTGTAGTGCAAGAGTTTGGGAGTCAGTTACCTGCAAAAATAATAGCTAAAAAAACAAGCACAAAACCAGTTGCTGTATCAGTAAAACAAAAGCCCATCGCAAAAGTTGCGCCAGTGCAACCTGCCAAACCAAGCACTGTTGCAACAAAAACAACACCAGCAGAATCAACAACCAAAAATAATGATGAACAAGTTTTATCACAATCAGTATCATCACAAGAATCTATAGTTGCTCCTACAAATACAATTACAAACAACCTGCACTCAAAAATTATGAATTCTGTTTTATATAATTACAACACTTGGTTGCAAGACATTATATATGGAATATCTTCAATTGTTATAGGAATTTTGCTTGTACTAATATTTTCTAACTTCAATATACATTTTAAAAAACAACTTGTTGTTAGAGCAGTTTTAATTATGGTGCTATTATCTGCAGCTACATTGCTAAACAAAGAAGTAATAATCTCTCTAATACCACACCAAATAGTTATTTAATCCAACCATGGAAAAAAAATCCGCTAAAAAAATTTTAAAAGTGGCTGTGTTAATTTATTTAGCAAGTTTTTTGATTATAAACTGGAGTGATGTTTCATGGGTTTTTAATTACAAAGAAGTTTCGGGCCTAATAAGCGATTTTTTTAATCCATATCCTTCAATAGATGCCTCTACAATAGACACTTATTTTTATCCAAATCATAGCCTGCCTGCGCAGGCAGGCCAACAAACGCCCGCTGTAATAATATCTGACCCAAAAACGGCTCCAATAGTACAAGCTACAAAAACAAATTATACAGACAAACAAAATACTATAGAAATACCCAAAATATCCATTTCTGTTCCAATCATATTTGCAACAAGCACTAATAAAACTGCCCTAGCCAAAGACCTAGATTTGGGAACAGTTTATTACCCAGGGTCAGTATATCCTGGGCAAGTTGGTCAAATTGTAATTTTGGGACACTCAGCTCCTCCAGGATGGCCAACAATAAAGCATGATTGGGTTTTCACAAACTTAGATAAATTATCAGCGGGCGATCAAATTTTAATAGACTTAAACAACAAACAATACACATACATTGTTAAACAAAAAACCATTATCAAAAGAGGCGCAGACGTACCAGCAGACGCATCTTCAGCAAATAGCAATGTTTTAACACTAATTAGTTGCTGGCCACCAGGAAAAGACTATCAGAGAATTACAGTTCAAGCAGTTCTACAATAAAGTTTTTAATGCAATGTTTAATATTGACATTTAATATAAAATATTATAGCGTTTAGAATAACATAAAATCATAAAAATATGACAATAATCAACAAAATAATTGTTGCAGGAGTCTTTTTACCATTAATGGTCGTTTTAGCATACGCGGTGGCTTCCCCGGCTTTTGCTACTTCACAAATTACTCTTTCTGGAACTAACCTTAGTGCATCTAGTTCATTCAGGACAATAGCGTCAGGAGAGGGCCTTAACTTGGGAGCATATAACCATTTTGGAAATACAACCGATGTAGCTGCAAAGCTTTGTGCATTAACTGAAAAATATTATACTCAACTTGGGCTTGATAAACCATATACTGCTTTTATTCAAAAAACATCCTATCAATACACTTCTTGTGGAAATGACCATAATTATGTATGGAACTCCGGATATTGGACTATTGAAAATGCCTGTAACACGGGCTCTTATCTTGGCACAGTAACATGTGGATCAACAGTAACACCTCCTACGGCTGTTGCATGCTCAGCCAACGCGCAGTGTGGAACCGATGGAATAACTGGTAGCTCATTTTGCCAAGGAAACGCTGTTTACAAAAACTATAAAACATACACCTGTAACAACCCAGGAACATCTTTGAGTTCATGTACTAGCGTTGTAACACCCCAATTACAAAATGCCTGCTCAGGAAATCAAACTTGCTCTAATGGAAGCTGTTCATCTGTAGCTGTTGCATGCAGCTCTAATTCACAATGTGGAGCTGATGGAATTACTGGTAGCTCATTTTGCCAAGGAAATGGTGTTTATAAAAACTATAAAACATACACTTGTAACAATCCAGGAACTTCTTTGAGCTCATGCTCAAGTGCCATGATACCTCAGTTGCAAACAACTTGCTTGGGCAATCAAATTTGCTCTAGCGGTAGCTGTTCTAGTACCTGTACAGCAAACTACCAACAAAGATGTGTGGGTAATAGCATGTATTGGTATGATTCATGCGGAACACAGGGAAGCTACATAGGGACTTGTGGTACAAATTGTACAGCAAATTACCAACAACAATGCATAGGGAATAACCTTTATTGGTACGACTCATGTGGAACACAAGGCGCCTTAATTCAATATTGTGTTAACGGATGTTCTGGCAACTCTTGTTTAAACTATAATAATACTTGTACCTACCATTCGTATCAAAGATGTAATGGGAATAATCTTTACTGGTACGACTCATGTGGAACTGTGCAAGATTTAGCCCAATATTGCTCTAGTGGATGCTACAACAATACTTGTCAAAATAATAACTACAACAATTACTATGGAAACTGCACTTACCATGCATACAAACTTTGCACTGGGAATTACTCCTACTGGTATGACTCGTGCGGAAATCAACAAGATTTATACACCAGTTGTGGCGGAGGGCAAACTTGCCAATATGGTCAGTGTGCAAACTACATAATAAACCCTGTTTTGCCACCAGTCCAACCAATTAATAACACTTACATAACCTATTACAGAACAGCTTGCTCAGGTAATTCTGTGCATTGGTTTAGCTCAACAGGAGCAGACACGGGCACATATAGAAATTGTTCCGATAGCAATAGCTGTACCATTGATTCATGCTCGGGTAGCAAGTGCTCAAACATATTAAAATGTGACGGATCTACTTGCGCAACAGGATCAGCTGATTACAATTCTTATTGTGCGACAAGCACACAAGCTCGTTGCGGTAATGGGTTGTGCGAATCTACTTTGGGAGAGACCAACTCTAGCTGTCCTGCAGATTGTAAAATAAATACAAACACAAACCCTAATGGGTTAGCAGTTTCCTTTTTCACCAAACAAGACCCTGCTTCAGCACAGTGGCAGAAAACAGCCCAAGTTGGTCCTAACGGTCAAATCTATTTCATGGTTACTGTAACAAATAATTCAGCAACACAAGCTGATAATGTAATGATTTCAGCTAATATTCCAAGCGAAATTACATCTTTAGGGAACTTACAAATTGCAGGCATTCCTGTTTCTGGGGATATTGTTTCAGGAATAAATGTGGGCTCTATTGCACCTTATAATACAAAACCAGTTACATTTGAAGGAAAAACACAAAACTTTACTTCAACATCTGTAAAACAGGCCATGGCAACAAGCAATTCCTCTGGCAACCTTCAGTCCGACTCTGTTTCAATAAATCTTAACCCCAACCAAGCAACCGCATCAGTATCATCTGCTACTCAAACTTCTGGATTTTGGGAATTTTTAAAACGCTGGTACCTATGGATTCTAGTAGCGCTAGTTTTAATATCTCTATTTTTCATAGTTTTTAGACGTCTTTCTTCAGAAACATAATAAAAAGCAACACAAAAATAAAACCACCCTCTAATTGGGGGTGGTTTTATTTTACTTTATGCCTATTTTTGATATAATCATAAAATACAACTATGGATAGTAAAATAACTATTTTTGAATTCACCTCATACAAGTTCGAACCCGAAAATAAAAAGATCCTCTTTAATTACAAGCAAGAATTTAGTAATAAAGATCCTTTACTTTTCACAGAGACAATAACATTGCCCAAAATTTGGGATACAAAAGATATCTCGGAAGAATTAATCAAAAAATTATTAGAAAGTCTGCATTTAGCTATTGGAATAAGTTACTATAAATTTTATTGTGCACCAAAAGTAAAAATTAATTACATTCTCTCTAAAAAAGAAGCTAATTTTTGGAATACAATTTATCAAGCAGGCCTGGGCGAATTTTATTTCAGAAACAAACTAGATCCTAAAAAATCACCCAAATTCCCTTGTAACAAAAATAAAGAAGACAAAACATACCCCTTAGCCCAAAACAATAATTGCCTAGTTGCTCTTTCTGGTGGAAAAGACTCGATCGTTGCCGCTGAATTATTAAAAAAACAGGGCTTTAAAATTTCTGCAATGTTTACCGAAACAAACAGGGGATCTGTTTTAGTTGATGATTTAGCTAAAAAAATGCACATTGATTTTGTGAAAATAAAAAGAGTGCTAGATAAACAGGTCTTTGATAATCACAAATATGAAGGCCATATACCTATTTCTATGATATATGCATTTTTAGGAATTTTTTATTCTGTTCTTAATAAACATTCATATTTTGTAGTAGCAAACGAATATAGCAGTAATTTTGGAAATACAGAATACAAAGGGAAAATTGTAAATCACCAGTGGTCAAAATCTTCTGAATTTGAAAATATTTTTTCCGATTATATTTATAATTGCATATCAAAAGATATAAAATACTTTTCTTTGGTGCGTCCTTTTTATGAACTACGCATTGCTAAATTATTTTCACAATATAACCAATATTTTCCTTATTTTTCAAGTTGTAATAAAAACTTTAAATTAATAAAAGAAGAGAAAAATGGTCTTTGGTGCGGGTCTTGTCCAAAGTGTGTTTTTTCCTTTACGCTACTTTCAGGTTTTTTAACAAAAAAAGATTTATTAAATATTTTCAAAAAAAATCTGTATGAAGACGAACGTCTTTTGCCATTATTCAAAAACATTTTTGGCCTAGGAGAAATGAAGCCATTTGACTGCGTGGGGACTTTTGAAGAATCAAAAACAGCATTTATATTGGGAAGAGATAAATTTAAAAGTGATTTTATAGTTAAATCACTTTGGCCCAAGGTTAACGTAAAAAAAGACGATGTAACAAACTTGTTTAAAACACAACTAGCTCCAAACGTTCCAAGCCAATTCCGATTTTCTGGCATGGATAACGTTTTAATTATTGGTTATGGAAAAGAAGGTAAGGTAACACAAAAATTTATTGAAAAAGAATATCCTAATCTGAAAATAGATATTGCTGATGAAAAAAATGGAAAAAGCTACTTAAAAAAACAAACAAATTACGACTTAGCGATAAAAACTCCTGGAATAAAAAAGGAATTAATTACAATCCCATATACTACTGCTACTAATATCTTTTTTTCTAAAATAAAAGAATGCGGGAATACAATCATAGGAATAACAGGAAGCAAGGGGAAGTCAACAACTGCTTCATTAATTTATTCCATATTAAAGGAATCCGGTAAAAAGGTTAGACTTTTGGGCAACATTGGAAATCCAATGCTTGAAGCCCTCCTAGAGCCCATTGATAAAAAAGAAATTTTTGTATTGGAATTATCCAGCTATCAATTAGCTGACATAGAGTTTTCGCCAAATATAGCGGTAGTTACAACTTTATTTCCAGAACACATGGATTACCACAATGGGGCTGAAAACTATTATATGGCAAAGAAAAATATAATAAATTTTCAAAACAATCATGATATTTTTATATACAATAACAATAGTAAGATTTTAAGAGAATGGGCAAACGAAACAGAGTCTAGATGTATTTCTTTTGAAAAGACAAATTTTTCTGAAAATATTCACGTACCACTAATTGGGGAACACAATAAAGAAAACGTAAGCGCTGCAATTTCTGTTGCAAAAGAACTTAACATTTCAGAAAAAATAATAAAAATAGCAATTGAGAAGTTCCAGCCATTGCCACACAGGCTTGAGCTTGTAGGAGAATTTAAAAATATTAAGTTTTATGATGATGCAATCTCAACAACGCCAGAATCAACCATATTGGCCATTGATTCTTTAAAAAACGTTGATACAATTTTTCTGGGAGGAGAGGATCGCGGATATAATTTTTTTGAATTAGAAAAAACAATTAAAAAATCTGGCATTAAAAATATTGTTTTATTTCCTAAAACCGGTGCCAAAATATTTAAATCGACAGAAGGATTAAATATTTTACAAACTGAAAGCATGGAAGATGCAATAATCTTTGCTTATGAACATACCAAGCCTGGTAAAATATGTCTGCTATCTTGTGCTTCGCCAAGCTATACTCTTTGGAAAAATTTTGAAGAAAAAGGAAATCAGTTTAAATTTTTAGTGAAAAAATTTGGAAAAATCTCAACAAGTCGACAACTAGTAGGGGAAATAAAAGGTGTAAAATATTTTGAGGACACAAGCGCTACCACGCCAGAGGCCACAATAATAACAGTTCAAGTTTTTCTTGAGCATTTTCCAGATTCACGATTAATTTTGATTTGTGGTGGGCAGAATAAAGGATTAAAATATAATGAAATGGCTAAAATAATTAGAGAAAAAGTAGATGAAATAATAATGCTTCCAGGCACAGCATCTGATGAAATAAAAAAACACATGCAAGGATACACACGAATGCACGAAGTTTTTTCAATGCAAGAAGCTGTAAAAGAAGCTAAAAAATTATCTAAAAAAGGAGATGTCGTTATTCTTTCGCCAGGAGCTGCAAGTTTTAATCTCTTTAAAAATGAATTTGACAGGGGCAGGCAGTTTGTAGAAGCAGTTAAAAAACTATCAAAATAAATTAATGAAAAGCCATTTTAATTATCCTTTATTTTTTCTGACAGTTATTTTGACTGGGTTTAGTTTTTTATTTTTATCTTGTCTTTCGTCTGCGGCTTCTTTGCAAAGATTTGGAAATACCAATTACTATTTATTCCATCAAATACTTTCAGGGCTAATACCAGGAATTATTGCTGGTTTTGTTGCCTACAAAATATCTTTAAAATTTATTAAGAAATGGGCGCCATTATTAGTTATTTTAAATATTTTAGCGTTGTTTGCAGTATTTATTCCAGGGATAGGTTCTCGCGCAGGTGGTGCCAGCAGATGGATCAAAATAGGGTTTATGACTTTCCAGCCATCAGAGTTTTTAAAAATTACTGCTATTTTATATTTATCAGCATGGATTGCATCAAAATTAGCTGAAACAAGCAGTTCGGAATGGAAAGCAATTGCAACAAAAAACTATCACAATGCCATACACGTACTTGCCCCATTTCTAGTTTTTCTAGGCTTAATTTCTTCTGCTCTAATATTGCAAAAAGATGCCAGCACACTTGGGGTTGTCACCATTACCTTATTTGTATTATATTTTTATGCCAAAACTCCAGTTTGGCACACCCTTGTTATTTTGTTTCTTGGCATTGTCAGTTTACTACTTATGATAAAGTTTGAGCCATATCGCTTTGACCGTCTTTTGATATTTTTACATCCTAGTCAAGACCCACTTGGAAAAGGACTTCAATTAAGGCAATCCTTAATTTCTTTGGGTTCAGGCGGATTTTTTGGGAAAGGCTTAGGAATGTCAGCTGAAAAATTCTTTCTACCAGAATCAATGACAGATTCTATTTTTGCAATTATAGGTGAAGAGCTTGGAATGATTGGATGTCTTGCCTTGATTGCTTGCTTTATTTTATTTTTTTGGATGGGAATTAAAATTGCTCAAAATTCTCACGACAAGTTTTCTAAAATGACAGCCCTGGGCATTACTTTTTGGATATCATTTCAAGCTTTTATAAATATGGCCTCTGTTGCAGGAATTTTTCCATTAGCTGGAATTCCATTGCCATTTTTTTCTTCAGGAGGGTCGCACTTAGTTGTTGAGTTAATTGGAATTGGCCTTTTATTAAACATTTCAAAAAATACTACTTAAACTTAATAAAAAATATGAAAATACTATTTACAGGAGGTGGTACTGGTGGGCATATTTATCCCATAATAGCTACTGTTCGAGAAATACGAAGAATTTATCCTAAAAAGGATTTAGAGTTTTATTATTTGGGTCCCAAAGATGAATTTAGCTTAATTTTATTATCGCAAGAAGATTTTATAATTAAAACAATTGTTTCTGGTAAAATAAGAAGATATTTTTCTTGGCAGAATTTTGTTGATATTATTTTTAAAATTCCTTTTGGAATAATTCAAAGTTTTTTCTTTCTTTTATCAATACGTCCAGATTTAGTTTTCAGCAAGGGCGGTTCGGGCTCCATAGCTGTGACGTGTTCAGCTAGAATTTTAGGAATTCCAGTGTTTTTGCATGAAAGTGATGTTGTACCAGGCCTTTCCAACCAAGTTACTGCAAAATGGGCAAAAAAAATCTTTACCTCTTTTCCAAAAACAGAATATTTCAACCCCGAGAAAATTACTTTAACTGGTAACCCCATAAGAAAAGAAATTTCAGAAGGAAGTAAAGACAAGGCTGTGGAAATTTTTAATTTAACTCTTTCAAAACCAATATTTTTAATAATTGGCGGTTCTCAAGGAGCTGAAACAATAAATGATTTTATTTTAAGAATTATAAACGACCTTTTAAAAGATTACGAAATAATCCACGTCACAGGAACTCAAAATGTTAAAGAAGTATCAGCTGAAGCACAAGTTATGGAAGAAAAAGATTTAGATAAATACTACCATCCAATTGGATTTTTAGATGAAGAAAAAATAAAACATGCATATAAAGCAGCTGATTTAATAATTTCGCGATCTGGTTCTGGATCTATTTTTGAAATTGCCGCAGTTGGTAAGCCAAGTATTTTGGTTCCTCTACCCTCAGCTGCCTCAAATCATCAATCAAAAAATGCTTATGCCTACACAGAAACAGGCGCTGGGATGGTAATAGAACAAGAAAACTTAACCCCTAATTTTTTCATGGAAAAAGTTCAGCTATTATTTTTACACCCTGAAAAAATAGAAGAAATGCAACAATCTGCTTTGGCTTTTGCAAAACCTTTAGCAGCCAGAGCAGTCGCCAGAGAGATTTTAGAATTTTTAATGTTAGATTATTAAATATGAAAAAAAATACAGACATAAAACAAATAAGAACTAGAATTGCTCCGTCTCCAACGGGGCCAGCTCACATTGGTACTGCCCGAACTGCGCTATATAATTATCTTTTTGCAATGCAAAATAACGGTAAATTTATTTTACGCATTGAAGACACAGACACTCAAAGATCAGAACAAAAATGGACAGACGAAGTTTTATCAGAATTAAAATGGGTGGGAATTCAATGGGATGAAGGCCCGGATATAGGAGGGGATTATGGTCCATACAAACAATCTCAAAGATTAGATATTTACGAAAAATATTTAAAACAGCTTCTTGAAGAAAAAAAATCATACCATTGTTTTTGTACTGAAGAAGAGTTGGAAAACAAGAGACAGGAACAATTGAGTAGGGGATTGGCACCAAAATATGATGGCACTTGCACCAGGCTAACCGCAGAAGAAATTGAAGAAAAAATAAAAAACAACACACCATCTGTAATTAGATTTAAAATAGAGAATAAAAAAATAAAATTTAAAGATTTAATTCGGGGCGACGTAGAGTTTGATGCCGCACTGTTGGGGGACATTGTAATTGCAAAAAATTTGCAAACGCCGCTATATCACTTTGCAGTGGTTGTGGATGACTTTTTAATGCAAATAAGTCACGTAATTAGAGGTGAAGAACACTTGTCAAATACTCCACGTCAAATTCTACTCCAAGAAGCACTTGGTTTTTATCAACCGATATATGCACATTTACCATTAATGCTGAACACTGATAAAAGCAAAATGTCTAAAAGACAGGGTGACGTGGCAATCTCTGATTATCATAAAAATGGATATTTACCTGAAGCTTTAATAAACTTCATGGTTTTATTAGGCTGGAACCCAGGCACTGAAAAAGAAGTTTTCACTTTATCACAATTAATTAAGGAATTCACAATTGATAAAGTTCAAAAAGCAGGGGCCGTATTTAACATACAAAGATTAGATTTCTTGAACGGACTTTACATAAGAGAAAAATCAATTGAAAAATTAACTGAGCTTTGCGTGCCATATTTGAAAGAAGCAGGTTTATTAGTTATAGGGCAAATGCCTCAAAACAAACTTCAAGAAGTTGTGGAAGTTTCCCGAACTAGAATGAAAAAATTATCAGACATTGTAGAGCTTGCAGATTTTTTCTTCCAAGATAAATTAATTTTTGATAAAGATTTATTGCAGTGGAAAGAAGCAGGGGATAACGCGACTAAAGATTCTTTAGAATTCTCTACAAAAATATTATCTGAAATAAAAAATTGGGAATTAAAAGAATTGGAAGAGGAAATGTTTTCGGCTTCTGAAAAATTTAATTTAAAAAAAGGTTATCCAGAAAAGAATAAGGGTTATTTGCTATGGCCATTGCGCGTGGCATTGTCTGGAAAAAAAATGTCACCAAGCCCATTCGAGATAGCTAACATTTATGGCAAAGAAAAAACCCTAAAATTTATAGAAAACGCAATTAAAATGCTCTCATAATGATAAAACCTTTTTCCGATAATATAATATTTTTTGACACAGAATTTACCAGCTTAAACCCAAACAAGGCCCAGCTAATTTCAATTGGTTTGGTAAAATTTAACGGCGAAGAATTATATGTTGAGTTAGATTACAGCGGGGAAGAAAGTGATTGGGTAAAACAACATGTATTACCGTTTCTTTCAGGTAAAAAAATAAGCAAAGAAAGCGCAGTTGAAAAAATAAGAGAATTTGTTGGTGACACAAAACCATATATGGTTGGATACATTAATCAGGACGATAATATTTTTTGGCAGGAATTATTTATGTCAGTTGATGAAAATTCAGAAAATCCATTTCATTTAGTGTCTGTTGATTTCGCCACAATGCTGTTTTCTTATGGAATAGACCCAGAAGCTTATTATTCAGAAAACAATGCTGAGCTTTTAAACAAATTAGGAATTGACCGCTCAAAATATAACCAACACAACGCATTAGACGACTCCCGTTTATTACGAGAAGCTTATTTAAAATTTATTGCAGACCCCGCACAGTTCGCTAAATAAAACTATTGTGCGACATAATATATAATTAACCCAGTAAGGTGTTCAGCGTAAATCAAACCCGCAATGTGTAAGATATGTCTGGGCTTGATTTCCGAAGCAAATCTGTTCGCCTCGCTCGCAGACCCGTGGAAAAGAATTTTATTTTACCAGTAATTGCAATAATTTTTATTTTAGTGTTTGTTTTTTTAAGCCAGCAAATATATTTTAAGCAGGTTGGTCAAAACCTCATCTCAGCAGCAAATAATCAGGCAGGTGCCCAGCTGTCAAAAGGATCTGCATGGGTTAATACAAACGTCGTCTCAAAAGTAGCAGAAGGGTCTAAAAGCGGGGGAGCAGCAGTAATAATTGTTAATTCAACTGACAAAAAAAATAATTCTGAAAATATTTTAAAAAAAACTGAAAATTATTTTTCTGGAATTGCCAATAGTATTACAAAGCCGGGGACTCCGCAAAATTGTCCGCCTGTTACAACACCCACAAAATAAGTTGATGTTTAGGTCGTCTATTTTGACCTTGACCTGGGCTGAGGGGGGTGTATTATAGAGATAGAGGCAATGTCGCAAAATGTAGGTAAAGCGACGTATCCCAAGGGGCCCAATTAAGATTCATCTAAAACAATGAATAATTCTAACAAACCAATTAAACAACATCTTCAAGATTTTCTTGATTTTTGTGAAGTTGAAAAAGGTTTAAGAAAAAATACTCAGGAGAATTATAAAAATTATTTAATTAAATTTTTTAGCTGGCTTGATATAAGTAAAAATAGCTCTATTCTCCCCCATCAATTGACCTCGGAGCATATTTGGGCATACCGTTTGTACCTTTCCCGCACCCCAAGCCCTGCTACGGGCAAATTGCTAGGCAAAGGCACACAAAACTACTATTTAATAGCCCTAAGAGCCCTTTTGGGCTATTTTGTGGCAAAAGACATACAATGCACCCCTCCTGACAAAATAGCCCTTGCAAAGGCAGATAGAGGCCTAAAAAGCATAAAATTCCTTACCTTAGATCAAATTGCCAAGCTTTTGTCATCTATAGATCCTAAGGATGATATAAGTATCAGGGACCGCGCTATTTTAGAGAGCTTTTTTTCAACTGGTTTGCGTATTGCAGAATTAGTTGCGTTAAACCTCGAACAATTTGAAAACTTAAAAAACAGAAAAGATTTAGAACTTGGAATAATTGGAAAAGGTGGAAAACCTCGCACAGTTTATTTTTCTGAACGCGCGCTAGAATATATAAAAAAATATTTAGAAATTAGGAACGCTGCAAAAAGTATGCATTCAAAAGCCTTGTTTATAAACTTTCGCCCTTCGGCTACGCTCAGTGCAGGCGACAAGTCCGAAAAAGCTGATCCAAGGCTCACCCCGCGTTCAATTGAACGCATTGTAAAAAAATATGCCCTACTTTCAGGCATTCCAGTTTTCACAACTCCGCACACATTGCGCCACAGTTATGCAACAGATTTAATGAATCAAGGAGTTGACCTTCGTAGCATTCAGGAATTTCTTGGCCACTCAAATATCGCAACGACTCAAATTTATACGCACGTAACAAATAAACGATTGCGTGACATACATCACCAATTCCACAGTGATCCAGATAAAAAATAAAAACGTATTAATAATATGGTTAATAAAAATATTTCAAATGGTGTAGTGCACGAATTACCAGCTGATTTAAAAAAGGCATTACTCGCCAATCCAAAAGCATTGGCAAAATGGGAAGACATAACTCCACTATCTCGCAACGAGTGGATCTGTTGGACTATTTCAGTTAAAGGAGCTGAAACAAGAGCCGACCACGTTAAAAGAGTTTGCTCGGAACTTATAGATGAAATGCGTCGGCCCTGCTGTTGGCCCGGCTGTCCGCATAGACCAAAAAAGTAGGGCTTAATTCCCTACTTTTTATTTAATAATGTTTTGTCGCACAATAAAAATTACTCGAAAAGGTTTACGTAGTTTTGATATCTAAAAACTTTGTTTCTTTTTCTGCCTGTAATTTCTTTTAGAATTTCTATTTTCACTAATTTACTTATTAATGCTAAAGCATTAGGATTTTTTAATCCCGTAATTTTTTCTACATCTTTCACCCTTACGGTTGGTGTGTGAAATAAATAACTAAAAACTACCATAGCCTTGATAGTGGATCTACCAAGGGTTGCTATTTTTTTTATATCCGCTTCTTTCAGTTTAATTATCTTTTTACTTGTTTCGACAGCCTGACTTGCAGTTGTGGCTACTCCTTCAAGAAAAAATTTAAGCCAGCCTTCTATATCGTCTTTTTCGTGAACTGCATTGAGTCTGTCATAATACTCTTGGCGATATTTCTTAAAAAAATCTGAAAGATATAGCAACGGTTTGTCCAAAGATTTCTGTTGGCACAAATAAAATGTAATTAAAAGTCTACCGATTCTGCCGTTACCATCTAAAAATGGGTGAATATTTTCAAACTGACTATGTATTAAACCAGTTTTAATTAGAACTGGAAGTTGAGAATTTTGATGCAGAAATTTTTCAAAGTTATCCAGAGCCGCCATCACTTCTTGTGGTGGGCAAGGAATAAAAGACGCTCTTTCAATAGCGGTTCCTCCAACCCAATTCTGTGTTTTCTTAAATTCTCCTGGCTCTTTCCATTCACCCCTAACACCTGAAAGTAGAAGTCGATGGATCTCTTTTATTAACCTTAAAGATAAGGGGATTTTTTTTAAGCCAGTTAGTCCATAATTCATTGCATCAACATAATTCAAAATTTCGTCTACATCTTTATGTATTTCTAAGTCTTCTATTTTTGCTTCTGCATTCAAAACATCCGCGAAGGTGGCTTGTGTCCCTTCAACTTGGCTGGAAAGCGTGGCCTCCTTTCTGATATACATCAAAATGAAAAAATCAACATCAGGTAATGTTTCAGCAATTCCATCCAGTCTCCCCAATGCTAAGTCAGCCTTAGAAAGTAAGGATTGAAGCTCTTCGTCAAAATTAATTTTGAATGGTAAATTCCCCGGGCTGAATGCCTTGTATGGAATTTTATCTTTAGATACTTGGCTGATATATTTTCCGCTTCTCATATGTTTTGTTCCTTTATTGAACCGTAGATATGTTATTTACTATCTACGATTAATAGTATAATCCGTAGATAAGATTATGTCAACTGACTCCAACCGTAGATAACTTTAACCCAATCTATGATTATTATATCAAATCGTATTAAAAAATTTAATACACACAACGCGTTATTTATTTTTTAAGTTTAAACAAACTGAATTTATACAATATCTCTTTCCCGTTTCTGTTGGGCCATCATTAAAAACATGCCCCAAATGAGATTTACAGTTTGAACAAATTATCTCGGTTGCTCCGTGGTCATCTTTATATTCAACCGACCCTTCAATGGGCTTATCAAAACTCGGCCAGCCAGTGCCAGAATCAAATTGAGCATCAGATGAAAATAAAAGGTTGCCACACACCATGCAAACATAGTTTCCATTTTCTGTTTTGTGCACATATTTCCCCGTAAAAGGGACTTCTGTCCCCTTCTCCCTTAAAACTTTGTATTGCTCTGGAGTTAATTTATTTTTTATTTCTTCTTCATCCATATCGAAAATTTTTACTGTTAATTTTTTAAATTTTTTAGCGTAGCGATATAATTTATATAATTTATTTGTCTTTCTTAGGTGGCCCCCACTGCCAGCTTGGCTTTTCACCTTTTTTGTATGCTATGCGAATAAGCACGGCCGTTAGTAAAGCGATAGGAAGAAAAAACGTAAACATCAATTCGTTTGGTGGTGAGTTTTCATCTATTGTAAAAGCAAATAAGGTAATACATAGAATATATACACCCACAACAAGCCACCCCTGCCACGTTACGGGCGTCCACCCCCACCCATAAAGCTTTTTTCTGAACCAATAACCATGTGGGTTATCTTTAAAATAGTCTGCGTAATTTTTAAATATATTTTTCATATTTTATTATACCACCAACAAAAAACCACCTCAATTAAAAGATGGATTCTTTGCTTGTTCGGTAAAGGTATCTTTCGCGACGTTACGCCTACGCTGAGTTTATTAAAGTGTCGCACAATATAAATAGAATCTATGTTCTTAGTAAAGGTAAAAAACTATCGTCCAAATACGATTTGCTAAATTGTTCCTTGTCGGCATCACTCGTCCCAGAGTCCAAACAGTTTAAATAAAAACGCATACCCTCCATAATAAAACAGAATTTTCCAATTTGCTCCTTCAAAAAACCAGGATTAAGCATATTTTTAACCTCTGAATTTTTAATTTTCTCCCCATCTGATATTGTACTTATTGAATGGCCATGAAGCAGTTTATTTCTCACCCCAGAAAAATCACGAAGCGCGTTAATAATGCTATGATATCTTGTGGCTTCGCCAAGCTTGCCTTCAAAATCAAATTTAGAGTTGTATATAAACATTATCGTCTTATCGATAAAATTTATATTATCTATATTTTTCATAATCTCAAATTTATCTATATCTTTCTTTATATCCCTTAACATCAAGTGTCGATACATCGTATTTAGACCCACTTCTAAAACTAGATGAAGACTTACTAATATATCAATAATATCGTTGTCATTTAGGGGCGACTCCTCAATTAACCCTCTGCATTTTTCCTTATTAGAGGTAATTAAATATCCAGATTCTAACTTCATGGTTATTTTTGGAATAGATATATTTATATATCCGGTTGGTAGTATAATTTTAATATTTTTATTTTTTTTCATTTCCATTCAACAATTATTTATCAATTTGTCGCACAATAAAATGATCCTATTTTTCTTCTATTTTAAATTTTCCAGATTTAACAAGCTTGATACTATTATAATCTTGAGGATTACTAAACTCAAATTGCCATATTGAATACACGTTTCCGCCAAGATCTTTATCAAAAAATAATGTTACTACTTTTTTATTCGTATGTTCCTGCCATTGCCGATATGGATAGAATAGTTGTCTTATTATAATATTGCTAGCATTAAAATTTTTAGCTTCGATCAAAACAATTTGTTTCTTACCTTCATATCCAGCGTCCACCTCAGTCTGCACGCTAGAAACATCGATTAGTTGTTTTCCTACATAAAAATTAAAATTGGGTGTATATTTCCTTCCACGTATAGTTAAAACTAAGGAAGGATCCTCTGCAAAAGTTCTAATCAAACTTGCCGCATAAGCATAATCTAAGTGTTGCATTTCAGAATCACCAATACCCGCCGTGTCTAGCTTAAAATCCAGTTTAGAGGCATATATGATTATTTCATTATCAATAGTAGGAATGTCGACATAACCCTCTCCTTTTATAATGTTATAGAAACCGTTTTTAACTGGTAACAAAAACAAACCATTCTTTATAAAAATTTCGGGTCTTTGTTCTCTAGTATCTTGCTTGCAAAGTATGCGAACTTCTTTCTCGCTCGTATCTTTAAATTTTTGACAAGATTTTTTAATCTGTAACGCAGATAATTTAAATGGCTCCTTATCAAAATTATGTTCTAGAATTTTATAATCTCTAAAAATTTTATCCCATGATTTACTATTTGCCATATTAAGCGAATTTAATTATATTTTTTATATTTTGATTTAAATCTTTTAATCTTTTAATCGATAAATCTAAATATTTTTTTTCTGTATCAATTCCAATAAATTTTCTTCCACTCGTGGTTGCAACAAGCCCAGTAGTTGAGCTTCCGGTAAAAGGATCTAAGACAACATCATTTTTGTTCGTACTCGCCAATACAATTCTATTAAGTAAATCTATTGGTTTTTGAGTTGGATGCTTGCCAAACCTTTTTTCATTTGGTCTTGGGGTTCCTATTGCCCAAACAGAACGCATTTGGAGATTTGGTTTTTTTAATTGATCTTCGGGCCAGTTACCATTTTTCATTAGATCATAATTAAAAGTATGTTTTGCCTTTTTGTCCTTTCTTGCCCATATTAAGGTCTCGTGGCTGGCGGTGAAAAACCTGCAACTTAAATTTGGACTAGCATTTGGTTTAAACCAAGATATATCGTTTAAAATATGATAACCCAAGGACTGTAAAGCAAACCCACACTGATATATTGAATGATATGTACCGCTAACCCATAATGTTCCGCCAGGCTTTAAGACTCTTTTACAGGCTTCCAACCATTTATAGTGAAATTCATAATCACCATCAAAGCCCCTGCTCTTATCCCAATCTCCCTTATTAACGCTAACCATTTTCCCTGCATGCACGCTAAATCCCCCATTTGATAAATTATATGGAGGATCGGCAAAAATCATATCAATAGAATTTTCTGGTAGCTCTTTAAGCAGCTCAATACTATCTTGATTATATAAAACAAAATTTCCCTCAGTGAAGTATGGCTTTTGTTTAATTCCGGAAAGGATTTTTTTATCCATATTAGTATAATTTACTCCTTTTTCAATAAAGTTTCAACACAATCAAAAAGCCGAGTGCAAACTCAGCTTTTTTAGTCTGTCTAATAATAATGTCGCGAAATATATGTTCTACGAAGTCGATAGTACTATTTGATTTCTATCATTACTTCATTTCTTGCCATCCACGGTGGAGTCCAGGGAGCATTGTATCCTGCATAAATTGGACTACCTATTACCTGCAAATTATCACGTGAAATTAGTTTGAGTAATTTAGTTTCCATTTTCTTAATTTTCTCATCTGTGCGCGACCAAGAAAACCTAATGACTGCAAATTGCTTTGCAGGTATTTCAACAATTTTCACCCTTGGGTCGCCCGGCTCTGGCAATGTTTGCAAAGTTTGAGAACGCGGCATTCCAAAAGATATGACATGTGACTCCCCTTTTGTAGTTGCCAAAACGGGAGCTGTCATAGAAATTTTTTCTGAACCTGCATTCTGCGAAACAACTGGAGCTGTCATTGCAATGCCCTGTTTTTTTGAATTATTACCAAAAATATATCCTGCAACAATTCTAAAGCCTTCGTTAAGAGCATATTGATAATTTCCCCTTACAGTGGTTTGTGCAACAATGTGGACAGGATATTTTCTTATTTCATACCCTAACATTTTTTTAATTACACTATATTCAGCTTGTTCAACGCGCGAAGAAAAAAATCCATAAGCAGACCATAAAATTATTATAGCAATAATAATTATTAATAAAGTTAACATTGTCATTTTAATAAGTTATTATATTTTTCTTTTATTTTCTCAACTTTTGGCTTAATAATATACATGGGATAACCATAATTTGGGTTTTTAGCATAATAGTCTTTGTGATATTCTTCGGCAGGATAAAATTCATTTAGTGGAACTATTTCTGTGACTATTGGGTTTTCATATTTATGAGCATCTGTAAGTTTTGCAACGTAAGTTTCTGCAATATTTTTTTGTTCAGTGGTTGAGTAAAGCAAAACAGAACGATATTGTGTGCCCACATCATTCCCTTGTTTATTTAATTCAGTTGGGCTGTGTGCATCAAAAAAAACTTCTAATAGTTTTTCAAAAGATATAATGTCCCGATTATATTCAACTAATATCACTTCTGCGTGCCCTGTTTTGCCAGAAGATACTTGTTCATATGTTGGGTTTTCAGTGCTCCCTCCAGCATAACCTGGGGTTACGCCAACCACACCCTTTAAAATTAAAAACACAGCTTCTGTGCACCAAAAACAACCACCCCCAAAAGCTACTTTTTCAATTTGATTATTATTTTCCATTTGTTTATTTGTTTATTTAATACTACCAAAAAACTACCCTATTTCAAAGATGGTTTAATGTTAATTTGTCGCACAATAAGATGTTTTGGAATAAAAAAGCCCTGAGAAATCTCAGAGCATGCGAAACAATGGGTTATATTAGCCCAAGTCTACTCGCCCGTCGGGGAGAACCCATTTAGAGCTGTGCCCATCTTTCCTTATCTGAACACGTTTCAATCCATCAAAGCTAACGATCTCCCAGCCATCTTCCAAAAGATCCGAAACTTTTGCGGATTGCACCTGCGTGCATTTCGCCAAAATTGTTTCATCGAGAGCGTTCATTGGATTCAGTTGTATGGTGACATGACGTACTTGTATTGAATTATGTCTGGGAAGTGACAAGCATCGGCTGTATCACATTCTAAAATGGCCTGCTTTTTCTTAACGTTCTTGTCAGCGTAATAGCCGCTAATTTCTGCCCACGTCAAAACCTCAAATGAGCCGTCATCCTTTTTCCAAACGCTATCAATTTTGACACCACAGAACTTGCCGTCTTTTTGCTTAACCCAAATAATCATTGCATACACATTTGAGCCCTTTAGTTCAATATTCTGAGCTGTTGAAATGCTGGACAGGGTACCGTCAAAAACATCCGCGTAAGAGTCAATAAACAACCGCGCATTGACCTCCATTTCTTTGCAAAGGTCATTGTCGTTGGCATCTTCCTTGCCCTCGGTAAACGTGAGCTCGGGGTTTGACTTCTTAAGCTGATCCATAAAGGCCTTGCCTTCGGCAACAGTAGACATACTCAGTTTGCTCACAAGCATGCCAACGTCCTTTGCTTTCCCAGCCACAAGAACGCTCTTGGCAAAATCGCCCAGCACAGTGTCTTTACTTTTTTCATCTTTCTTGCAACTAAGCACCAATGCGGACATAAGTCCAATCAACAAACAATATCGTGTTTTCATCTTCTTATTTCAGTGGAAGTATCCTCAATGTAAAACGCAATCAAGCGCCTAGTAAGTTCTTTTTCTAAAGTTGCTTGTTTACAAATACTGGTTTTATTTTTGTGACCATTGCAACCTGGGTAACAATAGTAATGTCCATCAATGAGCTCAGATACCGCGGGCTTTCCAATGTTGGCCTGTGAGGTTTCTTTTGGACTGTTTTGGGGTAAGAAAGTTGGCGTACAACTTCCCGAAAAGAATATGGCGACTGCAAGCAATGGTTTTTTGTTCATAGCAGATTTTCAATTTGCACCCTCAACACCGCGTTGAGGTTAAATAGAATTTACAATAAATTACGGCAAAAGTCAAACAAAAATAGCACAATAAAAAAAGGCCACGTTGCGCGAAACGTGGCATAGAATGGGAGCGACAGGCGCTAACCAGCTTTTCTCAATGCGACGCAGAACTCTTCGTCGTCAGAGTGCTGATTTTGGTCAGCCCCGGTTGCTTTTTTGGCTTTTTTGGCTTTGTCGGCTTCGTCTTTTAGTTGTCGATAAGTATGGCACGTGGGATAAACCGTTGAACAAGGCTTTTCCTTATCGCCATAAAATTTGTCGAGATATTTTCCTTTCTCACAATGTCTTCCGAACGGGCAACTGTTCATGATTTTGGTCTCCTTTGGTTGGTTGTTTGTCCCATGAAATTTGTTTTCAACGAACATAAACGATAAAAGCCCCCTATTTTGTAGGAGACCTCATTGTCATTGGTTGGCACAACACTGTACCAGCTTCAATTTAATTATATTCTTTTAAAAAAACGTGTCAAGTCTTCACCCAATTTTGAGTGAAGACTCAAGTCACCCCCTTCTCAATTCATCAGAAATTAGAATTGCATCAGCAACTTCTTTCATTGAAATTCTTTTATCCATACTTTTTTTATTTAAAAGTTTGTAGGCATCTTCTTCAGAAATTGACATTTCTTTCATTAAAATTCCTTTTGCTTTTTCTACTGCTTTTCTGGTTTCCAATGTTTCTCTTAATTCTTGGCTTTCTGTGAAAAGTCTTGCATTTTCTATGGCCCCGCCTGTTGCGCGGGCAATTGTTTCAAAAAGTTTTATTTCACTGTCAAAATATTTTTGAGAATTTTTATGTTGAACATTTATAACACCTAAAGTTTCTTTTTTGTATATTACGGGCACTGATAAAAATGCTTCGTATTTATCTTCTGGTAAATTATTAAATAATTTAAAACGGTAATCTTCGTAGGCTTTTTTAGGAATAGCAACTGTTTTTTTATTTTTAGCTACCCAGCCAGTAATTCCCTCCCCTAGTTTTAATTTAATATTACCAATAATTCCAGGATGAGAATTTTGTGATGCACGCATAATAATGTTTTTTCCATCAATTAAATATAAAAAACAAGAATCAGCTTTTGTGACTTTTCCAACAGTATCTATAATTTTTGACAAAACTTCTTCTAAGTTTAAGTCGTAACTTATTGTTTCTATAATCTTATGCAAGATTGCTAGTTCTGCACCATCTTTTGCTTCTGTGTTTATTTTTTTTGGCATAATTAATTTAAATCACTATTTACTATATATTATATAATGCACACACTTTGTCAATGTAATATTATATAAAAAAATGGCTCCACATAAATGCGGAGCACTGAAAGCCTGACTAGGCCATGTTGCTTGGATTGAAATCCCTCTTTGGCATGGGAGTCTTTTTGGGCGTGGCTTCCGCAGGATGGACCTTTTGAGGATTAACTGCTTTGGGAGGCCCTTCTTGAGGCTGGGGCTTATCTAGGCCATCGGGACGAAGCAAAAATTCAATAGACTTTCTTTGAACATCATTTTCATGCTTTAGGCCCAAAATAGCAAACCCAGAAATGGGCAAAGTCGTCAGAAGTAAAACCAAATATATTGTTTTCATTTCATTCTGATTGGTTGAGCTTGCACGCTAAACATTGTAAAGGTGCATATTTATTTTTACTCTTTTTTAAAAAACAAGCAAGGCCAAAAATCTTCAGAGCATAATAAAACCGCCCTTACGAGCGGTTTTACATTTTTACAAAAATTTATTTGTTTTTGTTGTCGCCGCGAATAGTTTCTAAAGCTTCTTTAACTGTTGTCATAAATTGAGCTGGAAAAATGATTGTTGAATTCTTTTCTGTAGCAATTTCAGACATTGTTTGCAATGTTCTTAATTGCAACGCAACAGGATGTGCAGCAATTAAGTCAGCTGCTTGGCCTAATTTCTCAGCAGCTTGAAATTCTCCTTGTGCTGCAACAATTTTTGCCCTTCTTTCTCTTTCAGCTTCGGCTTCTTTAGCCATTGCACGTTGCATGTTGTCTGGTAAAATAATATCTTTAATTTCTACAGCTGTTACTTGCACGCCCCAAGGTTCGGTATGTCCATCAATAACATTTTTAATTTGTTCATTTATATCTGCTGTTTGCGACAACAATTGATCTAACATAAATTGTCCAACAACATTTCTAACTGTTGTTTGGCTTATTTGATTTACTGCACTAAAAACATCTTCAATAGCAATAACTGCTTTTTTAGGATCTACAACATGATAATATGCAACAGCTGCAATGTCTATGGAAACATTATCTTTTGTGATAATTTTTTGTGAAGGAATTCCCATTGTTACAGTTCTAAAACTTACCTTCACCATTTTTTCAAAAATTGGCACCAAGAAAATTAAGCCAGGCCCACGAATAACGGTCTGCCTGCCCAAAAAGAAAATAACTGCTCTTTCGTATTCTTTAATAACACGAATTCCCGAAATTAAAATTAAGAATAAAACCCACAACGAATAAAATAAAATAGCACTCATGTTTTTTTATAATTTAATTATATATATTATTAATACTCCTTTTTTAGTTAGGATGCAAATACTTCGACGGGCTCAGCATAAAAAAAGAGGCCAGCGAAATTCATCGTGGCCTATAATAAACGGATATTAGCTTGTGGCCTGAGCAACCTCAGGGTATCGAGCCGCAAAGCTCTTAAAATGATTATCAGCAACTTCACACACTCCTAGAAGAGCATCGCTTCGAAAAGGAGCTGCTTGTGAACCATCAAAGGCTTCAGGGAAATGGTCTTTTGCAAGCGTGGGCAAAGAAGAAAGTCTTGTGTAAAGCTCGTTGTTAGAAAATGCACCCACTTGCAAAATCAACATTTCATCAAGACGTTCCACCAAGTATTCGGCGTATGCGTGATATATGGTAATTTTGACCTTTTTGTTGTATTCCAGAAGTGCTTGACGAAGACTTGTTATGAAGCGACGTAGGGCTGCTGTCATATCCACGGTTGCAGATATGGGTGCTTCCGTTGGTTCCGACACATCCACAACAGCAACAATAAACGCAAAAGTAAAAAGTGATATGCCATCTTCGCTGATAACGTCAAACACGTTGTTACTACGTTTAAGCAAGCCAAGATTTGTGCCGGCATATTCAATGCACACATTCGCGGGTTCTTTCAAGAAACCATCGGGCTTATCAAATATGTTATCGAGAATTCGTAAAGCACCGCCATCGTTTAGATTTAATGCAGTAGCGCGAAAACCTTCGGCTGGAACCGAAAATGAAATAATTAATTTTGGCTCCAGTCTTTCGAAGCTATGAATCGTAAACAGACCCTCTATATCAGAAATATGACTATTGAGCGCTCCGAACAATCTAGTCATTTCTGCTAGATATTGTTCCCCATGAGGCTTACCATCTTCTGTGGCCGTTAGACTGTTTACAATTTGACGCATTTTGACGCATACCATTTCAGAACCTTCTTGTGCAAAAATGTCTGGCAATGATCGAGAAAGTTTATATGCACGCTCAGTGAAAACTGTAGCATTAATTGCGGTCGACTTAAATCTTGTAAGAACCTCTAAGAGGGATTCGAGAATTTGATTGGCTCGTTGGTTCTTGGCGACTGAAGCGTCCAAAACAACAGTTGTGTTCCATACATTATGACCTGTATCAGCGGCCGTTAAACCGCGTTCAGTAAGTCTATACTGTGATAGTCTCCCCTGCCCAATGCTTTCGATGTAGAGGATGGTCTTTAAGGAATCAGCTGATCCATCAAAAACCGACAGTATCATGTTGTCATTCACGTCGGCATTCCATCCTTTTATTTTCGCAGCACTTACATAGAATGGCTTAAAGTCATCTCTGGTGAAATCACAATTCTTAAGTGAAGACTCGCTAATCACTTCAAAAGCACGTTGTGGGGTAATCCCCGGTATTATCTGCGACAACTTTGGCTTACCCGGCACGACCGGAGGAGGCATTGGTACTGGTGGTGTTGGATTCATAGTGGTATT
Organism: Candidatus Staskawiczbacteria bacterium; assembly: GCA_903835075.1. GTDB lineage: Bacteria > Patescibacteriota > Minisyncoccia > Minisyncoccales > Staskawiczbacteraceae > XYD1-FULL-39-28. Next base: position 62,388 of record CAILLM010000009.1, on the reverse strand, counting down.
TTCTGTTGTAGCTGTGGCTAGTGCGAATAGATTGACAAAGGTCATCCTTTATACTTAAACGTTACTACTTTTCTTATTTTTTGTCCAACAAAAAACTGCCCTTACGGGCAGTTTTTTAATATTATATTTTTATTATTTTTTCCCAAGGCAAATCAGATTTTCCAAAGTGGCCGTAAGCTGCTGTTTTTTGATAAATGGGCTGTTTTAATTCTAAGGTTTGAATAATTGATTGTGGTTTGAAATCAAACTTAGCAATTAATTCATCTAAGCTTTTTCCATTTTCATCAACAGCAGAGACCATTAAAGGTTCGGCCATTCCAATTGCATAAGCGACTGAAACCAAACATTCCTTTGCATAACCATTTGCAACAATATTTTTTGCGGCAAAACGTGCCATATAAGCTGCTGACCTGTCTACTTTGCTTGGGTCTTTGCCTGAAAATGCGCCACCACCATGCGAAATTAACCCGCAATAAGTGTCCACCATAATTTTTCTACCAGTTAAGCCAGTGTCTGCTTCAAAACCGCCCTGAACAAAATTTCCAGTTGGATTAACAAATATATCTACACCAGTAACGTCACCCAAAATTGGCTTAATTAATTTTTCGGTTAAAGTTGTTTTAATTTCTTCTTGTGAAGCTTCAGGACTGTGCTGGGTGCTAATTAAAACATTTTTTACTTTGCCGTCTTGCATGGTTATTTGCGACTTTCCATCTGGTTTTAACCATTTTATTTCTCCTGATTCCCGCAAGCTTTGTAAACCTTTTGCTAATGCATGGACTTTTACAACAGCCCAAGGCATATATTCAGGAGTTTCATTTGTTGCATAACCATACATAATTCCCTGATCCCCTGCTCCGCCAGTGTTTACGCCCATGGCAATGTCTGGAGATTGCTCAACAACATTTATTGTAAATTTTAATTCTTGTGTGTAACCAATTTCTTTATATACTTTGTCTGCTATTGCCTGATAATCAACTTTTGCATTTGTTGTAACTTCCCCACCAATAACCAACATTCCGTGCCCGCCGAAAGATTCTACTGCAACTCTTGAGTTTGGGTCTTGTGCCAAACAAGCATCTAAAATTGCATCTGATATTTGATCACAAACTTTATCGGGGTGCCCCGATGTTACACTTTCTACTGCATATGTTTTTTGATTTATAATCATATGTTTTTTATTAATTATTTTAAAAAAAATCTTCCCGAAAAGGAAGTGATATAATTTATCTTTCCCTCTTGGGCAGGACTTAGCACCTTACGCGACTACGTAGGTTGCTGGTGGGTCATTGAGCCAGAACTCTCGCCACACTCTTGATAGTTAAATTGTATTGTCTAAATTATAACAAACTAAAAATTCAATGCAAGTACAGATATCCACACCCTTGTCGCATAATATAGTTTTTGGTACAATAAAATCATATAAAAAATTAAATTGCGTAATTATGCCAAAAGAAGAATTTCATATTCCAACAATTGTAAACAATGACGGATGTTTTGATTTACAATTCAGAAAAGATACACGTCACGAAAGAACGGGCTCACCCACCTACTACCGTTGGAAAACACAATTTATTGTTACTGCTTCAAAAGATGATGTTAAAATTTTAAAAAAAATAAAAAAAGAATTGGGTTGTGGCGAAGTTTCAACTTCAAAAGACCAAGCAAGATTTTCAGTACAAAAGATAGATGATATTTCTTCAACAGTTGTGCCATTTTTTAAAAAAAATACCTTAGCCGACAAAAAGAAAAAAGACTTTGAACTTTGGGTAAAGGCCGTAGAAATTTTACAACGGAATAAAGGTAAAAATTTAGCTGATTGGAAAAAAAATGAAGTTAATTCACTTATTGAAATTCATAAGTCGTCAGCAAAATACAAAAATAATCCCAGAACTCCAAAATGGCTAGACATGGCAAAAGCTTTCTCAAAAACTAATTAAATTTTAAAAAAAAGACCGTCCGCGACGAAAGTCGGGACGGTTTTGCTTTACAGCATTTTGCTAAATATCTCCTTGGTCATAGAGGAATTCAGCCAAAAGTATTGCGCCTCCAGCCGCACCCCGAACAGTGTTGTGCGAAAGTGCTACAAACTTAAAATCAAAAATTGGGTCTTCGCGAAGCCGACCAATTGCAATGCCCATGCCTTGTTGCAGATACCTATCCAGTCTGGGTTGCGGACGATCATCTTCGTCAAAATAAGTTAAAAATGGATTAGGCGCAGATGGAAGTCCAAGCTTTTGAGGCAAGGTTTTAAAACTACGCCATCTCTCAATAATATCCTCGCACGTAACGGGTTTGCGAAGATTCATTGACACTGTTGCCAAGTGACCATTAGAAACAGGCACCCTTACGCATTGTGCACTTATCTTAATGAATGAAGCGGGGCATATTTCTCCTTGGCCGACATGTCCAAGAATTTTTAGCGGTTCTTTTTCACTTTTTTCTTCTTCGCCAGCAATATATGGAATTACATTGTCTTGCATTTCCGGCCAAGTCTTCAAAGTTTTGCCAGCACCCGAAACCGCCTGATAGGTTGAAACCATAAGTTCATAGGGCCCAAGGTCGAGCAACGGATAAATTGCCGAAACATAGCTTTGGATTGAGCAATTGGGCTTAACGGCAATAAATCCCCTTTTCGTCCCCAGCCTTTTACGTTGAGCAGAAATTACCTGAAGATGAGAGTGGTTTAGTTCGGGTATAACCATTGGCACATCGGGCGTCCAACGATGAGCCGAGTTATTTGATACAACCGGAATTTCGCAACGTGCATAGCGTTCTTCCAATTCGGCAGTTTCTTTTTGGCCCAATGAAATAGCGGAAAATATCAAATCTACCTGGCCCGCTATTGCATCAACATCTAAAGCGTCATAAACGCGCATTTCCGCTATATTAGGCGGAATTTCCTCGCCCATCACCCACCTGCCATCTACTGCTTCATAATACGGTTTTCCAGCAGAACGATCGCTTGCCGCAACCAATACTACCTCGAAGTTTCTATGATCTTGATTTAGCATCACAAATGACTGACCCACCATCCCCGTTGCTCCAGCTATAGCTACTCTAATTTTTTTCATGTGTTTGTTTCTCCTTGTTTTATTATTCAATTGACAATTTACAGTAATTTAATTTACGGTATTTATTCAAATTTGTCAAAGCATTTCGACGAACTCAATACAAGCAAAAACCCCGCAAACGCAGGGCTTTATAATGTCTTTATTTTCCAAAACGGCGGGATCGCTTATCAAATTCTTCAAGTGCTATTTCTAAGTCTTTTTCTGTAAAATCTGGCCACAATTTTGAAGAAAAATATAATTCAGAATAAGCAGCTTGCCACAAAACAAAATTTGACATTCTCATTTCTCCTCCCGCTCTTATTATAAAATCTGGATTTGGCAAACCTGCAGTTGATAAATGGCTTTCAAATAATTTTTCGTCTATTTCTTCAACTGGGATCCCCTGCTTTATGATATTTTTAACTGCGTTTAAAATATCCCATTTACCACCATAACTTATTGCCAAATTCAAATTAAGATTTTGATTATTTTTTGTGGCTTCTTCTGTTTTTGTAATTGCTCCCTGCAAAGATTTTGGCAAACGGTCTCTTTGCCCTATTACTCTCACTCGAGTCCCCTCTTTATCATATTTTGATAAGTTATCTATTAAACAGCTTTCTAAAAGCTTCATTAAATAGTTCACTTCTTCTTCTGTTCTATTCCAATTTTCAGTTGAAAAACCGAAAGCAGTGAGAGTTTTTACCCCCTTTCTTTTGCACCATTCTGAAAAATCTAAAAGATTTTTATATCCTTGCTTGTGTCCCTCCAAGGTGTGGAAACCTTTTGCTCTGGCCCAACGTCTGTTTCCGTCTGGGAATAAGACTATGTGTTGTGGTATGTGTTCCATAATTGTGTTGTAATTTTTAGCGGTTCTTTTAATTGTTGTTTCGCGGTTATAAAGCCCGCTGCAAATGCCAGCAAAACTAAAAGTATTATTATAATAAATAACATTATGTCATTAAATCGGGCTTTGACAAATTCCTTTATTTCTGATAACATATTATTATATTATACATAAATTATAAATACATAAAAACATGTCAAAAACTAAACAAGGAGGTTCGTCTAGGCTAGGAAGAGATTCGGCCGCTCAAAGGCTGGGAGTCAAAATATCGGCTGGGCAAAAAGTCAAAACTGGAATGATTATTATCAGACAACGTGGAACCAAATATCTTTTGGGTAAAAACGTAAAAAAGGGTTCTGATGATACAATTTACGCAATGGCAGATGGTTTTGTTAAATTCTCATCAAAAACCAAAAAACTTTTTAACGGATTAAGAAGAACTGCAAAAGTGGTATCTGTTGAACTTACTGCCAAAACAAAATAATATTTTTTAAAAACCGTCCATTAGGGCGGTTTTTAGTTGCCCTGCGGGGCTATTTTTTATTTTTTACCGCCACTCTTACAAACTCTTTAAATAGCGGATGAGGCTTTAATGGTCTAGATTTAAATTCTGGGTGAAACTGCACTCCCACAAAAAATGGGTGGCCTTGTAATTCAATTATTTCTACTAAATCTTTTTTTACATTAATTCCTGCCACAACTAAACCATTTTTGACTAATTCATCCCTATAATCATTGTTTACCTCATATCTGTGTCTATGTCTCTCAGATATTGTGTATGGGCCCACAGCTCCATCTACCCAATCTTTATAAGCCTTATGACTAATTGCACCTTCTTGAACCTGGCAATCATACGCCCCAAGTCTCATTGTTCCGCCGTAATGTCTTTCCTCAAGCAATACTTTTTGCTCTGGCATAACATCAATGACTGCATTTTTGCAATTTTTTTCAAATTCCCTAGATGTTGCATCTTTCAAACCCACAACATTTCTGGCAAATTCTATCACTGAAAGTTGTAGGCCAAGACATAGCCCAAAAAATGGTATTTTGTTTTCTCTACAATATTGGATTGCTTTTATTTTCCCCTCTACTCCCCTGTTTCCAAAACCTCCTGGAATGACAATACCATCAAAACTGCTTAATTCTTTTAATTTAGCAGGATTTTTTTCATAAACATCGGAATCAAGCCATTCAATAACAGGCTTTTGATTCCAAAAATATGCAGCGTGTTTTACTGATTCCAACACTGAAATATAGGAATCTGTTAAAATGAAATCTCCACTACCAAAATATTTTCCAACAATTCCAATTTTTACTTCACCTTTTGGGTGTTTTATTTTATCCGTGAATGCTTTCCATTCTTTCAAGTCTCTTTTCTTTGGCTTTAATGCAAGCTTTTTAAAAATCCTTGAGCTAATATTATCTTTTTCAAAGTTTATAGCAACCTCATAAATGCTTTCTACGTTTGGAGCAGAAATAACATCTCCGGCCTCAAGCCCACACATAAATTGAATTTTTTCTTTTCTTTTTTGGTCTAACGGCACGCTAGCTCTTCCTAAAATAATGTCCGGTTGAATTCCAACAGAATTTAAATTTCTTACTGCATGCTGAGTTGGTTTTGTTTTAAGTTCTGTTCCACCTGCACCCAACGCTGGCACATAACTAACTAAAATAACGCAAACGTCTTTTGGTTGTTTTAATTTTAACAATCTTATTGCTTCCAAGAATAAAAGATTCTCATATTCTCCAACTGTTCCACCAATTTCAGTAATTACAATTTGAGCTTTTTCTTTTTTAGCTGCGTTATTAATCCTTTCAATTATTTCCATTGGAATTCGAGGAACAACCTCAACCTGCTTGCCACCATATTCCATTCTGCGCTCTTTATTGATAACCGATAAATAAACGCTTCCAGTTGTCATGTAATTAGCGCTAGAAAGACTTGTGTTCAAAAATCGCTCGTAGTTACCCATATCCTGGTCACACTCCATTCCATCGTCCAAAACAAAAACCTCACCGTGTTCAGTGGGGCTCATTGTTCCTGCATCAACATTTACGTATGGATCAATTTTTATAGCTGTGACATCAAAACCGCTTGACTGAATTATTTTAGCGATTGAAGCCGCTGCAACTCCTTTTCCTACGCCTGACATTACTCCACCTGTAACGAATATATATTTTGTGGACATGTAATTTTATTGATGTATTTTATTGATATATTTTTATTCTGAATCGTCTTCTTTAGAAGCACCTTCTACGTCTGACACCACAACTTTGATTTCTGCCTCTAGGTTATGATCTAAGACTATGCTTATTGGATAATCTCCTAATTCTTTAATAGGATGATCTAATTTAACTTTAGATTTTTTGACTTCAATACCAAGTTCTTTTAATTTATCAACAATTTTTTGACTGTTAATAGATTCAAAAAGTTGTCCTTCATCTCCAACTTTTACTGCAATAGCAACTTCAAGTCCGTCTAGTTGAGAAGCTAAGGCTTGTGATTTTTTCAAATCTTCTTCTGCTTCTTTTTCAATAACTTCTTTTTGGTCACTCAACCATTTCAAGGCCTCTTTTGTTGCAGCCCTTGCCAATTTTTTAGCTAATAAAAAATTTCTGGCGTAACCATCTTTGACTTCTTTTATTTCGTATTTTTTTCCAAGGTCTTCGACCTCTTGCAATAAGATAACTTTCATGTTGATTTTTTATGTTTATATTTTGTATGTTTATATTCTACTTTAAGTTGCCCACAATTTCAAGGGCTTTATTCAATTGCGGGTCTTTTTTGTCTTGTATGTCTTTATCTGTTATATCAATCTTTACGTCTGGGGTCAACCCCACATCTGAAATTGAATTGCCTTTTGGTGTTAACCAATTAGCAATAGTAATTTTTAAAAATGAGCCACCATTTAATGCTATTACCTGTTGAACGCAACCTTTTCCAAATGACTTTGTACCAATTAACTTCACGTTTCTATCATCCCTCAATGCACCTGATAAAATTTCTGAAGCAGAAGCAGACCCTTGGTTAATTAAAACAACTGTTGGATAACTTGAAAGATTAGCATTTCCATCAGCCTTATAAATTTGTTGTAATTTATCCCTACCAAAATCTTCAACAGTCACAATTTGACCATTTTTCAAAAACCAGCCAGCCACATTTTGAGCAACTTCTAAATATCCACCTGGATTATTTCTCAAATCTAATACTATTTTTTTTGCAGGACTTCTTAAAATTTCTAAAGCTGATTTTTCAAAGTCAGCAGAAAGTGATTCATCAAATTGATAAATTTGTATATAGGCTACATTTCCATTTTTTAGCGACCATTCCATTGAAGGAACTTTTATTGTGTCTCTTATAATTTTGATATCTTTTGTATTTGTCCAACCATCTCTAAAAATAGTCAATGTTACAACAGTTCCCTTCGCTCCGCGGATTAAACCCACTGCTTCGTCGCCTGTCATATTGCTAGTGTCTTGACCATTAATTTTTGCAATTATATCTCCTGCCAATAACCCAGCTTTTTCTCCTGGAGTACCCTTTATTGGAGAAATAATAGTTAGCAAGTCTTTCTTAACTCCAATCTCTACGCCTATACCGCTAAAAGAACCCGCCAAATCTTGTTGAAATAGTTTTGCCTGACTTGGATCAAAAAAATCAGTATAAGGGTCACCTAATGATTTTGTCATTCCCTCAATTGCACCATAAACCACCTTCTGATTATCTATTTTCTGAGGAGATATAAAGTTTTGTTGAAGTTTTCCATATGCATCCCAAAAAAGCGAAAAATCAATTGTATTTGGCTGGGGCACATGATAAGCGATTTTAGCCACTCCTACCCAAATTCCCAAAAGAAAAACGCCACAAAAAGCCACTACTATAACCGCATAAAAAAATATCTTTTTTATATTTATATTCATATAGGTATAATACTAAAAAATCTTTCATAAAGCAACAATGTCATAAATTGTAAAAAAAATCCGACCAAAGCCGGATTTTTTATTGTTTCTATTTCTTTCCTGTAAAGAATTTTGCTAAGCCTAATCCAAAATTTGAAAAGCTGTCACCAATTTTTTTAAAGAATCCTTTTGGAGAGATGCCCGATCCCGATAAACAGGATTTTTGGTCTACCTGAAATTGGTCATTGGCAGCTTTGACAGCAGTTATATATGCTGGTCTTGATTGTTGCACTGTTTTGTCATTATTATATATGTCATTAGCTTTTTTAATAGCAGCTGCACGTGCTTTCACGTCCTTAATTTTTTGTGCCACAGTTATTGCCTCTTGCCTTACTTTTAAAGCTGCTTCTGTTTGAGATTTAATTGCGTCAATTGCTGGCTTCATGGCGGTGGCCCTCTTGTCTTGAGCAGCTTTAATGCAAGCTTTTTGCTCATCTGTATATTTAACTGGAGTTGTTGGTGCTTTTTTAACAACTGAAGAATTTTTTGATGTAACCGAATTAGACAAACTCGCACTTATATTCATAAAAATATTTTGGAAAAATCCTACAACTTTATTACCGGTTAAACAAGCCTTTTTATCTAATTGAAATTGGTCATTAGCGACTTTTATAGCAGCCATATATGGGACCCTGGCTGTCTCAACTGATGCATCATTATTATATGCATCCATGGCCTCTTTTATGGCAACTGCACGTGCTTTTTCATCCTTGATTGCTTGTGCTTTTTGAATTGCAGCTTGTCTTATTTCTAACACCCCATTTGTAGCAGAATTAAATACTTCCATCGCGGGCTTTGTGGCTTGCACCATTTTAGCCTGAGCTTCTTTGATGCAGACCTTTTGCTGGTCAGTATAATCAACTGAAGATTTAGTTAATTTGTAATCTGTTGCAGCCAAAGTGATCCCTGAAAATAAAAACATAACTGCAACTAATAAGAAAATACTAAATATTTTTTTCATATTCCTAATTTTTATTATTTTTTAATTTAATTATCATATTATTATATTACTATACCATAAAAAAACAGACTTATGCTAATACTAAAGCTGTGCATAACTATTCAAATACTTTTATATAAAAAAATCCCCGGCCATAAAGACGCGGGGTTGTTGCGAGCAGTTATTTTTCGTCGTTTTTGTAAACAACGAGTCGAAACTCATTGCCTATGACAATAACTACACCATTTGGGTGGGCTTTTTGAGCTTCAAATTCACCCTCATAAATAAGCTTTTCACCATTACGCGAAACACGTAAGACACGTTGGCCTCGCATAAATACCAACTCTGAAAAACCAGCATCCCAGTCGCACGGTTCTCCCCTGCAAAAAAGCTCTTCATTCTGACCATGATATTCGCCACTGCAGAAAAACCTATCATCCCCATCACGACGAGTAAACACTCCTCTGGGGCTTGGCCTCCAATCATTACCAAAACTAGTACATAGGTAATTTAATCCACCCTTCCAGTCACGAAGCAAGAACGTGTTGTCTCTTTTTATAACCAATCCCCTAAGATTGGGTGCGCAATCATCCATTTCTCCACAAACGAAACCATTATCGAAAACGATTTTCGTTGCCACGGTAGATTCTTGCTGATAGGTACAACCATGAATTGCCTGAAGTACCTCACGATATCCTGCTGTGTACCTTAAGCATTGGTGATTTTGTTTAAAAATAACATCCCCACTAATGCTGGGATACCATCCGCCACAACTACAAGCGCAAACACGATGACCTTGGCCATCATCGTCAAGAGTGCATTCACATTCGCGAATAAGGTTGCTTCCATTGCGCAGAAACCTGTTTCCCTGTCTGGTGATTATACCAAACAAATCTGTCTTCCATTCATCATATGCCCCTACGCATAAAACAATAACGTCTCCTGTATTAACAAGCCTTAGTGCTTCTTCCAAGCTACTATAATCTTTCAAGCTTATCGTTTTCATTTGCAATTCTTTGGTTCGATTTTGATTCTCAAACAGCTAATTGATTAAATTTACATTTTTTGTTTCTTAACGTCAACACCTTGTTGCAACAAATAATAATTTGTGTTATTGTTTATTTAACAAAAATCCACCCTGGAATTTTGTTACTCGCATATTAACAATCAACTCTACACAACTAACCCCCTGTATGAAACGAATAAAAACACAGACAGCGGCACCGCTCATAGTCGTAAAGCCACAAGTCACCCAAAGAGGACTTGATGCCCTTAAACAGCTACGCAGTGAATTGGGACAAAGGCTTAGGCGCGAAGTCGCCGAACCCAGAGACAAGGAAAAAGGAGAAGACGGTGAGTCGTATACCGATAAGGATTACAGCCACTTCGGTCTCCAATCTCAATTCGGCGCAACGTGTGCCTTAATCCAAGAGGCTGTTGTTGTCCCTGAGCCAACAGACAACAAAAAAGTCGCTATTGGTACAACTGTTAAAATCACGAGGGACAGCGAAGAAGAGATGTGGGGCATTGTCGGCCAACGTGAAGGCGACGGCATGAAAACAATATCCTTTGATGCCCCACTAGCCGAAGCCCTTATGGATCAGGAAGTTGGGTTTGATGAACCCATCACAATCAAGGGCAGAACCTTCCAAGTGAAGATTTTGGAAATTTCCATCAGCATCGCCGGGTCGAAACCCGAAACCGAATAAAGAGCCCTTTTGGGCCCCGCAACAGGCGGTCGCATACCATGCGACCGTATTTTTTTACTTCTAATGTGGACCCACCGGGAATCGAACCCGGCCCTCCTCCATGCCATGGAGGCGTAATACCGATTTACTATGGGCCCATGATTATCTCTTGCTCTTTTATTATTTTTTCAATTATATTCCTATTCTTAAATTTCTTCAGCTTTATCTCAATTCTTCTAGCATCAATTTCTTTTTCGAATTCTTTTTAATTATACTTATTTTTTTGTTTTTTTCAACCACCTACCTTAATAATCTTACTGCCACACCAATAAACGCCAAAACAATTCCAACAATCCAAGCTCGCATTGTAACTTTATAAGATGGCCAACCTAATGCTTCAAAATGATGATGAATTGGCGTGGAATGAAATACTTTTTTATTTCTGAATTTTTTTGAAAGAAGTTGAATTATTGCAGATGCAACTGTAACTACCAAAAGCCCAGCAATTATTGGTAAAACATAAACTGAATCAGTCAAAAAAGCTATTACTGATAAAACAGTTGTTAAACCAAGAATCCCCGTTTCTCCCATATAAAATCTGGCAGGTGGCACGTTAAACCACAAAAATGAAAACAAAGTACCCGTTATAACCGCACAAAATGCAGCTAAATCAATTTTACCAGTTGAAAATGCCACAATTGCAAAAGCACCAAAAATTGAGGCAAAAGTTCCACCTGCCAACCCATCTAAACCGTCTATTATTCCGCCCGACCAACAAGCGATTGTTACAGCAATAAATAATGGTATATACCACAACCCAATAGCCACGTCTCCAACAAAAGGAATAAAAATTGTATCCCATCCTAATTTTTGATAAAACCAAATACTTCCAATTAAGCCAATCAATGCCACAAGCAATAATCTTTTTCTAAAAGAAATACCACCACCAATATACTTTCCCCAACCTTTAGTAACTAGTAGATCATCAACCAATCCAACAATAGATGCTACGACTAATGTAAAAAGGGGCAACCATGTTTGGCTTCTTGATAAAAAATTAAATTGAGCAATCCAATCATCTGGGAAAATTGCAGACAACCCAGCAAATAAAAAAATAATAAATACTGTCGTCACCCATATTAAAAGTCCGCCCATGCGAGGAGTGCCCACCTCTTTTTCTCTATGTAAATTATTAAAAATTACTGCGTCTTCCCCAGAAATTGCTTTTTTTCTTGCTGATTTTTTCCAAAGCTGATTTTTATATAAAAAATGCGTCAAAAGAGGAGTCAAAATAACCGCTAAAGTTGACGCCAATGTTGCCAACGTAAATATCTTGATAATGTTAAAAGTTAGTGTGGTTATCATTTTTTTATATTTAAAAAGTCACTTAATATTAATCCCGATTTTTTTAATTCTTCAGCATTTTTTATTCCAATATATCTATAATGCCACGGCTCATAAATATAACCTGTTACATTTTCTGAATTTATAGGATAAGAAATTACCCACCCATATTGCCATGCATTCTTAGAAAGCCAAATTCCCGCTGGAGTATTTGAAAAAGAAATACTTAGTTCATTAAAATCAACTGCTGTGCCCAATTCATGCTGGCTACATCCTGCTGGCGCACTTTGCCTACCAGCTTCTTTCTCGCCCAACTGACTTACCCAAGAATTATAAGTTCTTTTTTGATCTTGATATGTTCTATAAGCTGAAATAACTTTTAAATCAATTCCATCTTTTTTAGCCGAAGCAACCATGGCAACCAAATCATTAATTACTACTTTTCTAAGTTTAAAATTATTTTCAGTAGAAATGTTATAATTTGAAATGCTCACTAAGTCTGAGGGCGTATAGTCAGCTGACAAACAATGATGTTTATCAATTTGCACCAATAAATAATCTGCATTTAATTTCTCTGTTTTATTTGATTGCTCTATTTTCAATTCTGGAATAACTATATTGTTATTTTGTTTTTGTAATTTAAATACATACAACCCCACACCAAAAATAAAAATTATCAAAATAACACACAAAAATAATACCTTCTTATTTTCCATTTTTTATTTACAGGTTGTTGGCCAATTTATTAATTTTTTCATTTCAGAAAATCTATCATCTGCACCCAAAATAACATTAATTATATAGTCATTATTTTTAGGATTTTTAACTGCCAAAAGCAAGCATCCTTTTGCGGTTGTAGTAAAGCCTGTCTTGCTACAAACTACCTCGGGTATTTCTCCTAAAAGCTGGTCTGTATTTACAACTTGTCCAAACCCAATTATATAAAGCTCTTTTTTCTGACTTATCTCTGATATTTTAGGATAATTTTTTAAAATATATTCTGTTAGTTTTACTAAGTCATTTGCCGTAGAAACATCTTGCGAACTTAGCCCTGTTGGGTCAAAAAATGAAGTGTTTTCCAAACCCATGCTTTGCGCTTTTTGATTCATTAATTCCACAAATTTTGGCTCTCCAATTATTTCTGACAAAGTATATGCAGACTTGTTGCTAGATTCAATTAGCATTATTTCCAAAAAACTATTTACTGTCATTTCATCTCCCAACTTAACATCTTGTTTCATAGATGCCTGAGAGTCAGCAATTTTATCTACCTTCCAAGTATCTGATAAATTGTAGTTGTCCAAAACAACTGCAGCGGTCATTAATTTGGTCAAACTGGCAATAGGTAATTTTGCATCAGAATTTTTATCAAAAATAATTTTGTTTGTACCGTCAAGATTACTTTCAACTGAAATTGCTGATTTTGCATTTATTGTTGCAACAACAGGAATTTTTCGATCAATAACGGGCGTGACATTATTTTCAATTATAAATGTTGTATTATTATTAACATCTGGCAAAACATTTTGAACACCACTAGAAACGCTTCCCAAAAGCTCACTACCATCAACTTTTGCACCTATATGTTTTGAACCTATATCAAAAACCAATTGCAAATTAGAAATTAAATATGCAAAAAATATCAAAAATATAACAGATAATAATGGTCCTGCAATAATCCTTTTTATGTTCATTATTTTTTAGTTTTTGTAGATTTTTTTTGAGTTGCTGGTTTCACTTTTTCTTTGGTATTTTTCAATGAATCAGTTTTTATATGTAATTCATCCAATTGTTTTTTAGAAATTTCCGAAGGAGCATCCATCATAAAATCTCTACCATCACCAGTTTTTGGGAAAGCAATAACTTCTCTTATGTTCGGCTCATTCTGCAAAAGAGAAACCAGCCTGTCGATTCCAGGAGCAATTCCACCATGAGGGGGCGCACCAAATCCCAATGCAGACAGCATATGACCAAATTGTTTTTGAATTTCATCTTTTTTATATCCCATAATTTCAAAAACCTTCTCAAGAACCTTCGGGTCATGACTTCTAATTCCTCCGCTTGCTAATTCCCAGCCGTTAAGTACTATGTCGTATTGGTTGGCTATTATTTTTTCTATGTCTTTGCCATCCAACAAGTTCTGAATAAATTCTTCTTTTTGAGCAGAAAACGGATTGTGAACAAATGTCCAACCGCCGTCATCTGTTTTTTCAAAAAAAGGGAAATCAACTATCCAGCAAAAAGCTAAAAGATTTGGATCATTTTTATCATTTCTTAAATCGGGCTTATCTGATTTATATTTTTTCATTGCCTCGGCATAAGGAATTCTTGGAAATGGCGTTTCTTGAATTTTTTTATTGGGATAAACAACCTCAATCATTTTTATCAACATTCTTTCAACCAATTCCAAAATATCTTCTCTTTCAACAAAACTCATTTCTATATCAAGTTGCGTGTGCTCATATTGCCTATCGCCCCTTGAATCTTCGTCCCTCATGCATCTAGCAACTTGAAAATATTTTTCCATACCGGCTACCATTAGCAATTGTTTATATTGTTGAGGAGATTGTGGCAAAGCAAAAAACTTACCAGGTTGCAACCTTGATGGAACCACAAAATCTCTAGACCCCTCCGGTGTTGATTTTGTTAGCATTGGGGTTTCTATTTCCACAAAACCTTCTTTATCTAAAAAGTCTCTGAAAAACTTTATAGTTTTGTGTCGCATAATGATATTGTCTTTCATCCTTTGCCTTCTTAAATCTAAATATCTATATTTCATCCTGCTTTCTTCGCCAATATCGTAACCATCTCCGTCAATTGGAAAAGGCAAAGTTTCAGATTGTGACAAAACTTTCAAGCTGTCCACAGAAAGCTCAACCATTCCTGTTTCAATTTTATCATTAACCATATTCTCTGGCCTTTTAACAATTTGTCCCTTAATTTCCACAACCCATTCTGGCCTCAAAGTTTGCGCCAAATCATAAACTTCTTTATTTGAGGGCACAAAAACAACCTGCATAATTCCGCTTATATCACGCAAATCAATAAATAAAATTTTCCCGTGAGCTCTTCTGGTATCAACCCAACCACAAATTCTCACTTTTTCACCTATATGTTTTGCTGTATCTTTTATTAAAAATCTTGGCATAAAATTATTTTATTATTTAATTAAAAAGCTTTAAACGTTTTTACTGCATCAACCGCTTCCTGCCAACCCTTATCATCAGTAAAACCATACCATCTTGGTGGCGTAGCAAAAACATATTTTGCATTTTCCCCAATCTTTTCTGGCGGAATTGGAGCTGCACTAACTGCAACTTTTTCTTCAGAAATTAATTTCCAAACATCTGGCGTAAAAACCATAACAGGAATATCTTGCCATGCTTGTGTTGGCGTTGTTTGTGGATTTTTTATAATTACCTCAACCCCAGTGTAATCAACTTTTCCCGTATCAACTGTTCGCCCCTGCCAACTTTGTTTAATTACTTTATAATCTGACCATGCATTTGGAAGACTCAAATTAAATCCATATTCATAATTTTTATATGAAACCCCAACAGGGCATGGTGCGAAATCACAATTTGGGGCTGTTCTGCCCACAGAAGAACCATTGGGACAAACTTTTGCATCCATGGTGCAAGTCACAGGCTTTGGATTTGATTTTGGCAAACTGTTTTCGTAATAAAAATATCCTCCAATTCCTAAAATTACAATAATAATTATAATTGTTGCTATTATAGTTGTTTTTTTCATATTATTTTATTTTTATTTGCTTAACTTTAATCGTTTTAGAAAAACCATTTACTCTGTTTTAATATATTATATTTGTAATCCCATACCCAGCTAGACTCTTGGGTGAAGTAATCTCGCACAACATTTGGTAAACTATTATGTTTTGAATTCCAAAGCTCATAACGTTCCAAACCACCTGTATCAAATTCTCTTTTATCAAAGACATTGTTTTTCAAAAAATCGTATTTTTGCTTTAAATATGAATTGCTTTTTGCTCTCTCTCTAAAGACATCTCCAGCAAGTACGTAAGCAGAAAAAGATTCTGCAAAGTCCTCATCTTGATTAGTTTTAGCATATTCACTAATAAATTCGCCGTTATTATCTACACGCTTTTTATCAGAAATGCTAACATGTCCCGCAGGGCAGGAAGAATCCATAACAAAAGAAATGCCACCAAATAGACAAATTCCACTGGGTTTACTGACATCAGTTAAATTATCACTATTAAAAGCAACAGAATGTCCGAATTCGTGCGTGACAGTATAAATATAATCAAAGTCGCTCATAATCTGCGTATTCACATGTAGGGCGGGGGTTAAGCAATTATCTAGCTGATTAGCAGAATAATATAAATCATTACAGTATTTAAAATCTGTTTGATTGTTTGATATCAAATCATTATACTCTTGAGGCGTAAGATATCTAGTTGAATCTTCACTAATAAATCTACCTAAATTCCCCCCAAGACCATACGATAAGCTATCTCTAAATTCTTCAACCGTCCAAACATTATGACATCCCTCAAAACTTGTGATATTTTTTGGCAAAGACCCAAATAATCCAGCAAGTAACATCGCAAGATGTTCTTTAGGTGGCTCATTAATAGGGCTATCCATAAATTTAGAAAATGGAGGATATGTTGTTGCAACTTTTTTATCATTGATCTCTCTCTGTGCAAGCTCCTTATCTAGAAACTCTAAGGTTTTTTTATCAAGATAATTTGATGCCCGAATACTATGAATTTTTCTAAAATAGTTTACAGCTCCACTAACCGGAGATTGTCCATCATAAGCGCTGTATCCTAGCCCTACAAAACCTAATTGCTTAAATGCGCTTAATAATTTAAACTCAAAACTATTAATATGCTCAAAGGAATCGCTTAGAAGATAATCATTCCCTTTTGCTATGCTTACTGCGATTGGATCATTCTTAAAAAAACTTGATTTAAGTACAAGAATAGATGGCTTAGTATTAATTATCGACGAAAAAATACTGGCATAATTAGTGCCGGAAAAAAAATATGACATCAAATAACTTCCACCAATTCCTAATACAAGGATAGCAACAATCGCAAAAATTATGATTATCTTTTTCATATAATTTTTATTTTTTAGCTTATCGATATCTTAATAAACTTTCTGTTACCAACTTTTATAATATCGCCATCTTTTAAATTAATCTCTTTTTTCCAATCCTCAACTCTTTGTTTAATTTCTCCATTGATTATTTCCACTCCACCACCTTCAATTAATCTCTTAGCTTCATTTTTTGAAACAGACAATTTTGCATCAAATAATAAATCTAATGGTGGATAATTTACTTTTTCTGTTTCGAAAATAGGCATATCACTTGGCAGTTCTTTGTCCCTATGAATTTTATTAAATTCTTCTTCGGCCTTAAGTGCTAACTTTTCTCCGTGATACATTCTAACAACTTCTTTTGCTAATACCATCTTCTGATTACGGGGATTTTCTATTTTTTTAATTTGAGAAATTTCTTCCGCAGAGACCCTCGTACAAAGTTCGAAATATCGTAGAATTAAACTATCGGGAAGCGACATAATTTTTCCATACATATCAAAAGGCTCATCGACAATAGAAATATAATTACCAAGAGACTTGCTCATCTTCTCTTTTCCATCTAAACCTTCCAACAATGGTATAGTAATAACGTCCTGTGGTTCTTGCCCATATCTTTTCTGAATTTGTCGTCCCATTAATATATTAAATTTTTGATCGGTTCCTCCAATTTCTACATCAGACTTTAAGGCAACCGAGTCATACCCCTGCAAAACAGGGTACAAAAACTCTTCAACAGTAAAATCCTTATCTTCTGCAAGTCTTTTTTTAAAATCTTCTCTGGCGGAAACTTGACTATATGTAACCTTCATTGATAATTGCATCATTTCACCCAAATTCATCTTGTTCCACCATTCAGAGTTGTAACGGACTTCTACTTTACGCAAATCTAAAATTAAACCTGCTTGCTTCCTGTAATTTTTCATATTTTCCTTAATCTGTTTTTCGGTTAATGGCGTCCTTGCCGAAGTTCTTCCCGTTGGGTCGCCAATTTTTGCCGTAAAATCGCCTATTAAAAAAATAATTTGATGCCCCACGTCTTGAAGTTCTCTCAATTTTAGCAGACAAACCGCATGCCCTAAATGCAAAACACTTCCAGTGGGGTCTATCCCAAATTTTATTCTAAGTTTTTCTCCTCTAGATAGCCTTTCTTGGAGATGCTCTTTAATAATCGCCTCTCCCACTCCACGAATTAATATCTCATCTATTTTTTGCGGATTTGTATTTATCATAAATTTATCTATTTATTAATAAATAATAGCAATTTTTGTAGAAAAATGAAAGGCTTATGTGATTTAGTATTTTGATGCAAAAAAAAGCGGCTACAAGTGTTTCTACTGTCGCCGCACAGGTTCTCCGCGAAGAGTCCCTTTGTCTACCATCTTACATTCCATGCAAAGGTTAAGCATTTCTCCTTTTGGAGTGATAGTTGGACAAAAACTATGCCTGACCACCAAATTACCATCTTGCGTAGAAGCAACTAGCCTCCATGTAGTATGCGTTTTCCCGCATTTAGCACAATTCTTCCCCGGATTATATGCCGGCAATGTTTCGCTTTGTGTCATTCTCATAATTTCATGACTTTATTGTATTGTGAATGATCTACATAAGAAATTTTCGTAAATAAAAAAACTTCTCATCTCTATGGCGTAAACAAGTTACGCAACAGGGACGAGAAGTTTTCAATCCTGAGTAGGATCGAAGGACTCGCGGTACCACCCCGATTTCCCAACACAATGTTGAGACGCTTTTTCGACTTCCCTGAAACTAATCAGGGTTAACGAATATCCTATGATTACGGAGGAAGCCGGATTTCCACTAATGCAGAAATCACCTCATCAGGCCCACCCTCCGATCTTGGGAATCGAAGGACCTGAATCAATGGTTTTGTAATTTTTAAAGATAACTAATATTAGCACATCGTACTGTAGAGTCAACTCTTATTTAAAATTTATCAAACAATTTATAAATTTCTCCTGCACCCATAATAATTAGCACTTCCCCACTTTTGATGTCTGCTTTGATGTATTTTTCTAAATTATTAATTGGCAAATAAATAGTATTTTCTTTATTTATTTTTTCAACTAATTTTTGCGAACTGGTTTCATTTATTTTTGCTCCGATTCCATCGCGAGTCCTCGAGGAAGTCGGGATTTCCCTGCCGGCAACATCATAAATGTCTGTAATAATAATTTTATCTATTGGCATTTGGCGAAACATTTTAACAAAGTCGCCAAACAAATAATGTGTGCGCTGGTGTTGGTGTGGCTGAAAAACACACCAAATGCTTTTCGTTGGAAATTTTTCTCGTGTTGCCAACAATGTTGCTGAAATTTCATTCGGATGATGAGCATAATCCGATATTACGGTTATTGCTTTACTGCCAACCTTCCCCTGTTTTAATTCAAACCTTCTCCATGTCCCCTTAAAGTCTTCTAACGCCTTAAAAGAAATTGAATCTGGGACACCTAAAATTCTGGCAACGTTTAAGGCGCCCAAAGCATTATAAATGTTGTGTTTTCCCGGAACTTTTAAAATTTTGCTTAATTTCTGAGATTCTGGTTGTTTAATTGAAAATTGTTTAATTGAAAATTTATTAGAAATTGGAATTTGAAAATTAGAAATTCTTTGGTTATCTTTATTAAAAACTAAATAGCCATCTTCGGCAGTTCTTAAAATAAAATCTTTAAATGCTTTTTTAACATTTGCAAAAGTTTTAAAAAAGTCTAAATGTTCTTTATCTACATTTGTAACTACGGTTATGTTTGGATTATATTTCAAAAAAGAAGAATCGTATTCGCACGCCTCAATAACTAGAAATTTACTATTCCCAGCCCTAAAATTGCTGTTTCCGAATTCTTTTAATTTCGTGCCAACAACAACTGTTGGATCTAGTTTGGCCTTGGTCAAAATTAGTGCAATCATCGCCGTTGTCGTGCTTTTTCCATGAGCTCCCGCCACTGCAATTGTATAATATTCTTTTGTTAATTCGCCAAGTGCCTCGGGATAACTTAAAGTTTTTATTTTTAGTTCTTTGGCTTTTCTATATTCATGATTACTTTTCTTTACCGCAGGGCTGTAAATAACCATGCTTACATCTCTTTTTATATTTTGAGCATGGTTTCCAATAAATATTTTAACGCCCTTTTTCTTTAAAAAATCTGTAATTTCTGAAGCAACTAAATCTGAGCCACTAACCTGGTGCCCCTTTGATAAATAGTATTGCGCCAATGCGCTCACCCCTATCCCACCAATTCCAATTAAATGTATTTTCATACTTAGTTTTGCAGGTTATGTGATTCTAAAACTGTATAAATTGGCCCGCCTTTTCTCATTTCAGATTCCATAACTTCAATTGATTCAACGGTAAAAGCCAGATCAATATTTTCATTTATTTCTGGGCGCTCTTCGGGCTCAATAGCCTTAAACCCCCAAGCACCTATTCTAGCCAATGTAATGTGTGGCGAAAACGCTCTATTTTCAGGGACAAAAGCAACTTTTTCGGCTAAGGAGTTTTCTAAGTCCTGGCGAAGCGCCGTTAGCTCTTCAGATTTTTCACCTTCCACCCAAACAAATTTTGGTGGCATCTTTTTAGGCGGTCCATATAAAATTTTGTTTAAATTTAAAGAAAATCCACTATGTCTTTCGGCAACTTCTTTTACAACTACACAAATTTCACCAATTTCAGCATCAGTAAGCGCACCCAAAAATTCCAAAGTAATATGCAAATTTTCTTTGGGTTCCCACTTAGCCCATTCGCTGACGTCTTCGCCTTGGCTTAAAGTAAACCTGCCCCGAATTTCTTTCTGGTGTTTTTCTAACACTCGTTTAATGTCATTGGACAAATTTATAGCAATAAAAATTCTATATCTTTTTTCCATTGCTTGAATATTATCATAAAAGAGCCTAAAATTAAAGCCATAAGATATGAACAAGGAAATATCAGAAATTTTTGGGGAGATGATAAAGCTTTTGGAACTACGTGGTGACAAAGCTTTAAATTTCAAAATAAAAGCCTATAGAAAAGCTATTGGTATTTTAGACGGTCTGCAAGTTGATGTTAGTGTAATTTATACCGAGAAAGGATTAAAAGGAATAACCGAATTGGGCATTGGTGACAAAAATGCAAAAAAGATTGAAGAGTATATTGTGTCCTCCTCCGCCAAAGGCTACGGCGTGATAAGAGATTTTGAGGAATTACAAGAAGAAACTGCAATACAAAATGTTATTGCCCACTACTTTCAAACCAAGGGTGTAGGGTTGCAAGAATTGAAAAATAATGCTAAAAAAAAGAAGATAATCTATTCTAGATTCACCAAGCCAGCAAAGCAATTGTTGGAGTTAGCTGGTTCAACTGAAAAGGCCAAAGAGGCCATAACCACTGTTTCGCAATGGGCAAAAACAAGAAAACTTGATTATGCCATTGAAACAGTTTTTAAAAAATGGCTTGAACTAGACCAGTTGAAACCAAAAGAAATTGTTAAAAAACCATTTTACAAAAATAATCCGATGATTTGGTCGGAAGCAAAAAAGAAATGGTTTGTAATAAAAGATGGTGAATGGTTAGAATATGTTGGGAAAAAAGAAGACGTCGATTGGCGTATCGTCGAATAAAACAATGAGCGAGACAATGAACTTTTTCGAGAAGAGGGTGCCCCGCAGAGAGGCTCTCCTCGCAGAAAAAGTTTATTGCCGAGCGAAATAAACAAATGCTTACACACACAGATTTAAAACCAGGAGTTCAATTTATTTATGAGGGTCAACCTTGGGAAGTCTTAGATGCCAACTCAATGAAAATGGCTCAAAGACGACCAGTTATTAGAACTAAAATTAGAAATTTGGTTGATGGCAGAGTTCAAGAACAGAGCTTCCAACAAGGTGATGTTTTTAATGAAGCTGATTTAGAAAAAAAAGATATTAAATTTTTATACCAAACAAAAGGACAATATTTTTTCTGCGACATTAAAGATCCATCAAATAGATTTTCTTTTGAAGAAGACCACATTGGCCCACAAGCAAAATATTTAAAACCAAATGAACCTGTAATGGGAATTTTATTTGAAGGTAAAATTATTACCTTTAAGTTGCCAATAAAAGTTCAATTAATAATCAAAGAATCAGCCCCAGGAGTTAAGGGTGACCGCGCTCAAGGCGGAACAAAAGAAGCAATTTTGGAATCGGGAGCAGTTATACAGGTTCCATTATTTATAGAAGAAGGAGACGTTATTGAGGTTAACACCGAAACCGGAACCTACGTAAAACGCGCATAATTACAAAACTTATACAACTAAAAAGCGGGGCCAATTCCCCCGCTTTTTTATTTCTAGGTACCTGATTTTATAATTTTATTAATTAAATCTCTTGTAACTGGCCCTAATTTTCCGCTAGAAATTATTCCATTTAAGCGTTGAAACTTTTTTAATGATGCTTGAGTTGCATAGCCAAATTTTGTTGTTTCGAAACCAAGAGAACCAACGCCAGTTTTGGCTAGCACAAATCCGTGAGTATTTAAAAATTGTTGTAATATTTTAGCTTGTTCATCTACATCACCGAGCTTTAAATCTTTAGTTAAAATGGCTCCCGATGGATTTTCTTTTTGATTCAACAGCTGTTGAATCAAATTCTGGAGCTTTTTTATTTCATTTTCTAAAGCGGGAATGGTTAAAATTCTATCAATTACTGGTGGCACGAAAATTCTACCACCTCCACCACTTCCTCCTCCAGGAGCAGCATTAACCGTGATTGTGTATATTGCTGTCGTTGAACCGTCTTGTGCGGTAACTACTAAAGTATTTCCAGTTACCACTGTGTTGGCTACGCCTGAGTCGTTCCATGTTTGATTGACTTCTCCTTTGGATATTGCTGTCTCAAATGTAGCTTTAGAAGTTCCATATGGAACGTTAGTAATTGTTCCAGCGTTATTGGTTAAAGAGCTAACCGTGTAGACCGAAGAAGTAACAGCGGCATTATTTGATAAAATATTAATTTTCATAGTATAATCATCCGACGTACTAATGTCACCAAATTGATATGTGGAGACTACTTGATAATGATAAGTAGTATCGGCTAATAAATCAGGTAAAACAACTGAGTGATTCGTGACTAAGCTAGGAAAATAAATTGTGTCGCCATAATAAGCAGTTGGTCCAAAATTTATCCTTGAATCTGTTGCGCGGTCGGTAGCCCATGTTATGGTTGCCGAAAAAGCAGGCGTAGAATTAGTGGTAAAATGATATAGAAGCCCTCTATTTAAAACATACATTTCATTTCCAGAACTTAGAATTTGCGCGCCACCGTTCAATGAATTATCAATAAGTGACAATCTCTTTATCAAAACTGGGTTACCATGAGTTGAAATATCATAAGCTTGAAGCAAATGAGCCCCATTCGCGACAAAAGCATAATCTCCTAAAACAATCACCCCTCTATTATTTACATTCCCGGCGCCAGTATCAACTGATCCAACAAAACTAGGACTACTAGGGTTTGAAATATTCCAAACCTTTAAATAGTCTCCGCCATTGAAACTGTTATCATCAAGCGTATACAAATAATCTCCAGATATTTCATTTGAGAATCCACCGGCTCCAGATATTGTTATTTGCCCATCAAGTGTGGGGGTGCCGTTATCAGAGATAGCAATTGATTCAATAGATGACTCTCCTGTTACGTCGCTATTTATCCAATAGTGATTATTGGAAAATACGCCACCAGCCGGCAAAGAAAACGTACTCACTTGTCCAACAAAAGAAGGTGACATAGGATTTACTACGTCATACACTTGCACGCGATTAAGTCCATAATTAGTTATAATTAAAAAATTCCTATCGATATCCATTCCCTCAGCATGGCCACCAACGCTTGTAGTGCTTAATAACACTGGAGATACGGGGATTGTAATATCAAATATTTGGAATTGATCACTAGTTCCCTCTGCCATATATAAGTAGTTCCCAGCTATCACTGCTCTCTCTGCATCTTCACCAACTGTAATAGAGTTCACTAAATAAGGATTACGACCAGAAATATCATAAATTTTCATAATACTGCCTAGCGTCACATATATGTAATTTCCATTAGAAACCATTCCTGCCGAATTAGAAAAAGAAGACGATGAACCCACGTTAGTAAAAAAATTAGAAGTTTGTGATACCAATGAAGAAGAAATCGTCGAAATAGCTGCACCTATATGATTTGTCACGTCTTGTCCGGATAATGATGATACCACTACTCCAGATTGATCTTTTATAATATTAGATGTTGGAGCGTAATCAAGAGTAATTACATCTAACGAAGACACATGGTTTGCAAGATGCAACACCACGGTGTTACCTGTGATGCTAACACTACTTATTGATACCGGAGAACCATTTATATAAGCTGTAAAATCTCCAGTTGATGGAACAGAACTTACGTCTAAGGCCTTGCTATACAAAAGAGAAATGTCCTCATTTGATATGGTAGCATTAGATAAAATAACGCTATTATTTACTATATTGAATTCTGAAAAAGATTGCGTCGATTGATTTCCCAAAGTATCTTTTACTAAATGCTCTCCAGGAACATAATCTACATAAACCACGTCGGACGCACTAACAACCCCAGCTTCTAAATGTAATACAATGGTATTTACCGTAACACTAACACCACTTATTGATACCGGAGAACCATTTATATAAGCTGTAAAATCTCCAGTTGATGGAACAGAACTTACGTCTAACGCTTTATTATAATAAAGCGTTATATTATTACCATCTATACCCCCAGAAATCGATACTGGAGCTACACCATCTATTAATATATTGTTCGCATAATTTAAATTATTTTCAATACTACCGAAATCTTCCAGAAAATTTGGGTCACCACCGCCAAAAAGATCTTGTATTCCAGAAAAATAATCACTATAAGAAGCTGCAAGCTTACTAGCAGAATAGTCTCCATCTTGAACGATGTATGTCCCAGAAAGACTGCTACCAGAAAGATGATCAAGGGCTACCACCACTCCATTGACATTCAAATGAACATTCATAAAAGGAACTGTGTTTGGATCTAAGGCCTTATCAAAATTTGCTGTAATATTTATCGAAGCTCCTGCTCCATAAGTGCCGTCTGGAGTAGTAGATGTAAATGAAATAACTTTTGGATAGATATCTATAACTATGCTAGAGGTATCACCGAGATTATTTGGCGTACTGGGAACTAAATAATTTGTCTTCGTATTTGGAATAGTGTCGCAGTCTGTAACCAGAACTTCAGAAATAGAAGATACTGTAAGGTGCGCGCTTGAGGCCTTTTGAGGACTGTATGTCCCAGACAGGGTATTTAGGTCTCCCCCCCATAGAAAGAACAACCGATTCTCCATTATCTAAAACAATAGTCATAGATGAAGGATCGCACAAATCTTCATCAAAATTTGCTGTTATATTAATAGAACCATTGTAAAAATACATTCCATCTGGAGTAGTAGATGTAAAAGAAATTAACTGTGGAGGAGTGTTATCATCTATGGCGTGAGCTACCGGAATCGGCATAAAAAAAATGCCAATAAATATGGCCCCTATAATTAAAGTGGCAAGAAAAATTTTTTGATTACGATTATTCATTAGTTATAATTATACCAATATCTTATTTTATTTCAACGGCGCTATTGGTGGTGGGGCTGGTGGCAAATCAACAAATGAACGGCTAGTAATTTCTTCTTCAACAATTGCCTTAGCGCGCGAATATTTTAACTTTGATATTTTTTTAATTGCTTCAGCAAGTTCGGGCTTTCCTTTTGGCATTGGCAAGGTATTCATTTTAAACGGTGTTGAGATTTTATTATCAATCATCATTTTTATTATCATTGAAAAGTTATCTAAATTTACCAAATCAAACCTTGAGAACCCTGGCTCAAATTGCTTTTCCAAATTTTCTGCATCTTCTGCTCCAATTCTAAATGCCCCAATTGTTCCAACGTTTCCTAACACTGCATCGCGAATTTCTTCTTTTAATTGTGGCATATATTGGTGAGCCATAATTAAATTCAATTTATATTTTCGGGCTTCAGACAAAATTGTGGCAATTGAATCTGTTGTAAAATTTTGAAACTCGTCAACATATAAATAAAAATCGACTCTTTGTTCTTCGGGCACGCGTGCGCGTTTCATTGCTGCCATTTGAATTTTTGAAATTAAAATTAAACCCAACAAAGAACTATTTACTTCACCAGTTAAACCTTTAGACAAATTAGCTAAAAATATTTTTTTAGTATCCATTATTTGAGCTAAATCAAAACCAGAGTGCGATTGCCCAATAATATTTCGCATCATTTCGTTTTCAATAAATCTGCCAAGCTTTGAAACAACATAACCCAACATATCAGATCTTGTAGAGCCTGTTGTTTGTGCCCATTCTTTTACCCAAAAACTTCGCACAACAGGATCTGTAACTTTTGCCATTCTTTGTTGTAAAAAGCTTGGGTCTGTAAACATTTTTGGAATTTCAACAAGTGTGCCTGGGTTATCTTTGTCAGCCATAAGTGCCAACATGGCGTTTCTCATGTAGTGCTCAAACATTGGACCAATAATTTCTGGCGGAAAAAGCTTCATAAATATGGCAATCATTTCTTGCACTGCAAAATCTTTTTGTTCGGGGCTGTCATATTCTAACATATTCAAACCGCATGGCCTTTCAATGTCAAAGGGTTCAAACATAACAACATCGTCAACTCTTTCTTTCGGAATGTTAGCTAAAATGTGTTCTATAATATCACCATGTGGATCAACAACTGCCACACCCTCGCCATTTATAATATCTTGCAAAATCATACCTTCCATAAATACAGACTTACCAACACCAGTTTGCCCAACAACATATAAATGTCTTCTTCTATCTTTTTTATCTGCAAAATAAACTTTCTTTTCTTCATTTCTGTAAGAAACTTTTCCAATAATTATTTCTCCTTTTTCTGGTAAATTTGTTGGCGGAGCAAAAGTAGCTGATTTAGCTGCTTTAATATATGGAGTTTCTATATATTGCGTTGGAAAGTGATAAACGCTTGCCAATTCTTCTAAATTTAAAACATTTGATTGCGTAATATTAAAATTTCTAAAGCTATAATCATAAATTAATTTTTGCAATTCCTTACCGCGAACTTCTTTGGGCTCTAAACTGTTTATGGCTGATAAAGAAAATTGACTAAAAGCAGATGTTAAGTGCCCCAAAATTTCTTCTGCTCTATCTTGCGTTTGGGCGTAGGAAACAATTCTTATGTTTGTTTCGAATGGTTGTTTTTGAATTTTACTTTGAATAGCCTCGTAATCTTTTTGGTCAAATTTTTGCTGAGCGGGATCTCGCAACCCTGCTTCTTCTTCTTTTTTCTTCAAACTTTTTCCCGACAAGGTGTTCCATGCTTCTTGGAGCCCTTCCATTACATGACCATGAGAAGCTTCCGCAACCGCAATTCTAACTGGCTTTCCTTCTCGCATTTTTTTTAAAGCTTTCTCACCTTTTTTTCTTAAATTTAATTTAGACAATGGCCTAATTATCACCTGCACTGCCCCACCTTCGTTGGTTGCAATTTTACTTAAATTATTTGTTACTAATGCTAAGGGATCTGTTTCTAAATTCTGATAAGTGCTTATTGGAAAAAGGGAGCTTTGTGATAGTTGCAAATAAGCAGCAGCAGTAGCTCCTTGCGGTTCAAATATTGTATAATCTTGTGGAACTTTATCAACTACAGCATTTGGATAAACACCTTGTACATATTTTTCAAAAACCGATTCTAAATATTTTGGAACTGCTACATAAAAAGAGATATCTGAGCCTCCAATTTGAGAAGCAATTTCAAAGGCGCAAGCAGGTGGAGTTTGGAAAGCTTTAGTTTTTTTTAAATAAAGAAAATTAGCAAATACCTGCTCCATTTGAGATATTATTTTTTTCTCTTCTTTTTTTGCTTCTTCTTCTTTTTTAGAAGCATTTTTTGGCATCATCACCAAAAATAAAACCATCTCCAGCCCGCCAAAAACAGCATTTTTTTCATTTGTTTCAGCATTTAAAACTATAATAAAAGCCAAAACAATGAGCAAAAAAACTAAAATAAGACCTGGGATAATTATGGGCATAGATTTATAATTTCATAATTCTAAGTTTTTTTATTATTACTGTCGTCGTCTGTTGTAGTTGCTTGCATTTTTAGATAAAATCCTTCTTTTGCTAATACATCGTGCAAAAGATCCAATAAATATGGCTCATTCATTTTTTTTGCAAGTTGTACTGCAAAAACCATTCCTTTCTGTCTGGCCATGCTCAAAAGGTGCTCTATTTTTTCTTTTTCTCCCAAATATTCTATTTTTTCTTTTTCAACTTCTACAGCTTTTGCATTAACAGGATCTAATTCCATCATTTCTATTTCTCTTCTCAGCTCAGCTGAAATAATTTTGTCATCAACATTTTCTTTTTTCTCTACAATTCTTTCGTGTTCCTGCTTAAAGTGCACTGCTTGTTCTTGCTCTGCAGAAACTTTTTCTGGAGCTTTTATTTCGTCACTTTTATCTTGAATTGACATGTTATTATTTAACTATTAAATCTATTAAGAATGTGTCTTTTTTACTAGATGAGGGACTATTATCTTTGCCGGTTTCAACCCTCACTTTCAACCCCGCAGACTCTTTAGAAACTTCATAAATTTTAGTACATGGTGTTGGGTCAAATGCAGGCTTTAACAATTCGCCGCAAGAATTATTAGTAGGAAGCCACGGACTAATGTTAAATCCATCTAAAGGAACAAACTCTCTA
The DNA here is from genome assembly GCA_903835075.1 of Candidatus Staskawiczbacteria bacterium. Lineage (GTDB taxonomy): Bacteria > Patescibacteriota > Minisyncoccia > Minisyncoccales > Staskawiczbacteraceae > XYD1-FULL-39-28. The sequence continues at coordinate 33,691 of CAILLM010000009.1, read as the reverse complement.
TTTTTAGAATCAACAATATTTTGCATAATCCATGCCCCCTGGCTTGTGTTCATAGTGCCCATATTTTGAGCACCAATTGTTACTTGAATAAATTTAGCTCCGGGGTTGTCTATAACATAGTCCCTATGAGTTGCGTATAAATTATTCAAAATTTCAGAAGCTTTTAAAACCTGCCCCCTATCAATTGCAGACTCAAAAATAAAATCAATATTACCAAGTTGTTTTTCGTAAACTGGAAGTGGAATTGTTTGGACTACAGGAGCTACAGGAGCTGCTGGCTTTTCTGCCATTTTTAATACTAAAAAAGTAATAATTACTGCCACTAAAATAACAACCGCCAAAACTAAAAGCAATTTTGACGCTTGCCCTGATGATTTTTTAAATTTAAATTTGTACATTTTATTTAAGCGAGGCAATGAACTTTTTGTAGACCCAGGTCCACTTGCCCGTAGAGGCAAAGGGGGTAACCTGCATCGGAAAAAAGTTTATTGCCGAGCGATATTATTAAATTTTACCATATCTACTATTCGTAACGCAATGCTTCAATGGGGTCTAATTTAGCTGCAGACCTCGCTGGCAAGACACCAAAAGAAATTCCTATAGCAGCTGAAACTCCCACTGCAATTATAATTGCATACAAGGGTACCGTAAACGTCCAAGTCAAACCATTTGCTGTTGCAACAACAGCAACCAGCCAACTTAATAAAGTTCCCAATAAAATTCCGATAACTCCCCCCAATACAGTTACCAAAATAGATTCAATTAAAAATTCTTTTAAAATATCTGAATTGGTTGCTCCAACTGATTTTTTTAACCCTATTTCTGCTGTTCTTTCAGTAACAACCACATACATAATATTCATAATTCCTACTCCACCCACAATCAAAGAAATTGATGCAATAGCAATTAACAAAATTGTTATGCCATTAAAAATGGTGTTATAAATGTCTAAAACTTGCGCCTGCGTCATGATAATGAAATCATTTTTTTCAGGGTTTGTAATGTTATGATTTTGTTCTAGGGTTAAAGCAATTTGAGCAGCTGTTGCATCAGCTAAATTTGTATTTTTTAATTGTACAACCGCTACTGTAATATAATTTACTCCCAACATTTTTTTCTGAGCAGTCCCTAGTGGCACATAAATTGAATCATCTGCTCCCTGCCCGCCCACAGATCCCTGAACATCATATACTCCAATCACCAAAAAATTCAAATTTCCTAAGTGAACTAATTTTCCAAGAGGATCATCTTGTACAAATAAATTTTTTGCAATATTACTTCCCAAAATTGCAACTTGGGCGGCTCCCGTATCCTCAGCTTGCGTGTAAAATCTCCCTTCTTTCAAAGTGTGCTGGTCAATTGAAAATCTTTCTGCAGAAGATCCAAAATAAATAGTATTTTTTTGGTTGTCGCGGTAACCAGCAATAGCCATTCCTGTCACCATTCCGTAATCATTGGTAACATTGTTTAGTTTTTTAATATCATCTAAATCTCTTTGCACAAAAGTTGTAATCCCAACTGCAATTCCAGGAGTTAAAGTTGATGCCCTGTTTTTTATTGTAGGAGGGACTCGCGTTTTTATAAATAAAGTATCACTTCCCAAAGATTTTATTTCATCATTTATTAAACTTCTAAATCCTGCTCCAGCTGATAAAACCGTTATAACTGTTGCAATACCAATCATAATTCCCAAAGTAGTTAAAAACGTACGAACAGGATTCGCAGACAGCGCCTTTATAGATTGTGTTAATGCCTTACTATTCATACCTTAATGCGTCTATTGGATTTAATTTTGATGCTTTTAATGCTGGGTATAAGCCAAAAATTACGCCTGTTAAAATAGAAACTCCAACTGCTAACAAAACAGACGTGATAGAAATTACAAATTGCCAATCATATCCCAAACTTTTCATAACCAAAGATATTATAAATGAAATTACAGCTCCAATAATAATTCCAATAACTCCACCCAAAAAAGTTAACACTCCTGCTTCAATTAAAAACTGTCGCATAACAGCTCCATTTGTAGCTCCCACTGCTTTTCGCAAACCAATTTCTCTTGTACGCTCGGCAACTGTTGCCAGCATAATATTTAAAATTCCAATTCCACCAACAATTAAAGCCAATGCTGCCATAGCTGTTAAAAATAATCTTAAAGCATCTGTAATTGTGCTTAAAACCTTCACCGCGTCTGCGATACTATAAACCGTAAAATCAGCGTCAACTGCGCGCAAAATATGATGGTTTTGGTTCAAAACTCTTGTTACGTCAGCCCTTGTTTGTTCAATATTATCAGCCAAATCAACTTTTATATTTATTGCCTGTAAATAATGCACTCCCAACAATTGCTCTTGCCCAATTGTTAAAGGCAAAAAAACCTGGTCATCATTGTCTTGGAAAAATGAACTACCTCTCGGCGTTACCACTCCAATAATTCTTAAGGGGACTCCACCTGGCTGAGACTGTGAAGAATTTTTTATTTTTATAATTTGTCCAATGGGGTCAACGCCGGTACCACCAAATAATTCATCTGCTACCGTAGAACCTAAAACAGCAACATTCGCATTTCCTCCTGCTTCTTGTTGATTAATAAATAGTCCTTCTTTCATTGCAAAGCTTACAACATCTGGATAGCTACTATCTGTGCCAATAAAATTTGTGTCAACATTTTTATTTTGCCAAACAACTGTGGCTGGCCCACGAACCATTGCGTTTACGGCTACAGCATGTGGCACTTGCGTTTTGCTTCGCAATGCATCAGCATCTGAATTAACAAGTGTTGTGACAGTAACTCCATAAACAGCTGAGGGCGGACCATTGGCGTCACCTCCACCAGGTGAAACACTTAATAAATTTGAACCCAACTTTAAAACCTGACCCAAAATTAAACTTTGCGCACCAGCCCCCAAAGAAATTATAATAATCACTCCCGCCACGCCAATAACAATTCCCAAAATAGTCAAAAAAGACCTGCCCTTTCTAGCAAGCAGAGTTCTAAAAACTAATCTAATTGTTCCAATAAAATCCATACTATTTAATTAAGTCTTTATCTTCTTCGGCAATTGTTCTTTTTGTTATTTTTTCATCAGAAATAATTTCTCCGTCTTTAATTTTGATAATTCTTTTTGCGTGGTTTGCTGTGTCTGTTTCATGAGTAACTAAAATAATTGTGTGACCTTCATTATTTAATTTTTGCAAAATATACATTACAGTATTACCCGATTTTGAATCTAAATTTCCTGTTGGCTCGTCAGCAAAAATTACTGCTGGATTATTCACCAACGCCCTTGCAATTGCCACTCTTTGTTTTTCTCCACCAGAAATTTGATTAGTAAAATAATTTAATCTGTGAGAAAGACCAACAGACTCTAAAGCTTTTTCTGCCAAGCTGTCCAAATCTTTTATTTTACTATAAACCAAAGGCAACTTCACATTATCTAAAACAGTTGTGCGTGCCAACAAATTAAAAGATTGAAAAACAAAACCAACTTTTTCATTTCTTAGTTTGGCCAAATAATCATCATCAAAATCTTTTATATCTTTTCCTTCAAATTTATAAACACCTGAAGTTGGCCTGTCTAGAAAACTTAAAATGTGCATTAAAGTTGACTTGCCCGAACCCGATGGTCCCATTATTGCTACAAACTCTCCTTCATTTATTTTAAAATTTATATTATGCAAAACATGAGTGACAACTTCATCATTCACATAATTTTTCTTTAAATTGTCTATTTCAATAAGTGACATGAGCTACGATTTCATATAAATAATAATTTCCTGGCCGTCATTAAGTCCAGAAGTAATTTCAATTAACCCGCCGTCTGCTTGCAAGCCTGTTTGCACCTGGACTTCATGATAAGTTTTTTTATTATGATTATCAATCACCCTCACATATTGCTTATTGTTTTTATTAATTACTGCTGTTGATGGCACTGCCAATGCATTGTCTTTTTTAGCAACCAATATTGTCATATTAGCAGTCATTCCAGGCCTTATGTTTGGAATATTATCTAAACTACCTTTCACCAAATAATCAACCACTCCAGAAATAACTGTTGAAGCAGGATTTATTGTTAAAACTGTTCCTGAAAAATGTTGGTCGGGCCCAAGCGCATCAAAAGTATAATCAATTGGTTGACCAACTTGTATTGTTGCAACATTTGCTTCACTCACATTAGCCTCTGCATGAAGACTCCCTACATCTTGTAAAATTATTGCCTCTTTTGATGGCGTTGCCAATTCACCCACCTTAACATCAACTTGAGTGATTGTTCCGTCAGCAGGTGCCTTAATAATTAAATTATTCAAAACAGCCTGAGCTGCATTAACTTGACCTTGAGCCGAAAGCACCTGACCGGCAGCCAAATCAAGATCAGCCTGAGTTGGTACGGCAGTAGTCACGCTTAGTTGGTCTTCTGCTCTTTGCAAAGCTAATTTTAAAGAAGCCAAATTTTGTTGTAAAGAAGTAGCGCCCAATAATGCAGAGCTTATTGACGCCTTCTGCGCATCCAGGGCAGTCCTTTGTAAATCGGGAATTCTGCTGGAATATGTATCTGCATCGGTTTGCACACGAATAACATTTATGTCGTTGTAAGTTGTATTCAGAGCTATAATTTCTTGAGAAACTAATGCGTCAATGCCTTGCTGCATTGGATTTACCTTAACCGCGTCCAAGGAACTTTTTATGTTCTGTACAATGCCATCTATTTCAAGTTTCGCATTTCTAACCTCAAGACCAACTAAATCATAAGTAGGAAAATATGCATCCTCGGTTGACTTAGCCAAAAAATCTGCGATATATACGGCAGTATATCCTATATTTAAAGTATTTATTGCACCGTTATAGGCGTTTGTTATGTCTTGCTTTGAAGAGTTAACAGCATCTTGAGAAACCTGAACTGTTGGCCGAGAAGCGCCAGCCAATAGTTTATCATAATTAGCTTGCGCCTGCATCAAAGATCCACTAGCAGATGTTAAGGTCGCATATGCCGAAGCAGCATCAAGCGTTGCTAAGACTTGTCCTTGGGTTACTTTGTCTCCTTCTTTTACGGATACTTTTTTAACAACTCCACTGCCTTGGAAACTTAAACTCAAATCAGTTGAGCTAACAACCTGCCCAGTAGACAAAACTGTTTCCTGCAAATTTTGTTTTGCAACAAACCCAGTTTGTATAGAACCTGTATTATTTTTGGGACTAAAAACTAAAAAACCAATAATAATTACAATTACCAAAATTATGGTCAGCCATATGTTTCTTTTTTTATGCTTACCTGTAAATATATTTTTCAAGAAATTGGGAACTTTTATTTTCATATTTTTATTAATTAGTTTGATTACCTAACTATTGTATTATACAACTTTTTAACATTAATTAAAACCTTTTGCACTCTTTAGAAATTTTCCGAATGCGCAGTCAGAACTATGTTTTGGTGGGGTTGCCATTCTTAAAGTATCCACAGCATCCTTAAAAATTTCGTGAACATCTGCGGGGTTTGTTTCTATTTCTACTATTTCTTTTCGAAAGGGCAACCTATCTATGAATCCCCTACTTTTATCTACAATATAAAACGCTAAATAACCCTTACCCGCTGTTTTATATCCATTTTTTTCTAATAAAAATGTATATGTGTCTAGCTGTAATTGAAATCTGTCATAAACTTTTTCTGCCGTACTTCCTGTTGATTTATAATCTAGTGGGGCCAGCGCCCCTACCTGCCCTGAGCCCGCCGAAGGGTCAAATTCCAAAATGTCATCAACCGCACCAAACAATGTTGCTTTTAAATCTTCGTCAAAATATCTTATACCCGCCAAATTATTTCTCCACTGGTTTAACAGTTTTTGATTGCCGAATAAATGAGCTTTAATATGGTTTTCTTTAAAAATTGGGTGCGGTATTTTTTTTGCTCGGTAAGTATCAAATTCTTCTTTTAATAAGGCGTCAACCGCTGAATTTAAGGCATAAGGATATGGCGGAGGTCTTTTAATTCCTAAATTTTTATCTAGCCAAAAACAATGTGGGCAATCCAAAAAAAGGTTCAACGAATTTGGTGATAATTTTATTTTTTTCTCGGCCATCTTAAATTATTATAACAAATTTTTAGAACAAAAAAAATCCCCACCAGTGCAAGCACCTGCGGGGTCTGAGAAACGAAAAGTGGTTATTCTTCCGGCAACCGAAGAACCTCGTCGTCCGGACAGTTGTGCCAAATATCCTCACCAAAAGGTTTATCGGGGCGCTCTTTCAATACAATAGACAAATTCCCAAGTTGGAATGATTCCAGAAGCCACTGAAGTCCATCGGGGCCCGTGTAAGCATGCCCTTCTGGCGTCAGAACCAACGGGTTATTAGGAATGTATTCTATTGAATATTGAGCGGCAAGCAATTCCCGAGTTCCGGGTTCACCAAGCGCAACTCCTGCAACCGGTACAAAGCCTCCGTAAAAACGTATCCATGCATCCAATATGCCGGGTAAGGCAAGTGCCAAGCCTCCCACGCAAATTACCAAATCATAAGTCTTCGCATCCGCATAAGCTATCAGTTGCCCCAGTTTCCTAATCTTGGCCGGGTGAAAGTGACAACTAAATGCCTTTACTTCAATCGAAAGACCCCATTCTAAGGTTTCGAATATGTGTTTGACTTTCTTCCAGTCATTTACACTTCCCAGCAGCACCAAAACATTTTTCGGTTTCATGACTTTAGTTTTTAAGATACGCAGGGATTCTCACGCTCGACAACTCGGGACCAGTAATAATGCGCAATGCTTCCTGATATTTCATGGTTGTATTTCTAACCACTTCTTCCGGCAATTCAGGAACATCATCGTATGTTTTGTTCCAAATGCCACGGTCGCAAAGCGATTGTAAATAGTCTCTAACATACTGTTTGTCGAAGCTGGACTGAGAACGACCGGGCTCATAATCTCCAACCGGCCACATACGTGTACTATCGCAGGTGAAAACTTCGTCAATAAGGAAGAGCTGGTCACCTATCAACCCAAATTCAAACTTGACGTCGGCGATAATGATCCCGCGCTTGAGTGCATAATCATAAGCGAATTTATACAATTCCAGCGAAATCTCCCTGACTCTGCGAGCCAGTTTTTCTCCGACAATATCGCATGCTTGCTGAAAAGTGATGTTTGTATCGTGTTTGCCCTTAGGCGCCTTATCAGACGGAGTGAATATTGGCTCGTGGAACTTATCAGCCTCACGCATTCCTTCGGGCAACTTAATCCCGCAGATAGAACCAGTAGCTTTGTAATCCTTGAGACCGCTCCCGTAAAGAAAACCACGCACAACGCATTCAATTAGCAACGGCGTTGCTCTGCGAACCAGCATTGAGCGATTGTTGATGTACCTCGCCCATTCGCCCACTTCGATGCGCTTTTCAAATTCTTCCATTTCAGTAGAAAGGAAACAGTTCTGGATTATATGTGCAGTTTTGGGATACCAGAACTCAGTCATCGCATTCAACAGACGCCCCTTGTCAGGAATAGGAGTTTTGACGACTACATCAAAACCGCTAAGTCTGTCGCTACAAACTGGCAACGCTTCCGTTTCAAACAAGGGCATGTCCCGCACTTTTCCAGTTTGGACTTCGCATCCTTCAACTCTTATGCCCATAAGGCATCCGCCCTTCAAAGATACCCCTGTGAAGCGAGGCTTGATAGTCGTACTCATGGTTTGATATGGCTAGTGGTGGTTGTGTTCGTTTCTAATAATTCGAATTTTCAACGAACGGGTTTGTGGCTCCACTTAGAGCCACGGTATTGTCAGACTAACAAATTTCAAAAAATTCGTCAATGCAAAAAAAGAAGCCCAGTTGCGCAAGCGCAACAAGGCTCATAACATAGAAAACCGTTATTCGTCCCCAAGGACTTCCCAATACAGCTTAGCTTCATTCTTAAATGTTCGCTCAAATGCGGACTCAAAAATGCGGTTCCACTGAGCAACAACATCTGGGTGTTCGAAGTTTATCCGTAACCTATCGTTCCAGTCAACGATTTGTTCAGCAGTGGGCTCCAGAGTAGGAATGCACTCGAGACGATGTTCGCAAATGATTTCTTGGATTGTTGGAATCACTATTGCACGACGTTCTTGGCGAATAGAGCCAAGATACGCGATTGCTTCTTTGACAGAGGCAAACACCTTGTCGCATCTGCTCACCAACTAACGTTGGCATTAAGGTCATCCACCCAGAAACTTGAATAATGCGATACGCCTCCTGATCATCAAATCCCAAACTGACCAAAAAGTCGCGAGCAGCCAAACCAGCATATGTTCCATGTGAATCATCAATTTCCCGCATCATGTTATCTGGATACACCTCTAGCTTGTCCAAAACACTATCGAGCGTTTTCATTGCATAAACAACGATATTAAACAGGTCTTCCCACTCATTCCTTTCCACACACGATTGCCCCATGTCGCGCTCGAACGCTGTTTGAATTGTCCGAGCAATTGAGAATTGGCGCGCGAGAGCCATATCGGCCATACCTTTGAGGCCCTCAAGCCTCCAAGGATTGCGCTTCCAAGGCATCGCAGATGAACCCTTTCCTTTCCTGGGGAAAGGCACATGACAAATTGGGTACGCACCCGTTGTACTTTCGCAAATGTCATTTGCTATTTTATAAATGGTTTGAGCCATTTGTGACAACGCATTTGCAACAGGCACAAGAAGCTCGCGTGGTATAATTTGTGTTACGCCATACTTAACTTCCAATTTCAGAATGTCGCAAGCTGCTTTTTCAAGCTCTGGGTCCAAAAGTCCGTAGTTTCCAACCGGACCAGCGAACTTCCCAAAAGCTAGATTTCCACGAGCTTTATCTAGCTCTTCGCAACTTGCATCAAACTGAACCACGTATGTAAGAAAACGCTTGCCGAATGATTGAAGCTCGGCAAACTGTCGATGAGTTTTTCCTAAAGACATGCTGAAACGATGCTGACGCGCTAATTTATACAACGCACCAAACAAAACAAGCACGTCCTCTTTGACAATGCTAACGCATTCCTGAAGGATAAGCATAAATGCCGGGTCCTGCCCGTCATAAGTTGTTAAATCTTGATGCCAGCGGTGTTGAAGCCAAGCTGGCAGATGACGCTTTCGCTCGTCGCAGTAAGACTCATAGTCATGCCCGACTTGTGCCTCTCTTTTCTCCCACCATTCAATATCGACGGGTTTGTTAGCTAGTGCCTCTTTGATTATCAGGAATTCACTTTCGGGCACTCGGCCCAATTTTACACGAGCTTCAATAACAGCAAGCTCGACAGCATCCCATTTAGATGCTTTATAGCCTTTTGTCCATTTCCCCGCGATACGAGGGTCACAATAGCGTGTATTCATATGATGTTATCCTTGGTGATTTGTGCAATATGAGAATAGATTGGCAATGAGCCATGAACTCGAACTTCGAGTTACAGGCTTATATTACTAAAAAATAAAAATCTGTCAATTAGACAGATTTTATGTCGCACAATAAATTTCAACCCACCTCCATCGGTTATATTGGTCTTTAAAAAATTCGCACTTTTGATAATTATATTTTTTAACCAATTTTTCTATTTCTTTTCTTTGTGAGGAAACCTGTGGTGAGCTTGCCGAACCATCAAATTCCATATAAATTACTCCACCAACATTTAAATGATTCTTTGCATCACGCAAAAATTTATTTACAAAAAACATTCCGTCTTTCCCGCCAAATAATGCAATTTTGGGTTCAAATTTTAAAACCGACTTTTGAATTTTACTTTTTTTAGTTATAGGAATGTATGGCGGATTTGCAAAGATATAATCATACCCTTCGGCTCCGCTCAGGGCAGGCTTTCCTTTTATATTACTAAAAACATCTGATTTAAAAACTTTTCCTTTTAATTTATTTAATTTTAAATTTATTTTTATCTGCTCAACTGATTTTTTATCTTTATCGGCAAAATCAACCCTTCGACTACGCTCAGGGCAGGCTTTCAACATTGCAATTCCAATACACCCAGACCCCGCAAACATATCTAGCACTCTTATTTCATCGTCGTGAAAATCGTGCGATAGCGTGTTTTTCACGACAGTCAAAATATCTCTAATCGCTTCGCCCACCCAATATTCTGTTTCTGGCCTTGGAATTAAGGGCTTTTTGGACAAATCAATTTTACAACCCAAAAACTCAGTAAATCCAATTACATAATCAACCGGCTCTCCTGCCTTCAATCGCTCAACGTCTTTTTCAAAATTTTTTGTTGGCCTGTTTTGATACTTCTCTTTTAAAAGCCAATTTATTTCTTCTTGCATAACAAAGTAAAAAACCCCGCAAAACGGGGTTTTTAATTTTTTATTTAATTCCTGTAATTTCTACTTCTGTATATGGTTGTCTGTGACCAATTTTTCTGCTTTCCCTTTTCTTTGGTTTGTATTTATAAACAATTATTTTGCTCCCCTTTCCGTGGCTTATAACTTTACCATGAACTTGGGCTTGAACAAAAGGTGTTCCAATTTCTACTTTATTAGCCTTTTCAACCAATAAAACATCAGAGAAAACAACTTCTTCTCCAACTTCTTTTAATAACTTTTCTACTTTTAATTTGTCTCCGGGCTTAACAAGATATTGTTTGCCACCGGTTTTTATTATAGCTATCATATTAGTATTGTTTAATAGATATAGTTTAGCAAGAAACCTGCTATTCGTCAACCCTATTATTCGTTTTCTTCTAATTCTGGCTTGTCTAAGGCTGGAGGCTCATAACCCAACGCCTCTTCTGCTCCAGTTATTTTTATAATATCTTTATCAATTTTTTTGAATTCCTTTCCGCCATCATTATATTGATTAACTACTGTAGAAAGAGTTTTCCCTAACTTGTCATACTTTTCCGCGTATTTTTTAAGATGTGTCATCAGGTCCCCCACTCGTTTTACAATATCTTTAGCCTGCTCTTCAATCTGCATGGCTTTCAACCCCTGCAAAACCGTCTGTAGATAAGCCAAAAATGAGGTTGGGGAAACAATAATTACCTTATATTTTGAAGCTGCGCGTTGAATTAAGCTTTCTGTCTCCTCTTTTAGCGCTCCAATTTTATTTATCAGCAAGTCGTAATAAATGGCCTCATGCGGAATAAACATAAACGCAAAATCCATTGTTCCCTTTGATGGTTGAATATATTTTGATGTTTCAACAATTCTATTTTTTAAATCATTCACAAAAACTTTCTCTAATTTTTCTTTTTCTATAGGATCTTTTTGCTCAATAATTCTATTATAATTCTCTAAAGAAAATTTTGAATCTATGGGAATAATTTTTTCTTTAACAAACACAACAGCATCAGGAATTAAGTCGTCACCTTCTTCATTTTTTCCAAGCCTGTATTGCATTTCGTAACTTCCTGGTGGCAAAACATTTTTTAAAACAGTTTCTAAATAATATTCTCCCAAAATTCCACGCTGTTTAGGATTTTTTAAAATGTCTTGCAAAGAATTTAACTGGTCGGCAAAATTAACCACCTGCCGGTTTGTTTCATCCAACTTGGTTAGCCTTTCTGTAACATTTTTTATAATATCAGCAGAATACTTAAATTGATCTTGTGCGTTTTTATTAGATTCTGATAATTTTGAATCAACGGCTTGCGCAATTTGATTTATTTGTTGTTGCAACATCAAAAAAGAACTGTCATCTTTTTTTTCAACCTCCGGTTTTTTCCTAAGCAATAAAAAAACCGCAACTATTATCCCAACCGTGATTATTACTAAAAGTATTGTTGTTAAATCCATATTTATATTTTACATTAAAACCAATTTAAAGACAAAATTTAGATTTTATACCAGCCCTCTCAGGTTGCCCTAGGGCAACCTAGTAATTTTTATATTATTTAATAACTTTAGTCTTTTTCGGAAAATAAAGAAAACCAACAGTGCGTTAACCACCAATAGATACGTTTGAAAAGCAGAATTTTGGATATTCCACGCCGTAATTGATGGCAAAACAAGTAAAGTTGCAATAAATCCGGCTACAAAAGTCCAGCCAGTTTCGGTTTCGGGATATTTCCACGATTTAATTAAAGTTGGCAAAGAACCCAAGCCATCACCGGTGGCAGCCAAAAGAACTGCCAGCACCGGCGAATTAGCGAAAAACCAAACAATTAAAGCCAGTATCGAACATATTCCACATGCAAAATCAAACTTTGTAAGTTTCCAATAGCTTTGTTTATTCAAAAATGAAACTATCAAAACTATTAACGGAACAAATCCTGCTAAAAATATTCTGGCTGTTGCCCAAGCATCCGCGCCAGAGGAGATGGCAGCCCCAGTGCCTATCAATGGAGCCACCGCCCACAAAAACCAGCTAACCCTGTTTGGCTTTGTTTTGCCCTTCAAGGTATCAAAAACATACGCGACCGAACCAGACAAGCTTACAAATACGCTGATAATTACTAAAATATGTTCAAAAATCATAAGCATTTGTAATTTTTATTGTATATCAGCTTTCAATTTGTTCAAATCAATATCTTTTTTAAAAACTATATAATCTCTACCAGTTTTTACTGCCTTAATATTACCCCGTCCAATACGTTTTAAAACAGACTGCTTACTTATTCCAAGGATTTTTGTTAATTCTTTAGTTGTATAAAAATCTTTCTCTCTCATAAATTTCTACAGTTTTAGTTTATCATACCACTCAGGTTGCCCTAGGGCAACCTGACTAATTGACATCGTTGAGTAAATTAGGAAGCCACTTTAGGCTTCCAATAACGGAAATAAATTAATTTTACTATTTCACTGGTAATAAAATACAAAATATTTAATACAAATACTATTAGTAAGGGAATAATTGGTGGAGTCACAAAATGGAAAAAGTTATGTCCAATAGTTGTGAATGGTAAAGCAACCACAAATATAGCATCAATAATTACAAGAAACAAAAGCCAAAATCCAGGCCTTTTTGCCTTATAAAATACACCCCGTGTTCTAATAATAAATATAAGCAATAATTCCGTTAGAATACTTTCTATATACCATAAAGTTTGTATATTTGCTGGTGCTTGCTTATAGAAAATTGAAAAGAAAATAAAATCAAAAACCGTGCTAACCAGCGCCAAAGAAATAATTAATGGCAAAACCATATGTAGTTGATAATTTTTAGGCCTTCTTAACTCATCTATATCAACTGAATCTGTGGCAATAGAAATTAATGGAAAATCAGACAAAATGTTTCCCAATAAAATTTGCACAGGCAACATTGGTAAAAAGTTTATAAATAAAGAAATTACCGCAATTGAATAAAAATTACCAAAATTACTAGCTAATGCACATTTTATATATTTATTTATATTAGAAAAAATAGTTCTACCATCTTTAATGCCGTTAACCACTACGCGTAAATCTTTTTGCAAAAGCACCACGTCAGCAGCATTTCTGGCAACGTCAGAGGCCTCAACAACCGCAATTCCAACGTCAGCAGTTTTTAAAGCTGGCGCGTCATTGACACCCTCACCCATAAACCCTACTTCGTGTTTTTTTTGCAAAGATTTTATTATATTGTGCTTTAAATCAGGCGATATTCTAGCAAAAACAGACTTGGCCTCACAGGCGTCGTCAAATTCTTCTTTAGACAGCTTTAACAGTTCATCTCCAGAAATTAGATCTTCAGGCCCTGCAACCAAACCTGTAAGCCCTGCCACGTATCCCGCAACTTCTTTTGAGTCACCAGTTATAATCTTAATTTGAACTCCTAATTTTTTTGATAAAGTTATGGCTTCTTTGGCAGTATTTTTTATGGGGTCATTGAAAACAAAATATCCCAAGAATGTAAGACCTTTCTCATCCTGCACCTTAATGCTCTTTTTATCTTTATTTATTTTCTTATATGCCAAAGCTAAGACTCGGCGCCCCGCCAATCCTTCTTGTGCAATTTCTTCTTGTATTTTTTTTAATTTTGCTTGGCCACGTAAATGTGAACAATTTTTTATAATAGATTCTGGCGAGCCCCTAACAATTAGAAAATGCTCTTTTTTCGAACCCTCAACTAAAAATGCAGACCTCATTCTATAAGAATCAAATGGCAATTCTGAAATTATTTTAAATTTTTTGGAATCTTGTAAAACATCTTTTGGAGCTTTTTCATATAGCGCAGCATCAAATGGATTTAATATTTTATTTTCTATTTTATCTGCGCCAGAAGCCAATATTCCATACAAAAAACACTTTTCTTCATTAGCAGAAACTGTTTTCTCTAATGACATTTTGTTTAACGTTAAAGTACCTGTTTTATCAGTACACAAAATTTCAATGTTCCCTAAGTCTTCAATTGCAGATAATCTTTTTACAACCACATTTTGTTTTGCCATTTCCAAACTTCCTTTAGACAAAGCAAAAGTTACAACTGCTGGGAGGGCTTCTGGCAAAATACTTACTATTAATGCCACTGAAAATAAAAGTAATTCCCAAACATCGCTAATTCCTTTGATTAAAATATTAGCAATAAAAATTAAAATTATTGTTGTTGCAACAATTCTTAAAATTAGTTTACAAAAATAGATAATACTTTTTTCATATGTACTTTCTCTCCTTATGCCAGAAATTGTTTTTACAATACCTCCAAAAACAGTTTCCTTACCTGTGGCTATAACAACTCCATAAGCCTTGCCCGACACAACAGATGTGCCTGAAAATATGACATTCTTTGCTTTAAAAATTGACGCATCTTCAGAATTATTTTCTTTTGTTAATACATCGGAATTTTTAGAAACTGGAGCTGACTCTCCTGTTAACACAGACTCATCAATTAAAAAATTTTCAACACTTATTACTCGTAAATCTGCAGGAGTCATATCACCCGCTTCCAGCGAAACAACGTCTCCTGGTACTAAAAACTTTGTGTCTATTAATTCCTCTTTAGAATCCCGCAAAACTTTTGCTTTTTGAGAAACAAATTTTTGAAGTAAAACAACAGCGCGCTCAGCCCTATATTCTTGTAGAAATCCTATAACAACATTAATAAAAATAAATGCTAACACCGCAATACTGTCTACTGCCTGCCCTATAAAAATTGATATTAATGCAGCAATTAAAAGCAAAAAAGTAAATGGAGACTTCACTTGCCTAACCAACACCTCAAAAGCATTTATATTTCTAACTTTAATTTCATTAAGTCCATATTTTTTCTGTGCCAAAAGAACTTCTTTTTTGGAAAGCCCAACAGCAGAAGTTTTTAAAACATCAAATACTTCTTCTATATTTTTATTTGCATATTGAAAAAATGCCATTATTTAATAAAAATTTCCGTTAATAAAAACGCAACATAAACAAACAACAATATAACCGCCTCTTGTTTGGTTATCTTTTTTCCAGTTCTAACAGCAATTAAAAAGAAAATAGCGGCTATAACAGTGAAAATTCTAGCAATCAAAAACACTGACATATCTTTGATTTCAAAGGGAGCAACAATCCCAATTATGCCCAAAACCAATGTAGCGGCAATAATTACCGAACCCATCATATCTCCAACAATCATCCACCCTTCTCCTTTTCTGCCAGCTACAATACCAAAATACATTTCAGGGAAACAGTTTCCCAAGGCCACAATTAAAACACCCACCAAAGAAAGCGAAATTCCTAAAGATTCCTGAAAAGACTTCGCTGCCATTATTATTCCTTGCGAAGCTACCAATAGTACCACAATTATCAAAATCAACTTAGCAATATTTTTAACAAAATCTAACCGCCTTATTGTGGGCAAAGTGGATTGTTTTTTAGCACCACTATAAACTTTTTTGAATCTATTATCTTTTGAAAAAAGCCAAAAAGCATAAACAAAAAATGCAAAAATCAAAACAATGCCTTCTTTTTGAGTAACTTTGCCATCCCAAATTAAGAATATTGGAAGAACTGCAATCAGAAAGGTAAAAAGCGAGCTACCCTGCACCATTTTACTATTAGTTTCAACCGTATCTTTGCTGAATAGCACAACAATTGCCATAATAAGGGTCAGGTCAATTAAGTTCCCACCAATAATATCTCCAAAAGCTATAGGTGCCAAACCTTGGAAAGCTGCACTCAAATCAACAAATAAATTTGGCAGACACGAAGCGAAACCCATAACAAAAAATGCCACTATAAACTCACGCCAATGGAGATACTTGGCAATTTCAATTACAGTTTTGACAAAGCTAGAACTCAACCATGAAAGCAAAACTATTGATACGATAAAAATAATGATTTCTAATATCATAACTATTAAATTATTTATTTTACAAAATATGCTACCTCATAAATAACACCCAATATAAAAACTAAAAATAATGCCCAAATTGTCACATTTTTTACCGCCCTGCCTGCTGGCAGGCAGGCAATTTTTTTATACATTAATAAAATCAAAACTCCGTCTATCCCAAGCAATATAGCACCAATAAAAGATATTATTGGTATAAATGACGTAAAGCCAAGTAAAAACAGTACTAGCGGTGTACAGCATGTCATTACAATTGCCTGCCAATGCTTAATTTTTAAATCAAATACTAAAGTTTTTTTTGTAATTATGCCCTGTGTAATAAACGCTGTGATAGAAACTATTGCACCAACTAAAAGAGCAACTGATACCAATGTGTTTCCCAAGACACCTTTTAACCCCGATAATGCAGATTGTTCGGTGTGGATTCCGGTAATTCCTAATATTAAAATGGTAAATAAAAAATAAAAAACTGAAATTATTATAGTAGAAATAGTTATTATTCTTTTCAATCTTTTTTTATTTCCACGAATCATTTCTTCAACTTCTGGTATTAATCCAACGCCCCAAAGAGCAAATAATAATGGGCCGTACGGGAGAAAAAGTTTTGAAGCATTAAATTTAAAGTTAAAAGGAAATATGTTACCAAATTGTATGTGAGAAAAACCTTTGATAAAAATAAAAAATAAAGATAAAAATAATAAAATCAAAGCCCAAAACTCCACTCTAGAAACAACTTTTATATCAAAACATATAATAATGGTTACTATTAAGAAATAAACAAGAACAATTGCTAATGTGCTTATGGGGAAAATAGGCTGAAAAACTGATGAAAAAAATTGAACTCCAATTAGCATATATGCTAAAAGAACCGCGATACCTCCTAAAATTGTGACAATCATTGTAAAAGTTTCTGCCCTTTTTCCTAAATAATATCCAACAAAGCCTGGAAATCTTTTAAAATCTGGGGTTTTCAAACTTATATCACAAAAAATTAAGTTGATTACAACAATTAGAGATGTCAAAACTATAAAATATCCAAGCATCAACCAAATCCCAGACTGCATTGCAACATATGGAAGAGACAAAAACCCCACGCCAATAACTCCCCCGGAAAAAACCGAGATTGGATAAATATAATTTTTGAATATATCTTTGACCATTCATATATTTTACTATAAAAAAACAAAATAGACAAAGTGCTGTTTTTTTGATAGAATAACACAAATGAACGGCCCTATCGTCTAGCCTGGTCTAGGACGCGTGCTTCTCAAGCACTAAACCCGGGTTCAAATCCCGGTAGGGCCACATATGTTTTATGTTTATATTTTACAAAGCATAAAAGACAGTCGATTATATATTGGTTATAGCTCAGACTTAAAACAAAGACTTGGAGAACATTCAAGAGGAATTGTTGAGTCAACAAAAAATAGACGACCCATGGATTTAATTTACTATGAAGCATATCGTGCCGAGAAAGATGCGCGTGTCAGAGAGATTTTTTTGAAATCTGGCCAAGGTAGAGAATTTATAAATAAGAATATAATTTACTCACGGGTTTCCGCCCCAGGCGGACCAGCCTAGGGCTGGCAAATCCCGGTAGGGCCACTGCTTCGCCAAGGCTTCGCAGTGCAAGCACAATAAAAAATCCCGATATCCGGGATTTTTTATTATTTAGTAATTGGTTGATTGGCATCATAATCGGGAGGAATTTGCCAATAATCAATTATATATTTAGCTAGCTGTTTAAAAACTGGAACTGCAGAAAGCGCAGATTTAGGAACCTTTGGGTTATCCAACTTTACCAATATAACAAATTGTGGGTTAGCCGTAGGGCCATAACCAACAAAACTTTGTATAGTATTGTTGTCGGGCATATATCCTCTTCCATTTGCTAAAGGAATTTGAGCTGTACCGGTTTTACCAGCCAAATAATACCCAGGAACTTTTGCAACACCCCCAAAACCGTTATCAACCACACTAATTAACATAGTGGTTAGCTTAGAAATTGCCTCTTGAGAAACAATGGGACTAGATATCTCCGGTTTTGTATCAATTTCACTATTACCGTTAACAATTTTCTCAACTATATAAGGCTTAACTAATTTGCCACCATTTGCCAACGCACAAAACCCCTTCAAAATTTGCATTGGGGTTAGCACAATTCCTTGTCCAAAAGATGCTGTGGCATATTCCACATCATTTCCGTTTTTCAAAGAATCATTTCTAGAAGAAACTTCTCCTTGCAAATCAATTCCGGTTTTTTGAGTAAATCCAAATTTATCAACATAATCAAAAAATATTTTATGCGAAACTTGTTGTTCGGCAAAAACTGCACCTGTATTAATTGAATTTTCCAAAACTTGAGTCATTGTTTGCTTACCGTATTTTTCTCTAGCAAAATTATGTATAGACCTATCACTAAAAGTTAACACACCCGTATCAACATAGGTTGTGTCTGGAGTTAATTTGCCTTCATTGAGAGCAGCAACCATGGTAAACGGTTTCATGATAGAACCTGGCTCAAAAAGTTTTTGAGTTGTAGAGTTTTGAAAAATACCAAGCTCAGACTGCTTACCATATTGATTAGGGTCAAAATTAGGGAAATTTGCTAATGCCAAAATCCTGCCGGTATCTGGCTTTATAACTATAATTTGTCCTGAATCAATATCATCCTTTTTTTGCTCAGCTTTTAGCAAATTTTCTGCCTGAAATTGTATATTATAATCAATTGTCAAATAAACATCCGATCCATTTAAAGAAATTTGATTATCATTAGAAAAAATTGAATCTAACCCAGTTTGCTCTTGTTGAATGCCCGATTTTCCAGCCAAAATATCTTGATAATAACCTTCTATCCCATATTGACCAACTCCCGAACCGCCCAAAAATCCAAGTGTCTGAGAAGCCATTTCGCCCTGAGGATAAAGCCTCACAGGCTCATTCTGCCATGACAGACCCTTCAAGCCCAGCTCTTTAATTTTCTCTAATTCCGGTGACGGCACTTCTTTTTTTAAAACCACATAAGAATTGTCTACACTTATTGTGGAAAGTATTTGATCTGCAGTTTCACCAATATATGGACTAATTTTATCTGCAAAAACTTTTTTGTTAGTAATGTTTTGAGGATTTACAGAAACAGTCCAACTGTCTTTATTTATAGCAAGACTTTTTACTTCACCCGAACCTTCTGTGCCCTTTGTTTCTTGGCTGTTTTCACAGTAAATTTGCCCCCTAGGGCCTACTACTGCATTAAAATCAACTTGCTGACCTAGCGCCTGGGCTTCATACATTTTACGATCTAAAACTTGTAAAAAAAATAGACGGACAATAACAGCCGCCCCACAAGCGATAATAAATACTAAAATAATGTTTATGCGCCAGTTAGCATTTTTTTTCATTTCTTAATTTTCTGTAATTTCTATATATTTTTATTTTCAGGAGAAGTTTTTGCGGAGTCTTCCATAATATTTATATATTTTACGTTTACAGCTTTTTGAAAATTCAATCCCTGAACTTTTACCATTGCTTCATCCATGAAACTGTTTTCTGCAAAAGAAATTTGTAAATTCTTATTTTCATCTGAAAGTTTGCTAATTTGATTTTCGTAATTGCTAATTAAATAAGAACCTCTAGTCAAACCATTTACCTGCCAAACATAAAAAACCAACAACACAGAACATGCAACAAATCCAATATAGCAAATTGATTTCCAGTTGATCATGGGTATGTCTATAGAATCAACCTTGTTTTGTATTTTTCTTTGTACGCTACTTAGTGCTAATGTTGCTGTTGTCATATTTTTTTATTTTTATATTTTTATTGCCACTCTCAGTTTTGCAGATCGTGCACGAGGATTTTTTCCAAGTTCATCTCTGCTAGCTGTTATTGGTTTTTTATTTTGTATTTTTATTGTTCCTTTTTTTGATTCTTCCGCAAAAAATTGCTTAACAATTCTATCTTCTAAAGAGTGAAAAGATATTACTACTAATCTGCCTTCTTCTGCCAAGAGTGAAACTGCTTGCGGTAAAACTCTTTTTACATTTTCTAGTTCATCATTAACTGCTATCCTAAGTGCCTGGAATGCCCGTGTCGCATAATGGATCTTACCTCGCCAATAAGAACTTGGGGTTGCATCTTTTATAATTTCTATTAATTGAAATGTTGTTTTTATTCTTCCTAGTTTTCTTTGCTCAACAATATTTTTGGCAATTTTTTTGGCAAACTTTTCTTCACCATAGTCTTCTAGCATTTCAGCAATTTTTTCTTCAGTCCATTCATTAACAATTTTTTCTGCTGTTAAATAACCTGCCTCGTCGTTGTACCTCATGTCCAACCCTTGGTCTACCTTGAAAGAAAAACCCTTATGATCTCTTACTAATTGTGCTGAAGACATTCCAAGGTCTAATAATATGCCGTTAATTGGTTGAAATTCTTTTCTTTCTACAATTTCTGTTATATGGGTATAGGTATCATTTACCAGTATTACTCTATCTTTATTAGTTGCCTCTAGCCAATGACTTGCTACAATTTGTTGTGGGTCTAAATCAATTCCCAAAACTTTTCCCGCGGGTCCATTTTTTCTTAAAATGTCCTCTGCGTGGCCACCTTCGCCCACTGTGCAATCAACAAAATTTTCATTTTGTTTTGGAGCTAAATTTTCTAAAACTTCTTTTTTAAGAACCGCTGTATGTATCATTTTTCTTTTTTATTATTAAATTCCTAAGCCACCCAATTTTGAAACAATATCACTTACTCCTTTTTCAGCTTCTTTTGTCCAAGTTGCCCAGTTTTCCGCATCCCATATTTCTAACCTGTTGGATAATCCGCAAATTATCACATTTTTATTTAAGCCGGCATATGTTTTTAAATAATCAGGTACTAATATTCTTCCTAATTTATCTAATGTAATTTCCATTGCAGAAGCTAAAAATGTTCTTGTAAAACTTCTGGCTTCTGATTGGCTAATTGTCATATTGCTTAATTTTTCCGACATTACTGCAAATTCTTTTTCTGTATAAACCACCAAGCAGTTCTCCACTCCTTTTGTTACAATCACCTTATCGCCCAACTCTCCTCTAAATTTTGAAGGAAGAGCCAAGCGCTTTTTTATATCAATTGTATGTTCGTATTGTCCTATTAACATAATTATTTTCCCACCTTTATCCACTTATTACCACTTCTCCTTATTTATAGTCCACTTTAGGCTACCCAGTCAATACCCCCGCCCCACCATCAAAAATAGTCTTAAATAGAGCTATTTTGGCAAAGTTATCCACAGTTTACTATTATACTTTTTAGGTAAAACAGCACTTGTGCACAGGTATAGTATTTTTGTCGCACAATATGCAAAAAAAGAGCCCCGCTATTAAGCAAGGGCATACGCGCAAATCTTAAGCCATAACAGGTTCCAGAACGGGCTCGTAAGTTGGCTCAGAGATAGTCACCAGCTTGGCAACATTCCCCAGTTCGCTCCTTAATTTCCTGACGAAATTATCACGTGCGACCGAATTCTCTCCAGAGTATCCAATTGAGAAAGAAATTTCGCCACTTCTCCCCTTTATCGAAATAGTAATATCATTGGGATTTACGGAAAAACCTTGATCCGCTATTTCGCTTGCTATTCTAATAATAGCCCTCTCAATTGAGGCAAACTTAGCTTCAGTATTCTTACCAATCTCGCTCGCAGGCTGTTGCGCGAATAACTTAATCATTGTTGTCATTTTCATGGCTTGTTGTGTGTATTTAGGTTGTAAATGTGCTGTCATTTGTCAGCACAGCAAAATTGTTTAAAACTTTGCAGTACTGACAAACGAAAAAATCCTCCGCCAAGGAGGATTTTTGATAGTAAATTTATTTATGAATCTTATTGTTTATCAAAAACCTCTTGGCGCATGTCCAATAACAACAAGTTCAACAAAGTTGTGAGGTTTTTTATATTCATACTCTTATAACTATATATTACTCTTTTATTTTTTTGTGTCAACCCTTCGACAGGCTCAGGGCAGGCCTATTCAACAGGGTTAACAATAATTTCAAAAGTCTCTGAATTAATTTCTATTTTATCACCTTTTTTTATTTTATCAGACAATAAGGCTTCTGCCACCGCATTTTCCACCTTATCCTGCACAACTCTTCTCATTTCTCTGGCTCCATACTCTGGCTTGTAAGATAAATCAACAATTTTTTCTTTTAATAATTCTGTAATTTCAAAATCAATATCTTTTTCTTTTAAGCTTTTTTTCAACCCAGATAAGGATAATTGTGCAATTTTTATTAAATTATCTTTTGTTAGAGGATGAAAAATTACTGCTGAATCAAAACGGTTTATAAACTCTGGCCTGAAAATGTTTTTTTCAAAAAGTGAATCTAAGAGATTATCTTTTTCTACTGCTTGACCTGCTTCAACTTGCTTAAAAATCATAGCAGCTCCTGCGTTAGATGTGCAAATAATAATTGTGCTAGTAAATACAACCTTTCGCCCCTGCCCATCTGTAACATGACCTTCGTCTAAAATTTGCAAAAATAAATTTAAAATATTTGGATGAGCTTTTTCAATTTCATCTAATAAAACCAAAGAAAATGGTGCTTCTCTAACTGGCGTAGTTAAAAGCCCTTGCATTTCAACTGGCGAAGTAGCCCCTAGTAACCTTGGAATGTCTGAAACTTCCTGAAACTCTGACATATCAAGTGTTATCATTTTTTTCTCAGAACCAAAATAAATTTGCGCTAAAGCTTTTGCTGTTTCTGTTTTTCCTACACCAGTTGGCCCCAAAAATAAAAATGATCCCATTGGCCTAGTTTTTGAAGCAATTCCCATTCTAGCTCTTCGCATAGCAGTAGATATTTCAGTCACAGCCTCTGCTTGATTTACAATTCTTTCATGAATTAAATTTTCTAAGTTAAGTAAAACCTCTTTTTCTTTAACCTCCATTTTTCCCATTGGGATGTCTGTTCTTTTAGAAACCACTTCTGCTATATGATGAGGCAAAAGAATCTTTTCTTTTAGTTTTTGTATATAAATAACAGCCTCATCCAAAACATCTAGGGCTTTTTTAGGGAAAGGCAAACTAGGCATGTACCTGGCAGTTAAATTTACTATTTCCCTTATGCTTGGGTATAAAACCAAAACTTTATGGGTATATTCCAAATCCAAAGCAGCTGACTGCAAAATATTTATTGTTTCAACCTCAGTAACTTCCGAAACTTCCACTTTTTGAAAAAGATTAATAAATGAAGAGCTTTCTTCTATATTTTTATGAAGTCCATCGTAAGAAGTTATTCCTATAAATTGGAAATTAGGCAACGGTAAATATTTAGAAAGAATGCCCGACACATCAACTGCCCCAGCTTTTTGCATTTTTTGCCCTACAAAATTTTCCAAATTATCAATTACTAAAATTACGTTTCCCGAAGAAATTACTTCTGAAAATATTTGATCCAAAGCTAATTCCAATTTCTCAAAATCTGGAATTTGGGCCACCAATAAAACAACGTCTAATTCTACTACTCTTTTATTGTTTAATTCAGGCAAAGAATCTCCCAAATAACATTTCTGAGCCAAAGCCTGCATTATGCTCTTTCTACCAGCACCTGCTTCTCCAACAATTAAAGCATTTGCCATGCTTGTTTTTGCTAAAATAACCTCTAATTGTTCAATTTCTTTTTTATGACCAATTATTTCTCTAAATCTCCACCCAGAAACAATTTTTCGCCAATCTATAGAATACTTATCTAAAGTTATTGTGTACCCAGTTGAAAAATCTTTTCCAAGCGATCCTTGTCTTAACAAATTTTCATATGTCCAAAACTTTTTATTTTCTTGCTCAGAATTTTCAGCTGAATCTAACCACAAAGTTAAATTTCCCACATCTTCAGGCTTTAAATCAAACTCAATTAAAGTTTTTTTAAAAAACTCATCTTCTTTGGCTAAAGCTACTAAAATATCTTTTTCAGCTATAAAAGAATGCCCCCTGTCAGCCGAAGATTTAAGCGCTATTTCAATTATTTTTTGCCAGCCCAAGGCTAATTCACTTTGTACAGATGAGTTGTCAGCGTCACCAGCAACTTTTTTGGGCATTTTTTCTAAATAGTTTTTTATATCTATAATTAATTTTTTAGGATTTAACCCAAGCCTAAGACAAATTAAGTTAATATCCTTATCTAATTTAATAGCAGAATAAAATAATGCGGTTGAGTTAATTGCAATTTTCTTTTTTTTGCAAAAACTTATAGCATTTAAAATAATGCATGTTGCGTCAAAGTCAAAAAACTCTGCTAAATTGTAATTATTGGGGTTTGCAACTGCATCAATTATGTTGCCAATAATTTCAGGTTTTTTAATTTTTTGTTCAACAAATAAATTAACATTCCAAAAAATAAGGTACAAAGAAAAAAACAAAATTAACATTTTTCCCGTTAATTGCGCTGAAGTAAAATTCAAAAGAGAAAAACCAACCAATAAAAGAGATAATAAAAATAAAGTTAAAAAAAGATTTTTAAAAAATTTAGCAAATTTAAACAAAGGGAATTTGCTTCTTTTTACTGCCCTAAGAATATTTGTATTTTTAAAATCAAAAATAAAAGCCATTTTTTGTATTTATTAATAAAAGAAAACAAACCACACGCCTGTTAATATGACAAATGGTATTAATATCCATAATAATAAAATTGCTAATCCTGCAAAAATAACAAAAACCTGGAATATTATTCCGAAAATAATTAAAACAATTCTCATTAAACAACCTAAAAATCTAGAAAAACCATTTGAGATAAGCGTGCTGACAAATTCACCTGCATCAAACCCTCTTGGGTAATTCCACCTATATTTACGCCATGGCGCAAAAAGAGATTTTAATAAAAGTGGTAATGACAAATAATTTAAAGCAAACAAAATATAGTTTTGCCAAACTTCCAGCAAAAATTTTGGCACTTCATAAAATTGCCAATATAGCCACGTTATAAAAATATTTTGAGATTTAGTTTGTTGCATTTATCTATTATAATAATAAAAAATAAACTTGTCCAAGGATTTAATCCTCTTCGCCCATCAATTCATCACGAATATCTTGCGGAATAGGAATTTCTTCACCAGGCTTTGAAACTCCTGGATATCGCCAGGCGCTAATTATTCTTCTAATTGGCCCTTCATCTTTTTTAACATCTTTATACATTAACCAAACTTCTCCAGGGGCACGTTGCGGTTTTTGCCAAGCACCAGCCACAGTAATTTGTTTTTGCTTAAATAAAACTTTATTAGTCCGCATTACCGCTGTTGTACCAGGAACAATCCCTTGTTCTTTACGTTCGGGTTTGCGAAGTATATTAGAAAGTTTAGACTTTGAGAGCCCATATTGTTTCATTTTTATTTCCGAATGCTGTGTCCAAACAAGTTTTCTAAAAATTTGAGGCTTTATAATCATATGTTTACACTGAGTTTATCGAAGTGTGGGCAGTATAGGATTCGAACCTATGACCTCACCGATGTGAACGGTGCGCTCTAACCAACTGAGCTAACTGCCCAAATATTTAATTCATTTATTTTATATTTTTATCCAAAAATAAGCAATCTGTTTAGCTGTAAAAACCCTTCGACTTCGCTCAGGGTTATTTACTTTTTGTATATTGATTATTGAAGAGTAAATAAAGAGCGCCGGGAAGGGATGAAAAACCTTCTCCGGCGCATAGTCTAACGAATCGTCAATGCAGGGTATTAACCCAGTCCACCAGGAACTCCGAAGAATTTCTGGAGACTAATCCACGTGCCCGTTGTCGGCGTTGGTGTTGTTCCCCCCATTGGAATGAAGGTAATAACCAATTTTCTGGCGTTGGGGCCGGTACGCACCTCCGTAATTGGCCAGTCTCCCGACTGACTATAATTTGTTGTCGGCACAATGGGCATCACCTCGGCGCTAGTTTGAGCGCTTTGGACAATAACGTAGTAATTGCCCCGGATTGCGATATCCAAGGCACCAGCACCTGCGTCAACGGCTATAACCTTGCCAGTTGCCACCGACCCGCCGGGCATTGGAACCCGACAGTTGAAGACGACGTCCTGAATACTGGCGTAATCGTTGGTTCCTTCCGGTTGTGTGAAGTGCACCACGGAGACGCCCCCGAGGTAATTCACAACCAAATGGCCATCGTTGGCCTCCACGGCCGGTGCATACGGACGAATTGTGCCGTCAGACAGCACTAACCCATCGCTCCAGCGCCGAAGGCTATAGTGATATTCGCCACCAACTGGTGGCAAGTACACAACAATCTTCCCGTTGTCGATGCCGTATGAAAACCCATATTCGAAGCCGTCGATGATAACCTGAACTGTTCCATTCTGAATGCCGTTGACAACGTCTGCGTCAGCATCGATAACAATTTCGACGCCAGCAGGGATGAGGGTAATGGACAACATGTCGCCTTTGGTGACGACATTCTGGCTCATATACCCGTGACCTGCTTCACGGTTATCAACCGTGTAAGCATTCATGACCATAGACATGTTCATTAACACACCCGAATCCGGCAAAGGAATTCCCTTAAGGGGTTCCGATAACGGGATCAGGTCGTCGTCGATAGTCAGCCATGTGATAGACAAATCTCGATTCATTGTCATCTGGTAATTGGTCCAGACGTAGTTACTGCCCCTCCAGACGTTGCCCCAAAGGGAAACGTTGTAATGGTCAGGCTCAGCGCTGACGAACCCGCGCGCAATGGCACGAGCATCGAGTTGCGAATCGTCCGGAGGCGTAACTGGCCCACCGTTGGCGACAGCGAGCTGGGCCTGAAGCGCAGCAAGCTGCGCCTGCAAGTCTGCCAGCTGGTCGGCGGAAGCGGACTGCAAGGTGAATGTAAATGCGAATGCGGCAATGGCCGCGAGGATGTTTTTCATTTTCATGATCTTGGAATTTGGTTGTTGTTGATTGTTTGGGGTTATTTGTTAACAGTGAAACTGGCCATTTTGTACTTCGTGAGGCCGTGCCTTTTCAGCGCGGCATCCACTGCATCAATGGCTGGTTTTTCCGCCTTTTTGTGGCGGGACAATACCTTCATTTCCACATGGGAAATGACGGGGGTGACGGGCGTACCCGTTTTGCTTTCGGCTACATGGTGTGGCCAGATGTTCCATGCAGTGACGCCAATGGCGGCCACCGCACACAGTGTTGCAATATACTTTTTTTTCATGTTTTCAGTGGGAAAGACCATCTCCAATCAAAATCGCTCGCAGATTTCTGCATTTTTGACGATTTAAATTTTCAACGTTCACGCCCTATATTCTATCACACTTCCACCCCAATGTCAATGCTTGCATACAAAAAAAGAGCGCCAAAGAGTAAGGAATAGAACCTCTCTCTGGCGCATAAAATGCAGGGGGCATCAGAATTCACTCCACCATGTTTATCCAACAATACCACCAATGTTCTGCTGGTGGCAAAGTGAATGAAACACTCTGGTTTGGCGCGAGTTTTATGTCTCTCGCCGCTGGATATTTCCAATCAATTGAGTTGGAGACATTAACCACACGAGGCGTAGTTGCTGTGTTGTGCACGGTGAACGTGGGCTCAAGGGTGTCAGCCTCGCCCAGATCATTGCTTCCACCAAACTGGTTGGTGATGCCAGGCCGTGGCGCTTTCCAATATACCATTTTCTGGGTGACCCTGACTTCCACGCCCTTTCCAATGGTATAGGTTTTGGTGTGGTCCCACCTATAGGCAAAATAAAACATAATGCTAAAAATGGTGAGCAATACTGCGAAAAACACGAATGCTCCACCATACTTGTCCCACAACTCTGCAATTTTGCCGTCTTCCGACGATTGAGCATTCTGGTTGGCTTTGTCCCTTCTTTCAAGCCAAATGGCGAGAGCAATGGGAACAAGCCCCATCGCAAACGCCACGGATAGTGTAATTGGGGTTGCCCCCAACCACTTGTCCGCAGTCTCAAAAGCGTCAGCTCGGGTCAAAGCTTCCCATAAGACCACCAGGACTTCCCACGCCAACCCGACTCCGACGAGCCAGAATTTTTTGTCTTCAATATCCTTTTCCTTCATTTTATTTTTTTCTTTCCGTTGTTTGTGTTGTTGAACTTGTACAAAAAAATCGGCACAAAAATCTACATCTTGTCGATCAAAATTGTCAAAGTCGCTACCAATACTATATCATAGAATTATGATATTGTCTATGGCTGAAG
Organism: Candidatus Staskawiczbacteria bacterium; assembly: GCA_903835075.1. Lineage (GTDB taxonomy): Bacteria > Patescibacteriota > Minisyncoccia > Minisyncoccales > Staskawiczbacteraceae > XYD1-FULL-39-28. The sequence goes on along the minus strand of CAILLM010000009.1, from coordinate 5,300 downwards.
TAATAAAACAGCGCCGGTCGAGTGAGGTATGAAAACCTTACTCTTCCGGCGCTTCGTCTACTCCTTGTCCCAGAAGTAGACCTTCACTTCTTTGTCGCCAGCCCACGAATGTGGAACGACTAAAGTATAGGACCTGCCCTGGGTGGCGTAGGCATGGAGAAAGCCATATGGACTTTCAATCACCTTGGGGAGCGTTTCGGGGTGATCAACTTTCCAACCGTGACCGTTCCATTGGAACTGATAAACGGAAGTCGACCTGACCTTGTTCAACTCGATGCAACCCCAGATTATTGAGGCGATGAGTGCGACTACGGCGAAACTTGCCGCGATGATAATGCGTTTCATGGTTGTGTTTGGTGGTTTGGGGTTGAAAACAGATCAATCAAATTGCCCACGGTTACCCGCGACTAACAATTTAGATTTTCAATGTTCATATTTATATTATAGCATATTCAAGAGTGCTTGTCAAGTGTTTAGAGCAACAAAAAAGCGGAGGTTTAATCCCCCGCTTTTTCTGTTTAAATCTTATTTGATTGTAACTTTTGCTCCTGCGGCTGCAAATTTCTTTTCAATTTCAGCTGCTTCTTCTTTCTTAACTCCTTCTTTTACCATTTGAGCTGTTCCAGCTGCTGCTGCGTCAACTAAGTCTTTTGATTCTTTTAATCCTTTTGCAGTAACATCTCTTACAACTTTAATAACTTCAATTTTTTGAGCTCCAACTTCTTTTAATTCAACATCAAATGAGGTCTTTTCCTCAACTGGTCCTTCGGCTGCTGCGGCAACTGCTACTGGAGCTGCTGCTGAAACACCAAATTTTGCTTCTAAAACTTTTACTAATTCTGCCAATTCTACAACTGACAATTTTTCTACTTCTGAAACCAACTTTTCAAATTTAGCTGGCACTTCTACTTTTGTTTCTTCTGACATGGTTTTTATAAGCCAGATAATAAGCTTGCAAAGCGAGGCAATAAATTTTTTGAAGCCCTGTGCACACGAAGTGGCTCAATAGCGAAAAAAATTTGATTGCCGAGCGATGGATATTACCGAGCAATTTTATTTATTTATTTTTTTAAACTTCTCTTTTTGCTATTTTATCTAATACTCTTACAAAACTTGATACTGGGCTGTAAATAGAACCTACCAATCTGCCCAACAATTCGTTTCTTGAAGGCAATGTGGCTAATTCCATTACTTTGGCTTGGTCTATAAATCTTTTTTCAAAAATTCCTCCTAAAATCTTGAAATTTTCGTTGGTTTTTCTAAAATTGTTTGCAATTCTAGCTGGAGCAATCTCATCTTCTATTCCAAAAACCAATGCTAGCTGTCCAGGGACAACTGGATCAATTTTATTCCAAAAAGAAATACCCGATTGACCAAAAGCAACTCTTATTAAAGTTTTTTTGGCAATCTTTAGTCTGCAACCGGCTTCTTTCAGATTTTTCCTCAAGCTAAACATTTCCTTTGAAGGAACCTTTGCAAAATCAACAAAAATTACTGATTTTTGTTCTGCGACCTTTTCTTTTATGCTTTCTATTTGCTTTGTCTTCTGTGCTTTTGTTAGTGCCATATATTTATTTTATTTTATTTATTTAAAAAACCATCTTCACAGACGGCAATTCCCCAGCAGAAAGCTGAGTGTTTGCCTCGATAGGATTTAAGACTTGGTCGACCTATTGTCTATGGCTTTTATATTGTATTAATATCTTAATCTAAAACCAAAGCTATGTCAAGCCTTCACCCAAATTTGGATGAAGGCTCAAGCCTTATTTTGACAAATATTGCTGTATAGCAGCTTGATGCTGTGCCCATGTTTCACTAAAAATTGTTTTACCATCTGAAAGCCAATACAAATAATTTGTTTTTTTAGGGTAAATAGCAGCCATTATTGAGTCTATTCCAGGGTTTGAAATTGGACCTTTTGGTAAACCAACATGCTTGTAAGTATTATATGGAGAGTCTATTTTAGTGTCTTTTATGAGTGGGCTTGGGTCTTTTTTGTTTGTTATATAATTTATAGTTGAATCTAATTGCAAAGGCATACCAATTGCTATTCTTTTCCATAAAATTCCTGATGCAATTTTTTTGTCATCTGTGCCTCTCACTTCTTTTTCTACCAATGAAGCCATTGTTATAACATCAAAAATTGATTTATTTTGCTTTTGTATGTCAACGCGTAATTTTAAAGATAATTTTTGGTTAAAATTATCTAACATTGTAGTTAGCACATCTTCACAACTTTCGCCTCTTGCAATTTGATACGTATCTGGAAAAATATAACCCTCCAGGCCAACATTACTTGGCTTGTCAGATAAAAAATCATAATCAGCTGAATAATCTTTTTTTGTTAAAGAAACAAAATAATCTTGTTTACAAATTCCTTTTGATTCTAAATATTTTCCTATGTCATTTACATTCCAACCTTCCAAAATAACCAATTTATCTTTAATTACATCTCCTCGTGCCATTTTGTTTACAATAGAATAAATAGACATTTTAGGAGACAAGCCATATTCCCCTGCTTGCAAACTAGAATGCTTTAAAGAAACTATTGCATAAAACTTAAAAAAATATGTACTTCTTATTATTCCCAATTTTTTTAAATTGGCAGAAATAACATCATCTGACCAACCTTTTTGTATTGTAAAAACAACTGTTTCTTTCGAAACCGGGTTTGCGGGCATATAAATTTGGAAAAACACAAAAACAAATATAAGTAACAAGGCTACTAAACCCCATGATGAAATTTTTTTAAAAAATGGCACTGATATTTTAGAGAAATTTTTTTTGTTTATTTTCATTTTAATTTTTAAATTATAAAAGTTTTCCTTGGCGCAAACTCTTAGCTATTATTGCCACTTTTGCCTCACCTGTTTCTGTTAAAATAAAATAAGTTTTTGTATCTCCAACAACAAACTTTTCGTCGCGGAGTGCTCTTAGTGGACGGTCTAACTTTCTTGAATCGGGCCAAATGGGATATCTGGTAAATTTGAGCATATCAGGAAATAAGGTAAAACATTCTTTCACCAATCTTTCAAAACTACACTGCTCAGAGCTGGCGACAACTGAATGTATGCAAAAAAGAATTAAGCCTTCTACCGATACTTTCGAAAAATCCAATTTTTTTGAAGCACTTTTTACCATACTTAATTTTTTATAATTATACTCAAAAAATGTTCAAAAAAACAACCTAAATAATACCTTGGCTTATTGAATCTACAAACATTTGTGTAAACCAAAGAGTTGATAAAATGGACATTATTGTTAAAATTATTGTAACAATGGCAACTTTTCTTGATTTAGCGTCTCCTGCTTTAAAATATTTATATGTATACCAAAGCCCAAACGGTGGAATAAATATGCTGACCAAGTAGGCAATAATTTGTTTTGATAATCTTGTTTCTGCTGGTTTATTTTTCAATTGCTCGCCACAATTAGGACAAAATAAAGAAGCTGGAGAGATACTTGATTTACATGACGGACAAATAATTTCTAATTGATTTTCCATATATTTATTATAACAAAAAACCATCATAATTACACGATGGTTTTTTATTTTAATTATAGAGGAGATAATGTGAAATTGTAAGTTGACTGAACTTTCCCATTATAAACATAATTTACCACTCCGCTTGGAGATGTTGCGTTGTTAAATTGTCCAACAATTTTAAATCCGTCAGTTGGATATTGATTGCTATTGTCTCCGGAATTGCCACCAACATAACCATTTTGATAATGAAACTTTCCATCAACAATCTGCATTGAATAACCAGTATAATTTTGCGGATAAAATGTTACGTAATAATTTCCATTTGCGGCCAAAGACACCACAAAGCGACTTGAGTTGTAAGCGTTACTAGCATAAGGGAAAGAATATTCTCCAACAACAGGCACCACGGGTGCAACCGTAACTACTGAAACATTACTTTTAGCGTTGCCGTTTGAGGCTGTAATGTTTGCGGTTCCAGCTATGCCAGAAGTAACTACTCCTGTTGAACTAACTTTTGCCACTGCAGCGTTGCTGGAAGTCCAAGCAACATTTGCCACCAGAAGATTTCCATATTGGTCATATGTAGTTGCAGTCATTTGTTGAGTTGCCCCATTAGTATTTAAACTAAAGGTTGCAGGAGTAATATCTATTGTTGTAACAACAGATCCGCCCAAAACTTTCACAACCGCAGGAGTACTAGTAACCCCACCACTAGTTGCAGTAATATTTGCTGTTCCAACCCCAACCGCCTTAATTTGTCCTGTTGAGGTGTTTACTAAAACAATTGATTTGTTGCTGGAAGCCCAAGTTACAGTTGCGGGAAATGGATTTCCAAATTGGTCTAGGGTTGATGCTGTTATTTGCCCCATTGGCCCACCAACTGTTAAATTGGTTGTCGCAGGAGTAATGTCTATCTTTGCTAAAACCAGCTTAACTACGGTCACAATAGACGGTGCGCTTGTAGCTGATCCACTTGAAGCTGTAATGTTTGTAGTACCTGCGCTTACTGGAGTTACATCCCCCATCCAACTAATTGTTGCTACCGCAGGATTACTGGATTTCCATGTAGGAGTTGCTAGCATTTGTTTATTATTTTGATCCCAAACTGTGGCACTAAATCGCTGAGTGTCTTTTCCAATCATCAATGTTGCAGCTGGTGGTGAAATATATATTGTTGTAGCAATTGAACCTGCCACAACTGTTACAACCGATGGCGCGCTAACAACTGCTCCGCTTGTAGCGGTAATGCTTGTTGTACCAGCTGCAATTGCTTTGACTAATCCTGTTGTGCTAACAGTTGCCACTGAAGGATTGCTAGATTTCCAGGTAAATGCCCCGGCAATTGCATTTCCAAATTGATCTAATGTTGTTGCTGTTAGTTGTCGTGCTGAGTCGTCGTTAACGTCCAAATTAACTGTTGTAGGTGTTATATTTATTGTTGTAAGCACTGGTTTTGAAACATTAACAACTGCAGTACCAGATATTCCACCACTGGTTGCTGTTATGTTGACAGTCCCAATAGCTACTGCCTTAATTTGTCCTGTTGAGGTGTTTACTAAAACAATTGATTTGTTGCTGGATTTCCACACTACCGTAGCCTTAATTGGATTTCCAAATTGATCTAATGTTGTTGCTGTTAATTGCCCCATTGCACCACCAACTATTAGATTTGTTGTGGCTGGGGAAATTGTAATTGTTTTAAGAACTGGCGCCACCGCAGCGCTAGTGACCAGCGGTGCCACAAAGAAACTTAATAACAATATACTAAAAAATATTTTTTTCATATATTTATTTTTTAATTATTTAATTTATT
>CAILLM010000008.1 GCA_903835075.1 Candidatus Staskawiczbacteria bacterium | reverse complement strand
GCCCGCCCGAATTCCGCCAAAAGAAATCAGCGGAGCAAATGGAAAATTCCTCCCCAAACCCCTCCTTTTCCATTTGCGACATCCGAATTCAAAAACAAATCAGCCGAAGTTTTGGCAAACCCTTTCCCCAAAAAATAGTTTTGCCAAAACTTCGTCCGCATTGAAGCCCCACGCACGCGGAGCGTGCGAAGTCATTACCTCACTTTGTTTTGGAAATAGGTGCGAGTTTGGTACAATACAGACACAAATTTAAAAGCATCGTAAGATGCTTTTTAATTTGTGCCAGGGAGTCGAACCCCAAAAGGGGTCGGGAAAAAGTATTTTTCCCGTGGCGGAATTATTCAAACCGAGGGGTTTGAAGGAGCGAGTTGTGCGAGCGACGGGTTTCACTCCCCTTGGCCGTAGCCTACGGGCGAGGCCGCCTCGGGCACAAATAAAAACCGCCGCAATATTGCGACGGTTTTTTAATATTTATTAATCTTCTAAAACTTGGATTTCAGCAACCTTGGCCCCAAAATTTAGGGCTAAATTTCTTGTAGGCATCCAAATGTCTACATGATAATTACCTTTCTTTTTATTCATTCTATCTTGGACAGTGAAAACTTTATCACCATACAATTTGGGGATTTTAACTTTTGTCCCAAAAGGTAACAAGTTGCTTGCCATTATTCCATCTCCAACTAATTTCCCTGAAGCAGTCACAAAAGGGGAGTCATCAGTTTGATCAGCTGTGCTTGAATAAGCAGTAATCATAACCTTTATGGTTTTGGCAACAGCCTTTGCCTCGTTAGTGGTTTTAGCCACATAAGAAGCGTCGGTGTTGTTGGCAAAGTCGGCACAGGTTGTTTGTGGAAAGGCAATGCCCATCACACAAAAGACAACTATAATGCCTGCAAAAATAGAGCCAGTCAAGCGGGCATTACCCCCTAAAATAGAGCTAAACTTTATGCTTTTTGTTGTATTCATAATAAAAACTCCCTTTCGGAAGTATGGGTATATATTAGCATAGAAAGGGCTCCCTGTCAATAGTTACAACATAAATTATGGTCAGTTGTCAAGAGGCTATTTTGTATCAAAAAATAGCAAAAAAAAGAGCCCGACTGATAGATTGTCGGGCAAAACTGCGCATCAAAGAGTTACCAACCTGGGCCAAGGAAAATTGAGAGAAGCTTGCGTTTGGCGTTTCCGTAAACTGGAGTAAGATAGTTGCCACCAATGGAGAAAATCCGAAAATTCAGAAAATCAACTGACTCCTCTTGATAGCAACAAATAGGTTCAAAAGTCACGGGGTCATGAATTAAGAAAAATTCATCAGCCTTCTTCTCTGCGACAGTGGATTCGTCAGCTTGCCACCATCCTTGAACTCGAAGAAGGTTGCTGGTTCTTCTTTCTAATTTATAGTATCCAACGCGTTCTTTATGATACCCAAAGCTTCGTTCTGTGGTTTGGCCGTTCGAGGCGGGGGTGATATTCTCGGTTTTCCCAGTATCGGTAAGGCCAGAAACAGATGACCCTTCTTCTTTAGTCGTAGAGCAAAACGCAACTGGTGCTGTGACTCGCATAGTCTGCGCAAAAGAAAGAATAGTTTTGGCGTGCTCCTTCCAATTGTCCGTACCCTTGATTAATTCTTCTATCGCCGCATTGACGACCATTCTTGACGGTGTTTCCATTTCTTTAGGGGTTGAGTTGTAAATATGCTACGTTAAAATAATAACATATTTATACAAGCAAGTCAATACATAAAAACCACCTCGATTAAAAGGTGGTTTTTAAAATTCGCTGAGCGGGCGAGCAGAATCGAACTGCCGTCTCAACCTTGGCAAGGTTGCATAATAGCCACTATACGACGCCCGCCTACGTTATCACTTCGGCGAGGCAAGCCCGCTTAAAGCGGATTTGCCATTCAACATGGTGCCGGGGAAAGGAATCGGACCTTCGACCACTGCTTTTTCAGAGCAGTGCTCTACCACTGAGCTACCCCGGCTGAATTATTTGAACTTGCCCTTCGATGGGCTCAGGGAAATGTGGACGATACAGGACTCGAACCTGTGACCCTCTCAGTGTAAATGAGATGCTCTACCAACTGAGCTAATCGTCCAAAAAGGGCAAAAATGGCTTTGTGCGGACGGAGGGAGTCGAACCCTCATGCCTTGCGGCGCTACCACCTCAAGGTAGTGCGTATGCCATTTCGCCACGTCCGCCTACGGTTCGCCGAAGCGAACCTACGGCGAGACAAGTCCGCCCTAGTGTTCGCAAGGGCGACCTGCGCGCTTGTTTATTCTGCTGAGGTCTCTGTTGCTTCTTCTATTGGGGCTTCAACGGGGGTTTCTTCCTGCGTTATTTCTTCAACGGGGGTTTCTGGAGCAATTGCAGCTGCAAAATCTTTTTTCTTTAATTTTGATTTTTTACCTTTGGCTGTTCTTAAGTAATAAAGTTTTGACCTTCTTACTTTTCCATGTCTTACCACTTCTATTTTTTCTATAGAAGGGGAGTTCATAGGATAAATTCTTTCCACGCCAACTCCATCAACAATTTTTCTGACGGTTATGGTGGCGGAAATTCCTGTGCCGTGTTTTCTGGCAATTACTATTCCTTCAAAAATCTGGATTCTTTCTTTTTCACCCTCTTTAATTTTTTGGTGAATTTTAAGAGTATCACCAGGTCTAATATCTGGGATATTTTTTTCTTGTTCTTTTTTAAATTTTTCTAATAATGTTGACACGGTCTTGTGAGCGAGGCGAGCAAGATTGCCTCGAAAATTAGGTTATGATATATCTTATACATCTAGACCTAATTTTCGCTGGATACCTTATTCGTTGCTTTTAAATTATCTATTATATTGTTTAATTCTTCCGGCAATTCTGACTTGAATTCTTTTATTTCTCCACTGGGCCTGCCCTGAGCTTCGTCGAAGGGCAATTGGATTTTTAAATATGCCGAGTGTAAAAATTGTCGCGTCAGTCCTGCGGGGATTTTTGAATTTTTAAAACCATATAGTTTATCTCCTGCTATGGGGTGTTGTAAATAAGAAAAATGACACCGTATTTGATGGCGCCTACCTGTTTTAATTTCCACCTCAAGCAAAGTGTAATCTTTATATCTGCTTAACACTTTGTATTCTGTGATGGCTTCTCGTTTGCCCACAGGATTTGGATCACCCAGCGAATAAGCTTTTTGCTTTCTTTTGTCGCCATGGGCCCTTCCAATTAAGGTTTCAATTCTTCCGTGGTCTGTTGTAATGGTGCCTTCCACCAAACAAACGTATTTCTTCTCTACCTCTCTATTTTTAAACTGTTTTTGTAAAAAAATCAAGCCCTCGTTGCTTTTTGCCACCAATAATACGCCCGAAGTGTCTTTATCTAATCTATGAACAATCCCATATCTTGGGGGCTCTCCAACGTCTTTTAGGTGGGGAAATTGCTCGGTTAAATAATCTATTAGGGTTTTTTCTTCATTTTTCAAAGTTTGCCCTTCTGGAAAAACAACAATTCCCGCTGGCTTGTTTACAACCAGCACATCATTATCTTCATAAATGGTCTTAATTTCCATGGTCTTTATTATTTTAGCACCTTGCTGGCCCACCATCTTCTAAATTCAGTTGCTCTGCCGGTAACATCTATCTTTACAAAATATATTCCCTTTGAGTTATGTGTTATGTTCTCTGTGTCTTTATAAATAAAATTATAAGAAGCTATCCCCATATTGTCTTTCTCCATAATTAAGTCTATATCAAGAGAAATAATATCTTCATTTTCGATTATCTTCCAGATATTTTCTATTTCGATTAAATCGGTAATTGGGGGGTCAAAAGGATCTTCATAATACTCAAACTTCTCCGAAAGCAGATTTTTTACTTTTGTAATATCTTTAGATAGCCAAATCTCTTTAAGGCTTAAAAACCACTTTTCAATATTTGATTTCATATATGTTTTGTGCGCGATGCAAGATTCGAACTTGCCACCTTCTCTACGTCAAAGAGACGCTCTGCCAAATGAGCTAATCGCGCTTGTTATTTATAATTTTAAGAACTTCTTCTCCTAAATAAAGTATTCTCCTTTGTAATGCCATATCGTAATATATAAGGACGCAAACTCCTTTATAGTGTTCATATGTTTTTTTAATTGTTCTTTTATCAAACTGGGTTTTTATAAATTGCGTTTTGGGAACACCTAGAATCGTTGACCAAAATTCTTTTGCCTTATTTTCGTCTTGGTCTTTTCTCAAATGAAGTGCGCACCTGAATTTTGATTCGTCTATAATAAATACTTTTCTTAAAAGACTTACAATGCCCAATAGTATCTCTGGATTTGAATTTGCTATCGCAAAACTGTCCTCGGTTTTTCCACCTTCTGCCAAATAAAAAGTTGCCAAAATTAATTCTCCCATCTCTTTGCCGATTTTTATATTAGAAGTAAAACTTTCTACTTCTTGTCTTATTATTTTCCTTCGTCTGTTGCCATCTTCTATGTGCCATGTGGCCGCTTTTTTACGAGCGGTTGTTAATCCATTTTTCCAATCTTCAGTTAATTTTTGTTGTTGTTCTTCTGATAATTTAATATTCTTAAACCAGCCACTTAAAGTTGAGCGGGGAATCCCTAGTTTATTTTCTATATATCTTATAGCCAGTCCCTTTTTTCTAAGAGATATAGCCTCATTTTTTAATTCGAACCACTTTGATATCATACTTAATTATATCATCAGTAGTTCAGGTGTAAATGTACTTTTATCAACTGTGTGGGCGCACTAGGACTCGAACCTAGGACCACGGAGGTATAAGCTCCGCGCTCTACCAACTGAGCTATGCGCCCGATAAATAATCTTTTAACCAACTGCCGCCCCGCAAGCGGGGCGAGCCTCGCCAAAGGCGGGAGCTAACCGCCCTTGGCCTAGAATTTCTAGGCTTTTTTTAAATTTCCTACGTTTCCTACTAATTTTTCGTATTCGTTTCTTTCTATTATTTCTTTTTCAACCAAAGCCTTGGCTACTTTGTCCAGCAATGCTTTATGTTTTATCAAAATAATCTCTGCCTTTTTTTGTGCTTCTTTAATTACCATATCTACTTCTGCATCAATTCTTTCAGCAACTTTTTCAGAATAATTTCTTTGTTCGGAAATTTCTCTTCCCAAAAATACCATTTCATCTTTTTCGCCAAAAGCAATTAATCCCAAAGAAGACATTCCGTATTGTTTTACCAATTTTCTTGCCATTTCTGATGCTCTACTTAAATCATTTGAAGCACCAGTTGTCATTTCGCCAAATTTTATTCTTTCAGCAGTACATCCGCCAAGCAATGTTGCAATTTCAGAAACAAAACCTGTTTTTGTTTTCATTTTTTTCTCTTCACTTGGAACTTGTAAGGTATAGCCCGCCGCCATTCCACGTGCAATGATAGAGATTTTTCTTACGGGCTCGGTGTCTGGCATAAATGTTGAAACTAAAGCGTGGCCTGCTTCGTGGTAAGCTGCAATTTCTTTTTCATTTTTTGATAAAATGTGTGATTTTCTTTCTGGCCCAAGCAACACTTTTTCAATTGCTTCTAAAAATTCTCTTTGGTCAATTTGTGTTTTGTTTTGTCTTGCAGCAAGCAAAGCAGCTTCATTGGCAACGTTTGCTAAATCAGCCCCGGAAAATCCAGGGGTTCTTTCAGCTGTTTCTTTAAAATCAATATTGCTTGCTAATGGTTTATCTTTTGAATGAATTTTTAAAATTTCTTCTCTATCATGAACATCAGGTGGATCTAAAACAATTTTTCTATCAAATCTGCCTGGTCGAAGTAGGGCAGGGTCTAAAATATCTGGCCTGTTTGTGGCAGCTAAAATTATAACTCCAGTTTCTTTTTCAAAACCATCCATTTCAACTAAAATTTGGTTTAAGGTTTGTTCGCGTTCATCATGGCCACCGCCAATTCCTGCTCCGCGGTGTCTTCCTATTGCGTCTAACTCATCAATAAAAATTATAGAAGGGTTTGTTTTCTTTGCTGTTGCAAATAAGTCACGCACACGGGCCGAACCAACTCCAACAAACATTTCCACAAACTCAGAACCAGAAACCGATAAAAATGGAACATTTGCTTCTCCTGCAACAGCTCTTGCTAACAATGTTTTTCCAACTCCTGCACTTCCCACAAGCAAAACTCCTCTTGGAATTTTAGCGCCCATTGCCAAATATTTTTTTGGAAATTTTAAAAAGTCTACAATTTCGACTAATTCTTCTTTTGCTTCTTTCAATCCTGCAACATCTTTAAATGTAATTTTTTCTTTGCTATGGCCATCAGCTCCAAATAATCTTGCTTTAGCTTTTGTAAAATCAAACGCTTGTCCAGCACCTGTTTTTGCTTGCTTTATCATTGTCCAAAAGAAAAATCCAAATACAACCAAAGGCAAAATCCCAAAAACCAAAAGCGGCGTTAGCCAGCTCCATAAATCTTGTTTGGCAACTTGGTTTGAAACATCAACTTTTGCCAAGCTGTCTTTATTAACATTTAAATTTAACAACAAATCTGTTAGGCCTGTGCCAGCTTCTTTCATGGAGGTTGCTGTTTTATTGTCTGTGTAAGTGATGTTTAAAACATCTCCTGCAACTGTAATTTTTTTAACAAAATTACCATTTATGTCTGATGCTAATTTTGTTATAGAAATTTCGTTTGGAGTTGTAGTAGGGTAGTAAAGTAAACTAAAAATTCCGCCAACAATCAAAAGTATTAAAATAACAAAAATAAAGTTTTTCAAAAGTGAATTTGTTTTCACGGCCTTGTGAGCGAGGCGAACAAGGTTGCCTCGCAAATTGGGTTAACTATAATTTATACACTTAGACCCAATTTGCGCTGGATACATTATTTATCCCTCGCTATTTATTATGATATAACCAGCTTATCATAATTTTTAAAATAATTCAAATATAATAATTTATTTTTTTGCCTGCACTGAGCTTGTCGAAGTGTAAATTAAAAGGGGGCGCGGTACATTGTGTACCGGCCCCCATAACCGTTGCAACGGGTCGGGTTGTCATACGGTTCTTCGTCAATCACAGCGGGTGGTTAGCCCACTGTTTTGGCCGACGCGGTGTCGGCCAACATCTTTTGTTGTCCCTCAATGTCTGAGATCAGGCGGCCGAGGAGGGTATCCCGGCTGCCGACTAGGACTTGCGTCCCGATTTGTTCTCCAAAAATGTCTTCCAAGTAGGGTGGGATTGCCACCAATTCAAAGATGTCATTATCGGAGTTGTGAGTATCCACTCGCCGTGTTACCACGAGTGGGGGGTCGACGAGCGTCCTGCCACCCACCTTGAAGTGGGCATTGAGTTGGATCAGCGCCGGTTTGCCCATAACAGGCTGGCCATGACTGCCGTTGAGTCCGAAGATTTGGAATGGAGTGATTTCCGCCTTGCCTTCCAACGCCTTGAGGGCGTCGGATTGCGCGGCTTTTTCCTCCATGTCCTTGATCGCGCGCTTCAGCATATACCAAAGCGTGCGGTAATCCTTGACGTATTGCTCGACCTGGTGGTCGGGCCAGTTTGGATGGTTTGACTGAACAGCAGTGCGCAGGGACTCGAACCCTGGCATTTTTTTGTCGGCCAACGATTTCTTAGAACAGCGGCCACCGCGTTTGCACATGTCGGCGAACATCTGCTTCGCCGATCCAGACGCTTTCACGGGGACGATCCAGTTGTCCCCAACGGCGAAAACGCCTTCACAGCCACCGCGCCAACCTTCTTCCTCTTCATCGGAGGTTTCGGCAGGCACATGGACGAACAGGGTGCCCTTGCTTTCGGGTTTGGTGACCAATTCGGCCAGCGTGAGGTTGGCCTCTTTGGCCATCGCCGCATTTTCGACGAGGCGCAACTCTCTCTCAACAACCTTAAGGTCGTTTCCGAACTTCTCCACAATGGCCAATATCTCAGCTGTGAATTCCTCGTCAAATGCAAACTTGGGGTTGATGTAATAATCCAGGTAGCCGATTTTGACACGGCGACCAGTACCAGTACTAACCAGAAGCTTCCACTTGAGCAGGTCTTTGCAGGCCCACGCGACTTCCTTGGGGCTGCGGTACTCGGTGGTGAGCACCGTCTTGAGCCAAATGCTGGCGGCGATAGTGCTTAGGGCGCCGGTGTATCCGAAGATACGCGTGCAGAATTCGTCGGCTACCTTTTGGTCTTTTTCTTGGCCTTCGGCCGTCAGAATCCGATCCTCTTTACTTTCGCAGCTGTGTACCGCACGGTATGCATCCATGCGGTATTTCCAGGTGTTGGCGATGTCGACGGGCATGCTCGCCACGATTGTTCTCTTGGCCTCGGCGGAGCCATCATCGGCGGTGAACACCGGTGAATTATATGGAATCACCGCCGGTTTGCCGTCGGCTTTAGGCTGGACGATCTCGCTCAGTTGGCTGAGGTCGTTACCGACCGTTGCCATTTTGACTTTCGCAGGTTTGGTGGGTGCCGGGGTGGCGGGCTTGGTCTGTTCCACGACTTCAGCTGTCGTGGGAGCTTCGGGAGTGATGGTCTTGGCTTTCATGGTTGTAGTGTCAGGTTCTGGTTTGGGTTGAGTGGGCTTGGTGCCCGTGGCGGCTGCCTCGGCGGCAGCTTCAATCAGTTTTGCCGCTTGTGCGGCTTTTTCGCGCTTGTTCATTTTTTTATCTTTCAATCAGTTTTGACCCGTTGCTTCAAGTTTTGAAGAACTGGTTTAATTATACATAAAAAAGAGAAGATGTCAACCCTTCACCCTTGTAGCTAAGGCTTTCTTAAATTGTTTTTATATATAGTTAAAACACCTATTTAGGGTGAAGGGTCAAGGCTTGAAAGTAAAATAAAAGGCAGTGTAAATTTCACACCGCCATGCGTAACTAAATTTCATCGAGGTATAGCACCATTCGCTTTCTATTTGCAGGATTTACATCAACATAGTTGAGTAATTCTCCGCCAAGTGAATCAGCGGTCGGTGCAACTAACGCAACTTTAATTCCGTGCTTTTTCAGATCTTTTAGTAGCGGGACATAGTCGCTGTCGCCGGCAATTAAGCAGAAGATTTTAAACTTTGGATGGGCAACGAGTTCTCTGGCAAAGCGGATTATGCATTCGTCCACTGTATCAACCCACTTGTCAAGTTTGCCAGTTTTTTCATTAAACTTTCCGTCGGCGTAGTATTTTTTGGCACAAATCATTAGTTGGAAGCCATGTTTGTCAAACATTTTTCTATGAGGTTCAGAAAAATGTTCGGGAGCGAAAACAAATCCATGTCCTTGTGACATAATTCCGTTTTCATCCATAATTCCTTGTCCCCAAAGTTTCCCTAAACTTTTTATCCACTCCATAGCATAGTCAAGCCTTTGCTCAACTTGCATGTTTCCCAAACCAAATTTCTTTCTCAAACTAATCTGAAAATTGTCTGAGTCAACAACGGGGAGCACCTCCCCAAGTTCCTCCTGGGGCAAGTTTTCTTCCTGTTGCATTGTAGTTCCTCGATTTCTATTTCAAGTTACAGTTTCTAGCTCATTTAATTTATCAGTATAATAATAATTTGTCAAGTCTTCACCCAATTTTGGGTGAAGACTCAAGTTTTGTATGCAAAAAAAATGGGCGAGTGCCCATTTTTTTCTGACCGTGAGTTTTTATTTTACCAATTTCAAGCTCATTCTGTGTTCGCGAGGTTCTATTAATATAACTTGGAAGCTATAAGTTTCGCCAATTGTAAGTTGTTCTTCCATTTTTTCTTTGCTTTCAAATTCTGAAATGTGGCAAAGTCCTCTAATTTTTGGTGCAATTTCTACAAATGCTCCAAAAGTTGAAAATTTAGTTACTTTTCCTTTTATAACGTCATCTTTTTTATATTCTTTTTCAATTTCTTCCCAAGGATTTTTCTTTAAAGATTTTAACGAAAGGAAAACTTGATTGTTGTTAATGTTGATGATTTGTGCTTTCACAGCTTCGCCAACTTTTACAACTTCAGCTGGATTTTCAACTAATTGCCAGTCTAATTCTGAAATGTGAATTAAACCTTCAATTTGTTCATTCTCATCTTCAACAGGAAATGGAAATTTTATAAAAGCGCCAAAATCAGCAATGCCGGTAATTTGTCCTTCAACAATATCACCTTTGCTATAATTTTTTAAGGTTTCTTTTGTTTTTTCCTCGGACTTTGCTTTTTCTGAAAGAATTAATTTATTTTCTTCTGCTAATAAATCTAAAACTTTTACTTCTAAAGTTTTGCCAATGAATTTTTGTAATTCTTTTAAGATTTTTTGCTTGTCAGCATCTGCTACGCGAGGGTAGTGCTCGGCAGACAATTGCGAAACAGGCAAGAAAGCTTGAATACCGTCTAAACTTGTTAACAACCCGCCCTTGTTTACTCCGCTAATTCTAACACTTAAAACTGTACCTGCATCACGCAAGTCTTTCAATCTTTGCCAGCCAATTTCTTTGGTGGCGTCTCTTAGCGAAAGTTCTTTATAGCCTTCATCGTTTTCCATTTCAACGATTTTGGCAAAAACTTTGTCGCCGGTTTCTAAATTTTTAACTATATCTTTTACATTGTAAAATTCTCTCCCGTATATTATACCGGTTCCGTGAATTCCTAAGTCAATGTAAAGAGAAGATCTATCTCTTGCAACTACTTTTCCTTCTACTGTTGAGCCAATATTAAGAGGAGCTGTTGCATCTTCTATTTTTTTTGTATCTTTTATCATATAAAACAAAATACCTGTTTATTTGTCTTCCCGTTGGACTTGCCCTGAGCGAAGTCGAAGGGTTCTGCTGCAGGTTAACCCTGAGCTTGTCGAAGGGTCAGCAGTATTACTTTTATTAATGTATTCAATATACACTATTTAATAATTTTTGCAATACCAGATTACTTTGACAAAAAAATTATTTTGTTATAAGGTTTGGGTAGCTCGTTGTAATTATAAAATGAGCGAAAACTATCAACTGGATAAATCTTATGGAAAACGAATTTGATGATTGTATGGAAAGACAGAGTCTTGTATGGACAAAAGGTTGGCTTTTGAAGGTGCGAAGAGCTGTGGCACTTGGGGCAGCAAATCCCCATGCTACTTCGTATGAAATGGGCAGGGCACTGGCGGCACTTTTGGAGTTGGTGGGCCATCAAATTAATGAGACGCCCAAGAATGTAGCCGAATTAACGGTGACCATTCCTGCTAGGTTGACCAGATTAGGTGGTGGGCTTACTGGCAGAATGGTATTGCCTAGACATTGCAATGCTGCTCATGGTCATTCTGAAGAAAGTAAATATTGTGTTTGTAAGCTAGTTAGGGAGGGTAAACCCATCAGGCTTGGCGAATATCACACTATAGGCAAATCACCATTGGGATTATATGAAGTTGTTGATTCGTTTAAGTGGCTTTCGCCGGAGGAGTTTGAACTGTTGCCCGACCAGCCCGCCGAAGCACTGGTGCCACCAGCATTCTGTGCTTTGTCAGCACCAGGAATGTGAAAGTTCTTTTTCAATGTTAGTGCCCGCACAATGTGGGCTTCTTTTTTTACAAGAATATAAAAAGTTGGTGGGACGTCCGACGTCCCACCATTTAAATATTTTTGGTATAATTGGTATAATAATTAAAATAATAAATAAAATAAAAAAATGAGCTATATAAGACCCTCGTTAGTTAATGAAGAAATTTATCATGTTGTAAGTCGAGCAGTTGGTGACACCGTAGTTTATGTAGACGAGAGTGATTTTTATAGAGGCATTTTTTCTATTTATGAATTTAACAATAATAAAAGGGTAGAAATTTGGGAACGTAGAAGAGCTCGTAATAGATTTAAAAAACAAGAAAAAGAGGCGGTGGGACGTCCGACATCCCACCTTTCTGAATATCCTGATGAGAGAGATAGGTTGGTGGATATTCTTGCTTTTTCGTTTATGCCCAATCATTTACATTTGATTTTAAAACAGTTGAAAGATAACGGCATAACCGAATTTATGAAAAAAGTTAATGGTGGATATGCTAAATATTTTAACGAGAAATATAAAAGAATGGGCCATCTTTTTAATAAATTTCGCGCAGTCCATATTAAAGATGATAATCAGTTAAGAACGTCATTTTTATATGTTCATGCCAATTTGATTTCTATGATTGAGCCGGGATGGAAAGAAAAGGGAATAAAAAATCCCAAAAAAGTCAAAGAATTTTTGGAAAATAATAAGCGCCATAGTTACGTAGATTATCTTGGCAAAAAAGTTTTTCCTTCGGTTACGCAGAGAGAATTATTTTTAGAATTTATGAACGGACCAGAAGGATGTAAGGCTGGAGTTGACAACTGGATAAAAAATAAAAATAAGCATGATTCTGAAGAATTGGCACTGTGACAATATCGATAGCGGTGGGACGTCCGACGTCCCACCGACTTGCGATGATATTTGATGGGGTTGAAGTTGGAATATGTTTGTGATAAAATTATGAAAAGAAAAAAATACTTTTAATTTTATGGCAAAAATAAATTGGGCAGGGCAATCCTGTTTTCAAATTTCAGTTTCTAATTCACGAGATCACGAAGCAAATATTGTTGTCGATCCTTTTGATGAAAAAACAGGATTAAAAATTCCCAACATGACAGCGGACATTGTTTTAGTTACTCACGACCACCACGATCATAATAATGTGAGTGCCGTAAAAGGCGAACCGCTTGTTATAAGTGGCCCTGGCGAATATGAAGTTAAGGGAGTTTTTATAAAAGGAATTCCTGCTTTTCATGACGATGTAAATGGGAAAGAAAGAGGAAAAAATACAATTTATATAATAGAAGCAGAAGATATGAAGTTTTGTCACTTGGGAGATTTAGGGCAAAAGCAATTAACAGATGACCAATTAGAAAAAATAGATGGGATTGATGTTTTAATGATTCCTGTGGGAGGTGGAGGATATACGATTGATTCTTCGGCGGCCCAAAAAATAGTTGCAGAAATTGAACCAAGAATTGTAATTCCAATGCATTATGCTTTACCAAAATCGAAAGAAGATTTAGATGATGTTTCCAAATTTTTGAAGGCAATGGGAAAGCAATCTATTGCTCCGCAAGATAAATTAGTGGTAAAAGAAAGCGCAATGCCAAAAGAAGGGGCAATGGAAATTGTAGTTTTACAACTGTAATTCGCTCGATAATGATTCTCCGCTAGCGTTCGCCCGCCAGCGCGGGCTCACTCAGGCTTCGGCAATTTCCCGCCTACCGGCGGACCATGCGAAATTGCCTGCAGAGTACGCTTCGAATTCATTATCTTGCTTAGTTCATCATTTTATAATGAAATTTGCAGAAAAAGTTAGAAATTTTTTGGAAAAATTACAGAATTTAGCTGACCATAAAAAACAAATTATTTTATGGACAGTTGTGGTTATCATAGGTTTACCAATGGGATTTTTTTGGATTAATAGCGCATTTAGTAGTCTTTCTAGTATTGGTCAGTCTGTAAAAATGCCAGTTGTAGATGTTGCCCCAACAACTCCTACAACCCCCGTAACGTCTATAGCTCCTGTAGTTCCATCTGATGACCAGAAAACTTACACAAATAAAAAATATAATTTTCAAATACAATATCCTAAAGATTGGACAGCAAGAGACTGTGAAACTGGAGTTGCATTTTCTCCTAAAAATAATACTAACGGACAAGAAGCAATAAATATTGGATTTTATACTAGGGGATCAGAATATTGTAAAATTCCTTTTGAAGATTATATAAAAATTTCTGGACCATCGGAAATCCAAAATTACCAAAGCATAGACACAATAACAGGAGGGGTCTTAGACGGTGGAGCGCGAGTATATGAAATAACATGGAATTATACAGATTTGCAAGGTATGGGAAAAATTTCTTTACCTATTACATATTTTGAAACAAATCAACAATCATGCGGGACAGTAGAAGCTTTTTTGAATGATAATAATTACAAAGATATTTATAATCAAATAATTTCAACTTTTAAATTTACTAAATAATGAATAATCCTTCGCCTTCGGGCTCAGGATGAATTTAATTCTATAAAATTCAATGGCAAAAGCAAAAAAACCAGCTTCAAATGAAGAGTTTGATGACGAAGAAATAGAAAAAGAAGAAGAAGACTCTTCAGTTAAAGATGAGGGTGATACAAAAGAAGAAAAACCAGAAGAAAAAAAATCTAGAGCTCGCGCTCAAGAAGACGGCAAGCATGGTGATAGCAACAGGGGAAATGTAGATCAGCGTGAAATGGTTACTGAGCTAAAAGAATCATACATTGATTATGCGATGTCGGTTATTGTTTCGCGTGCGCTTCCCGATGTTAGGGATGGGTTAAAACCAGTTCACAGAAGAATTTTGTATGCAATGATGCAATCTGGTTTAAGGTCTAACACAAAACATAGAAAATCTATGTCTGTAGTTGGAGAAGTTTTGAAATCTTATCACCCTCATGGAGATACAGCTGTTTATGAATCTTTGGTTAGAATGGCACAAGATTTCAACATGAGGTACACATTGGTTGATGGGCAAGGAAACTTTGGTTCTATAGATGGCGACGGAGCAGCTGCTGCCAGATACACAGAATGTAGACTAACAAAAATTGGTGATGAAATGTTGCGCGACATTGAAAAAGATACAGTTAAATTTGTTGACAACTATGACGGCATGACCACCGAGCCAACTGTTTTACCAAGTCCATTACCGCAATTATTGTTAAATGGATCTTTGGGAATTGCCGTTGGTATGGCAACAAATATTCCGCCACATAATTTAACAGAAGTAATTGATGCTTCTATACACGTACTAGAACACCCAAAAGCAGAAACAGAAGATTTATTTGCTTTTGTGCAAGGTCCAGATTTTCCAACTGGTGGAATAATTTATGACCAAAAAGAAATAATTACAGCCTATTCTCAAGGAAAAGGTGCAATTTTAATGCGCGGAAAAGCTGATGTTGTAGAAAAAAAAGATGGAGCTGAACAAATTATAATTACAGAAATTCCATACCAAGTTTTAAAGTCAACCCTTGTTGAACAAATGGCTGAATTGGTTTCAGAAAAGAAAGTTGAAGGAATAAAAGACATTAGAGATTTGTCCGACAGGGAAGGTATGCGCATTGTTATTGATGTTAAAAAAAGTTACCAACCGCAAAGAATTTTAAACAGGTTATATAAATTTACCAGCCTTCAAAAAACATTCCATTTAAATTTGTTGGCACTTGTAGACGGTATTCAGCCAGAAATTTTGTCATTGGCCGATGTTTTAAAATATTTTATAAAACACCGCGAAGAAGTTATTACTCGCAGAACACAATATGATTTAGAAAAAGCAAAAGAACGAGCTCATATTTTGGAGGGCTTAATGATTGCATTAAAAAATATTGATGCAGTTATTCAAACAATTAAAAAATCCGCAGACAAAGAAGAGGCTAGAATTAATTTGATTAAAAAATTCGGCTTAACCGAAAGGCAAGCTGTGGCAATTTTGGAAATGAGGTTGCAAACACTGGCTGGCTTAGAAAGAAAGAAAATTGAAGATGAATTAGCAGAACTTTTAGAAAGAATAAAAGAATTATTGGCAATTTTGAAAAGTCCTGAAAAATTAAAAGCTATTATTAAAAAAGAACTTTTAGATATCCGTGAAAAATTTGGCGATAAAAGAAGAACAAAAGTTGTTAAGGGAAAATTGGGCGAAATTACAGAAGTTGATTTAGTCCCTTTGGAAGAAACAATTGTTACTTTGACTACTGGTGGTTACATAAAGAGAATAAATCCCGCAACCTACAAAATTCAAAAACGTGGTGGCAAAGGAATAATGGGAATGAAAACAATGCAAGAAGATATTGTTGAGCACTTTTTAACTGCTTCAACGCATGACAATTTAATGTTTTTTACTGATTCTGGAAAAGTTTTTCAAACGCAAGTCTATGAAATTCCAGAAGGAAACAGGGTTGCCCGTGGCAGGGGTTTGTTAAACTTTTTGGAATTATCAAATGAGGAAAAAGTTTTGTCATTAATTCCAATGCCAGGAACAATGGGGCCAAAACCAGTTGTTAAAGAAGGTGAAAGGCAGGATAAATTTTTAGTTATGATTACTAAAAATGGCAGAATTAAAAAAACTGCTTTATCGGAATTTGAAAATGTTAGAAAAAGTGGAATTATTGCCATAAAACTTGAAAAAGGAGATGCACTTAAAAAAGTTGTTAAAACATCTGGCGAAGATGATATAATTTTAGCAACAAAAAATGGAACATCAATTAGATTTAAAGAAAAAGATATTAGGCCAATGGGCAGAGGAGCAGCAGGAGTTAAGGGTATTAGTTTGAAAAAAGGGGATGAAATTATTGGAATGGATGTAATTGAAAAAAAATCCGCCAAGCAGTTTTTCTTAATTGTTATGGAAAATGGTTACGGAAAAAGAACCGATATTTCACAATATAAAACTCAAGGTAGGGGAGGGTCTGGAATTAAAACAGCAAAAATTACAAGCAAAACAGGCCATATTGTTATGTCGTGTATTTTGGAGGATGGCGTTGAGGAAGAAGATTTAATTGTCATTTCACAACAGGGACAGGTGATAAGAACTGGAGTAAAAACAATATCTTTATTAGGTAGAGATACGCAAGGAGTTAGGATTATGAGGCTTGATGACGGTGACAAAGTTGCTTCAGGTGCGTGCCTTAAGGACTAACACTTCGGCAAGCTCAGCGCAGGGTTTATCCACAGTATAAAGCATTGCAACTACTTTAAGTAAAGTTGTATAATATATTCAATGAATAAAAAATTAATTTATTTATTCTTATCTTTAGGGTTATTTTGTTTGGCACCAATAGTTTTGGGTGAGGACATTGGCAATCCTTTGAGTTATAGCGACTTTCCAACACTTTTTGGTGGGATAGCAACTGAACTTGGAAAAGTTATTGCAATTCTAGGAGGAATAATGATCATTGTTGCAGGTATTATGTACCTTACTTCAGCAGGAAGCTCTGAGAGAATTGGTACAGCTAAAAAAGCCTTAATGTATGCAATAGCGGGCATAATTGTTGGGTTAGTTGCTCTTGTAGTCACAGACATTATAAAATCTACAATTACAGGAACTGATTTAACTACAATTATCCAAGCCATAGCAACAGAAATAGCAACATTTATTACTCCTTTGGCAGTAACTATGATGATAGTTTCTGGAGGATTTTATCTTACAGCAGGTGGTAACCCCGAAAGAATGAAAGTGGCAAGAACAGCTTTTATTTTTACAGTTGTAGGTTTAATTATAGGTTTATTGTCTAGTGTAATGGTAGATCTTATAAAAAATACCTTGGGAATATAACAAATAAAACCTTACAAAGGTCGATCAAATATTTTAAATTTTAAACAAAAAAATAATAAAAACAAAAAAATGACAAAAACAAAAATAGTTTTAACTTTAGTAGCACTTAGCGTTTTAGCGCTTCCTGTAATGGCATTAGCAGCAAACAGTAACAGTGCTCCAGAAGCACCACTTAATGCAATTGCCGATATGCCTACATTGATAACTTATATTGAAAATGCTCTTTGGATGATTTTTGGACTTATGGCAGTAATATGTTTCGTGGTAGCTGGAATTTTATTTTTAACAGCAGGAGGAGTTCCAGAAAAAGTTCAATCAGCAAGGTCAGCTTTTATTTGGGGAATTGCTGGAGTAGTGGTGGGAATTGTTGCATATTCTATAATTGCTATAGTTTCTAGCGTAATGGGAGTTGGCGTACAATAAGTATTTTACAGTTTTTGCCCCCGCTTAGCGGGGGCAAAAACTAATTACATATGAACATAAGCAAAAAAATATTGTTTTTATTTAGTTTGGTAGTCTTGGTTTTACCTTCGGTTATCTATGCGTCTTATTTGGGTGCTTACGGAGCCCCTATTAGTTTTAACAATATAGTATTTAATTTAGAGGGAACAATGTGGATTGCTTTTTGCGCGATTGTTGTGATTTGTTTTGTTGTGGCAGCTATTTTATTTTTAACTTCTATGGGAAATGCGGAAAAAGTTTCACAAGCAAGGTCAGCTTTTATTTGGGGAATAGCGGGTGTGGTAGTTGGTATTTTGGCCTATTCTATAACGACAATAATTGGAAAAATTTTATAAATGAAAAATAAAATATTTAAATTTTATATTTAGTATGAATAAAAAAAATATATTCTTAATCTTGGCCGGAGCAATTTTGATTTTACCAATGTTGGCATCTGCACAAGTCACGGTTTCTGGTATGGTTTCTGCCGCAGTTTCTACGGCATTTTATATTGCTGACGGAGTGGTGGTTATATTGTGGGTTGTAACAGGAATTTTATTTTTAATAGCCCAAGGAGCTCCTGACAAGCTAACTTCGGCAAGAAAAGCTTTATTTGCAGCAGTAATAGGAACAGTGGTGGTAATTGTTGCAAATTCAGCAGTGTATTTAGTGGGGAATGCATTCAATCTTCCAGTTTCATAAAAATATTTTAAAAAATAAATTAGTTTGTCTGAAATTGATCAATAAATCATATAAAGACAGATTTCTAAGGGAGTGAATAAAAAAATATTATTTTTAACTTTTTCAACAGTCGCCGTTGCCTCTCCTCTTGTAGCCTTTGGATTGACTTTGAATGAGATGGTTACGAAAGTTTCAACAGTCGCCGTTGATGCGGCTACTCCAATAGTAGTTATAGGTTGGGTTATTACAGGAATTTTATATCTTACCTCTGCTGGTAGCCCTGAAAAAACAGGAATAGCCAAAAAAGCCTTAATTGCTTGCGTAATTGGAACATTGATAATTGCTTTGGCGATAGGTAGTTCTTTGGCAATAAACCTTATCAAAGACGCCTTTGGAATAACATCGTAATTTATTAAGTTAGTCATAAAACAAGAAAACAGCACTAAATTTTTAGTGCTGTTTTGATTTATTTATATGGGGATGTGTTGAAATAAAAAAAGAGCACGCAGGTTGTAAATCTGCGTGCTTGCCCTTCATGGGCCTAGCGGGGTGGTGGGAGCGACCGTTGGAGTTCCGCCATTAACTGGCGGTTTTTATTGCACATTTTTATGTATGCATTCTCCAGATCGCCAATGTGCTGTTGGCGATAGTTCGCCCGGCTTTCCGGCGCCCCCTTGTCTTCGCGAGCGTATACAATTTCGCTCGCGATTTTTTTTCGGTTTTCCCGCATGTCGTTTTTTAGGGAACTGATGTCCCCTTGAATTTCTGCCACGGAACGGATCCGTGGCGGTGCGGGTCTTGAGGCAACCGGCGATACATTGCCGGTGAAGCCGAGGGTTCCCTGTGGTTGTGCTTGCCGTGAGGCAGCAACAACCGCAAGGTCATCGACCTGCTTCTTCATTGCGGCAACTTTTTGGAGCGTTTCCAGCTCCTTTTTCATTGCAACAACTTTTTCGGTTGCCTTCGTGTCCCGGTGGCTACATTGCACGCCGGGGTAGATGAACGTTGCCCCCGCCAGTGCAAGTAGGGCCAACGTTATCATTACATTTTTCCAGTTCATGTTTTTTAGGTGTTTGGGGTTGTGTGAGAATTTCAACGAGCTGTCTAGCTCAATCGATGTTTGAATTATATCATATTGCCACAACACTGTCAAGTCTTCACCCAAAAATTGGGTGAAGACTCAAGGGTTTTGATTGCCCTCCTTCGCGCAAAGCTACGGCGAGGTTTCGTGCGATTAATGAAGAGATATATTTCGCACTCAAATAAAAGGGGCGGCTCGAAAATTTCGAGACCGCCCATAATAGGTTGATGTTGTTGATTGATTGTTATCGGTGGCCAAATGAACGGCCACCACTGCTTGACCCCCCGCGAAAACCGCTTGAGGCCATGTTGCGGGCCCCGCCGCTGAATCCGCCACGGTTGGCACCAAGTGACTGCATTCCACTGCCAAAGCTCCTGCTTTGCACTTGCATGCGTCCCTGGTTGCTAAAGCCGTTTGAACCGCGATTACTTGCCATGCCACTTGAGGCTGGCCGAGTGATACTGCCTGACTTCAAGTTGGGGATGCAGTTGTTCCCACCACGGCTACCTTGAGCCGGGCGAGTGATGCTTCCTGACTTCAAGTTGGGAACGCAGTTGTTTTTTGCCACCTGCTGATGCTGAATTTGGCGTGGTGGCTGCGTTTGCCGTTGCCCTCGCTGGAGTTGCGACTGGCTGTACCCTTGGTATCCTTGTTGGAATCGAGGGTAGGATTGCGGTTGTTCGTATCCGCAATTTTGCCAGCCACCGGAATAGTTGTCATAGACGTAGCGGGTTCCTCCGCTACGATAGACAATTTCTCCGCCTTCTTCAACATAGCTCGTGCTACCGCGATTGACATAGGCAACGTCACCGTTGCCATAGTCAATCATGGTGGTTGGCTGGGGTTGGGGTTGTGCGACTGGCATTGGTATTACCGGGTAGCGTGACGGAGCCGACGGCACCGAGATGTTTTGGCTCGGGTTCTGTTGGATGTATAAATTCACCGTTGGCGCTGGTGCTGGGGCTGGAGCCGGCAGATTTATCGTTGGCGGTGGAGCCGGCTTGCTAAGCTGGTCTTTCACCGCGTTAATTTCCACCTGCAATTTTGCAAGGGCTTCGGCGGTTTTATCGTCGTCGCGACCGCAACTTGCGATCAGGCATGAGAGGGCGGCTGTTGCCGCGAATTTCAGGGTCATGGTTTTCATGGTTGGGGTTGGATTGGTGAGAATTTCAATGAACACTAGAGTCATAACCATATCATACTATGTACCACATTGTCAAGTGTTATCTCATTTAAAAAATACAATTGAAAAATGTTTGGTATTTTGGTATACTACGTAAATTATAAATATATAATTAATTATTTGCTCCTGTGGCGGAATTGGTATACGCGCGTGCCTTAGAAGCACGTCCCGCAAGGGTTAGAGGTTCGAGTCCTCTCAGGAGCACATTGTCCGTCGTATCACCTCCTTATCGTAATGATGAACGGCCGTCACTCATTACGATACAAAGTAATTTGCTATTTTATAAGTTGAATATTTTTTTGATATCTTTATCGTCCTCAACTTTTTCAATACGCAAAAATCTAATATCACCCGCGAAATCTTTTTTCCATAACTTTAATAAAGCAAATATCTCTTGTTCAATATTAAATGGAAAAACCCAAATGCTTTGTTGCATTTCTTGGAACCCCATCATTCTTAGTTCTTTTCTTAAAAAGGATCTTTCGTTTCTTTTTAACTCTGGTATATCAAAAATTATTGCACGCCATTTGCCATCCCATTTTTCCTTTTCTTTTTTATTTTTTATAAGTTTTTTTATTATTTCCAGTCTTCCTTTTTTAGTAAGATATAGTTTGCCGTTTACATTTTTAAAATAAGAACTATGTTTTAGTTTGTAAATGTTTTTCCAGATTGTGGGCGAGGGGGAGAGATTGTTTGAATAGCTACCAATTTTTATTAATTCTTCTGGGTCAAATATTATTTTGTAACTTAAATCAAGTAGATTCTCCGATGTTTCTACCAAGTAGTTTAATGCTACGTCTAACAGAGAATTTTTCTTAGGTTTATTCATTTTTCTGATCATCGTAATGATGAACGGCCGTCACTCATTATGATGTGGAACATAGAAAAAGAGCTGGGTTACAGCTCTTTTTAAATTTTAGTTTTCTTTTACTCCTACTTTTCCATTTCCATTTGTGGATGCATTTTTTGGAATTTTTATTGTTAAAATTCCTTTGTCAATTTGTGCGTCAGCTTTGTCTATATCAATATTTTCTGGCAAAACAACTTTTCTTGAAAATGGGCCCCAATAACATTCTTGATAAAAGTATTTTTTGTCTGCATGCATGTGGGGGTCACATCTATTGCCTTTTATTACCATCATGTCTTTTTCTAGTGAAATGTCCATGTCTTTTATTTGTACGCCCGCAATTGTGGCTAAAACTACAAAATCAGAACCTGTTTCAAAAACATCTACAACCAACTCGCCATCTTGATCAAAAATTCCTTCTGGCGAAGTGGCACTTTGTGCTTCAACGGGTGTTTCTACCGGTGTGGTTGTACCGTCTTCTGTTGGTGTTTCTGGCTCTTCAGTTAAAATTCCTGCCTGCGCAGGTAGGGCTTTTTTTATTTTTCTTGACATAATATTATTTTTTTAAATATATAACCTTTAGTCCTATTATAGAAAAATCAAAAAACTTATGCAAGTTTTTTACTCCACTGGCCAACTCTCTATCATTAAACAATCTTTTTTCCCCTTGATGGGAAGCTGTTGATAAATTTCTTCAGTTATAAATGGCATAAATGGGTGCAGAATTTTTAGTGACTCGGCTAGTATTGTAATTAAGAGTTGTTGGCTAACCCCACCTTTTTTATAATCTTCAATAATTTTGTCACAAAAAGTGTGCCAAAAATAATGATAAATTTTTTCTGAAGCCACATAAAACTTTAGGCCATCCATTTCTTTGGTTATTTCTTTTGTTATTTTTTTAAATTCTCCCAATATTTTTTTGTCGTTTGCGGTAAATGCGATTTTTGCATTTTCGTTGTAGCCTTCTAAGTTCATTAGAACAAACCTGCTGGCGTTCCAAATTTTTGTAGCAAAATTTCTGTATGCTTTTATTTTATTTTCATCTAACGGCAGGGAAGTGCCAGGAGTGTTGCCAACAACCAAACCAATTCGTAAAGCATCTGTGCCAAATTTATCTGTTAGGTCTAAGGGGTTTATAACATTTCCTTTAGATTTTGACATTTTTTGTCCCTTGGCATCCATAACCAGCCCGTGCAAGTAAACTATTTTAAACGGAATTTTGCCCGTGTTATACAAAGAAAACATTATCATTCTGCTCACCCAAAAGAAAATTAAGTCTCCTCCAGTTTCCATAATGTCAGTGGGATAAAAAGTTTTAAAATCTTTACCCTTTGGGTAGTCTAAAACTGCATACGGCCATTGTCCCGAAGAAAACCAAGTGTCAAAAGTGTCGGTTTCTTTTATTAAATTTCCGCCACATTTTTTGCAAGAAGTTATTTTGTCTTCAACATCAATAAAAATTTCGTTACACTTCTCACAAGTTTTTGCCGGAATTGGTATGCCCCAAACAATTTGCCTAGAAATATTCCAATCAATAATATTATTTAGCCAATGTAGGGCAATTTTTTTATAGTGTTCTGGGATAAATTTAATTTTTCCCGACTTAATTGCGTCTATCGCAGGTTTTGCCAAAGACTTTCCGCCCGAGGCGGATCCACCTTGGGCGGACATTTTTAAAAACCACTGTTCTTTTATTTGTGGTTCTATTAAAGAACCACACTTATAACAAGTTTTTACAACGTGTTTATAGTTTTCTTCTATTTTTTCAACCAATCCTTTTGCTTGTAATTTATCAATAATTAAAGGTCGGGCTTCTGTAATTTTCATGCCAGAAAATTCTCCTGCAATTGGCAAAAGTTTTCCATAGAAATCTATAATTTGTTCTTTTTCTAAATTGTGACGTTCGGCAATTCCAAAGTCTACTGCATCGTGCCAAGGTGTAATTGTCATAACACCCGTTCCAAAATCCATGTCTATGGCTTCGTCTTTAATTACAGTCGCAGTTATGGGGCCATTTATCCATTCTAAGTCAATTTTTTGACCGTCTGTGTAATCTGAATATCGTTTGTCTTTTGGATGCATTACCACATATTTATCACCAAATTTTGTTTCGGGGCGAGCAGTGGCAATTGTAAATGGGCCATATTTTAAATAATAAAACTTATCTTGTTTTTCAACGTCAGCGGTTTCTAGGTCTGAAAGGGAAGTTTGATGCTTTGTACACCAGTTTATTATTTTCTTACCCCTGTAAATTAAATTATCTTTGTAAAGTTTTTCAAAAGTATTATAAACAATTTTTATTATATTTTTATCTAAGGTAAATTGTTCTCGGCTCCAATCACAACTGGCTCCCATTTTTTTAACTTGGTTGGTTATATTTTTTTTGTTCTCATTGGTGAACCCGGTAATTTCTTTATATAATTCTTCGGGAGCCATTTTAAAACGGCTTTTTCCTTCTTTTTCCAGTTTTTTTTCATAAACAACTTGCGTTTCAAATCCGGCGTGGTCTAGTCCTGGTAACCACAAAGTTTTATAGCCTCGCATTCTTTTGTAGCGGGTCATAATGTCCTCAATTGTCATAACCAAAGCATGGCCAGCATGCAAATTTCCATTGGCGTTTGTTGGGGGCATTATTATGCAGAAAGTTTTATTTCTGTTTGGATTACCAGCCCTAGGTTGGTGCGCCTCGGGCGCAAAAAAACCACTCTTTTCCCAAAGCTGGTAAATTTTATCTTCAACTTCTTTTGAGTTGTAATTAGAAGGTAATTCCATATGTTTTTATATTATCAAAATTATTGTTTTATGTCACGGGGCTTGCATAAATTTTTAATAAGCGTAAAAATAAAATAATAATATTCCACATTCGACAGCATCTTGAAAACATTTTAATCATAGAAGGGAACTATCATGAAACCTATTGATTGCGTTTGGATTATATTAGCCATCATCACCATGGTATGCGGTGGAATTTGCGGACATATATGGGTGGGAATTGTCGGAATTGTCATATTGGCAGCGGATTTAGCTTGGATAGGATTGGGTCTTTTTGCGCAAAACCTT
This sequence comes from Candidatus Staskawiczbacteria bacterium, assembly GCA_903835075.1. Classification (GTDB taxonomy): domain Bacteria; phylum Patescibacteriota; class Minisyncoccia; order Minisyncoccales; family Staskawiczbacteraceae; genus XYD1-FULL-39-28. The sequence continues at coordinate 87,301 of CAILLM010000008.1, read as the reverse complement.
ACCAACCAAACTACCGCACTGAAGGACGAACAATCAAAATTACAGAAAAACTAATGTCATGAAAATCAAAACGATTATTGAGGTGATTGCGTTTCTCTCAGGAGCACTTGTCGCAATTTTTGGCCCATATTTTGGAATTGAGCTTGCGCTTTTCTACGGGGTTATCCTTATGGTCATATCGCTGATTGCCCTTTGCATGACACCGAAGAGTGTGCCCATGGACTTTTTTGCGCCCGATGCAATAATGGCTAAATTTGGAGGCGATGGTATCACCTGTGCCACTTGTCACGAAGCTTTTACAAAAAGCAATCCTGAAGGTTCATTTGGAGTTTGCAAAATGTGTTGTCTTAAAGAGGAGGCAAATATGCTTGGGAGAAAAGAAACTGCCAAGCATGGCCCCTCTAATGCCGTTAAAGTCGAAAGACCTTAACGGATTTTTTTTAAATTCTTAAGTTTCCGTTTGCAACAATTTTTTCCCATTTTTTGGCTTGGACTGAGCCGGGTTGAAGGCTATTTCTTCTGTTAAAATATCCTGTTACTGCAATCATTAACCCGTTGTCTGTTGATAGTTTTGGTTCGGGGAAAATTAATTCTGTGTCTATGAGTTTTTCCTGCCCGAGTAGGCAGGCCTTAAATTGTTTTCGCAGTTCTTTATTCGCTGAAACTCCTCCCCCTAAAATTAAAGATTTAGCACCAAAATCTTTAATTGCTTTTGTAGTTTTTTTAATTAAAACATCTATTATTGCTTGCTGAACTTCAGCAGACATCGCGCGCTTATAATTTATATTTTTGTTTGCAACCTTTCTGTCGGCATATAACACGGCTGTTTTTAATCCTGAAAAACTAAAATCATAATCTTTTGTATTAAACATTGGGCGGGGGAGGGTGTTTGTTGGTTTTATGCCTTCAGCCATTTTTGAAATAATTGGTCCGCCAGGATAACCCAATCCTAAAATTTTTGCGCATTTATCAAAACATTCACCAGCAGCGTCATCTCTGGTTTCACCTAAAATTTCATAACTGAACAACTTGCCCTGAGCCGCGCCGAAGGGTTTTCTAACTAAAATAATTTGTGTATGCCCCCCAGAAACAACTAGAGCAATAGCGGGGAAGGATTTAGGATTTAGGGCATGGGGTCTAGGATTAAGAAAGTTTACCAAAATATGCCCCTCTATGTGGTTAACAGGAATTACTGGAATATCCCAAACGTAAGACAAGGCTTTTGCAAAATTAACTCCAACCCAAAGACATGGTTCTAGCCCCGGGCCATTTGTAACCGAGATAAAATCTACTTTTGGCTTATCATATTTTTTTAGAAAAGAAACTAATTTTTTATAAAGTTCCGGTTCCCGCCCTAAGATTTCTTTTATTTTTTCTGTTTTAGAAATTAGAAATTGGGAATTAGAAATTTTCAGCAATTTAGCCTGTTTTAGCGCGCGCATAAAAACAGGAACTAAATTGCGCTGGTGTTCACGCTTCGCCATCATGGGAAAAACTCCGCCATATTTTTGGTGGACTTTTATTTGTGAGGCAATGACATTAGATAAAACTTTAAAATTACTGGTTTTAGAAACCTCTAAAACAGCAACTCCCGTGTCATCACAAGATGTTTCTATGGCTAATATTTTCATGCTTTTATGCATAATCTTACACCAAACCTTGAATTATTTCAATTTTCGGGTTAGTATTTATTTATATATGACAAGGCCCTATCGTCTAGCCTGGTCTAGGACGCGTGCTTTTCAAGCATAAAACCCGGGTTCAAATCCCGGTAGGGCCACTCTTCGACTCGCTTCGCTCGCTCAGGGCAAGCCAGTTTATATCATGGAGAAAAAAGATTATTTAGACATCTCAAAAGCTTCGGACTTAAAAAATCCGAAAGACAGAAGACTTTACAGATTTTTTGAGATTATTCCCGGTGTTATGAGTTTAAGCACGCTTTTTGGCGTGCTTATTTTGTCGTGGTTGTTTCCAGCACAAATTGCTATTTTTATTATTTGTTTTTGTTTTTACTATCTTTTTAGAGTTTTTTATTTTTCTTTGCACCAAGTTGTAGGATATTTTAGAGTTAAAAAAAATATGAAGGTTGATTGGCTAAAAGAATTGAAAGAATTGAAAAACCCTTCGACTCCCTTCGACTTCACTCAGGGCAGGTCGCTCAGGGCAAGCTGGAAAAATATTTATCATGTAATTATTTTACCAACATACCAAGAAGAAGAAGATTTGATAGAAGAAAGTTTGGAAACCTTAATCAAGTGTGATTATCCCAAAGAAAAAATGATTATTGTTTTGGCGGTTGAGGCCAGGGCTGGTGAAAACTTTGAAAAACAAGCCAGAATTATTGCCAATAAACATTCTCACGAATTTTATAAATTTATGGTTGTTGTGCACCCAGACAATATAGAGGGTGAAATCGCAGGTAAGGGTTCAAATACCGCATATGCAGGTAAGCAAGTAAAAGAAAAAATAATTGATGAATTAAGAATTCCTTACGAAAATATTTTAATTTCTACTTTTGACATAGATACAAAAGTTTTTCCGCAATATTTTGCACGGCTGACTTATTTATATTTAACAGAAGAAAACCCAGAGAGTGCCAGCTATCAGCCAATTCCTGTTTACAACAACAACATTTGGACAGCTTCTGCTTTTGCCAGAGTTGTTTCAACTTCAAATACTTTTTGGCAAATGATTCAGCAAGAGCGCTCAGAAAAACTTACAACATACTCTTCGCATTCCACTCCCGCAAAAGTATTTTTTGAAGTGGGGTATCCTGCAAATGTTGTTTCCGATGACTCGCGAATTTTCTGGCGTGCATATTTAAATTATGATGCAAAGTACAGAGTTGTGCCAATGTATTATTTGGCTTCCATGGATGCTGTTATGGCAAAAAGTGTTTGGAGAACAGCAATCAATCAATACAAACAACAAAAACGTTGGGCTTGGGGTTGTGCCGAAATTCCGTATATAATGTTTGGATTTATTCAAAACAAAAAAATTCCTTTGCGCGAAAAAATTGGTCACATTTACACAATTTTAGATGGATTTTGGTCTTGGGCAACAGCTTCACTTTTGCTTTTTATGCTCGGCTGGTTGCCAATTCTTTTGGGTGGGCATCAATTTAATTTTACAATTTTGTCTTTTAATTTGCCCATTTTAACTGGGCAAATTATGACTGTTTCTTTGGCAGGCATGATGGTTTCAGCAATTTTAAGCACAATGCTTTTGCCACCAATTCCAAAAACCATAAAATGGTATAAAAGAATTGGAAAGCGCGCTTCAGTATTTTTGCAATGGATATTTTTACCAGTTACATTAATTGTCTTTGGTTCGCTGCCCGCCTTGGACGCCCAAATTCGTTTGATGCTAGGCAAATACATGGGATTTTGGGTCACTGAGAAGATTCGAAAGTGACCCAAAATCTTAGGAGGGGTCGGGAGGATTTAGTAAATCCTCCCGTGTAGGAAATTATTCAAAACCGTGGGTTTTGAAGGAGCGAAGCGACGTTTTTGTGGTTACAGAAAAAATTAGGAAATAAAAATTTGACAGTCACTTTTGCTAGAGTATAATAAAAATATGAAAGAAGATTTATCAGAATTAGTAGAATATCTTGACGAAAAGTTTGGCAAAATAGCCAGCGATTTTAAGGAATTAAAGGATAATTTTAATTTACTTCAGAATTCAGTTGATGCTTACTCAACAAAAGCTGACAAATTTTTTGATGAGTTGGTAATGCTTTCTCATAAAGTTGATCGGCACGAGAAGTGGCTTTTACAAATTGCTGAAAAACTCGGAATTAAATTAGAATATTAAAATAAAGATAATAAGATAGAAAAACTGGCCAAGCGGTCGGTTTTTTGTTGTTTTGGGCCAGGGAAGTAGAAAGTCCTCTACCCCTTGACAAGGTGGCTGAATGGTGGTATAATAGAGACATAGTAGAGTACATTGAAAACATAGCAAGTGAGCGCAGATTTATGTGCCTTTTCTCTAAAAGGCACAGCAACCTGCGTTCACTACGAATTCAGGGAGCCATCCTGTAGGCTTTGATTGACTACTTCGATTCGCCGAAAGGCAATAACAGATTTTACAATCGAAGAAGTTAAAACAGCTTTCCAACAACAATCAAAAAAATACTGATATCATGAAAACCACAATGAAACGAATTGGTCCGAACCTTATCACCGATGGCATGAACACATGGCTCTGCAACCCCACCTCCCAGCCCGAAGGTGCCATGTGGGTTAGCTCCCACACGCCGTATCCCCGGGCGGATGGCAGCATGCCGTCCGCGCCGCCGTATGATTGGAACAATCTGGCCGTCAGGCTGGATGACGGCACTGTCGTCGCCCAGATCTTGAGCGGTCCAATGGCTGGGTTGCCACTGAATAACTGAATTCGTTTTTCGTCTTTTGTAAAGGCGACATAGGTATTGAGACCATATTCTCGAATACCTTCGGTAACCAATCCGACGTGTGGCTTGCCACAAAACATGGAGAACGCGATAAGTTCTCCCAACACTTGAGCGCATCAGTTCTACACTGGCGAATTCATAGTTGAAATTAAAAAAACCGCCCTTCGGCGGTTTTTTTGTTCCTTACAAAACGCGTAACGTTTGGAGAAAAGTCAGTGTAAGCGTAGTCTATAAATTATTCAAAGTGAATTCTTTTTTGGAATTCTTTTAGGCGCTCTTTTAGCTCGGGGTACTTTTCTAGTTTTGGATCTTTTTCTAAAATTTCTTTTGCAGCTGCTCGCGTTTTTTCAACCAAAAATATATTATTTAAACCTTGCATTGCCATGTCGGGAATTCCCCATTGCTGTGTGCCATATAAACTGCCCGGGCCCCTAATTTCCAAATCTTTTTCTGCTAATTCAAAACCATTGTTAGACTCCACCAATGCTTTTAACCGTTTTCTGTTTAACATACTTGGGTCTGTGGTGAACAAAAAGCAATAAGATTGCATGTCACTTCGGCCAACGCGTCCGCGGAATTGGTGAAGTTGTGAAAGCCCAAAACGTTCGGCTCCCTCAATCATCATTATAGTGGCGCGGGGAACATCAACTCCAACTTCAACAACTGAAGTGGAAAGCAAAATATCAATCTCACCTTTTTTAAAATCTAACATAATGCGTTCCTTTTCGGGGGCTTTCATTTTTCCGTGAAGCATTGTAATTCGTAAATCCGGGAAAACTTCTTTTGACAATCTTTCGTATTCTTCCTTTAAGGATTTAACTTCGTTTATGGCCAAAGATGACAAAGAAAGTGGGGCAGTAGGGTAATTTTGTACAGCAAATCCTGCTGACCCTGTAATTGGGCCTTTTTCTTTAATTGTTTCAGCAAGTTTTGAAGCAGCGCTTTCTATTTTAGGAAAAATAACAAAAACGCCCTTGCCTTCGGAAACTTCTTTTTTTATAAACTCATAAGCTTGTTTTCTCTGTTGTGGTTCAACAATAATTGTTTTAACTTTTTTTCTGTTGGCAGGCATTTCATCAATCAAAGATAAATCTAAATCACCATAAGCAGTTAAAGCCAAAGTTCTTGGAATTGGGGTGGCGGTCATTGAAAGCAAATGGGGGACAATCTTTTTATTTTTTATTAAGTGGTCACGCTGTTCCACGCCAAACCGATGTTGCTCGTCTAAAATTACTAAAGCCAAATCTTTTCCCGCCCCAGCGGGATCCCGCCCCTGGCGGGAAAATTCTACTCCTTTTTGTATCAGTGAGTGAGTTCCGATAATAATATCAATCTGGCCATTCTCCAAATCACCCAGTAAACTTTTTTTGGAAACCTCAAAGACTTCTCCGCTTCTGCAAATTCTAGCATCTTTCCCAGTTAACATGCCGGTTGTAACCCCAAACGGTTTTACCATTTCAGAAATCGACTTAAAATGTTGTTTTGCCAAAATTTCCGTTGGAGCCATAAAAGCTACTTGCCTTGGCTCGCCGTAGCCTTTGGCGGAGGCGGCATGCCCGCTTTTGACTACGTTTAGCGCGGCCATTGCCGCTACAACTGTTTTGCCACTTCCAACATCGCCTTCAAGCAACCGCGACATTGGAACAGTTTTTTCTAAATCCTTTAAAATTGCATAGGCGCATTTTTTTTGAGAATCTGTTAGTTGAAACGGTAAAGAATCGGTAAATTTTTTAAGCAAATCATTGTCCATTGGGCAAGCATGTGCTTTTTTTACCATTAATTTAATTTTTTCTTTTAAAACATTCAGCTGGATTAAAAAAAGTTCTTCAAAAGAAAATCTTGCTTTGGCAGCATCGGCATGTTCAAAAGATTCTGGAAAATGCAGTTGCCAAACAGCTTCCTGAATTGGCAAAAATTTGTATTTTTTAATTATTTCTTTTGGTAAAGATTCTTGTATTTGTTCACAAAACCTGTAAAGCAATGGTTTTATAACATATCGCAACCAGCGGGAAGTAACGCCGCGGGTTTCGGCATAAACCGGTACAATTCGGCCTGTGTGAGTTAGTTCTTCGTTTTCGCCAATATAATTTATGCGTTCATAAGTTGGTGAAGCAAAATAAATGCCTTCTTTGCCTAAGCTTATTTTCCCTGCCACGCAAATAAAATCATCTTCTTTTAAAGACTTTGCTAAATAAGGCTGATTGTACCAAATAATGCCAATTTCTCCAGTGTCATCCTGAATAATGACTTGCGTTAAACTCATAAATTTTCTAAAAGAGTTAGAGCTCTCCATTTGGATAATTTGCCCTTGCACGCAAACAGTTTCACCCAATCTTTGCTTGGCTTCTTTAATTGAAATTATTTCTGAAAAGTCGTCGTATCGCGCAGGAAAATAAAAAAGCAAATCCTGCACAGTTTTTATGCCAAACTTCTTTAACTTTTTTGCGTAAGCTACGCCAACTTTAGGAATTTCCTCTATCTTGGTCGCCAATGTAATCATGTGTTTATATTATCATTTCGGCAGGCTCAATGTAAACAAAAATTATTGACTTTTATTTTGGCAGGCATAAACTTAAATAAAAATAATTAAATTTTAAAAATATGTTACAAGAATCAGGAGAGCCTATCATAGAAGACTTAACTACTCTAAGCGAAAGAGAATTAGCTGAAAAAGCCAACGAGTTTTTTTATGAAATACAGGGGATTGATGTAGAAGATTTAAAAAGCTATTTAAGGGTTGTTAGTGCAAAGAATTCTTCAACGGCAGAAGACATAGCACTAGCAGAGGCGAGCGTGCGTGAAGCGGAAAATCGTATTGCAGAATTAACGGCCGAGCAAAAAAAGTATATAGACGAATTGAATGGAAGGAACCCAGTAGAAAAAAATAATTAATTTAATAAAAAATCCGTCCTGCAATAAATTTAGGACGGATTTTTTGTGTTTTAAATTGTTTATTTAGTAGCATCATAATTTACGCTATCGCTGAAAATATGATGTGGTATGTTTTTTCACGTCACGTGAAAAAGTATAAAAGAATGAAAGAACTAAAAAATCAGGTTAACATATGTTAACCTGGAGTAACCAAAATAATAAAATTATTGACTTTTATTTTGGTGGGTATAGAATTAAATAAAAATAATTAAATTTTAAAAATATGGTAAAAACAGAAAAATTAGTTACCCCTGAAGAAGCAGCAGAAACTCCAGAGCAAAAAGAGGTGTCAGAGGCTTTAATGGGGTTAGCTGCGCAGGCTGAAGGTCGTGCAGTGAAGGACGTAAGATTTGGAAAGCGAAAAGCACCTGATAAAGAAACACAAGATGCTGAAGTAGAGCAACAAATAGCATCGTTAAAAGCAGGAATTACTGAGCCCTCTACTGCGCCTCGTGAGGTTACCGAGAGTATGCATCAAGAATCACAAGATTCAGATGGGCGGAGTTATGAAGAACTTGAAGCGGAGATAAAGAAGTTGAGCAACCCTCTTAAGAATAATATATTTACTAGATTAGGATCTTTGTTTTCTGGCAAGAAGCATACTACTGGTTTTGTTGGGTTTTTAGATTATGTTACTGGCATTGACAATCAACGGGAAATAAAAGTTCTTGAAAAGAAATCCTCAGATGCTTGGATAGCTGGAGTGGAGAAACAAAAATTAGAAATGGAGGCCGCAACTAAGGCAAATAGAGAACAGCAGGATTTTATCGCAAGATTTCAAAAAACAAAACTATTTGAACCGCCTGCTCCTATTATGGAACCTTCCAAGGAGGTGGGCATCTTAGATCGAAAACAAGATGAAAAAAAACCTGGGGGTAGGCTTGACAAAAAGAATTAAACTAATAAAAATCCGCTATATAAAAAGCGGATTTTTGTTTGCACGCGGATTTTGTTAGCGGGGCATTGTGACTTTAAAGTCTCCGGCAGCTCCAGCCGCTACTTGGTATTGTTGGAAATAGAAAATAATATTATTTTTATTGATTAAAAAACTTCTATAATTTTCTCCCTTGGGTCCAGCTCCTTCTTGTATCCAAGAGTTATCTGACATGTCTATTGATCCATTAGCAACCATTTGTTTTTCTAAATCTTTGATGCAGTAGTCAGAAATTTTTTGTAAGAAATTTAGCTGGTTAGGGAATAAATCATCAAGCACCATTTGTTTTTTATTTTTTATGTCGTAATTTAACGGAATAAAATAGCTTGCTCCATGAGCTCCGCCTTCAAAATTATAAATATTAAAAACAACACTTGTAATATTGTTGTCTATTTCGCCCTTATCATAGCTAATATCTAGTTCGTATTGTCTTGGAAACTGTGCGTAGCCGGTGGGATCTGTTGCTTTTACTGCTGCATCATTCGCTAAAGAGTTTTTTTTAAAATCTAAAATTTCTTTATCAACAATTGCTTTTGCTTTTTGGTTGAAGTCAGTTAGTCCTGCAATTTCTGGATAAGTAATTTTTATAACAAATGGATTTGTATTGTCGTTTATTGTTTTATCCTGAATAGTTATTTTTGTAAGCTGACTAGGAGTAGATTTTTTTGATAAATTTGGTACATTAAAATAAAAATAACTAGCTACTCCAACCCCAGCTAACAAAACTAAAATTATAATTAAGGATGTTCTTTTTTTTGAGTTCATATTTTTGATGTGTCCCCGGTAGGAGTTGAACCTGCATTTCAACCTTCGCAGGGTTGCGCTCTATCCATTGAGCTACGGGGACTTAAGTTTGCGACGAGAGATTGTCGGCGGAGGAGGTGGGACTCGAACCCACAAGCCCCTTACGGGGCAGAGATTAGCAATCTCTTGTAATAACCATTATACGACTCCTCCATATTAAATTGTATTGTCTTGGCGGAGGAGGTGGGACTCGAACCCACGAATCCCGTAAAGGATTCTTGTTTTCAAGACAAGTGCAATAGCCGCTATGCGACTCCTCCAATTGACTTTTATTCTAACCCTAAAATAGCTTGAAGTCAATTCATGAAAACATTATTGACACCAGTATTGCATACCGTTTATAATTAAGCTAATGAGAACTACACAAAGAAAGGGCGACATAGCGGTTGCACAGGCAATCGCAAGATTTACAAAAATGGGCTTCGACGTTTCAATACCTGTTACGGAGTCTGCTTCATATGATTTGGTTGTTGATGTGGGTAAAAAATTAAATAAAGTGCAGGTTAGATATAGTAGTACAAAAGAAGTCGCCCTAAGAAGAATTCATTCTAATTCAAAGGGTTATGTAGTAAAAAAGACAAAGCCACATGCTTATGATTGGCTTTATATTTTTAAGGATACGGGAGAGGAATATCTTATTAAGGAGTGTCTCGCAGGTCGTAATTCCATTGTGCCAACTCTGAATTATTTGATAAAATAACTGCCTATTTATAAAAAATTGCCTTTTCGGCAATTTTTTTGTTACAATAACTTTATGGAAAATATATTAAAAAAATATTTTGGATACGAAACATTTCGGCCGTTACAAAAAGAAATTATTGAAAGGGTGTTGATGGGGAATGACTCTGTGGTTTTGATGCCCACGGGAGGCGGAAAATCTTTGTGTTTTCAGTTGCCGGCCTTGATTTTAGAAGGCGTTGCAATTGTAATTTCTCCTCTTATTTCGTTAATGAAAGACCAGGTGGATTCACTTGTTGCGAATGGTATTTCGGCTGATTTTATTAACAGCAGTCTTACACCCCAAAAAAATGCGGAAGTTATGGAACGTGCGAGTACTGGAAAATTAAAAATTATTTATATAGCTCCCGAAAGACTTGGCGTTCCTGGATTTGAAGATTTTTTACATGCTCTTTGCATTAACGTTATTGCAATTGACGAGGCCCATTGTATCTCGCAATGGGGGCATGATTTTAGACCAGAATATCGCAATTTAACAGTGTTGCGCGAAAATTTTCCCGGCGTTCCGATTATTGCACTAACAGCCACCGCTACCGAAGAAGTGCGGGTAGATATTGTAAAACAGCTTTCACTTGAAAATCCCAAAATGTTTATTTCCAGTTTTAATCGCCCGAATTTAAGCTATGAAGTGTTGCCTAAAAAAGATTCTTTTGCTTCAATTTTAAATCTTGTGCGCGAGCATAAAAATTCCAGTATAATTATTTATTGCTTTTCGCGTAATGATACCGAAGCAATGGTGGGTAAATTAAAAAGTTATGGTTTTAGTGCCGCTGCTTACCACGCTGGGTTGAATGCCAAAACTAGAAAAGAAAATCAGGAAAAATTTATTAAGGACGAAGTTGGCATTATTGTTGCCACAATTGCTTTTGGGATGGGAATAGATAAACCCGATGTGAGACTGGTTATTCATCACAGTTTGCCAAAATCTATTGAAGGTTATTATCAGGAGACCGGACGTGCGGGAAGAGATGGGTTGCCGGCTAAATGCGTTTTATTTTTTTCATATGCTGATAAATTTAAGCAGGATTATTTCATAAATAATATCAAAGACTATGATGAACGGGAAAAGGCTCAGGAAAATCTTAATCAGGTTTTAAATTATGGAAATTTAAACAGCTGTCGGCGTAAATTTTTGCTTAATTATTTCAATGAAGATTACCAAGAAGAAAATTGCGGGAATTGTGATAAATGCGTGGGAAAGTCTGCGACTAACAGTAATTCAGGATTGCCTTCTTTTCTTAGTGGAGTAAAAAATACATTGGCGCAACAAGTTGATATTGAAAATGAAGATTATGATAAAACATTGTTTGAAAAATTAAAAATATTAAGAACTCAAGAAGCGCAACGTCTGCACGTGCCACCCTATGTAGTTTTTGGCGATAGAGCTTTAATCCAAATGGCCAAAGATATGCCAGAAACCCCAGAAGATTTTTTGGAAATTTACGGCGTAGCCGACCGTAAACTAGAGCAATTTGGCAGGCAATTTATGAAAGTTATCCGTGACCATACGGAGAATTTGTAGTATAATCAATAAATATTATTTTGAATCTAATATGAATGAATTTATTTCAGGCGACCGTTCGGAGCCACCTAATAACACAGTAGAAGCAGAAGCAGAAATGACCATTGTTCAGGAACCCCTAGAACCCGAGCAAGAATTAAAATTTGAAGGACTTAAAAAACCTTCGGACGTATTAAAATTGCCTAGCTATTTAAGAGAGGCAGGGCTGGAGTCGCTGAAAGAAAAATTGGTCGAGAAAAGATTAAAAATTGCTGAATTGCAGGCTGGAATTTTTGAATATATAAGACAGCAACATAGTCGCGGAACGCTGACCAGCATTTTATTGACTGCTCACATAGACCAACTTTTTGATGATCCGGATTTTACGGAAGATGATCGCCAAATAGCCACACGGATTCTCCGTAATTTTGATTCTGATTATTCTGTGATCAAGCGTGCGTCATTGCACCCCGACGAAGACTTGTTAAAAAGATATTCTGCTTGGCGTTTGTCAGAAGCAAAGTTACATGGTGGGTATAAAATTGTTAGAAATGCACTTTCTTTTGATTTTATATTTGAAAAACAAGTAGACTTTGAATTATTTGTTGAAAAAAATCATAAAGGAATAAAAAGAAATCTTTCTGGAGTTGGGCTTAGTTATCATTATGACGGTGTTCCTTTGACTGCCACATCAATGAATTCTGAGTCTACGCTTAAGCACGAAATCCAGCATAAAGAATTTTCGGTTATAAATATAGATGCAATTTTGACTGATTCCAAGTTAGAAAGATCCACTCGCGACGAATTGCTGTCTTTTTATATTGAAGCTGATGTTGACGAGGAATATTCTTTTAATGCAATTGATACAATTTTGATTAAGAATTATAAATTTCATGAGAAAAATGGCGTTAGTGATGATAAATACAGGAAAATGGTCCTCAATGCAGTGAAGGCGATACGTGAACTGGAAAAAATTTTTAGTACTAAAGAAGAAATTGTAAATATTTTACGAAGGGAACCACTTAATAATTGGAATCGTATTGCAAAGAGACTGTCTGAATCGCAAATATTACAATCGAGAATAAGCTCGTCGGGCGAGGTAAACGTTGCTGCGCAAAGAAAATTAAAAAACGAAGAGAGTAATAGAAAGTGGGCGGAAATTAGAGATAGGGCGAGGAACAGATTTATGGATTCGATTAAAATGTTGGTGGCTGACCCGTTGGTATTTCATAGGCACGCCAACAATAAAGGGCAGTTTTATGCAAGAATAGACAAAAAGGTTATTGTTGATATGCTTAGAAATAAAATGAATTCACCATATTCTTATAAAATTGGAGAGAAGAATGTAACAATTGAAGTGGAAGTTCAAACTTATGGAGAATATAAATATACTTTAACATTTGGAGAAGATAAGATAGACGGTTTAATACAAGTTGTAAAATTTTAAATTTATGATTTTAAAATCATTATCATCGGTAAATTACATTGTTTGGTTGCTTTTGTCTGTTTTAGTTACTATGTATGGAGATTATCTTTCTAAAAAATTTGCCTTGAGCCCAAGCTGGAGGTATGTTGTTATAATATCAATAGTTTATGCAATTGGAACGCTATTCTGGTTGCCGGCAATTTTGCAGAAGAATGAACTTTCTATTGTTGGCGCAATGTGGGCAGTAATGCTTTACGTAGGAATTGTTTCTATTGGATTAATAATATTTAAAGAAACAGTTAGTTCATTTGGAATTTTGGGAATTATATTAGGTTTGATTTCAATTATATTTTTATCATTAGCTTAATTTTGAAATGGCAAAAAGAAAATATTATGCATATTTAGTTGATGGCAAGCAGGGGATAACTGATAACTGGCCAGAATGCCAAGAAATTGTTGCAGGTAAAAATGGCGCAAAATTTAAAGGTTTTGAAACAGAAGAGGCGGCCGAGGCTTGGCTAAATGCAGGGGCTGATTATAAAATAAAAAATATTGCTGTTGAAGACGGAATTTATTTTGACGCGGGCACGGGGAGTGGCGAAGGAGTTGAAATTCAGGTGGCTGATAAAAATGGGAAAAGTTTTTTACGAGAAAATTTGGGGCATGGTGTTACAAATAATTATGGAGAATTACTTGCTTGTAAAAAAGCCTTGGAATTAGCATTAAAAGAAATGAAAGACCCTTCGACGCGACTCAGGGCTGGTAAGATTTTTGGTGACAGTAAATTAGTTGTAGAATATTGGTCAAAAGGTCATGTTAAATATGAAATAGGGGAAGAAACAGTAAATTTGTCAGTTGAAGTTAAAAAATTAAGAAAAGAATTTGAGTCTAGAGGCGGGAAAATTACCTTAATTTCTGGCGGAAATAACCCAGCAGACCTAGGCTTTCATAAATAGTAATTATAGCTCGGCAACAATCTTTTTTCCGGCTATCAGGCACTTTGTGTCCTGAGGCCTGCAAAAAGTTTATTGCCTCGCTTAATAATATGATATCAGATAAAACATTTGCATGTGCAATAAATTGCATGGATGGTAGAGTCCAAGACGCTGTTAAAAATTATATGAAAAATAATTACAGCGTTGATTACGTGGACATGGTAACTGAACCTGGCCCTAATAGAATTATTTGTAATCATGAGGCTTGTGATATGGCCATAATAGAAGATATCAAAAAAAGAGTGGCAATTTCCGTTGAACACCATGGATCAAAAGTTGTTGCAGTTGCAGGACATTTTGGTTGTGCTGGCAATCCCGTACCAAAAGAAGAACAAATAGAGCAATTGAAAAAATGTAAAGAAGCTGTTGAGTCTTTTGGTTTCCCTGTAGAGGTTATTTTGCTTTGGGTGGAGGGTGATTGGGAAACAGTAGAAAAAATATAGAAAATTAAAAAAGCGATCCTTCGACAAGTTCTGGGTCGCTTTTTTGTTGACTTAAAACATAAATTATTTTAATATTTATAATCAGAAACAAAGGGAAAAGCCCTTTGATAATATAGCAAAAAAGAGGAGGAATTACTCAAATGAACACAAGTAAAAAGACCTGGTTTCAAAGAAACCTAGCTAACATTGTGACTATGTGCAGAGTTTGGCTTACAACTTTTCTGCTTTGGCAGGTTATATGGCACCGCCAGATGATTTGGTCAATTTTCACAATTGGCCTAATTGCAGCCCTAACTGATGGCGTAGACGGATACATTGCTCGCAAAAATAACATTGTTAGCCAATTTGGAAAGGCCGCCGATCGTCTTGCGGACAAGTATCTTCAGTTCGTAATGTATGCGTTCATAATTTTGGACGCACGCATAGCTTACGAATTAAAATACATTGCATGGCTTTTAGTAGTCATTGAATTGGGTTTGTGTGTCACGTGGGTTGTTGCCCTAGTTCATAATAAAGATGTCTCTGCTGGTAAGTGGGGCAAATTTAAAATGATTGCTGCTTGTATAGGTGTTCTCGCTTGCCCTGCAATTGTTATTGTTGAACACCACCTTGGTGTTAAGATTTCATTTTGTGCAACGCCAACAGTATTTTTTGTACTTTTGGCTGCAGCGATGTTTGGAATCATGAGTTTTTGGCGCCATAGCCAGGGGCTTGTTGGATAAATTCCTTTCATGAAGTAGTTGTCGGGCGTGCATGCACCCCGATTTTTTTTATTTTATTTTCAATCATTGGTCAGCCTTCGCGAGCAATCACGATACCCCAAATTTCTTTTGCTCCGGCGCGCTTAAGAATTTTCGCACATTCTTCCATTGTAGATCCCGTTGTATAAACATCATCAACTAAAAATATCTTAGAAAATTTGGTTAAGTCGGACTTAGCCAAATTTGTATTTATACAGAAAGCATCCAGTAAATTTTTTTCTCTTTCAATTTTATTTAATTCCATTTGGGGTTTTGTTGGTTTAATTTTAATTAATGTGTCGGTAACTACAGGAATTTTTAAAATTTTTGATAATTCTTCAGCTAATTCTTTAGATTGGTTGTATCCTCTATTTTTTAATTTCTTTTTATCTGTGGGCACGGGAATCAAAATAGAGTTTTGCCAAACTTCTTCTGTATTTTTTCCTGCTAAAAATAAGCACTCTACAACAATACTTGCTAAAGTTTGTGATAAGTCTTTTAAATATGGCTGATATTTAAATTGATAAATTAATTTTTTAACTAGTTGTTGTTTGTAAGAAAGGGCAGAATAAATCCCAGAAAGATTTTTGTTTTGGCATCTACTACACTTGCCACTTGTTTGATTTTGGGGAAGGCGATTGGGCATATTATCACAAAGGCAGTAATTGAATTCATTAATATCTAAAACATGTCGACAATCATCGCACAAATAAATGCCTTCTTTTTGGCACCCCAAGCAGAATTTTGGGAAGATTAAATTGAGCAAAAAGTCTTTAAAGTTATCCACAGTGTTTTTGTATTGATTTAATTATATAATAAAATTAATTATGGCATCAAATCCGCTTGAAAAATTTAATATAGATAAATTGAATATTTTCTCTAATCCCTTGAAGATGTTTTTCCCTAAAAAAATGGTAGGAATTGATATTGGTACAGCTGGAATTAAGGTTGTAGAATTGTCGCGCTGGGGTCAGGGAAAAACATTAGAGAATTATGCAGAAATTAAGTCATCTTCTCTTTATAAAGAGCCGTTTCGTGGCGTAGAAAAGGGGAGCTATTTACTTTCTAATTATTTTGTTTCTAGGGCAGTGAGAGCTGTTTTAGATGAGGCAAAAATAAAGACAAGGGCAGTAATATTCTCAATCCCAGATTTTTCAACTTTTTGCACATCTTTTGAATTACCGCCAATGAATGCAAATGAACTAAAAGATGCGGTTTATTACAATGCGTCTCAGTACATACCATTACCAGTTTCAGAAACAACACTAGATTGGCAATTAATAGGTGGCACCCCAGGGGATAAACAGTCTGGACTTAAAATATTTTTGGTTGCGATCCCAAACCAAGTAATCCAAGATTATCAAAAAGTCGCTCAATTGGCAGGTATAGACCTTTATGCTGTAGAGGCGGAAGCTTTGGGTTTGGTGAGGTCACTGGTTAGAGGGAATCGAAATTATGTTTGCTTAATAGACATTGGAGTTCAGAGCACAACCATTAATATTATTGGAAAAGGTTCTTTGAAGAAAAGCTATAGTTTTAATTTTGCAGGAAGCCAGCTTACATATAGTATTGCTTCGGCTTTAGATTTGGGTCATGAACAAGCAGAAGAATTGAAAAATAAAGAAGGACTGACCTCTTCTAAGGAAGAAATTTCTAAAACTTTGTATTTATTAATTGACCCTTTGATAATTGAAGTTAAAAAAGTATTATCTGATTTTTATCAACAAGAAGGAAAAGAAATAGACGCAATTTATTTAACAGGTGGCACTTCAAATTTACCAGGCCTTAAAGAGTATTTTGCTGAAGTTTTGAAAATAAAAGTAGAAATTCCAAATTGCTTCTCCGAGCTTTTGTATCCGCCAATTTTGGGAAACACTCTTGAGAAAATAGCACCAAGCTTTTCAGTGGCAATGGGCGTGGCCCTAGGTGGGCTAGAAACGTAATGCATATCAAACTAATTAGTTGCCTGCCTGTAGACGGGCAGGTATAATAAATAAATAGAAATGGACCTTTCCGTGATTTTTCAACTAAGGACCAAGAAATTCTGGTGGATGGATGTCATCTTCTATTTTGTGATGTCTCTGTTGATAGCTACAGTTCTTTGTTATTTTATTTTTATGTTTAAAAATGGAATGATAAGACAGCAAATTAAAGATGAGGCGACATCCTTACAAGGTGTAGGCACCCTACAACAAAAACAACATGAAACAGAAGTCATGAGTTATCAGAAAAAAATTAATGATTTTACAGTGTTGTTGAAAAATCATGAGTTTGCTTCTAACGTTTTCGCTTTTATGCAAGCGCAAACCATGCCGAATATTTGGTTTAGTCAGTTCAGCTTAGATGAAAAAAATGGAGCTGTGCAGCTAAATGGCGAATCAGATAACTTAGATGCTTTTTCTAGGCAGGTTGCTTCACTTGAACAAAATAAATATGTTAAAAATATAGGAACATTTAACTCTTCATTGGGTCAGTCTGCTAGAACAGAGTTTAATATAGGGCTTGTGTTAGATTCTTCTATATTTAATTATCTTTCCGACATAGCTTCAGCACAGAATAGTGCAACATCGGAACAATCTGCAACCACAACAACGCCACTTGTAATCACTAATACCGCCCCGCCAAGTACAAAACAACCAGCCGTTACTCTCATTAATAATGGTCAAAAGTTAATAACATCATTCCATA
Organism: Candidatus Staskawiczbacteria bacterium; assembly: GCA_903835075.1. Classification (GTDB taxonomy): domain Bacteria; phylum Patescibacteriota; class Minisyncoccia; order Minisyncoccales; family Staskawiczbacteraceae; genus XYD1-FULL-39-28. Next base: position 69,690 of record CAILLM010000008.1, on the reverse strand, counting down.
TTTTGTTAGACCCAGAAGTTATAGGGCAGGTAGATCAAACAACTCATATAATCACATTAACTGTCCCGCATGATACAGATATCAAGAATTTAACTCCTGCCATAGTAGTTTCTCCTGGAACAACGGTGGCGCCTGCTTCTCTTCTCCCACAAGATTTCACAGAGCCTGTAACTTATAGCGTTATTGCTTCAGACAATTCAGCTCAGAATTATCAGGTAAAAGTGATATTAGCCCCTCCGGTTGCCGTTGATCAAAAAAATAATAAATCCAGTAATTCTAAAATTATAATTATATTGGGGTTAGTTGTGGTTGCGGTAGTAATAATTTTACTTGTTGCTTTGTTTTTAATAAGAGGTCGAAATAAAAAAAATATGAACGGCATTCCTAGAAAATAATTATATGACACTTGATAGACCCATTGCTATTGGCTTAATTGTTATAATAATTTTGTTATTGGTATTTTTTCTAGTAATGCCAGAATACAACACATTTAAGAAGTTACAGTCGCAACTTGGAGAAAAAATGGCAGAATATGTTGCCCAGCACGATTATTATGCAGCAATAGACAAAATTTATTATGATTTAGAAAATAGAAAAAGCGATATTGGAAAAATAGATGACGCCCTGTCTTCAGATCCAAATCTTGGCAAAACAGTTTATTATTTACAGGAAACAGCCAAGAAAAATGGTTTAATTGTAAAAAGTTTATTTTTGTCAAAATCAGCACAGGGTGGAACTGCTAGCAAAGGGGCAACCACTAAAGAAATAACTTTTTCTCTAGATTTATTGGGGGGTTACCCTTCGCTTGAAGGATTTATGATTGCCCTAGAGGATTCCTCACGAATTTTTGAAGTAACTAGCATTTCTTTTGGAACGCAATCAGGGCCACCATATAATTTTAGTTTACAAGTAAAAACTTATTCATACTAAAAAGCATGGCAGTAGTTTTTATATCACCAAAGAAAAGACAAAGGGCATTTTTTGTGATAATCACATTGGGATTTTTATTGTTTATAGGATTTATTTCTTTGGGAATTTTTTTTGCTAAGCCAAAAGCAGTTTCACCATCAGTAGTTTTTAATAAATCAAAAATCAACATTGATATGAGTATTTTTGATTCTCAGAGATTCAGAAATCTTCATGATTCTCCTGTTATGGGATTCCAGTACAATTATAGGGCATTGAATAGAAGCAAAATTGTTGAAACAGGGTTTATCTCTGCTGAATCAGTAGACGAAGCAAAAAAAACATTAGAGGGGATGGGGTTAACGGTAACTTTCTTAGAAGAAGTTAAGCTTGGCAGAGACAATCCTTTTGTGCCATATTATACTGTTGTGGCAGCTCCCGTTGTACCGCCAGTGACTCCTGCGGCAGCTTCATCAACAACGCCATAAAAATTAAAAAATTAAAATTAAAATTTTTTATCAATGAAACTACTACAAGAATTATTTGCTCAAGGTTTATTATCTGAGAGTCAAATGAATGATTATAAAAAAAAGGTAAAAAAACTCGGAAAAACAGAGGAGGATTTAATTTTGGAAGATAATATTGTTACAGAAGATACACTTTTTGATTTAAAGAGTAAAGTTTTAGGAATTAATCTTGTAAAAGTTGATGCAGACCAAATATCGTCTGATATTTTAGAATTAATACCAGAAGAAGCTTCTGTTAATTATAAAATAATGGCCATACAAAAAGACTTAGACGGCCAGAAAAATTATTTGATGATTGGCATGGTTTACCCTGAAGACATTGTTGCGCAAAATGCTTTAAGATTTTTGGCTAATCAAGAAAATTTTAAATATAAAACATGTTTAATAACCCCAGGAGATTTGGCAAGGCTTTTGAAACAAAGAAAAAATATATCTACTGAAACAAAGAAAGTGTTGGAAACTTTACCTGAAGAAACCGAGAAAATATTAGATAATTTAAGCCAAACCAACTTAGACGAAACAAAAACAGAAGAAGCCCCAATCATAAAAATGGTTTTGGTTATATTGAGGCATGCAGTTGAAAGCGGTGCTTCTGACGTGCATATAGAACCAAATAGAGACAAGCTAATTGTACGTTTTCGTATTGGAGGTATTTTGTATTCAAATTTGACCTTGCCACTAAAAGTTCACTTGGCTATTGTTGCCAGAATTAAGATTCTTTCTGGTTTGAAAATAGATGAAAATAGAATTCCTCAAGATGGAAGATTTTCTACAAAAATAAATGATAAAGAAATTGATTTTAGGGTTGCTACATTTCCAACTTTATATGGTGAAAAAACTGAACTTAGGGTTTTGGATCCTTCAACTGGATTAAGAACTTTTGAACAACTAGGTCTTTCTACAAGAAGTTTGGAAATTGTTAAAGACGCAATAAAAAAACCATATGGAATGATTTTGTTTACAGGGCCTACGGGATCTGGAAAAACAACAACCCAATATGCAATTTTGCGTATTTTGAATCAAGATTCAGTTAATATTGTTACCATAGAAGACCCTGTAGAATATTCTATTGCAGGGATTAACCAGTCTCAGGTGCGACCAGAAATAGGTTATACTTTTGCACAAGGTTTGAGACAAATTTTAAGACAAGACCCTAATGTTATAATGGTTGGAGAAATTAGAGATGAGGAAACAGCTAGTTTGGTTATAAATGCTGCATTAACTGGACATATTGTTTTGTCTACGTTGCACACAAACTCGTCAACTGGCGTGGTGCCAAGGTTAATAGATATGGGTGTAAAACCATTTTTAATTCCATCTACTTTGCGAGTGGTTATTTCACAAAGGCTTGTCAGAACTTTGTGTCCGCAATGTAAAATAAAAATAAATCCATCAGATAAAATAAAAAATTATATTTTAGAAAGAGTAAAAAGTATTCCCGCATCTGAAAAGAAAGATTTAAAAATAGATGACCCATTATTATTATATACAGCAAAAGGATGTGAGTCCTGTGGGTTTATAGGATACACGGGTAGGGTGGGTCTTTATGAAGTTTTATCTATGACAGATGAGCTGGCACAGTTGATACAAACCAACCCTATGGAAAGTGCAATTTTCAAAGTAGCTCAAAAACAGGGCATGCTTACAATGGAACAAGAAGGAATATTAAAGGTTTTAAATGGTGTCACTACAATTGAAGAAGTGGTTAGGGTTACTGAAGAAAGAGATATATAGCCGGAATTTTAAACTAAAAGTTTAAAATATAATATTAAAATTTTAACTTATGGATTATTTAACATATGTAAAAAAACTTTTGGACACAGCAGTTCAGGAGGAAGCTTCTGACATAGATATTTCTGTGGGCCACGCTCCAAACATACGCATAACTGGTCAGCTTGTTCCGTTGAGCAAAGAAAAGATAGTTACACCAGAAGATTCTAAGGGTATGGCTCTTTCTATAATGTCAGAATTACAACAAAAGAAATTTATGGAAGAAAAAGAAATAGATTTTTCTTACCAGCACGAAGACAAGGGTAGATTCCGTGTAAATATATTTTTTCAAAGAGGTAGCATAAGCTTGGCTTTACGTTTTATACCTTCTAAAATAAGAACAATAGAAGAGCTTGGTTTGCCACCAATTTTGCACGATTTTTTGGCTCGTCCGCAGGGGTTAATTTTAATAACTGGAGCCACTAGCCAAGGAAAATCTACAACATTGGCAGCCATGATTGATGAAATAAATCATACTAGGGCTGTACACATTATTACAGTTGAAGACCCAATTGAATACACTTATCCTACAGACAGGGCAATTATTGATCAAAGAGAAGTTTTAATTGATACTTTGAATTTTAACAATGCTTTGCGAGCAACGCTTCGTCAAAACCCAGATGTAATTATGGTGGGAGAGATGAGAGACTTAGAAACAATTGCTACAACCATAACTGCTGCTGAAACAGGTCATTTGGTCTTTGCAACATTACACACTAATTCTGCTGCTCAAACAATTCACAGAATAGTTGATGTTTTTCCTGCTGAACAACAAGACCAAATAAAATTTCAATTGTCGTCTTCTCTTTTGGGGGTTGTTTCTCAAAGATTGATTCCAAGGATTAAGGGTGGGTTTATTCCTGTTTGCGAAGTTTTGATAAACAATAATGCAGTTTCTAACTTAATAAGAGAAAATAAAATACATGAAATTCCTGCTGTTATAGAAACTTCGTCAAAAGAGGGAATGATTTCTTCCAATAGAGCAATGGTTGATTTGGTTAGAAGAAAAGAAATATCTTTGAAAAATGCTATGGATTACGCTGTGGACCCATCAGAAGTAAGGAATTTATTACGTTAATTTTAAATGAAATATTTTTATCAGGCTAGAAGTAAAGAAGGGAAAATGGAAACAGGGACAGTGGAAGCTTCATCTAAAGATGCAGCTGCACTTCTTTTACAAAAATATAATATTTATGTTACATCCATAAAAGAGCAAAGTCCTTTAATTTTTCGTTCGGAAAATGTTGGTTTTTTAAATAAAGTTTCCAAAAAAGATTTAGCAATATTTTCAAGAGAATTATCAGTTATGTTGCAATCTAGGGTGCCAGTTACGCAAAGTTTAAAAAGTTTGTCTTTGCAAGTAAAAAATCCTGCATTCAAAGAAAAAATTTTTAAAGTAGCTCAATTGGTTGAAGAGGGAAGTCCTTTGTCAGAAGCATTGGCTGTATACCCAGAAGTGTTCAATATTTTTTATATTAGCTTGATGAAAACCGGAGAAGCATCGGGAAAAATTTCTGAATCTTTGTCTTACCTATCAGATCACTTAGAAAGAGAAGCTGATATATCATCTCAAATAACAGGAGCTATGATTTATCCTGCTTTTGTTATTTTTATTATGTTGATAGTGCTTCCAATAGTTGTTTTGTTTGTTATGCCAAAGCTTGTTGATTTGTTGAAAGAAACAACCTCAAAACCGCCTGCATTTACTCAGGCAATGATTAATTTCTACGGATTTTTAGGAAGTTATGGTTGGGTTCTAATACTTGGAGTGGCTGCTATTTTGGCTGGAATAATATATTATTTTACCACCAAAGAGGGCAGAAAAACTTGGGATGAAATTTCTTTAAAAATACCATTTTTTGGAGGGTTTCTTAAGAAAACATTTTTAATCAGATTTGCTGAAAATATTTCCACCTTAATTGGAGCAGGCCTTTCAATTACTAATGCATTAAAAATTACAAAAGACATTGTTGGCAATTCTGTTTATATGAGAATTCTAGCTGAAACCGAAGAAAGAGTTTCTGAAGGAGAAAAAATAAGCTCTGTTTTGGTAAAATATCCCGATTATGCTCCTGCATTTGTGGTTCAAATGGTACAAGTTGGTGAAGAAACAGGAACTTTAGACAAAAACTTAATGCAAATAGTTAATTTCTATAATAAAGAAGTACAAAGAGCAATTGCAACGTTTACATCACTTTTAGAGCCAATTTTGATTGTTTTTATGGGCATTGGCGTTGCATTTTTAGCAATTTCGGTAATAGAACCGCTCTATGGAGCACTTGGAACAATATGATTAAAAAATATAAGGGTTTTACCTTAATAGAGTTGGTTGTGGTGGTGGCAATAATTGCAGTTTTGTCTGCAATAATTTTAGTTACTACTACACAATATATAAGTAAGGGGAAAGATTCAAATATAGCTGGTAATTTAGCAATTTTAATTCCAGCAGGAGAAGTTTTTTATAATGGTAATAGTAACAGCTATACTGATTTTTGTGAACCAGAATCAAACAATGTAATAAAAAATGTTATTTCCCAAATGCCCAAAAATATAAATGGAGATTGCTATTATGATCCAGTTGATACTACTACATGGGCAACTACAGGAAGAGGTGAGGGCGCGGGCAACCCAGCAGGGCTTTGTTGTAGTGTTGACCCCAATACTGGTCAGGCCTGGAAGGCTTGGGCAAGAGATTTTTTAAATTCTGAAAATGTTTATTGCGTGGACAGTAGGGGCATGAAAGAGGACGTGGAAGAAAATTCAGCATTTGATTCAAGTTTGTATCAGTGTCCATAGTTATCCACAAATGTGCTATTGCTTGTAATGCTTTAATTTTGTAAAATAAAAGAAACTATAAAACGCTCAATTAATTCTGTTTAATTGGGTATAGGTCGACTTCCGAAATTTTAGAAAAATTTAAAATAATTAAAAAATAAATAATAAAAATATGAATAAACAAAAAGGTTTTACAATTATAGAATTAATTGTGGTTATTGCTATTATTGCAGTTTTGGCAGGAATAGTATTGGTTAACGTTACCCAATACATCAACAAGGGAAAGGCAGCGGCAATCCAGGGTAATTTGTCAACATTATTAACAAATGCAGCAGTATATTATGACACTCCTGATAATACATACACTGGCTTAGCTTTTTGCGCTACTGCTACTTCGATCGTTACTGCAGTAAATGGTGCCGGTGGAACGCTAACCTGTTATGGGGCGGCCAGTACCGATACAAACCCTCAGGCATGGTGTGGAGTAGTTCCTACAATGCCTTCTGGTGGAACATATAGCAGCTATTGCGTTGATAACACAGGCTATAAGGGAGCTAATGTAGCTTGTTCAGCTACGCATTTTACCTGTCAGTAGTAAGGGCTATAATAAAAACACCCCTTTGTTGGGGTGTTTTTTATTTATAAAAATGATAAAATAACCTAATGATTTTAAACTTATTAATAAATATTTTTATTTTTCTTTTTGGACTATGTATTGGCAGTTTTTTGAATTGCATGGTTTATAGAGTGGAAGAAGAGAAAAGCATAAATGGTAGATCTTTTTGCCCACATTGCAAACATATTTTAAGCTGGCAAGACCTTTTTCCCTTGCTAAGCTTTTTATTTTTGCGTGGGAAATGCCGTTATTGCCATAAAAAAATATCAATTCAATACCCATTAGTAGAATTAGCAACAGGTATTTTATTTTTGTTAATTTTCAATCCTCAAAACATTTTACAATCCATTTTTTATTTAATTGTAAGTATTTTTTTAATTATAATTTTTATTTATGATTTAAAGCATTATTTAATACCAGAGGTGGCATTATTTCCTGCTATTATAATTACAATAATTTATAATTTAATCCCACCGTATAACGGCCAATATTTATTATCCACAATTTTAGCAACGTTAATTGCTTCTGGAGTTTTCTTTTTAATTTTTTGGATATCTAAAGAAAAAGCAATGGGTTTTGGGGATGTGGAACTAGTTTTTTTAATGGGGATTTTATTGGGGTTTCCTAATGTTTTGGTGGCTTTGTTTTTGGCATTCTTTTTTGGTGCTATAATAGGCTTAATGTTGATGTTGGGGCAAAATAAAAGCCTAAAAAGTGCAATACCTTTTGGCCCGTTTCTAATTGCAGGAACTTTTATAGCTATGCTTCATGGTAATCAAATAATTAGCTGGTACTTGAATTTTTTTATAATATGAAGAAATTTGAACGTGGTATTACGTTGGTTGAGGTTGTTGTGGTGATTTTTATTGTAGCTTTGTTTACAATTATTTTAATTTCTGATTTTCCAAAAATGTTAAGACAACTTGCACTTTCTAGGGTTTCTTATAATTTTGCTCAAGATTTAAGGAAAGCCCAAGATTTGGGTCTGTCTGGGATTGCCTTAAAAGATAAAAATGGTTATTCCATAATGGTGCAGGGTTATGGTATTTATTTTAATCTTCCAAACAATAAAAGTGAATATGTAATATATGCTGATGTGGCAGGGCCAGAAAACAATAGTGGGGTTAGGGTGGGTACACAAAAATATGATGGTGATTTGTCATATCCTCTTTGCAGTGAAGTCTCCACCCAAACAGAAGATTATGCCCGAACAACTGATTGCGTTTTGGAGGTGGTTGATATATCTCAAAAAAATTCTAGTTTATATATAAACTCAATTTCTAATATTATTAGTAACGGCATAACGAGCATAAATTTTAGCCCCCCAGGGCCAGTTACAAAAATTGATAATCTTAATATTTCTGATCCTAATAATTTAAAAACAGAAGTTGAAGTTGGTTTCAAAAATATAGACCTTGCCACCAGGGCTGTTAAAGTCAATACATCGGGGTTAATAAATGTGCAATAAATTATATGAATTCTAAAGGATTTACCATTATTGAACTTGTAGTTTCTATTTTTGTTTTGTCTATTGCTGTAATAGGGATTTTTAATGCACTTTCTGTTGTAATGATTTTAACTTCCGATTCTTCTGACAGGCTTACGGCAACTTATTTATCTCAGGAGGGTATGGAAATAGTTAGAAATATAAGAGATACAAATTGGTTAGATATGAATGCTTGCGCAATTGCTCCCAGTAACACTTGTCCGGCTTCTTGGGTTGATGGGCTCACCTTATCTGGGCTTAACCAAGCAATTGATTGTATGAGTAATAGTGGCACTAACTCGTGTAGGGCAGACTATACTTCAACTGCAATGCTTAGAACTTCAAACTCTAACTCAGATTATTTGCATTTAAATGATAAGGGTTTATATGTTTATCCCACAACTGATGATAATTTACCGCAAACAAAATTTAAAAGAAGGATAATAATTGAGCCAATTAAAGATATCGATGATAATCCAACCCCCCATATTTTAAAGGTTAAGGTTCAAACCTCTTGGGATAAAAAATCAACAATTCTTAGTCCTGGAGTTTTGGCAATAAAATGTTGCCCCGATGATGGGGCTGATAATTGTCCTTTTAATGTTTCTAATTGCATAACTACAGAAGGAACGCTTTATAATTGGTATCCAGTGCTTGGTTCTGCAAAATATTTTACTACTTTTAACTTTGGCTATACAGCCACAGGTGAAACTGATGAAAAAGATGAAAATGTAAATCCTCACAGAATCAATGTTAATATCCCACCATCGTCAAATTATGGAGTAGATGTACATGACTTAACTGCAGTTTTCTCAACAACTGGTAATTTGGTGACAGTTGACGGCTACCCGCAAACAAGCGGAGATGTTGGCATAGATAGCCATCAACAACATGATTTTTCAAGCCCTGTGACCTATACTATTACCGCCGCTGACGGAACAACACAAGACTGCATAATAACAGTGACCACTATTAGTCCTTAAAATTTAAAATATGTTTTTTAAAAAAAATAAAACCAATTTGGGATTTACCTTAATAGAAGTAATTGTTGTAATGGGGGTATTTTTGTTTATAATTGGAGTTGCAATTAGCATTTTTATTTCAGTTGTACAAAATCAAAAAAAAGTTTTATCTGAACAGCAACTTATAAGCCAAATTAGTTATGTGGAAGAATATATGTCAAAAGCATTAAGAATGGCGGCAGTAGACAATACTGCTAATGGAAGTTGTGTTCCAAAAGGATATATTTATTTGTTAACAGATCACGACAATGATAATCAAACTTTTGAGGGCATAAGATTTTTTAATCAATCAAGTGGGGACTGTCAGGAATTTTATATAGATAACACCGCAGATTCATTGCATCCAGTTTTAAAAGAATTAAAGGGTAGCGAGCCTGGTTATAGGGCAAGCAACAATGATGGTGCCATAGCAATTACTTCTGCGGGTTTGAAAATAAATTATGTTAAGTTTTCTATTAATGGGAAAGACGGCACGGTTGCGGGGCAGGGTTGTGCTGATAATCCCACCAGCTGTGGAGCTTCAAATGCAGACACGGTTCAGCCAAGGGTGACAATGCTTTTTAATATTGGTGTTTCCAATGACAATCAAGCGACAAATGTTAATTGTTCTCCAATTACTGTTTGCCCTCTGGGGGATATGTGTGATGTATCTACTCACAGGTGCTTAACTACAACAACAGTCCAAACAACAGTTTCACAAAGAAACCTTAATATAAAATAAATGATTGCTTATTTAATTAAAAATTTAAAATTAAAAATTAAAAATTCTGAAAAGGGGGTTTCTTTAATTATCACTTTATTTACAGCCTTTTATATATTTTTCATAAGAAGGGTGCGAGCTCAGAACAATGTGAAAAAGCTTAAAACTTTAAATTATCAAAAAGGTGTTTCTTTGATTATCACTTTATTTATAATGATAATTATTTTGGCAGTAGTTGTGTCTATTAGCACACTTTTGTATAGTGAAATGAAAGTAATGAGAAATATAGGTAACTCTGTGGTTGGCCTTTATAGCGCTGACAGCGGAATAGAGAAAGTTCTTTATTACGATAGGCAGGTTCAGCCAAGCAATGGAATTTCTTGTCGAAATAACGCAGGATGTTCTTCGCCATACCCATTTTGTGTCAACGGATATTGTGTGGCAAGTGTGGCACGAGGTCTGTGTGCTATGATACATGGAGAATATATTAACACTACAAACTATTGTAACAACAATGCTACTAATAATGACTCAAGTACAAGGTGCAAGCCATCTACGGACGCTTCTTTTAGCGCGCCATTTCAGGGCTATAAAGTAGGCACTACAACAGATCCTACACATGGTTGTGATTTAGATAAATGTGATGATTGCTCAATTTCTTTTGATACTATTCTTGATGATGACAAAGGTATCACTTATTCCACAACTGCCAGTGTTTATACAGAAGGGACTACCAAAAAATTTGAAATCAGCTCAAAGGGATTTTATGCTGGAGCAGGCAGGCAAATTCAAATAGTTATAGATACAAATCAAAACCAAGAAATTATTAGTAATGCCCATTCAGTATTGTCATCATCTGGCCCCAGTATAACAAATGCATCAGTTGTTTGTGACAGTAACGGGCATATACAATTTTCAGCTACAGTAACGGGTGCAAACGACATAAGCAGTGTTACGGCTTTTGATAAGGGAAATGCCGTTGCAGACAAATTTCCTGAAGCAGGTTTGGCATTGCAGGCATCGGGAAATGGTAAAAATGATTGGTCAAAGCCATGGAATGATGCCACCTCTGGCAACACCTATAATTTTAGTATTAAGGCATTTGACAGTCAGGGAAATTCATCAGAAGCCACTCTTGCTTCTACGGTTTGTGCAACTAGTATGTAATTATGAAAAAAGAAATAGAAGAAAGAATAAAAAAACTAAGGGAAACGATAAACCATCATCGTTATCTTTACCACGTATTAGATAGGCAAGAAATTTCTGACTCAGCTTTAGATTCTTTGAAAAAAGAACTTTTTGATTTAGAGCAAGAATGCCCTGAATTAATAACTGCAGATTCGCCAACGCAAAGAATCGGTGGAAAACCATTAAAAGAATTTAAAAAAATAAAACATTCTCATAGAATGCTTTCTTTTAACGACGCTTTTTCAAAAGAAGATATGGAAGATTGGCAAGAAAGATTTATGAAACTAGTTCCCGAAAAAGAAAGGCAGGACGTTAATTATTATTGCGAATTAAAAATTGATGGCTTGGCAATTGAATTAATTTATAAAAATGGAAATTTTATTACTGGCGCTACAAGAGGTGACGGCACAGTTGGTGAAGATATTACCCAAAATTTAAAAACAGTTGAAGCGATTCCTTTGACAATCAACCTGCCTGCACAGGCGGGAAGTAAAAAAGACTTGATTGTTAGGGGAGAGGTTTTCATAACAAAAAAGGAGTTTGCCAGAATAAATAAAATTCAAAAAGAAAAAGGTTTGCCGGTTTATGCCAATCCAAGAAATATTGCCGCAGGTTCGGTGAGGCAGTTAGACCCAAAAATAACAGCAGGAAGAAAGCTAGATTCTTTTGCTTATGATTTAATTACTGACGAGGCAATAACTCATGAAGAAAAGCACAAAATTTTAAAAGATTTGGGGTTCAAAACAAATAAGCATAATAAATTTTGTAAAACGCTAAAAGAAGTTTTTGAATTTCGCGAATATTGGATAAAAGAAAGAGAAAAATTAGATTATGAAATTGACGGTGTTGTAGTGATAATAAATAATAATAAAATATTTGATAATTTGGGTGTTGTAGGAAAGGCGCCCAGAGGAGCCATAGCTTATAAATTTCCTCAAGCTGAAGCGACTACTAAAGTGCTTGATGTTAAGGTGCAAGTGGGCAGGACTGGGGCAATTACGCCCGTAGCAGTGTTGGAACCAGTTGGAGTTACGGGAATTACCATAACAAGAGCAACTTTGCACAATGAAGATGAAATTGAAAGACTTGGTTTAAAAATTGGAGACACTGTAATTGTGGGTAGGGCAGGTGATGTTATCCCAAATATTATAAAAGTTTTGCCAGAATTACGAACCGGTCACGAAAAAAACTTTAAAATGCCAGCTAATTGTCCTAGCTGTTCGGCCAAACTTGTAAAACTAGAGGGGGAGGCGATTTTAAGATGTCCTAATCAAAAATGTATTGCCAAACAAAGAAGAAATTTTTATCACTTTGTTTCAAGAACTGCATTTAATATAGATGGCCTAGGGCCTAAAATTATTGATAGACTATTTGACGAAGGTTTGGTTAATGACCCATCTGATTTGTTTGAATTAAAAGAAGCTGATGTTAAAAGTTTAGAGCGGTTTGCCGAAAAATCTGCAGAAAATCTAATTAAATCAATTCAAGAAAAACGTGAGGTGCCTTTGGCAAAATTTATTTATGCTTTAGGTATTAGAAATGTTGGCGAAGAAACTGCAATTGATTTGGCAAAACATTTTTCAAGTATTAAAAAAATAAAAGAAGCTGAATTGGAAAATTTTGAGGCAATTTTAGATATTGGGCCAGTAGTTTCAAAGTCTATTTACGAATGGTTTGCTGACAAAGATAATTTAAGGTTTATAGAAAAATTAGAGAAACATATAAAAATAATAGCTCCAGAACATAAAAAGGGCGACCAGAAGTTTGCAGACAAAACCTTTGTTTTAACAGGAAGCTTAGAATCAATGTCGCGTGACCAAGCCAAGGCCAAAATAAGAGAATTGGGTGGTGATACAGCAGAATCTGTTTCTTCTAAAACAAGCTATGTTGTGGTAGGATCAGAACCAGGAAGCAAGGCCGAGCGTGCACTTGAACTGGGCATTACAATTCTTGAGGAGCAAGATTTTTTGAAATTACTTAGCATGACGGAAGAGGAATTAAGAAAATTTTCAGAATGGCAAAGAAATCATCAGGAATAAATAAATATAAAAAGGCTATTAAATAATGGGAATTTTTACAAATCAATTAAACAGCCTTTTATTTATTTTTTTAATGAAGGGTGCGAGATAAGCGTTTTCGATGTTTAAATACCAATAGTAAGTTATTTTTTAAATGGGCATAATATCAAGTCAAATCAGAAAATTGGATTGGGGAATAATTATATCAGCTTTTGTGTTGGTGTGTTTTGGGTTGGTGTCTCTTTATAGCGTTGCAATTGCGAAGAGCGATTTTTCTTACCTTACAAAGCAGATTATGTTTTTTGCTGTTGGGGCAGTATTAATGTTTTTGGTAAGTTTTTTTGATTACAGAGTTTTAAAAAACAACTCTTATCTAATTTTAATTTTATATGGGGCTTGCGTACTAATGTTGGCAGGATTACATTTCTTTGCACCAATAATCCGTGGAACTAGGGGGTGGTATAAAATTGGAATATTTTCTTTAGACCCCATTGAGCCAGCTAAGATTGTTTTGGTGGTATTGCTGGCAAAATATTTCTCAATGCGACACGTTGAAATGTATAAATTTAGGCATATTATTTATTCTGGACTTTACGTTGTAATCCCTGCAATTTTTGTGTTTATTAAACCTGATTTGGGTGGCACAATGGTGCTAGTTTGTATTTGGCTGGGGATTTTATTGGTGTCTGGTATCAAGCTAAAACATTTTCTTATACTTTTTTTATGTTTTATGTTGGTTTCGGGAATTGCTTGGACTTTTCTTCTTAAAGATTATCAAAAAGAAAGAGTTACGGCCTTTTTATTCCCATATGATTATTTGGGTGCTTCATGGAGTCAAAATCAAACAAAAATTTCAGTTGGTTCTGGACAAATTTTAGGGGAGGGGATGGGTAAGGGTAGTCAGGTGCAATATGGATTTTTGCCCGAGCCCCATACAGATTTTATTTTTTCTGTAATTGCTGAAGAATGGGGAATGCTTGGGGTTTTGGTGTTATTTTTTTCATATGGATTTTTGGTATGGCGGGTTTTAAAAATTGCTATTGATTCTAGTTCTAATTTTCCGCGGTTATTTGCAACTGGTTTCGCAGTTATTTTAATTGCTCAATTTTTTATAAATATAGGAATGAATTTATCTTTATTACCAGTTGTGGGAATTTATTTGCCGTTTATTTCTTATGGTGGCTCGGGCTTAATTGGTAACTTTGTTTCCCTCGGAATTTTACAAAGCATTAAGATAAGGAGATAATTGTGGTATAATAATTAAAGATAATTAAACTTAAAAATATGAATATTTTTGTAAAAATAAAAAATAGCATTTACAGTCCTAAATATTATAAAGAAGTTTTAGAAAAACCATTTTCTTATTCATTTAAGTTTTTGTTAGCTTTTGCGTTGCTTTTCGCCGTGGTTTTTGCAGTTGTAGCTACTGTAAAACTTACCCCATTTGTTAGCGCTTTGCCAAGCAAACTGTCTTTGGCGCCTAATTATTTTCCACAAGAACTTATAATAAGCGTTAAAAATGGCGTTGTTTCTACAAACGTTCAAGAGCCTTATTTTATAAAAATGCCCGATGCATTTAAGGATAATAATGGTTTTAATTCGTCCGATGCTAAGATAAACGGTATTCCAGCGAATAAATTAACTCAGTTGGATAATTTGGTGGTAATTGATACTAAAAATAAATTTGATGTGGCAACTTTCAATTCCTACAAAACTTTCCTACTTTTAACCGCAGACAGTGCAATTTATATGAAAGATGGCGCAATCACAGTGGCACCGTTATCGGAAGTTAAAGATGTCACATTAAATAGAGACATAATTTCTATGGGAGTAAATAAAGTTAAGCCATACTTAGTCATTCTTTACCCAATAATCATAATTGGAGCGTACATAGGGGGATTCTTTTTAGTATTGGTGCATATGGTTTATTTGTTATTTGGTGCTTTGCTAGTATGGCTGATTGCAAAAATTAAAGAATTGAAAATTGGATATAAAGGCTCCTACAAGGCGGGTATGCAATTAATGATTACTCCAATTATTATAACCAGCATCCTAGGTGCAATTTCACCTAAATTAACATTTACATTTCTATTTTCAATATTGCTCATTATCTCAGCTTTCTTAAATTTGAAAAAAGATAAAGCTCAAGAGGCGACACCATCGGTGGTTTAGACCCTGCCTGCCGGCAGGCAGGTATTGACACTTTTTAAAAAATAGAATAACATACATTTACTAAGGCCTGTCTGATCAACGGGCTATAAAAAAGCAGTGGCCACACAAACTTTACTCTAGAAAAACGAAAACCCTCATCTCGGTTATTTTTTATTGCCGAAATTTTTTTATTTAAAAGATGAGGGATAAATGCCCTAAAGAAAAGGGTATTTTGTGTTAATAGTTAAAATTTTTAAATATTTTTAATCGCGAAGCGTGAACTATTCTTCGCACAAATAATTAATGGCAGAAATTATTAGTAAAGTAAAGAACTTTTCAAAATCTAAGTTGCAATATTCTACGCCTCATCTTTTGACAATGCAAAAAGAGGCTTATGAAGATTTTTGGGAAGTTAGAGTAAAAGAATTATTAGAAGAAATATCTCCTATTAGAGATTATACTGGAAAAGAGTTTGAAATTTATTTTGGAGATTACAAACTTTCAAAACCAAACTACAAAAATGGTTTAGATGCTAAAAAGAACAATGGTTCTCTTGAGGCGTCTTTAAGAGTAAAAATTAAATTAGTAAACCTTAAAACCAAAGAAGTAAAAGAACAAGAGGTTTATTTGGCAGATTTCCCTGTTATGACAGAAAGGGCAACTTTTGTTGTAAATGGAGTTGAAAGAGTTATTGTTTCACAGTTAATTCGTTCTCCGGGAGCATTTTTTACCGCCAGACTTTGGAGAGGAAAAAATTATTTTGGTTCTAAGATTATTCCCAACCGCGGAGCTTGGCTTGAATTTGAAACAGAAGAGTCAGGATTTATTGGAGTCAAAATAAATAGGAAAAGAAAAGTTCCTGCAACAACCTTGTTGATGGCTTTGGGCTTAAAGGACATTAAAGCAGTTGAAGATGCATTCAAAGATATTGATACAGGAGAAATACAATATATAAAAGAAACATTAAAACGTGACACTTGTAAAGACCAAAAAGAAGCTTTAGTGGAAGTTTACAGAAGATTAAGACCAGGTGATTTGGTTACTCCAGATACAGCTCAGGATTTAATTTTTAATATGTTTTTTAATTTTGACAGATATGACTTGTCAAAAGTTGGAAGATGGAAAACATGGTTGCGCTTACCAAACTTAGCCCCCAAAGATTTAAATTCAGAAATCAAGAAAGAGGATAGAATGTTGAAAATTGAAGATATTGTGGAAGTTGTTAAGGAAGTTATTAGATTGAACAACGACCCAATGGCCAAAGCTGATCAGGTTGACCACTTAGGAAATAGAAGAGTTAGAACATTGTCTGAGCTTTTGCAAAACAGATTGAGAGTTGGCTTGATGAGAATGGAAAGAATTATAAAAGATAAAATGTCCACATTAGAGGCCAGCACAATTACGCCAATACAGCTTATAAACCCAAGACCACTAATTGCAGTTGTTAAGGAATTTTTTACTTCATCCCAATTCTCGCAGTTTATGGATAACGAAAATCCATTGGCAGAATTAGAGCATAAAAGAAGATTGACAACAACAGGACCTGGTGGATTAACCAGAGAAAGAGCTGGTTTTGAAGTTAGAGACGTTCAGCCTTCTCACTATGGTAGAATTTGTCCTATTGAGACCCCAGAAGGTCCTAACGTTGGTTTGGTAGGCCACTTGGCTACTTTTGCCAAAATAAACCCTTATGGTTTTATTGAAGCTCCATATTTTAAAGTTAAAAATGGTAAAGTCACTGACGTGGTTGAATATTTATCAGCCCAAGAAGAAGAAAGGCACAATGTTGCCCCTGCTTCAGTCCCACTAACAGATGCATTAAAAATTCTTCCCGAGATTGCCCCAGACAAAGTTGAGGCTAGAGTTAAAGGTGAGCCAGAAGAAGTTAAAATTGAGGACATTGACTATATAGATGTTTCTTCAAAGCAATTTATTTCAGTTGCTACTTCATTAATTCCATTTTTAAATCATGACGACGCATCTCGTGCATTGATGGGTTCTAACATGCAACGTCAGGCAGTACCTCTTATAAAACCAGAGGCTCCTTTGGTTGGAACAGGAACAGAAAGAAATGTTGCTAGAGATTCTGGGCAAGTTATTTTAGCTGAAGCTGATGGAGTTATTAAAGAAGTTGACGGACAACATATTTTAGTTAAATACGAAGCTTCTGGCAAAAAACCAGCTAGAGAAGAAGATTATGAATTGCAAACTTTTGTAAGAACCAACCAATACTCATGCTTCCACCAAAAGCCAATTGTTGAAAAAGGTGAAAAAGTTAAAAAAGGAGATGTTTTGGCCGATGGAGCTGCAATTTCTCAAGGAAGATTGGCATTGGGTAGAAATGTGTTAGTTTGTTTCTTGCCTTTGAGAGGAGGAGGATTTGAAGACTCAATGACAATTTCAGAAAGACTTGGTAAAGAAGATGAATTTACATCAATTCACATTGAAGATTTTACTTGTGATGTGCGTGAAACAAAACTTGGACCCGAAGTTACAACAAGTGATATTCCAAACGTTGGAGAAGAAAAATTAAAAGATTTAGACGAAGAAGGAATTATAAGGGTTGGAGCAGCCGTTGGCCCAAACGACATTTTGGTTGGAAAAATTTCACCAAAAGGAGAAGCAGAATTAACTCCTGAAGAAAGATTGCTAAGAGCAATTTTTGGAGATAAAGCTAAAGATGTAAAAGATTCTTCTTTGAGAATGGAGCATGGAAAAAATGGAAAAGTTGTTAATGTAACAATTTTCTCAAGAGACTTGGGTCACAAATTGGAGCCTGGAGTTATAAAAAGAATTAAAGTTGAAGTTGCTGAATCTAGAAAAGCAAAAGTTGGAGATAAATTGGTGGGAAGGCACGGAAACAAAGGAGTTGTCTCAAGAGTTTTGGCTGAACATGAAATGCCATTTTTGGCAGACGGAACTCCAGTTGATTTGGTAATTTCCCCATTGTCGGTTCCTTCTCGTATGAACTTGGGACAAATTTTAGAAACTCACCTTGGATTAGCAGCTCATGCATTGGGATATTTGGCTATTACTCCTGCTTTAATTGGGGCCAACCAAGAAGATGTTAAAAGGGAATTAAAATTAGCAGGTTTGCCAGAATCTGGTCAAATGACAATTTATGATGGCCGAACAGGTTTGCCATTTCCAACTCCAGTTACGGTTGGATATATGTATGTGATGAAATTAATTCACATGGTTGATGATAAAGTTCACGCCAGATCTATTGGGCCTTATTCTTTAATTACTCAACAACCATTGGGCGGAAAAGCTCAATTTGGAGGTCAGAGATTTGGAGAAATGGAGGTGTGGGCACTCGAAGGTTATGGAGTGGCTCATATTTTGCAGGAAATGTTAACAATTAAATCTGACGATGTCCAAGGAAGAGCCGCAGCTTACGAGTCTATATTAAAAGGTGAGCCAATTAGGAATCCAAATATTCCAGCTTCCTTTAATTTGCTCGTTGCTGAGTTAAAATCTCTTGGTATGTCAGTAGAAGTCAAAGAAAGACCAAGATTAGAACGCGATGACGAACGCGAAAACAGAAGAGACAACAGATAAAAATTTATAGTTTCTAAAATAAACTAAAACTTAAACCCATGCGAGTATTAGACTTAGAATCAATCAGAATTAAAATTGCTTCACCCGAGGACATAATGTCCTGGTCTCATGGCGAAGTAATTAAACCAGAAACAATTAACTACCGCACGCAAAAACCTGAAAAGGACGGACTTTTTGATGAAAGAATTTTTGGGCCTGAAAAAGACTATGAGTGTGCTTGTGGAAAATACAAAAGAATAAGATATAAAGGAGTTGTTTGTGATAGATGCGGAGTTGAAGTTACAAAGTCTTCTGTAAGGCGTGAAAGAATGGGGCACATTAAGTTGTATACTCCAGTTTCGCATATTTGGTTTTTAAGAGGAGTTCCCTCAAGAATGGGTTTGGTTTTAGATAAAAGTTCTCAGCAATTAGAAAAAGTTATTTATTTTTCATCTTATATTATTACCAGTGTTAACGAAGCTGCCAGGGACGCCATAATGGAAGCAATTGAACAAGAATATAAATCAAAAGTTAAAAAAGAAAAAACCGAAGCCGCAAAAACAGAATTAAAACAAGCCAGAGAAAAAGCCAAGGAAGAATTATTAGACATAAAGCCTTTAAGAATTTTGTCTGAAGTTGTTTATCATACAATTTCAATGAAATATGGAGAGGTTTTTGAGGCAGGCACAGGAGCTGAAGTTGTAAAAGAAATATTTTCAAAAATTGATTTAGAAGCAGAAACAGAAAAAATTAAATTAGAAGCTCAAGAAGCACCTCCGGCAACAAAGAAAAAGATTCTAAGAAGATTGAAACTTTTTCAAGGAATGTTAAGAGCAAATGTAAGACCAGAATGGATGTTCATGGATGTTTTACCTGTTTTACCACCAGATTTAAGACCAATGGTTCAATTAGATGGTGGAAGATATGCTTCTTCGGACTTAAATGATTTATACAGAAGAGTTATCAACAGAAATAATAGGTTAAAATATTTACAAGAAATAAAAGCCCCACCAGTTATTGTTAGAAACGAAAAAAGAATGTTGCAGGAAGCTGTTGACGCTTTAATTGATAACGAAATGAGAAAGGGGGTTACAACAACTGCTACAACTGGTGGAAAGAGATTGTTGAAATCTTTAGCTGCAATGTTGGCTGGTAAACAAGGAAGATTTAGACAAAACCTTTTGGGAAAACGTGTTGATTATTCCGGAAGATCGGTTATTTCAGTTGTTCCTGAATTAAAATTTTCACAATGCGGTTTGCCAAAAACACTAGCATTGGAAATTTTTAAACCATTTGTAATTAAAAGAATTTTAGATAAAGAATTAGCCTATAACATTAGAGGAGCTGCTAGATTAGTTGAAGAAAAAACTCCTGAAGTTTGGGCTATTTTGGAAGAAATAATTAAAGATAAATTGGTGTTGTTAAATAGAGCTCCAACCTTGCATAGACTTGGTATCCAAGCTTTTAGGCCAATTTTAACAGAAGGAGAAACAATTAAATTACACCCATTGGTTTGTGAAGCTTTTAATGCTGACTTTGATGGTGACCAAATGGCTGTTTACTTGCCTTTGTCTGATGAGGCTCAAAAAGAAGCAAGAGAAATTATGCTTTCTACTCTAAACCTTTTAAGACCAGCAACAGGTATGCCAGTTATGGGGCCGTTTAGAGATATTGCTTTGGGTTGTTATTATTTAACAAAATTAAGTAATGTTCAAGACCGGACAGATCCAAAGAAAATAAAAACATATTCAAGCGCTTCTGAAGCAAAAACTGCTTTTGAATATAAGTTTTTGGGTCAAAATGATGTTATTTATGTTCCCCATCCAAAACATCCAGAAGGAAAACACGAATTACTTGAAACCACAGTGGGCAGGTTGATTTTAAACGAAGTTTTGCCAGATGATTACCCATACATAAATAAATTAATTGATAACAAAGTATTAAAAGGAATTGTTAGGGAAATTATTGAAAAATATCCTAATGAAGAGGCAGTTGTTATTATTGATAAAATAAAAATGTTGGGTTTTGAATACTGCACATTGTCTGGAGTAAGTTGGGGAATGGATGACTTGATAGTTCCAAAAGAAAAGAAAGAATTAATTGACGCAGCTGAAGGTGAAGTAAGAAAAATTGATAATCATTTTGAAAAAGGACTTTTGTCTGCTGATGAAAAGACATCTCAAAAGATTTTAATTTGGCAAACTGTTAAGTCAAAACTTGAAGCTTTGTTAAAAACAACATTGCCTAAAGATGGACCAGTTATGTCTATTATTACTGCTGGTGCTAGGGCTACTTGGGCTCAGCCAGTTCAAATGGCTGGTATGAAAGGTTTGGTGAACAATCCTTCAGGAGATATTATAGAATTACCAGTAAAAGCATCTTTCACGGAAGGTTTTAATGTTTTGGAATATTTTATTTCAACTCACGGAGCTAGAAAAGGTACTGCAGACTCAGCTTTAAGAACATCTTCAGCAGGATATTTAACTAGAAGATTGGTTGATGTTGCACACGACGTAATTGTTGCTGAAGAAGACTGTGGAGATAAAGCAGGTTTAACTGTATACAAAAAAGACGCTGAAGCAATTGAACAAGACTTTGTGTTCAAAATAGTTGGTAGAACAGCTTTGGAAACAGTTGAACATGGTAAAATGGTTTTTGTTAAAAAGAATGAAGCAATCAATTGGCAAGCAGCTAAGGCAATTGCAGAAGAAATAGGAATCACCAGTGTTGTTGTTGCTTCACCATTAACTTGTAAATCTTCTCAAAAAGTTTGTCAGAAATGTTATGGCTGGGACATGGGAAGAAACACTCATGTTAAGCCAGGAGAAGCAGTTGGAATTGTAGCTGCTCAAGCTATTGGAGAACCTGGAACTCAGCTTACATTAAGAACTCACCATTTGGGAGGTATTGTGGGAGCAGGAGATATTACCAGTGGTTTACCAAGAATTGAAGAAATTTTTGAGTGCCGATCTCCAAAAGGAGAAGCAATAATGTCTTTGGTGGAAGGAAAAGTTATTGATGTTGATGAAGAAAGAAGAATTGTTAAAATTCAAGCAGATAAAAAAGTTGGAAATAAAAAAGATATAATAGAGTATAAAATTCCAGGAAGAATTGCAATTTTGGTTGGAAAGGGTCAAGAAATTAAGGAAAATCAACCATTATGTGATGGAAGTTTGGATTTGAAAAAACTTTACAAATCTGCAGGAGTCCAAGCAACTCAAAGATATATTTTGCAGGAAGTCCAAAGAATTTATTCTTCACAAGGAGTTGATATAAATGATAAGCATATTGAAATAATTATTCAAAAAATGTTCTCAAGAATTAAAGTTAAGGAAGAGGGAGATTCAGGATGGATAAGGGGAGAGGTTATAGAAAGAGAAATTTTCAATGAAGAAGTTGATAGATTGAAAAAAGAAAAGAAGGCGCCACCAATTGGTGTGCAAATGTTGTTGGGGATTTCTGAAGTTGCTTTGAACTCAGAATCATTCTTATCAGCTGCTTCTTTCCAACAAACATCAAGAGTTTTGATTAAGGCCTCCCTTGAAGGAAAAGAAGATAAATTACGTGGATTAAAAGAAAACGTGATTATTGGAAAACTTATTCCAGTTGGAACAGGATTTATTCCAAGAGTAAAAGAAGAAGAATAGAAAATATAGAAATACCTCACCACAAAATGGTGGGGTATTTTTTGTATATTTTGTATAGTTTTTATGAATTTAGGCGATAACAGTAAGTAATATAAGATTGCAGATTATAGTAGTTTTTTGGCTCGAGCCAAAAAACTACGGGCCCTTTTAAGCTATACTATACCATGCCTTTAATTTATTCTGGTATAATAAAGGTATGAGGGAGATTTTAGATGAAATATTGTGGAGCATTTATTACCAAACCGAGCAAAAAGTTGGCGCCCGCGGAGACGGCAGGTTTTTTATTTTAAATGAAGTGTTAAGAGATGTTCATAATTTTACTTCAAAACAATTAAATTCTGCAGTTTATGATCTTAAGAGGCAAAAGTTAATTGAAAACAAAAAAAGCTATGAAGGATCGATTTTGGTTTCTTTAACCGAGAGGGGTTTTCTGCGAGCCATTAACTTTAGATTTAGGAGGCTTAGTAATAAAAAAGAAAAATGGGACGGCAAATGGCGTATGGTGGCATTTGATATACCCAATAAATGCAGAAAGGGCCGAAACGCTCTTAATTATAGATTAAAAATGGGTGGGTTTTATGAGTTGCAGGAGAGTATTTTTTTATATCCTTATGATTGTAAGAAGGAAATTGATGATTTTGTAAAATTATTTAAAATTGAAAAATATGTTAGGTTTGGGTTGTTAGATTTTATAGACAACCAGGATAAGGTTAAATTTAGGTTTGGAATATCGTAGTTTTTTGGCTCGAGCCAAAAAACTACTAAAAATGTTTTATATATTTTTAGAATTATTCTTGCCTTGTGCGGGGGTATTTTGTTTGTGATAATATGGACATTTTTATAGAAAAATGGTATATTGCAAACAGCAACGCGGGAAAGATCTCCGCGGTTGATAATATAATTATGAAAACTAGAATTGAAGTTGTTTTACTGGGTAGAACGGGAAGAGACGGACCGATAGTTTATGCCATGGCTGGCGAGAAAAAAGAGGGAGTTATTCTTCATCGCGATGTTAAGGTGGTGCCCAAACAAGAGGGATCCGAGGAATTTGAAGGGCAGACATTAAATGCTTGTTATAATCGGGACAAGAAGCGTTGGGAAGTTGGTCATCCGTTAGTCGCAAAGAGGCGATATCATATAATTGAATTACAGAATGGTGTGCCCATATCTATGGGATACCGCGATATTGCCTCAATTGAGAAGTTGGTGGAAGCGCTTAAGCTGATCCCGTCGGCAATTGGCGCACATTGGCATAGAACGGTAAGTGGCAGTCTTGTAGACATATGGGTTCTTGAAATGGTGGATTGTGAAATATCTACATCCGCTGAGCTTGAAGCTGCACTAAAGAAAGCAAAAAAATGTTTAAACCCATAAGGAAAAACAAGAAAAACCCATTAGCCAGGTTTGCCATTGGCGTATGGATTTTTTCTCTAATGATTGCCATGATTTTGATGGCAATTGGTTTGTATGGCGGGGAAGGGCTTTTTCAATGGGGTTTATGGCTAGGAATTGCCGACGCCCTTGCTGGTGCCACGTATTGGTATCGTAGCAGAATAAATCAACAACACTAGTTTTAGCGACTACCGCAGGTCTTATCTGCGGTCTTTTTTTACCTGCCTGCCCGCAGTAGGTGCAACTTGAATGAATATATTACTGCGTTCGTCAAAAGTAAATAAACTGTGGCTTATTTACTTTATCCTCACTTGTAATATAATAACATAATAATTAAAAATTATAGTGATGGCAAAAAAAGACAAGGAAAAAGAAAAAAAATATAAAAATTTTAAAGAAAAAAATAATAAGGACAAGCCAACGGAGACTATTTTGAGTAATTGGACAAAGCGTTGGATAAAGGCAATTGTATTGTTTTTATTTGCAATAATCATTGTCTTATCTTTTCCAAATTTTAATAAAGCAGGATATGCTGGAGAAATTTTTGCAAAATCTTGTGACTTTTTATTTGGAAATGCATTTTATACAATTCCATTATTTTTGTTTGTTGCTGGTTTGATTTTTTTACGAAGCAGAAAAAAAGGAAAGAATTTGGCCATGGCTATTGCTGTTTTTGTTTCATTGGTGGGCGTTGCTGGAATTTTAGCTGTCAAAGATTTTGGGTTGGTAACTTGTAATTGGATTACTTGTCCAACTAATAATATTGGTATCCGCTTAGCACAACTTTTTGTTGGGCTTTTTGGTATTTTAGTGGCAAATATAATATTTGGAGCTATTTTATTAATTGGATTATTTGTATTTTTGCAATTCATTTGGCAAGACATTCCCAAGGAAGAAAGAAGAAAAGAAGACAAGCCAACTTTTGCAGCTAACAAACAAGACGATGACAATCCTAAAATTAAAGGGTTGGAAAAGCAAGAGGGTATAAAACCATCCACAGCTTCAAGAATTACTTTGTTTAAAAAAGGCAATGAAGAGGCTGAAAAAGCAGATATTAAAAAACCAGTTACCGCTAATAAAGGGAGCTATGTTTTGCCTCCGCTGGATTTGCTAAATAAGAATGAGGCAGCGCCAACTTCGGGAAATATCAAGGAAAACTCAATGATAATCAAAAGCACCCTTGAGAACTTTGGAATTCCTGTTGAAATGGCGGAAGTTAATGTGGGGCCTACGGTTACGCAATATGCTTTTAAGCCTGCTGAAGGTGTAAAATTGTCAAAAATTACAACATTATCAAATAATTTGGCTTTGGCTTTGGCAGCTCACCCAATTAGAATTGAAGCTCCAATTCCTGGAAAATCTTTGGTGGGCATTGAAGTCCCAAACAAAGTTAGATCTATAGTCACGTTGAGAAATTTAATTTCACAATCAGCTTTTCAAGATTCTACAAATCCTTTATTAATTGCTTTGGGCAGAAATGTTTCTGGAGCAGCAGTTAATACTGACATTGCAGACGGGCCTCATTTGTTGGTTGCCGGAGCAACTGGAACCGGAAAAACTATTTTCTTGAACAGTTTAATTTTGAGTTTACTTTATAAATATACTCCTGAGCAATTAAGAATGATAATGGTTGATCCAAAAAGAGTGGAATTCCAACACTATAATGATATTCCACACTTATTATGCCCGGTTATTTATGACGCCACAAAAACAATAAATGCTTTAACTTGGTTGGCTCACGAAATGGAAAGACGTTTTGAAGTTTTTTCAGAAGTTCCTGCAAGAAATATTGGTTCATACAATTCAAATAAATCTATAATTGCCTCGGGATTGCAAATGCCATACATTGTTTTTGTGGTTGATGAATTGGCTGACTTAATGGCTGCAAAAGGAAGAGAGCTTGAAGCTGGAATTGTAAGGTTGGCTCAAATGGCTAGAGCAACTGGAATTCACCTTGTGTTGGCCACCCAAAGACCTTCTGTAGAGGTTATTACTGGTTTGATTAAGGCTAATGTACCTACAAGAATAACTTTTCAGGTTTCTTCACAAATTGACTCGCGTACAGTTATTGATACCTCGGGTGCTGAAAAATTGTTAAGTGCAGGAGATATGCTTTTCTTGTCTTCAAAGTCTTCGAAAATTACTCGTATTCAGGGGCCATATATTTCTGAAAAAGAAGTTCAAAAAGTTGCCGCCTTTATTGTTGAACAAGGTAAGAAGCTGGGCGATCCTCAAGAGGCCTTAAGCCATAGTTTGGAAGAAAGTCTTGAAAGAGTTGAAGGTGGCAAGGATGATGGAGGTGGTGCCGGAGAGTTTTTTGGTGGTGCAAATGAAGATCCATTATTCGAAGAAGTTAAAAAGATTGTTAGAGAAACTAAAAAAGCATCAGCTTCATTTTTGCAAAGGCGTTTAAGGATTGGTTATTCAAGAGCAGCTAGGCTTATAGACATGTTAGAAGAGCAGGGAATTGTTGGGCCCGCAGATGGCGCAAAACCAAGAGAAGTTTATGAGGGGTCAGCCGAGCGCCCACGGACTTCTGGTAATGTGGAGTTGGTTCCTGGCGGTGGCCCAGACGAATCAGAGTCTGAAGAAGCAATCCCCGAAGAAGAAAGTGACAACTGGCGGAAGGTTTAAGTGCAACGAAAACCCCGTGATATGAAACAAAAAAGAAAAGTAACCAAAAATAATGAAAAAAGAGTAACGGAATTTTTAGAGCAAGCTAAAAGGGAACTCAAGCATCTGCGAGTTTCTGATTTAGAAATTTCGGATTATGAATTTACGAATGAATTAATAAATCCTCAAAAAATAAATTAGTTTAAAATTAAAAGATAAAAACTTATGGAGCCAAATATAAATCAAGAAAATATGAATTCGCCGGTTCAGCCAACGCCACCAATAATGCCTAAACCCTTCGACAAGCTCAGGGCAGGTCAGAAAAAACAAATTTCTACTTGGGTGGGTATTTTAATAATTGTATTATTTACAGGTATTGTTTTTGGCGGAGTTTTTGCCTGGCAATATTTTTTAATTTCAAAACAGGCTTCTGAAAATAAGAATATCCAAAATAGCTTGTCATCTGCAACTAAAGCACCATTTTCGTGGTATGGAGCTTATCAATTTGAAGAATCTGCACCGCCAAATGAAGATTGGATGTATAAATTTTCTATTGTTGATGGTGCCGATGGCCACGTATATACATATGTTAATATTGATGGCTTCCAAACTTTAACAAGAATTAATGCAGCTGTTGCGATAAAAGATTCTACAAGTCCAATGGACATTATTTTTGATTCATATGGTGCAGATAACACAGATAAACAATTTAAAAAAGGAGATGTTTTATTTACCGTCACTCCAATGCCAAGCGGTGACCTTTCAATTCAGTGGAAAAAAATGCAACCAAATTTAGAAAAAAATATAAACGTCAGTGTTTTTAAAAGAGAAAATAAAACTAATACCATTGACCAAACCGCTGGGTGGAAAATATACTCAGATGAAAAATATGGATTTACTTTTAAGTATCCTTTAAAATGGGGAGATATTTCAACTCAAGAAGATGGTAATTTTATGCCAACAATAAGAATAACTCAAAAACAAACCTGTTTTGACCTTACGCCAGAATGTAATTCTACTTCTCAACTTGAAATTGCAACTCAAAAAGGATATACACTTGATGATATAGCAAAAAATAATCAATCTTATCAAAAAACTAATATTAATGGCTTCCCTGCGGTTTTTAATACATTTGTTTCTGGGAGAGTGGCAAGACCAACGGATCAAGAGCCTTACGGTTTTTATAAGGGTTACAATATTTATATAGAAAAACCAAATAAAATTTTGGTAACAATAGCTTTTTCAAGCCCCTTGTTTGCTAAAGAAAGTGAGGCACAAGCATTTGATATAGCAGATTTTCAAGGCTTCCTTTCCACTTTTAAATTTACAAAATAGGTTTTAAAAAATAAACGCGAACGAATAATGTGTTCAGCGTTCCCGCTCAGCGGGACCGAAGCAACCTTGTTCGCCTCGCTCACAAGACCGTGGCAAAAGATACTAAAAAAGAAAAAAAAGTTACAGCGCCGGGAGAGAACAAGGCATTAAATAGTGCGTTAGATGAAATTAAGGAGCGCTTTGGAGAGGGCGCAATTATGAAAATGCGCGAAATTCATGCGGTTGATGTTGATGTTGTACCGACAGGCTCAATTGCCATGGATTTGGCATTGGGCGTTGGTGGAATGCCTCGAGGAAGAATTATAGAAATATATGGGGCTGAGTCTTCTGGTAAGACCACTTTGTCACTTCACGTGATAGCTGAAGCGCAAAAAAAGGGCGGTACATGTGCTTTTGTTGACGCAGAGCATGCAATGGACCCCGACTATGCCGGACGCATTGGAGTGGACGTGGATAACCTTTTAATTTCGCAACCAGATAGTGGCGAGCAAGCACTTCAAATTGTGGAAACTTTGGTAAAAACAGGCACAATTGACGTTATTGTTGTTGACTCAGTTGCTGCTTTAACTCCACAAAGAGAAATTGAAGGTGAAATTGGAGATCAGCACATGGGTTTGCAGGCAAGGCTTATGTCGCAAGCCTGTAGAAAGCTTTCTGCCATAATGTCTAAAACAAACACAATGGTTATATTCTTAAACCAAACCAGAATGAAAATTGGAATGGTTTTTGGAAATCCCGAAACAACTCCTGGTGGATTGGCTTTAAAGTTTTACGCTTCAGTAAGAATTAACTTGGCCCGCACTGCTCAAATAAAAGCTGGTGAAGAAATTATTGGAAACAGGGTAAAAGCAAAAATTGTAAAAAATAAAGTTGCAGCGCCTTTTAAAACAGCTGAATTTGATATTTATTATAATGAGGGTATTTCAAAATCTGCTGATGTTTTGAGGGTAGCTTTGCTACATGGAGTAATAAAACAAACAGGTAATACATTTTCTTTTGGCGAAAGAAAGCTTGGAGTTGGCGTAGAACAAACAAAAAATGCCTTGAAGGCAGATAAAGATTTATTTAAAGAGGTCAGAACAGCAGCTTTAAAAGCAAGTGAAGAAAAAAAAGAAGTACTAAAGCCAAAAGAGTAATTTATCGCTCGACAGTAAATTCTTCGCTAGCGTTCGTTGCGCCAGCGTGCAACTCACTCAGGCTTCGGCAATTTTTCGCCTTCGGCGAACCTTGCAAAATTGCCTGCAGGGTACGCTACGAATTCACTACCTCGCTAAACAAAAACAGCCCCGCGAAGGGCTGTTTTTAATTTGTTTGCTTA
This sequence comes from Candidatus Staskawiczbacteria bacterium, assembly GCA_903835075.1. Lineage (GTDB taxonomy): Bacteria > Patescibacteriota > Minisyncoccia > Minisyncoccales > Staskawiczbacteraceae > XYD1-FULL-39-28. Next base: position 40,686 of record CAILLM010000008.1, on the reverse strand, counting down.
CTTTGGAGTAAATGGGAGTAAGCCTAATTGTCTTGCTCTTTTTACTGCTGTGGCAACCTTTTTTTGGTGATACATGCAAAGGTTGGTTTTTTTTCTTGGTTTTATTTTATAAAAACCTGAAATAAATTTTGATAACAATTCTATATTTTTGAAATCTACGCTATCAATATTTTTCTGACAAAAGTAACACATTTTATTTTTAGCAGAGGGCGAAAATATTTTTTGGCTATGCCAGAAAATATTTCTTGTTCCGCTTGTTTATTTTTTTATTTATTGCTTATATATCGATTACCTTTTTTAATGTTTTCTACTTTTTCTAATGGTTGTAAATTTTCTAATGCCCAACATTGTTTAAATTCTGAATCATTTTCAGAAAAGTATAAAAACAAGGTTTTCGGTTTTATATGGTCAACTGCCCAATAACTTCCATAATTATCCCAATTCATTTTTTCGTCAAACTTTCCCTCTAAATGTTGCATTAATTGATCTAGATTATATTCGACAAAGTGCTCCCATTTTTTACCTGCTTTTTTACTTTTTAATGATGACCATAGTGCCCTGCCCATATTCTCATCTAATTTCCACCGTGGGTTTATTTTTCTCCTGATTTTTTGCCACGTGCCCTTGTAATCAGATAGTTTATCTTTATTGTCTTTATTATATTTTTTATGTCTAAGGCGAATAGTTTCCAAATTTTCCAAATAATATTTTTTACTTTTTTCTAATATACTATCCTTATTTTTCAGATAGATTATTTTATGACGTTCAGATTCTTTTGCAATATTATTTTTGTAATATTCCCTATGTAATATTTGGACATTTTCTTTATTCTTTGCGTACCATTTTTTACCAGAAAGTTTTAATTTTTCTTTTAGGACGGGCTTATTTTTTTCATAATATGCCCTCTTTTTCCGCAATATTTCGTCTCGATTTTTTAAGTAGTATGCTTTAGAAGACATAAAATATTCTCTAATACTTAAAAGTTGATTAATATGGCTGATAAATTTCTAGAAGGGGATATCGCGAACGTCAATCTCATCTGCAGCATCATCTTCAAATGAAACTGTTTTGTGGTCTCCTGAGTCATCTGCTGGTGGAGTATAATCTTCTTCAATGATAGGAATTTCATTAGAAGGCATTTGTGGTAAGTCCTGCCCATCTGATTCGGATTTTGGGGTATATGATTTTTTTGAATATCCACTACCGCTGTCTGTTGTCATGCTCGCTCCTTTTGGCCCTAATTGCAAAGATTCGGCAATAATTTCTGTTCTGTATTGTTTAGCCCCGGCGGTGTTTGTCCAATTTCTTGTTTGGATTCTTCCTTCTATTAACACTAGTCCGCCCTTTGTTAAATATCTTGCTGATATGTCGGCTAACTTGCCAAAGCAAACAATATTATGAAACTCTGCTTCTTGTTTTTTTTCTCCAGATCCCGAAGTGTGAAATCTGTTTGTGGCAATGCTAAAGTTTGTTACTTGTTGCCCCGATGGCAAATTTTTTACTTCTGGTTCACGGGTGACGTTGCCAAGAACGAATGCTTTATTTAGATTCATAATAATTTATTAAATTAATTATTCTCCTAATATTTCGTCTAATTCGTGTTCAATATCTTTTAATTCAACTTTTTCTTTAGCTTCTTTTTTGGTAGGTGAGTCTTCTGCTTCCTCTTCTTCTACTTTTGGAGTTTCAACTTCTACTTTTGTCTCGTCCGTAAGAGGCGTTGTTGAAAAAACAGAAAGTTCTTCGGCTTCTACTTTTACTTTTGGAGTTTCGCGAGTTCTTCTTGCTTTTTTAAACTCAGCAGCTTCTTTTATCACAAGCATATGTCTCACAATTTTTTTATCTTTGGCAACAATGTCTTTTACTTCTAATAATTTTTCAGGCTCTAATTGAAATTCTATAACTCCAAAATATCCTGAAGCTCTTTTTTCTATTTGATAGGAAAGAGTTCTAGCAACAGGATTTTGTTGTTTTACAATTGTTCCTTCTCTGCTTTGTATAGCAGATTCTATTTCTTGTGCCTTGGCTGTGGCTTCTTCGGATGTTATTTCCGGAGAAATTATATACGCTAATTCGTATGTTTTCATTTGTTTGTAGAACATGAAATCCTGAAGTTTTAGCTTCAAGACGTCTGCACGCAGACGCATGGAAGATCACATTCCATTTAATTTATTATACCGCATTATAACAGAAGATGTCTATAAAATCAACCCCTGTTTGCTGGATTTTAGATTATTATTTATGTATAATATATGAATAAATAAAATGGAAATTAATTATAACATATTTAAGTCTTACGATATCCGTGGCATATATCCATCTGAGCTTGATGAAAATTCGGCCTATTTGATTGGGCGTGCTTTTGCCAAACATTCTAAGGCTAAAAAAATAACAGTGGGTTCGGACATGAGGCTTTCCGGCTCAGTGCTTAAAAGTGCACTAATTAATGGCATTACCGATGAAGGCGTAAATGTAAAAGATATTGGATTGGTGCCAATTGATGCTGTTTATTTTTGCGTGAATAAATTGGGAGATGAAGCGGGAATTATGGTGACTGCTTCACATAATCCTTCTGATTACAACGGTTTTAAAATGGTTTTAAAAAATATGAAATGGGTAGTGGTATCAGGAATGCTGGAAGAGGTAACAAATTTATCAGAAAAAATTAGCGATGTTAAGGGTGAGGTCAGAGAAGAGAATATCATGCCGGGCTTTATAAGTCATATTTTAAGTTTCATCAACGTTGATAAAATAAAACCATTTAAGGTTGTGGTAGATGCGGGTAATGGCATGGCGGGTAAGATAATCCCTATTTTAACAGAAGGATTGCCGTTAAATATAGTGTCTTTGAATTTTAAATTGGACGGTCATTTTCCTGCTCATCCTTCTAACCCGTTGTTGCCAGAGTCACAAAAAGAAATCTGTGAAACCATCGTAAAAGAAAAGGCTGATTTTGGTGTTATTTTTGATGGAGACACTGATAGGCTAATTTTTATAGATGAAAGGGGAGTTGTAATACCTGCGGACATAACATTGCTCTTGCTCGCAAAATTATTTATAGAAAGAGAACCTGGTGCTAGCATTGTTTACAATGTTGTGTGTTCAAAAATAGTGCCTGAAATGGTCAAAAAATGGGGCGGAGAGGCGATTGCTTCTAGGGTTGGATATATATTTATTTCTACTTTAATGCGTGAGCATGGGAGTATCATGGGTGGAGAACTGTCTTCGCATTATTGTTTTCGCGACAATGGCTATTCTGATTCCGGATTTATCGCTTTTGTAATTTTACTTCAATTATTGTCTGCTTACAATCAGCCACTTTCAGAAATAGTGAAACCTTTTTATAAGTATTTCAAAACGCCCGAAATAAATTTTACGGTTAACGATAAAACAGCTATTTTGGAAAAAATTAAGAAAAAATATTCAGATGTGTCGCAAGATTTTATAGACGGCATAACCGTTAGATATGAAGATTGGTGGTTTAATGCCCGACCGTCCAATACTGAGCCCTTGTTGCGTCTAACAATTGAGGCTGACACGCAAAAACTTTTAGATCAAAAAATAAAAGAACTAACTAAATTGATTAAAAAATAAAATAAAAACAGCCGGGACCCAAATGGGTACCCCGGCTGTTTTTTAATGTTTTAATTTATGAAAGACCCATTTTTTCATGAACTTCTTTCATAGTGGTTTCGGCAATTGTTCGGGCTCTTTCGGCGCCTTTTTCTAAAATGTCTTTTACATAAACGTCGCGGGTTTGTAATTCTTTTTGTTTTCTTCGGAATGGCTCCAAATAATCAACTACAACTTTTGCTAAGGCTTTTTTAAAGTCGCCGTATCCTTTTCCTTTGAATTGTTTTTCAATTTCAGGAATTGGTGTGTCGGTTAATAAATGATAAATAGTTAAAAGGTTAGAGATGCCAGGTTTTTTGGTGACGTTGTAAATTACATCTTTGCCAGAATCAGTTTCAGCAGACATTATTTTCTTTGTAATATCTTCTGGCGTGTCAAAAAGAGAAATGCATGATTTTGGGTCATCTGACTTAGACATTTTCTTTTTGGGGTCAGTTAAGCTCATTATTTTGGCTCCTGTTTTTGGTAAAATAGTTTCTGGTTCTGGAAAAATTTGTCCAAATTTCTGATTAAACTTTCTGGCAATTGTGCGAGATAATTCTACATGTTGTTCTTGGTCCTTTCCAACAGGTACGGCTTTTGCGCGGTATAAAAGAATGTCACCAGCCATTAAAACAGGGTAGTTAAATAATCCTGCGTTTACATAGTCCTTATATTGTTTAGACTTTTCTTTAAATTGTGTCATACGGGAAAGTTCACCCATTGGGGTTATAGTTTCTAGAAGCCAAGCTAACTCAGAATGCTCTTTAACTTCAGATTGCACAAAAATAATAGATTTTTCGGGATCTATGCCGGCTGCTAAATAAATTGCAGTAGCTTCTAGTATGTTTTTTTGAAGTTCTTTGGGGTCGTAAGGCGTTGTGATTGCATGCAAATCAACAATGCAAAAAATGCATTCATTGGTTTCTTGCAAAGCAATCCATTGCTTTATAGCTCCTAAATAATTTCCTATATGTAGCCCGCCAGTAGGGCGGATGCCGCTAAAAATGCGCATAATTTTTAATTTTAAATTTTTAATTTAAATTAAACTTCAATAACAACTGGTAAAATCATTGGTCTGCGGGAGGTTTTGGTCGCTAAGAAGTCGCCAACTTTGTTTCTTATTTCATCTTTAACATAGGTCCAGTTTATAGCTCCTCCGTGACCAGCAGATTTATCTACAATTTCAATAACTTTTTTACGTGTTTGAGCAAGCAAATCTTTAGATTCTCGCAAATAAATAAATCCGCGGGAAATAATATCTGGGCTGCCACGCACTTGCCCGGTTCTTTTGTCTATTACAGTAACAATAACAAACATTCCATCTTCTGCCAACATTTGTCTGTCACGTAAAACAATTTCTCCAACATCGCCAACTCCCAAACCGTCAACAAAAACATAATTTACAGGAACCTTTTCTTTCAAAATTTCTGCACTATTTTGGGTGAATTTTATAATTGAACCATTGTCTGGCACAAAAATTCTGTCTTTTCTAAAGCCCATTCCTTGAGCAATTTTTGAAGCTTCTTTTAAGAAGTAGTGGTTAGCATAAACAGGGATAAAATAATCTGGCTTAATTTCTCTTAGCATGTGCTTTATTCCATCTATGTTGCTGTGTCCTGAAATGTGAACATCAATAATATCTGAATGGTAAACATTGTCGCTTTGTCTGTAAAGGTTGTCTTTTACTCTTTGAACCGTGCGCTCGTTTCCTGGGATAACCGATGAGGAAAAGACAACGGTGTCTTCTTTCTTGATTTTAATAAATCTGTGGTTGCCGGCAACAATTCTTGAAAGTGCTGCCATTTCTTCACCTTGTCCTCCTGTGCAAATTACAACAACTTTGTTGTCTGGTACTGTATGAATTTTATCTATTGGAATTATTACTCCTTTAGGAATTTTAATGTAGCCAAGTTTTGTTGCAAGCTCTATGTTTAACTTCATTGAAAAACCATCTAGCGCAACTTTTTTGTTGGTTTTTGCCGCGTGCTCTAAAATTTGTCTTATTCTTTGAATTTGTGAAGAAAATGTAGCGATAATAATTCTGCCAGGTGCTTTGTTGATTAAATTATAAAGGTTATTCAACATTTCCTCTTCAGTAACAGGTTCTTTGGAATTTGTGGCCCCCAAAGATTCCAACATTAAAATTGTTGGTCTTTTTATGTTAGCTAAATGCCCATAATCAATTTCTGGTCTGCCTTGTGGATTTTTTTCAATTGTCCAGTCGCCAGGGTGGATTATTGTTCCATCTGGTGTTTCCAAAATTACTCCAACAGCGTCCATAATGGCGTGCTCAATTTGGAAAAATGAAAGCGTAAAAGATCCCAAATTTATTTTTTGTTGCAAATTTTCTATGTAAAGAGTTTTCAATTTTTTTGAAGCGCCTCTTTGCAAATCTTCAACGCGGTGCTTTACCATCTCAAGGGTTAGTGGCCTGCCAATTATTTGGGGGTTGCCCAATTTTGGCAATAAAATTGCGGCTGCTCCAATGTGGTCTAAGTGCCCGTGTGAAAATATAACTCCACGAATATTTTTTTCTTTTCCTTTTAAATATTCTACATTTGGAATTACATAATCAATTCCTGGCATATCTTCTTCTGGAAATTGTAGGCCCATATCTAACAGAACAATATCTTGTCCATATTCAAAACAGGTCATGTTTCTTCCAACTTCTTCGCATCCTCCAAGAGGAATTATTTTTAGTGAATTATCTCCGCGCCAAACTTTTATTGCCTGCCTGCCGGTAGGCATGGGTGCGGGGTTATTTTCTGGCCAAGCGGGATATGCCCGTGGTCCTTCTTTGGCCCCAGCGGGGGACAAAGGTTTTCTATTGTACCCGCCAGGTCTGGCTGGGTGTCTTTGTGTAATCATTTTTAATTGTTTAATTTTTTTAATTTAATTTTATTGAGATTTTATTTGTTTACGCTGAGCTATAGCGAAGTGTGCCGCGGGAGGGACTTGTCAGCCCGAGGCTGGTCCGCCTTTGGCGGAAACCCTCTAACTTTTGTGCCGCGGGAGGGAGTCGAACCCTCAACCCTTACGGGATGCGCTTCTGAGACGCACGCGTATTCCAGTTCCGCCACCGCGACAACATTGAGTTTATTTATTCAGCATTACTTTAAACTCTTCCACCATCTCAACTGGCGTGGGATCAATTTTATTGTTTATAGCGATATAATAAGAGGTCCAATCGCCTAACAATAAAATCTCAAAGAATTTTAGTATTATTGAACCATCTACAGTTTCTATAAAGCTATTTTTTATGCCTTTTTTCTTTAATATTAAAGAAGTCAAGTCCATTCTTTTAAGTGTTCTCTCGTGGTCTTTTTTGTCTTTAATTATTAAAACATAAAAGCCACTAGCCATTTTTTTATCTGTGAAGCCCACCATTTCGTTATGGTTTAGTTCTGGAAAGTAGTTGTGGAATGCTGGAATTTTGGAATTTTCATTAAATTTTATTTTCCAAATTCTAGATGCTACTTTAAAATTATTTGAGGCATAGACAACAGGAATTTTATCTGCTAATTTTTTGGCAAGTGCTTTTCCTTCTTTTTCTAAATTAGAATTTATTTTTTCTAATTCTTCGGCAGTATTTAAAATATCTTCTGAGATATCGTCAATTATTCCACAATTATTTAAAATTGTTGATAATGCAGAGAATAAATATCCTGTTGCTGATCGTGGCTGAATTCCTGCTGGAATTTTGGCTAAGGCTATGTTGTGCTCTTCGCACATTTTTTCAAGTTTACCTCCAGTTGTAATTGCTACAGCAGTAATATTTTTGTGTATTGCTTTCTCTAAAGCTGAAACAGTCTCTTCTGTGTTACCAGAATAAGAGATACACACAATTAAGCTGTCTTCGTTTGCTGACGCTGGTAAATCATAATCTCGGTGTATGTATAAGGGAATTTTTGTAGTTACGGTTGCATCTAAAATATTGGCAGGCAAGGCAGAGCCTCCAATTCCACAAATAATAACATTTTTAAATTCACCTTTTATTTTTATGTTTTTTGCCAACTCCAAACCCCTTGTAAGTTGCTCTGGCGAGGCGACAATAACTCCCCTCATGTTTAATTTATCAATATTTTTTATTTCCATGTTCTATGTGTGTTAATATACCAATTTTGAATATTTTCAAATCTTTTAGCTGGGTCAGCTATTTTAATTGTATCAATTCCTTTCACTTTTTGTGAGGCCCAGTAGAGATAGTCGGGGTTGTATAAGAAGAGTGCAGGAGAGCCCGAAAGTATTGTGTCTTGTAGAATTCCATATTTCTGAGCTTTCACATTGTTGTCCAGCGTTTCCCGGGCATCTTTTAATAATTGGTCAGCGTTTGTGTTCTGATATTCAGAAAGATTCAGCCCTGGGTCATTTATTTGTGTGGAATGCCAAAATGGATATAAATCAGGGATACTTCCAAAGGCCTCACCATAAAGTAGGGCATCGTAGTCACGATTTTTAATAACATTTTTTAATTCTGAAAGCTCTACGGTTTTTATTGTAACTATCACCCCAACTTTTTGCCAATAATTTTTTAAAAGATTGGCAGTGTAAACCATTTGTGGTTGGTTGATTGTGGTTAATGTGAATTGTAGGGGCAAAGAGCTACTTTGAGCTATAAAACAAGCTGTGTTTAGAGCTTTTCTTGTGCCAGTTCCTGTTTCTCCTGTGGTTGGGACTCCTGGCAAATATTTTTTTTGAAATGCCGTTACAGCCGCTTCTGTCCCTGCGCCATATTTCCCACTTGGGTCTGTTTGCAAAAGAGTTTTAAAGCTGCTGTCTAGCCTAGAAAGACATCCTTGAAGCTCTATAACTTCATTACCTTTAGATTTTGTAGACAAGTAGCCAGTAAACTGAAATGCTGGTTTTTTGTTGTTTGCTTTTGTCCTTTGCCCAGCTCCTGAATCTTTGTATCCAGATTTATCCAAAAGTTTGTTTGCAGAGTCTACATTGTAGTCGTAAGTTGTTTTTGGTTGTGAATAGCCAAAATAATCTGGCAAAATAGGGGAATTAACAACAGGTGTTTTTATTTTAAATTTATTATATACATTTTGGGCAAGTTCTTGCTTGTTAACAGAATAATTAAGTGCTTGCGTGATGTTGCCATCAGACAAAATTCTAGAATTCTGTAAGTTGAAGAATACTGCAAAATATCTTGGCAGTGAGAAAGAATAAACTTGGAATTTTTCATTTGTATTCCACCCTTGGTGGACATCTTTTTCCGCCAAAGCTTCATTATTTTCTAAGTCTGAAACAGGGAACCCATCAATTGTTTTTTGGTTGGCTGCGCTAATTAAATCATTTTTATTACCAAAAAACCTGAAATTAATTTCTGATATATATGGCAGCTTACTATAATATTTATGATTTACGGAAAGCGCTAGGTTGGTTATAAAGCTGTCTTTATTTTCTCGTATATCAGAAAGAGTATATGGCCCCGAGCCAACTGGTTGTAGGTTGTGCGGTGAAAGAGCAAAGTTTTCAGGCAAAATATTTTTCCAAATATGTTGAGGGATTATTTTTATTGTACAGTTTTCTAGAAAAGAGTTGTAAGGTGACCCCAAGGACAACGCAAATGATATGTCAGAAATTTTTTTGGCATCTACGTTTAACCAATTTGCTCTTAAAGGACTTTTATAGTCGGAATTTTGAATTGTTTTTATTGTGTAGATAACATCATCAACGGTAAGGGGAGAGCCATCTTGCCAGTAAAGTTTGTCTTTTAATTGGAAGGTATAGGTTTTCCCATTGTCGGAAATTTGATAGTTTTTTACTAGGTCATTTATAAGTTTTCCATCTTTATCATAAGTCATTAATCCGGAATAGGTGAGGTCTATTAAAGTTCTATCAACATCATTTGTTTCTCCATAAATAGGATTTATGAATCTTGGCTGACCAACAACGCCTTCTGTATATGTTCCGCCAAATGCAGGGACCGCTTTTGTATTATTTATATAAAAATTAACTACAAGGTAAGTTGCAGATGCAATAAACAACACCAGAAAAATCAAAAAAAAGATTTTTTCGGGTTTTTTCAATATTTTAAAAAGTTGTTTCCATTGAGAAAGTTTAGGAAACTTTGACTTTGCCATTGTTTGGTTTAAAACCTACGGTATTAATATATTTAATACGCCCAAAACTAGGAAAATGGTTACTACTGCAACCGTAGCGTAATATATTTTTTTCTGTGCTCCGCGTTTTGTGGCATAAATTTCACCACCACCTCCAAATCCAGAACCCAAGGCAGCGCCTCTTTGTTGGATTACAATAAGCACAATTAAAACTACAGATGTGATAACTTGTGAGTAAAATAGAATTTGATTCATAATTTTTATTATTTGTTTTTAACTAAGAAGAAACTAATTATAATATTCAATCCCCAAACAATAAGTGTTGTATACAATAGGGGCATTAGAATTGGGACATATAATTCATCAAAAATTGAGTCCAAAATCCAGACTAAACCCATATTTATTACTATTGTAAAAAGTCCAAGAGTGAGAATTTCTAAGGGTAGAGTAAGTGCTTTTAGAACTGGTCTTAAGAAATAATTTAGCAATCCCAAAGTAATTCCTAAAACTAAAACAATTTCCCATTGAGCTGTTAACGGTACGCCAAAGAAATTAGATGATGGGTATGCCCTTATAACAACCTTAGGCACATATAATAGTGCCAACCACAATCCCAATGTGGCAGAGATAATGTTAGAGAGTAATCTTCTCATTAAATATATGTTACCAAATTTTTGACTAAAAAGCAATAATTACTGCAATAAATTTTTCTTTCTTAATTTTTTATGATATGTGATTGCAAAGCGGTGAGCTTCGCTGTCTAATTGCAAAATTAAGTTGTAAATATTTTGTGGTAATAATTTTAGCGGTATTGGATTTTTTTGGCCTTCAATAAACAGTTCTTGCCTGCCTTTTGCAATTGAAATAATTTTAATGGGCAGTTTATTCTTAACCTTTATGGCAATGTTTAATTGAGCTTTCCCGCCATCAATTAAAATTACCTCAGGATATTTCCATTCTGGGTGATTGAATCTTCTTTCCAAAACTTCTCTTAACATGGCAATGTCATTTGGTGTGTCCATTAAGCGAATTTTGAATTTTTTGTATTGGCTTTTGTCTGACTCTCCATTTACAAAAACTACCATAGAGCCGGTTGCAAATTTCCCTTGTATGTTTGAAATGTCATAACATTCAACTTTTGCAAAAATATCTCCAACATTAGATTCTTGAGTGGCTTTGGAATTTTCAATGACAATGCTGTGGGCCATAATTTGTTGCAGATTATAAATTCGGTCGCGGATTTTTCCGGCTTCTTCAAATTTACTTTCTTTTGAGAATTGTGCCATTTCTCGCTTTAGAGAATTAAGCACGGCACTTCGCTTTCCTTGCAAGATTAGGGCTAATTTTTTAAGATTATTTTTGTATTCTTTTCTTAGGTTTGCCGCCTCGCCAGTGGGCGAGTCGAGCCTCGCCTCGAAGAGGCGGGGCCCAGGGCATAGTCCCAAATGGCACCATGTGCATTTTGTTTTAGGGTGCTTCTTGCTGGTGTAATATGGAAATGCTCGCCTTAAATATTTTAAAGTCTTTTTTAGAGCAGTCCCCTCAACAAACGGCCCAATATACTTAGTTTGTAGTGAGTAGTTTGTAGTGAGTAGTTTGGGCTTGCCCTGAGCGGAGCCGAAGGGTTGGTGAGTAATGTAAACTATTGGGCATTTGTCTTGTGTAATGGCTACGTAAAAATAGTTTTTATCGTCTTTCCAAACAACATTGAACTTGGGTTGATATTTTTTAATTAAATTTGCTTCCAAAATTAAGGCTTCAATTTCTGAGTTAGTCTCCAAGTAGCCAATTTTACTAACTTTATCAATAAATAAATTGTCGCGGTAGCTTGGCTGTTGAAAATGGTTTTTAACTCTGCTTTTTATGTTTATAGCTTTGCCAATATAGATTACCTCAAACCCGCCTTCGCCCTTTAGCTTCGGCGAGGCAAGGCAATAAACTCCCGATGTTTTTGGGAGCTCGTCAAAGTTTTTTTGAGTAATAAATTTAAACCTTTCCATAATAACAGATTACCACAAAACGCTCATTTTTCAATAAATAAGACGTTGACTTGTTTTTTTGGTAAGAGTATTATTAAATAATATTATTTATTATCCGCTGAGGCGGAAAAATTAATGAAAATAAAATCTCTAATGTTCGCAGCTGTTTTAGCAACGGCACTTTTATGTTTTAGCGGAGTTGTTGGTGCACAAAGCCCAGATAAATCTGCATTAATTGCTCAGCTTCAAGCACAAATTGATAGCTTGATGGCACAAATTCAAGCGCTTCAAAATAACCAAACACCAACTCCAAACCCAACTCCAACAAAGTGGTGTTATTCTTTTAATACAGACTTTGGAGCTGATGGGGTTTATCCATCTAGCGCTGATTTAACTGCATTGCTTATTATTTTAGATAAGGAAGACATTTATAATCCTGTTGTGGTTCCAACGGTTTACAGCAGTAAAGTCTCTGGTGCAATCAAATTACTTCAAAAAAAATATGCGATTAGAGCAAGTGGATGGGTCGGCCCAGTTACAAGACAAAAATTGAACACACTTTACGCATGTTCAACAACCACAACTACGCCAACTATTACAGTTACTTCGCCAAACGGAGGAGAAGTGTGGGCACAAGGCTCTTCACAAACGATAAGGTGGACAACAACTGGAATGCCTGCAAGTAGTTATATGATAGCTCGTCTAAGAAATGTTTCTTCCGGCCAGGAATATTATTTTGATGTTCCGTCGCAATCTGATTATATTGGAGTTTTAAACAGCGGTATTTTCTATGCAACCCTTCCTAGCAATATTCCAGTTGGTCAGTACAGGGCGGAAGTTAAAACTTCAATTAATGGAGTTAGCTATTTAGATGCCAGCGACAGCTATTTTAGTATTACTGCTTCGACAACTTGTGTGGTTAATTATGACTGTGCTTCTGGCCAAACCTGTGTTAGCCATTCATGCACAACTCCAACCCAACCATCAATTACTGTAATTTCACCAAACGGAGGAGCGAGCTATGGGCCAAACCAATTGATGAATATAACATGGGCGACTACTGGTAATGTTGGAAATGACAAGATAGCAATTTATTTACAATATCCAGATGGCGGAACGTGTTATGTCAGCTCCGTGTCAGGGTCAAATAAAGACTATACATTTACTCCAAGCGGTTATAATTGTCCAAATATATCAAAAACCATCTCGAGTGGCAATTATAAAGTTTGGTTGTTGCTTTCGGGGACTGGTGGCACAACGGGCCCAGGAGGGATGACTGATTATTTAGATGACGATTTTAGTGATAATTATTTCACAATTACCGCAACAACCCCACAACCCACAGCAATATTGTCATTTGTAAATGCTACAAATACATATACAAATAATTTAACAAATCCCGCGAATAGTTATGCCACGGGTGTTATTACTTTTAAAATTCAAGATATTGGCGGGGTGGTACCACCAATAACTGAGGGTAATGTTACTGTACAGATTTGCAACAGTAGCAATATTTGTACATCTACTGGTGTCATCAAAAATGTTCAGTCTATACCCTCGGGTCTCATTTGGGATGGAGGAACCGCAACGGTTACTGTTAGCGCCACCGCTACCGGCGTGACAGGATATGTTTATTTTAAAATTAGTGAAATTGACTGGGTAATTAGTGGGGTAAGCAACCATCAGGTTTCAGGATTAGACAATTATAAAACTCCACTTGTAAATGCAGTTGGATCGGGAACTGTTTGCACGCCAAATTGGCAAACCGGAACTTGGGGGACTTGTGCATCTAGTTTTCAAACAAGAACAGTTACCGATGCAAACAATTGCAACGTAACCACAAACAAACCAATAACATATCAATATTGTACGCAAACAACAACCACACCAATAGTTACCACTCCAACAGTCATCACTCCACCAGTTATTGCACCTCCACCAGCAGTTACTACCGCGCCATCAATCACGCTTACCTCGCCAAATGGCGGAGAATCTTGGCAACAAGGAACTACTCACAATATAACTTGGACATCGGCCAATATTCCGGCAGGTGGGAAGGTTACTATACAGCTTATTAGGGGGACTTCTTCAGGAGCAACATATTCGTTCCAAATAGCAGAGAACATATCTGTATCCGCAAATTCGTATTCATGGACAATCCCTACAGATGCATATGCAAGTATAGCAAATGCTAATGATTATGAAATTCAAGTATTCTATGATCTTGCAACGCGTGATTACAGTGATAATCAATTTGCAATCACCACATCAACTACATGTGGTTCGGCAAACGGGGTGGCTATTACAACAGCTCCAACAACAGGTTTTTGCGTAAATGGTACAGCTTCGGCTGTTTCTAGCAATACAAGTTTAAATTCTTGGACTTGGAATTGCACAGGACCAAATAATGGCGCAACAGTAAATTGTTCAGCATCAAAAGCAGTAATTACCATCACCTCACCAAATGGTGGAGAGTCTTGGGTGAAAGGAACGACGCACAATATAACTTGGACATCGGTAAACGTCCCGGCAGGTAAGACTGTTGTTATAGGGCTAATTGGTTATAACAGTTTGTCGCAAGCTACAATGTCTTATCAGGTTGCGTCTGGGATTTCCGCAGCTGCTCATACGTATTCATGGAAAATTCCTACGGGAGCTATGGGCGAATCTATAGTCCCATCAAGCAACTACAAAATTTCAATTGGGTATGAAGTGGGTGATACATATGATCACAGCGATAATTATTTCACAATTACTTCAACCACAGCATCTACTAGTGGCAACACCTCGGTTGCATCAATTTCTGACGCACTTGCAAATTTAGTTGCTCAACTTCAAACTTTATTAAAAAAATAACATGAAAATAAAATATTTAATTTTTACAGGCATTTTAGCGGTAACACTTTTATGTTTTGGTGGCGTTGTTAGCGCTCAAGGCACGGGTAATCTTTCAATAATTGCCCAACTTCAAGCACAAATAGCGTCCCTAATAGTACAAATAAAAATTTTTTCTGCTGCACTCTCTGGTTCTACTGTTGTGCCAACAGCAACGCCGAAAGAATTAATGCAATCCCTCTATGATGCATCTGTTAATTTTAAAAACATATCGTCATGGAAAAGTGATTATGCATTTTGTGTGAATAATTCTCCGTCACTTCTTGGCAATACCGTCGCCAATATTAAAAGTGGACTGAATGGACTGGGCTATACTACTTTTGTTTGTAATGATGGAGACACAACTAACTCTTGTTACCCAGGTAGCGTCAGTGATTCAAATTGGTATGCCATAGCCAGTAACGGCACAAATTATATATGCACAGATAGAAATGGTATGACTGAAAGTTTTTCTGACCCAACAACCGCCGCCTTAGCAAATTGCAGTTGTCCTCCGGCAGTTAATCAGCCAACAGTTGCTCCTATATCACTTCAGATAAAGACAATCAACGATCTTAATACTTTCATCCAAAATACAACTTTTTCAACTTTAGCAAATAAAACTAATTTCACTGCAAATGCCCAGGATATTATTAATGCTGGAGAGACTTTAAATTTGAATTTTGCTACCATTAATGATAGTAATGCTATTGGATTGTATATACCAACAAATGCGTACCTTAAAGACCGAGTTCTTATTAAAAGTAAGCAGTGTGCGAGGTCTGTTTCCATGAGCCATCGCAATAGACCGAATTCAAATACCCCTCTTCTGAATGCTTTTACAGATGGTGATTGCGCTATTGCGAGTGCAGCTAAATCATTGATTTCTACACTCAAGCTTGGTACTCCATCTGGTGCTCCTTCTCCAACAACAACGGTTACCTCAAACACAAATGGTTCAACAACAAGCACCGTTGTCTGGAACACATTATTTTTTGAATGGCTTGTAAAAAATAGCGGAGTACCAATTAATAATGTCAGCCCTCTTGATATGACTAGTTTTTATGTTAATTATATAAAGGCATTGGGTAGCAAGACTTCTTTCACTAGGGTTCAAACAATTTCATTTGGTACTTGGGGTCAGGGAGAGCCGTTCCCTGGAAGTGGAACCGGAGCGCCAATCACCAGTGACATACAGCATATAATAATTAACACCATGAAAAATGGTAATGTTGATTGCGAGCTTTTTACTACTAACCACTTTAGCCATATAAAATCCGTTTGGCAACCATCTCCACCTTTTGGTGATATGTGGTTAACGATTGATGATGCTTTAAGTCAGGGAGATGGCCCTCCATCTTTTACTAATACTCCCTTTGATGGTGGGACAACTACTTTTAGAATAAGTTCAACGGGTAGAATTACCCCTTATTCTGGAGTTGGAACAAACCCTAATGACGATAACAATAACTACTGGACTTTCCCAGACACGTATTCTACATTTATTGTTACTTGTCATAAACTTTCATAGTTATCTAAAGAATATTCTGCAAAGAGCCGCCCGAAAGGGCGGCTCTTTATTTACCCTGAGTTTGCCGAAGGGACGGCCTTGAACTCAGTGAAATAAAGTTGTATAATGACTGCGCAAGTTTTTATGCATTATTTATGACAAATGAATATATTAAAATAAAAGGGGCAAGAGTTCACAATTTAAAAAATATAGATTTGGATTTGCCGAAAAACAAGTTGATTGTAATTACCGGACTTTCTGGTTCGGGAAAATCATCGCTGGCTTTTGATACGCTTTATGCTGAAGGCCAAAGAAGATATGTTGAAAGTTTGTCAGCTTATGCTAGGCAATTTTTGGGTGTAATGGACAAACCAGATGTTGATAAAATTGAAGGGATTTCTCCGGCAATTTCTATTGACCAAAGAAAATCAACTCACAACCCAAGGTCTACTGTTGGAACAATCACAGAAGTTTATGACTATTTACGTCTTTTGTATGCAAGGATTGGAAAACCCCATTGCCCAAACTGCGGAAAAATAATTTCAAAACAAACTGTTGACCAAATTGTAGCGCAAGTCATTAAACTTCCTAAAAATTCAGAAATTACCATTTTGGGACCAGTTATTCGTGATAAAAAAGGAGAACATAGGGCAGTTTTGGAGGAAATACAAAGAGGTGGTTTTGTGCGTGTGAGAATTGATGATACTATTTTCCCAGTAGAAGAATCTTTAAACAGTCCACTTGATAAGCAAAAAAAGCATAACATTGAAGTTGTAATTGACAGGTTGATTCTTGACAAAGATTTAGACCGTTCAAGATTGGTTGATTCTTTAGAAACTGCTTTACGACTTGGGAAGGGAATAGTAATTATTGGTCAAACCCTTCGGCAAGCTCAGGGCAAGCAAAATGAAAATAATGACATAATTTTTTCCGAACATTTTGCCTGCGAAGATTGCGGAATTTCTATGTCAGAGCTAGAACCACGATTGTTTTCTTTTAACAATCCTTATGGTGCTTGTACAGAATGTACTGGTTTGGGTGAAAAATTAGAAGTTGACCCAGAATTAGTAATTCCAAATAAAAGATTAACAATTGCCGAAGGTGCAATTTGGCCATGGAGCCGAGCTTCACATAAAGTTGGCAGGCAAGGATATTATTATTCTATTTTGTCTGGCTTGGCAGAAAAATATAAGTTTTCTTTAGATGAGGAAATAGGAAATTTGCCTAAAAAGATTATTGATATTATTTTAAATGGTGATGGAGATTTCCAGGGAGTAATTCCAAATTTAGAAAAAAGATATCACGAAACTGACTCTGATTGGACCCGTCAAGAGATTGAACAATATATGGTTATAAAACTTTGCCCAAAATGTAAGGGTAAAAGATTAAAACCTGAAGTTTTGGCTGTGACAATAGATAATTTATCAATTGATAAAATTGTTGATATGCCGGTAGATAAAGTTAAAGAATTTTTTATAAAATTATCGGATAAATTAAATGCCGGTGAATTAAAAATTAGTAAACCAATTTTAAAAGAAATAATTGATAGGACACAATTTTTAAATGATGTTGGTTTGTCTTATTTAACTTTGTCCAGAAAAGCCGGAACTTTGGCCGGCGGAGAAGAACAACGAATTAGATTGGCAACACAAATTGGTTCAAAATTATCGGGCGTTTTATATATTTTAGATGAGCCATCAATTGGCTTACATGCCAGAGACCAACACAAATTAATTGACACTTTGGTTAAATTAAAAGAATTGGGAAATACTGTTGTTGTGGTTGAACACGACCCACAAACAATGCAGGCAGCTGATTGGATTGTAGACATTGGGCCAGGTGCTGGAAAGCATGGTGGAAAAGTTGTATTTGAAGGCACCTATAAAGAAATTTTAAAGTCCGATTGTTTAACTGGAAAATATTTGTCTGGAAGATTAAAAGTTGATAGACCTAAGCTAAAGAAAAATTTGGTTAAGTCGGACTTAACAAAATATTTAGAAATAAAGGGGGCAGAAGAACACAATTTAAAAAATATAGACGTTAAGTTTCCTTTGGAAAAGTTTATTTGTGTGACAGGAGCTTCGGGATCTGGAAAGTCATCTTTGGTAAATGATATTTTAGCAAAATCTTTGTTGAAAAAGTTTTACAGAGCAAAAGATGAGCCCGGAAAACACAAAGAAATTTTGGGAATTGAAAATATAAATAAAGTTGTTTTGGTTGACCAATCACCAATTGGCCGAACTCCAAGAAGCAATCCGGCAACTTACACTGGAGCCTTTGCGCACATTAGAGATATTTTTACAAAAACAAAAGAAGCTCGCGTGCGTGGCTATTCGGCCGGCAGGTTTAGTTTTAATGTAAAAGGCGGAAGATGCGAAGCTTGCGAAGGTCAGGGTCAGAAAAAAGTTGAAATGTATTTTTTGCCGGACATTTATGTAGAATGTGAAGAATGTCACGGCAAAAGATACAGCAAAGAAGTTTTGGAAGTTACTTACAAAGACAAAAACATTGCTGAAGTTTTGGAAATGACTGTTGAAGAAGGAATGGAATTTTTCAAGAATATAACTGGGCTTTATGAAAAAATGAAAACCTTAAAAGAGGTGGGACTTTCTTATGTAGAGTTGGGACAAGCGGCAACTTCGCTTTCGGGTGGAGAAGCACAAAGAGTAAAATTGGCAACAGAACTTTCACGAAAAGGAACTGGAAAAACTTTATACATTTTAGACGAGCCAACAACTGGTTTGCATTTTGAAGACATTAAAAAGTTAATTTCTGTTTTGGGAAATTTGGTTGATAAAGGAAATACAGTTTTGGTTATTGAGCACAACATAGAACTTATTAAAAATGCCGACTGGTTAATTGATTTGGGCCCCGAAGGTGGGGATGGTGGAGGAGAAATAATCGGCGAAGGCACTCCTGCCGATATCAAGAAGTTGAAAAAATCTTACACCGGAAAATACTTATAAAAAGAATTGATTTACTAACTTAAAAAACCGCCCGTAGGCTTCGCTTAGGACGGTTTTTTGTTGTTTTGGGGCAGGGAGGTCTGAGCATGCTCATCTATTGACAAGGCAGTCAAAAGGTGGTATAATAGAATTATAGTAGAGTACATTGAAAACATAGATGGTGAGCGCAGATTTATGTGCCTTTTCTCTAAAAGGCATAGTAACCTGCGTTCACTAACAATACGAGTTCAGGGAGCCACTCTGTAGGCTTTAATTGACTACTTCGATTCGCCGAAAGGCAAAACAGATTTTTAATCGAAGATAGTTGAACAGATTTCCAACAACAACACCAACAAACAACTGATTGATTATGAAAACGATTAAAGGACAGAAAAACCCGACCATTGAAACTGCTACCACCATCAATGAACTCCGCGAAGCTTTCGTGGAATTCTCCGGATTTTCCGGATCGTTCAATGTCATCCTTGAAGGTTGGCAATTGGCCCCGGTAACGGGAACGGAAATCATCAACGACCAATATCGCTGGAAGACGCCATTTGTGGTGTCCCCGGTGTTCCCGCGGGAGTCGTACACCCGCAAAGTTTGCGAAGAAGTGGGTGCGAACATCACGGAGATTGCGCCGGGGCTTTTCATCGGGGCAATCCGGCTTGACGAGCTGAAAAAACTTGTCATTAAGGATGCGCTTCGCACTCGGCTCACCGTCATGGTGAGCGGAAACGGAAACGGGATTAATGGAAGGTGGGGGTCGGTTCGCCGGTCCCTGACTGGACTCCCGATCGGAGCCCCTTACTTCCACCCCACCCCCGACGATCTTCGTCGCGAGTGGGTTCACTATTGATTCCACCTGAATTCGTGTTTCCGTCTTCTCGGTAAAAGACGGTAAGTGGTCATGTTTTTTGTCATAGCAGACTTGTAAGAGACTGCGTCCAAATTTATGAACAAACATGGACACTGGTTACAGACAGACCCGGCAGGAACCCCTTGGAGGGACTTAATGCTGGTCATGGATCTTAATAAAGTCAACCGTGAGAGTGCAATCAAACGGTTGGGTTTGCAGATAGTCAAGCAAACAGAATCCGGATTGTCGGGACACGAAGTTCCATTTTATGACGACCAGTTAATCTGGGTGTCATCTTCCGCGATGCAGGACTATCAGAGCAGTCAAGATTGTGATTAATCTGTTTTTCAAGGGTTTCTTGCAACCAGAATGCAAGATGACTTGGAGGCTTCAAAGTAACCTCCGCCCAATTGAGTTCGTAACATCATGTTGTGGGTTCATAGGTTGAAATTAGGAAACCGTTTTGAGAAATCAAAACGGTTTTTTTGTTGTTTTTATCCACTTGTTTTGGCTTTATTTTTTAGGTAAAATAAATGAATTAAAATAAATTTTTTCAAAATGGATAAAAAACAAATTATAATTTTGGCGGTAGCAATTATTACTTCTTTAATTATAGGAATAAGTTTTGGTATTTCTTTGCAAAAACAAAATAAAACCCAAGTAGCAAAAACCCAGGCAGTTAGCGGATTATCCTCAAAAACAGTTTCTTCAATTACTGTTTATGGAAAAGTTACAGACATAAAAAATAAAACTTTAACAGTGAATAATTTGGGCGATAATTTGTCAATTAGTATGAAAGATAATGCACTAGTTTATTCAACTTCCAGGAAACAAATTTCTTTGGACCAGGTAAAAATTGGCGACAATATAAATGTTAGCGTGGGCTTATTATCAAGTGGTCAAATAGAGGGGCACTCAATTATAGTTCTTCCATAGATTTTGAATATTAAACAGTAAAATGGAAAATAAAATAAAGTCAAAAACTATTGGTGATAGAAAAAAAAATAACAGAAAGATTGAATCACAACCTGTAAATTTTGTTTCTTTGACACCAGATTTATTAGCTAGAAGAAAACAACATAAAGAATTCCAATTATTCCCCGATGGCCAAGCATATGCGGAAGGTTTTGGCCCAGAATCAAAACTAATAAAATTTTTGAAAGAACCCATTTCGCCCAAAATAATGGGAGGAGCTTCTTTGCTTGTTGCTTTAAGTTTGATTTTGCTTTCTAGCGTATCAATTTTTAAAGCACCAGAGGTTAATCAAGTCGCAGTTATCAAATCAGCTCAAACCATAAAAACAGCTTCAATTGTTGCTGGCGGACAATCAGTAAAATGGACAACAATAGTAAAATCAAGTGACATTAATTCTGGAAAATATTTATTGAGTCTTCCTAAAAAATCTAAAAACATTAAGGTTTCTGCTATTAACACTCAGCAAGCTAGGGATATTTTATCATTAAAGCCACAAAATCTATTGTCTTTAGATCAAAGAATAAAAATTGCGAAGAGAAGTCAACAAAGGTCTTCTTTTTCGGCAAGCTTACTAGATGGAATTTCAAGTCTTTTCCCTTCGGGCTTACTCAGGGCAGGTGTTGCTGACCTTGGAGACGCAGTAGATGGAGTGGCACAAGCAATCACCCAAACACCAACTTCGGAAGTTATTTCAACCCCAGACGCTACGGTTGTTAATTTGTCGAGTGAACCGGTTCCAGCAGAAAGTGTGTCGACGCCAACAGAAGAAGCGCCCGTACCAACAGAAGAAACACCTGTTCCAGCCATAGATTCTAATACAGATGCAATCAATAATGATTATGTAAAAGTTGAATATGAAACGCCAGCTCCCGTTATTACCGAGCAGTCAACTGACACTGGAAAACAGGTGACTGTTTCTTCAGCAGATGAAACCGCAGGAACGCCAATAACAGATGTTTTAGCTTCAACAAAAATCCCAGAAATTTATAAAGTTGGGGAAGAAAATAAAATACACATTAAATGGAAAAATAATGGCAACCAGGTAATGCAATTTAATGCATATGACACTAACGGCAATGGCAAACTAGATTATGTTGAGTGGACGGTTCCTCATTTGTCTGAACAAATTTTCGATATTATTTTTATTTCTAGGGCATTCCAATTAGATGAAAATCAAAACATTGTAGCAGACATTTTTGATACAGTACAATCGCAAAATAATGTTTATGCAACGGTTCCACAAAATAGTTATGTTAGATCTACTTTTGAAAATCTTTTAACTAATAAGAATGACCTTACAGTTTTTGCTCGTTCAACCGATATGGCAAAAACTTCAAGCATTGACGTATATCCGGTTTATACAGATGCAGACGGAAATATGAATGAAGGTCCAAAATTAGACCTTGTGCCCGATGGAATTAATTCTGATTTCTCTAATATCAATCAAGACGGAAAGTACAGAATTTTACTTTCCAATTTACAACAGCCCACCGATGTTTTTGATTTAAAAATAGTAAACGCCAGCATAGACATAGATTTTATAGTTGATCCTGCACCAGCAGATGTTTATTGGGTTGGAGGAAGTAGCGGTGGCAACTGGACTGATGCTGCCAGTCATTGGGCATCAGTTTCTGGCGGATCGCCAAATGCGGCAAATCTTCCAGATGCAAATTCCAATGTTCACTTTAATTCAAGCTCAGGCTCGGGAGCAGTTATCATAAATACAGCCGGCGTGTCGGTGGCAAACTTTGACTTATCTACTTCAAATATTTCTATTGATACAACCTCAAATGGAATTACTGTTGCAGGAGACATGACAGTTTCGGGCGGAATTTCCGGAGCCAATGCGGTAACGCTTTCTGGTACGGGAAAAACTATTACCGGGGGAAGTGGCGTTACCTTTGTGTCTCCACTGGTACTGGGAGCCAATGCTACAGTTTTGGTAAATAGTGGATCTTTTACAATGAATGGCATTATTTCTGGTGCTTCTTATGGTTTGTCAAAAACTGGCGCGGGCGAACTGGACTTATATGGTGCTAATACTTTTGGTGGTGGATTAACAGTTAAGGCGGGCACAGTATATGGATGGTCTAGTTATAAGGCCCTTGGTGGAAGCGGAAGTGGGACGGTTACTCTTGGAGATTCCGCATCTAACAATTCCGCAGTAACTCTTAAGGGTGATGGCAGAAGTTGGGCAAACCCAATTGTGTTGGCTGATATTGCAAATGCCACGGGCACACTTACTGTTGCTGGCGCTAATGGAACAACTTTTACCGGTGGTGTGACGGGAACGAATAATTTGGCTCTTGGTGGGCAAGGTAGCTCGGCATATAGTTTTGCTACAAATCCAATTAATAATTCCGGCACTATAACTAATGTTAATTCGGGTGCTTCAACAACAATTAGTGGCGGAGTAGGAGCCAATGTAACGCAAATTATTCAGAATGCTACTAACAGCGCTACCCTAACAATTGATACTACTGCTGTTACTGCGCGCAGTGGCGGGACAACTTTAGTATATACAGCTGGTGGCACGTTTAGTGATTCTATAGGGGTGATTGGTACGGGGAATTTAATACTTCAAAATAATAGTTCAACAGATGATAAGCTTTCAGTTGGTAATATCCGTAATTTAGGAACAGTAACTAACTCCGGTTCTGGAACAGGGAGAGCTCAGGTTAGTGGTGTTATAAATACAAATGTAACCGGTGTTATACAAAATAGCACAACCTCACAACTATATTTGGTCAATAATAATACTTTTACCAGTGGGCTAACAGTCAAGGCGGGGTCAGTGTGGGCTCAATCTAGTAATAGTATGGGAGCAGACAACAATACTGTGACACTTGGAGACTCTGTTCCTAATAATGCTAATGTTGCTATCCACGTTTCCGGAGGCATAACTATACTTCAGCCAATTGTTTTGGCTAATATTGCCAATGCTACCGGCACGATAAGTATTATTAGTGATATTGGCGCACCAACAATCCAAAGCGCAATTACGGGAACAAATAATTTAACAATTACTAACAATAGCTCAACGAGTGCATTTACTTTTTCTTCCGGCACAATAAATAATGTAGGTACAATCACTCATACAGGAACTAGCACCAGCAATACTAATATAAGCTCTGTTATTGGGCCCAATGTAACCGGTATTATACAAAATAGCACAACTGCTCCTCTAAACCTTACAGCCTCAAACACCACTACAGGTTTTATTACTAATTCTGGTGGAACACTCGGAATATTGTATTTAACCAAAACTGCTACTTATAGCACATTAACCTTGGGGGCTGACTCAACAACCACTTTTACGAATGGCCAAACATTTACGCTAGCCAGCATAGTATCAAACGGTGCAACAAACCATTTAGCAAAAATTAATTCTTCTTCTGCCGGAAGTGCCGCGAATTTAATTACTAATTCATCAATAATTTCAACAGATTATTTAAGTATTAAAGATTCTAACGCAACTCCAGATAATAAGTGGTATGCAGGAACCCATTCTACGCAGGTTTCAAATACTGGTTATTGGAAGTTTGTGTCTCCAATTACATCGGTTACAGGGGTAACTTCTTCGCTTGGTAACGGGACTTATAAAGTGGGACAAGTGGTGCCAGTGCAAGTTAGTTTTAGTGGAAATGTTACAGTAACCGGAACCCCACAAATAATCTTATCAACCGGAAGTCCAGCAACAACTACTGTAAATTATTCATCGGGCTCTGGCACTTCAATTCTTGAATTTAATTATATAGTTGGCGCAGGCAATACCTCTGCAGACCTAGATTATGATTCCATTTCAGCTCTTATTCTAAATAATGGAACCATAAAAGATGCAGCAACTAACAATGCAACACTAACCTTAGCCTCTCCCGGAGCTACAAACTCTCTTGGAGCTAACAAAAACATAGTAATTGATACAACTAACCCAACCACTTCAATCACTTCGCATTCAGATAATTCATATTCCACTTCAACAACAATAAATTTAACAGGAACTTCTTCAGACACTAATCTTTCCAAAACAGAAATTTCAGTGGATGGCGGAAGTTTTGTTGCAACTGGTGGAACCGCTGGAAGCTGGACATACTCAGCAACTTCATTATCGCAAGGAGCCCACTATTTTGTATCTAAGGCCACTGACTCGGCAGGTAACACAGTAACATCTTCAACAATTAACATAACAGTAGATACTGTTGCTCCAACAGTAACAATTAACCAAGCAGTTGGTCAAGTTGACCCAACAAATAATTCCACAATTAACTTCACAATAATATTTTCTGAGCCAATTAATCCTTCCACTTTTACTTCAGCTGATATTACAACAGGTGGAACAGCAGGAAGCGTTGTCTGGGGTACACCAACAACTGCTGATAACATTACTTGGAATATTGCTACTTCGTCAATTGGTTCGGGTGGCACGGTGATTCCAACTATTCTGGCGAATAAGGCTACTGATATTGCTGGTAATAATAATGCAGCCTCTACCTCAACAGATAACTCAGTATTATTTGATGCTACTCCACCGGTTGTTACGGGAACGACTTCTGATATTGATAATGGAATTTATAAAATAGGACAATATATACCAATACAAATTAGTTTTAGTAAAAATGTTATTGTTACGGGCACGCCCCAACTTACACTTGAAACAGGTGACACAGATAGAAATATAAATTACGTAAGTGGAACCGGTGGCAGTACGTTGATTTTTTCATATACTGTTCAGGCGGGTGACAATTCTTCCGACCTCGACTACGCTTCCACTTCGGCTCTTACATTAAACAACGGAACCATTAAAGATTCGGCAGGCAATAATGCAACATTAACATTGCCAACGCCGGGTGCAACAAATTCTCTTGGTGCAAATAAAAATATAAAAATTGATACAACCAATCCAGCCACGTCAATTACGTCTCCGTTAGATAATTCATATTCCACTGCAACAACAGTAAATTTAACAGGATCTTCTTCAGACACCAACTTATCCAAAACAGAAATTTCTGTAGACGGAGGAAGTTTTGTGGATATAACGGGAACGCCATCAAGCTGGACATACTCGAAAACTAACTTGTCAGAAGGACCTCACTATTTTGTATCTAAAGCTACTGACTCGGCAGGAAATACAACAACATCTTCAACGATTCACATAACCGTAGATACCGTTGCTCCAATTGTTTCAATTACTTCACCTGCAACATCAGCAAGGGTTAATGGTGATGCTACAATTTCATTTACTGACACCGAAACAACCAACCCACAATGCTCTTTTGATGACGCAACTTGGGCAAGCTGTTCAATTGGAGGCATAACAAAACTTAGCGATATCACGGGCTGGTCAACTTTAGCAGAAGGAGAAGCATTCACACTTTACCTAAAAGACACTGATATGGCTGGAAACATAGGAACAGCAAATATAACAGATATTATTAAAGACACAGCAGGGCCAACAGTAACAGAAGTAAATCCAATAGGTACAATCACCACAGAGAACTCTATAAGTTATACCTTCAATTCAACCGAAGCAGGCTCTATTGATTATAGTGGTTCATGTTTGGCGGGTGCTATTTTAGCAGCAGAAAATCACAACACAATAATATTTAATACTTTGCCGGTTGGCACTTATACAGATTGTACAATAACAGTAACAGATTCAGCAGGTAACATATCTGCGCCATTATTGATCACTCCTTTTACAATAAATGCTCCTAGCGTGCCAGTAGTCGTAACCCCGGGAGGAGGTGGCGGTGGAGGATCGTCAGGTTCAGGTAGGTATTTATCTCAAGAGGCGACTGATTACATTATTCAAACTTTAAATCAAATAAGGCAATCTATATATAGTTTATTTGGCCCTAGCGCTGGTTCGGGTTCTGTAACTAATGCAGGAGATGATTTAAAACCCACCACCTCAGTTGTTGCAACAAAAGAGGGTAAGGCGATAATAGGAATTTATCAGAAAATATTAAATGCTATTTCATCTTTAATTAATATATTTGTTAGGTAATTAGAATCTATAATAAAAAATTAAGAAAAATAAGACCTTGACAAGGGTCTCTTTTTCTAATAAAAATAGTATACTAATAAAATTAATTTTAAAAAATAATATGCAAATACGACCATTATCAGATCATATTTTGATAGAGTCAATTAAAGAAGAAGAGAAAACAAAAGCCGGAATATTTTTGCCAGAAACTGCCAACAAAGAAAAGTCAGAAGAAGGAAAGGTAATTGCAGTTGGTCCAGGAAAAAAAATGGAAGATGGAAAAATTGTAATGATGTCAGTAAAGCCAGGTGACAGAGTTTTGTTTGCAAAATATGGACCACATGATATCAAAGTAGATGGTAAAGAATATTTAATTGCTTGTGAAAGTGATATTTTAGCAATTATTGAGTAAGTTACAAGTTCATAAAGTTTATAAAGTTGCAAGAAGTGACTTTATAACTTTACAAACTTGATAAACTTTAAAACTTTTAGTTATGGCAAAACAAATAAAATATAGTGAGGACGCTCGCAAATTATTAAAATCTGGGTTAGATAAAGTAGCAAATGCAGTAAAAGTAACTTTGGGGCCAAAAGGCAGAAATGTTGTTTTGGGTGCTGGGTTTGGTAGTCCAACAATTACAAATGACGGTGTTACTATTGCCAAAGATATTGAGTTGGAAGATGCAGTAGAAAACATTGGGGCAGAAATTATAAAAGAAGTAGCCTCAAAAACAAATGATGTTGCTGGTGATGGCACAACTTCTGCTGTTTTATTGACTCAAGCAATTGCCACCGAAGGCTTAAAAAATGTTGCTGCTGGCGCTAACCCATTAGCACTTAGAAAAGGAATTATAAAAGCAAAAGATGCAGTTGTGACGGCTTTGCGCGAAATGTCAAAACCAATTACAACTCGCGAAGAAAAAGCTCAGGTGGCAACAATTTCTGCCAGTGATGCTGAAATGGGAAATTTAATTGCCGAAGTTATGGAAGAAGTTGGAAAAGACGGCGTAATCACAACCGAAGAATCAAAAACTTTTGGTTTGTCAAAAGAAATAGTAAAAGGTTTGCAGTTTGATAGGGGTTATGTTTCAGGGTATATGGTTTCTAATTCTGAAAAAATGGAAGCAAGTTTAGAAAACCCTTACATTTTAATAACTGATAGAAAAATAAGCTCATTGCAGGAAATTTTACCTTTGTTGGAAAAATTAGTTCAAGCAGGAAAAAAAGAATTAGTTATTATTGCTGACGACGTTGATGGAGAAGCCCTAACAACTTTAATTGTAAATAAAATACGAGGAGTTTTTAATGCCTTGGCAATAAAGTCTCCTGGGTTTGGCGATAGAAAAAAAGAAATGTTAGAAGATATTGCTATTGTTACTGGAGCGGAAGTTATTTCAGAAGAAAAGGGGATGAAATTGGAAAATACTGAAATTGAGATGCTTGGACAAGCTAGACGCATAATTTCTACAAAAGAAAATACAACAATTGTTGAGGGCAAAGGATTAAAAGAAAAAATTGAAGCCCGAATTATTTCTATAAAAAATGCTATGAGCTTGGCAACATCAGAATTTGATAAAGAAAAATTACAAGAAAGATTGGCAAAATTATCTGGTGGAGTTGGTGTTATAAAAGTTGGTGCAGCCACTGAAGTTGAACAAAAAGCTAAACAGCACAAATTAGAAGATGCTTTAAATGCCACAAAAGCAGCTGTGGAGGAGGGCATAGTGCCAGGTGGTGGTGTGGCACTTTTAAGGGCTTGTCGCGCCCTTGAGGCTATTATGGCAGAAGGAGACGAAAAGACAGGCGTTAATATACTTCGCCGGGCTATTGAGGAGCCTGTAAGGCAAATTGCTGAAAATGCAGGAATTGATGGGGCAGTTGTTGTACAAAAAGTAAAAGAATCCTTCGGCGGAGCTCAGGACAAGGGGCTAGATTTTGGTTTTAACGCTGCCACAATGGTGTATGAAAATTTAATAAAAGCAGGAGTTGTTGACCCAACAAAAGTTACCAGAACTGCCCTAGAAAATGCTGTTTCAGCAGCCAGCATGCTTTTAACAACAGAAGCAGTGGTAAGTGAGCTTCCCAAAAAAGGAGATTGTTGTAAAAATGGCGGAATGCCAAACCCAATGATGTCTGGCGACTACTAGCTAATTTTTCTATTTACCGATTTTTCAACTTAACCGTAGTTTTTTGGCTCGAGCCAAAAAACTACGGTTTTTGTTTAGTCCTGAGCGAAGTCGAAAGATTGACAAAATATATAATTTACCGTAATCTTTAGTCATGTAGCATCGTTGCTACAAACTAGCAGAACCTTGAAAGGAAAATAATGAAAATACAATTCACTATATTTGATGCCTCAGTTGATGGCGGAGCTTTATTCGTGGATGCTGTTGTTATTAGTTATGGTGGTGTGGTGCCACCAATTTTGGTGCGGATGAAAGAAATACTTGAGGGCGATCAGGATCAGGTTAATTTTTGTGCTCTTTTGACCGAATTTCCCAAAAGCGTTACAACTCTTAGCCCCATGTCACTCATAATGTTGACCCATAAAATCGTACGAGTATCTAATATAAATGAAAAAAATAATACTTATACACTCCAAATTCAATTGAAATAAACAGATCTTCAATTTAAGAAAGGAAAACATTATGGCATACAGAAATATTCTTTGGACTCTTCCAGCTTCGGCCTTGCGAAAGTTTGATGAAGGGCAGGTGGTAGAAGATTGCATTCCTGTTTTATGGGGATTGGCCGTTGGCGATCACCTTGAATATGAGGCAGGTTCTAATATTTCTGGCATTGCCAAAGTGGTCAGCGTTGGCACCGAGGTGTCTCAAATGATAGACCCGTCTATTGATTGGAATGACTTTGACGATGACGATGATCTTCCAATGGTTGATGCCGTGCTTTGTACTTTTCGAAAGATCAGTTGATGCCCTGCTACTTGATTGTTGTTGGGTTTTTTTATTGTATTTTGCTTGAATTTTAGTTATAGTTAAGTATATATAAATTAAAAATTATCGCCATGGAATGTCCAAACGACAAAGAGTATTTAGAAAAAGTTCTGTTTCATAATGTGGAAGTGGATTATTGTCCAAAGTGTTTGGGTATGTGGTTTGATAAAGATGAATTGCGTCAAGCAAAGGATGATAAAGACGCGCAATTAAATTGGGTCGACATTGATTTATGGAGAGATAAGTCCCGATTTAATGTTGCAAAGGGTGATAAGCATTGTCCTGTATGCAGAGCTGGATTGCAGGAAGTCAGGTATGATGAGTCAAAAACAAAGGTTGGTTTTTGTAAAATGTGTGGAGGTGCTTGGTTAGACAGAGGTGAGTTTAAGCAAATAATAAATTATTTAAAAAATAAATCAGATTACGAGATTTTGCATTTTTATACAAAAAATCTCGTATTACAGTTATGGGAGGTATTTTCTGGCCCTGAAACTTTAAGGTCAGAGTTAGCTGATTTTTTAATGGTTTTAAAATTGTTTAATTACAAATTTGAAACACAGCATCCGCACATAACTCAATTATTAGAAAGTCTTTAACAAAATTAAAATAATTAATTAAATTAAAAAAATATGACAACAATATTGTGGATTATATTTGGTATAATAGTTATTCTCATTTTATGGGTAATAACAGCATTCAACAGCTTAATAGTTTTAAAAAACAGAACAAAAGAAGCTTTGTCTGACATTGATGTACAAACAAAAAGAAGGTATGACTTAATACCTAATTTAGTAGAAACAGTTAAAGGTTATGCTACTCATGAAAAGGAGTTGTTTGAAAGGGTAACTCAGGCTAGGGCCACTGCTATGGGGGCTACAGGGCTTGCAGACAAAGCAGTAGCTGAAAACGCACTATCAGGCACCTTGAAAAGTTTGTTTGCTGTGAGCGAAAACTA
The DNA here is from genome assembly GCA_903835075.1 of Candidatus Staskawiczbacteria bacterium. GTDB lineage: Bacteria > Patescibacteriota > Minisyncoccia > Minisyncoccales > Staskawiczbacteraceae > XYD1-FULL-39-28. The sequence goes on along the minus strand of CAILLM010000008.1, from coordinate 9,966 downwards.
CCCAGAGCTTAAAGCGTCAACAAATTTCTTGGCTTTGCAAAATGAACTTACGGACACAGAAGATAAAATTCAGGCATCTCGCAGATTTTACAATGCTAATGTTAGAGACTTAAATATTAAAATTGAAAGTTTTCCAGGGAATATAATAGCAAGTATTTTTAGTTTCAAAACAATGGAATTATTCCAGACAACCAGCGAAGCAGAAAAACAACCCGTTGCAGTCAAGTTTTAAGACAAAATGGCAACAATTTACACGCAAGCAGATTCAAACACACGAAAAACCTGGTTTTTATTAACTGGGTTTTTGGTGTTGATAATTGCTTTGGGCTGGTTATTTAGCTATGAATTAAACAGTAGTGCAATTTTATATTTTGCTGTAATATTTAGTGTTTTTTCTTCTGTGGGAAGCTATTGGTGGTCTGATAAAATTGTTTTGGCAATGTACAAAGCTGTGCCAGTGGAGCATGACAAAAATCCTGAGCTTTATCATGTGGTTGAAAATTTGTGTATTACTGCGGGATTGCCTTTACCAAAAATATATGTTATTCCCGAAATGCAACCAAATGCTTTTGCAACAGGTAGAGATAAAAATCATGCAGTGGTTGCTGTTACACAGGGCTTGTTAAGCAGGCTAGACAAATCAGAATTGCAAGGAGTTTTAGCTCATGAATTATCTCACATTGGAAACAAAGATATGTTGCTTTCTACTGTTGTGGCAGTTTTGGCAGGGACAATTGCAATTTTAGCTAATATGTTTATGAGAATAAGTTTTTGGGGAGGGGGAAGACGTAGATCGAATGATGACAACGGAAGTATTGGTGCAATTTTGGTTGTTGTAGGAATTTTAGCAGCAATTTTAGCCCCAATTGCTGCAACATTAGTTCAGTTAGCTATTTCAAGAAAAAGAGAATTTTTAGCAGATGCCGATGGTGCCTTGTTGACCAGATATCCCGAAGGGCTCGCCAAAGCCTTAGAAAAAATTTCGCAAGATGCAACCCCAATGAAAGTTACTAATGATGCAACAAGTTCTTTATTTATTGATTCGCCGTACAAAGGCGTGCAGAAAAAGCACTGGTTTACAAAATTGTTTGATACTCATCCACCAGTTGAAGAGAGAATAAAAGCATTAAGAGGCATGCAGGTTTAATTATGAAAAGAGATAGAATTTATAAATTAGAATTTGATAAGATTATAAAAAAGACCCTTGGCATAACTTCAAAAGAGCGAGCGTATTTGGATGATGCTTTTTCCAGCAGATTAGTTGGCGGGTTGACTATAGAAGGATTAAGATATAAAATTGGTGAGTTGCAGTATAGCAAAGAAAATCCAGTTTCACATCATAAATTAGATGTAATACGAGCAAATATAATTGCAGAAATTAGCAAAGAAGAAAAGTCAGCTGCAGCTAAGCCAGAAATTAAGAAATAAATATTTGGAGGAGTCGTATAGTGGCCATTACAACAGCTTGGAAAGCTGTGACCCTCACGGGTCTCGTGGGTTCGAGTCCCACCTCCTCCGCCAAGACAATACAATTTAATATGGAGGAGTCGTATAATGGTTATTACAAGAGATTGCTAATCTCTGCCCCGTAAGGGGCTTGTGGGTTCGAGTCCCACCTCCTCCGCCAACACAATTTACTATCGGCGTAAACCCTTTTAGTTGAGGATTAGGTGTGACCCGAGTGTATTACAAAAATATCAGAACGAGGAATCTTCTGGTATTTTTTATTTGCATTTTTTTTGTAAAAAATGCAGAATTAAGTATAAAAAATTATTATAATTTAATGGATATAAAAAAATTTCCAAACCCAAAGTTAAATTTGCCGAAAGAATTAAGAAACTCTAAAGACGAAGCAAAAAATAAGTCTTTTAACGCAGTCGATTGCTATGTTTCTATGGTAGGAAAATACATCTATACCGAAATAGATCTTAATTACGAAGCTTCAGATCCAATGAAAGTGCATGCTTGGATACAAAGGATAGTAAGTTCTCTTGTGCTTAGAAGTTTGTATCTCCGGAATGAATTTGTTGAGACTATCAATTCCGAAAATGCCGTTGCGCTTTATTTGCCATTAAGGGCATGGTTTGAAGTTACGGGTGCTTTGGCCTATATTTTAGAAATATTGGAGAAAAAATTATCGCCAGAAGATCTTTCCGAGGAAATGAAGCCTTTCGCACTCGGTAATAAATATAAAGGTAAATTGAAGGTGGGAAGTGTGGAGGTAAAAAATGTTTTAACTATGATTGAAAAAGGTAATAGATATCTCGATAATATGAAAAAAGAAAGCAAGGCAAGGGAGAGGGAGAACGAGGTAGAAACTTTTTTTACCGATTATTATGATACAGCCAGTAATGCATCTCACCCGAGCTTTGATGCGCATGAAATAATTGGTTCACTCGAAAAAAACGGAATATGGTGCGCAAAAGAGACAGGAAGAATCAAGAATGTGATTGTAACAGACCTCCCTGGATATGGAGGACTACTTATGGCCCCTCTTTTTATAGCTAATATTTGTGAAAAAATATTCGAATTGGAAAAAGATAATTTTGCTAAAGTAAAAAGTAAAAAATATTTTAATTAACTTTAAATCGTAGTCTCATTTTGCAAAATAAAAACACGAATTAACTTTCGTATTTTTATCTATGCGACAGGAAGTAATTCGATTATTGGTTTTATTGTTTCAGTTATTTTCATTCTTAACTCAGTGTTTATTATTGCATTTTCAAGCATATCTTGAACATTCTCGTAATTATTAAATAGTGGCTCTGACTGTGAAACCATTATTTTATGCAGATATAAATAAGCAACAAAAATAAATCTGAGCTGTTCTTTTGTTTTATATAATTTTTCAAAATCAGGTGATGGAGGGAAGGCGTTATCATCTGGATTTCTATTCATCTCAGAAATTATCTTTTTATAATAACTACCGTGAACAAACTCACTTCGGTCTTTATATAGAATTTTTATTTCTTTTTCTATATCATTAAATTTCCATTGGATTAATGTAGCTATTCTTTTTCGTAATCGATATCCAATCTCCTCATTTTGGACATCACCTGCCGTAAAGAGTGTTTCTAAAAGAGTAGCCATATCAGCGGATTCTCTCTGCCAAGTATAAGACGATTTTGATCTTTCATATTCTTCTAGCCCGTTATAGAAAATAGAGGCCATATATAATCGCCAATCTTCTTTTGACCATCCGAGCACGTTGTCTCTTTTCCACGTAAAATATTTCATTTCCTGTATTATTGCCTTATAAAAATAAACAAAATTTGATGTTTTAAAGTGGTCATATCCTTGATGATCATTCGGTAGAACATCCAGGTTTTTAAATTCACTTATTTTATTTATTCCCATTTGAGTCACATAAAAAGATGGGTGCATATACTTGGTTGAAAAAAGATTTAATAGAGCAAGGACTTCTCCATATCCATCATTATATATATCTTCTGGATCTGGAAGTAAAAGACCCCAAAGACATTTTTGATATTGCTCATCGCTTATTCCGTCTGAATTACTGCCGTCAGTTAAATAATTTCTAAGTACGTTTTCATTTATAGGAGGAATTTTTTCTTTAATATCATCGATAAACTCTGAAACTGAAAATTTTCTGAGGTTCCAACACTCAAAATGCTCATCAGTTATATAGACTTTTTCGTCCTGATTCATTGGTGGGTCGGGCCATCCATAAAAGGCTATGAAAATATATTTCATAAAATTATTATAGCAATTTTAACTACAAAACAAAAACACTTTTTTGAAGTGTTTTTGCTTTGCTATTCTTGCACCAGCGTTAGCACCTTATCCTTGTACATAATCCTCGATCTTAGATTTCCAAGTAGCTCTCGTTTTTCAATTATGGAACCTTCCTTGAGAAGATATTTGGCGTAGTTGCGTACGTCCGTGTCCGGATCTGTTTTTGCTCTTTCTTTGTCAGCAGCACCTAGTACTGACCTCTGAAAAATGTTGAACCTTTTTATTTCATCCTCAAGCTTGGATCGCATACCGAGTTCGTTGATGTTTAACTTATCAAGGATTTTTAGTAACTCGATTATCAATTCTTCTTCTCTAATATATTTGTTTTTGCAGTTTCTATCTTTAGCCCGACCGCAACCATAGTAAATGTAGTGAGCGGAAGTGCCGTCTTTCAATACTTTCCACTTTTCTTCGGCACATATGGTTGACCCGCAATATCCGCAGGTGAATAATTTAGTGAAGGAGAATTCTTTGTTCTGCCTCACTATTTGATCGCGTTTCAATTGAGCTTTTGCTTTTTCAAATAACTCCTGCGTAATTAACGGCTGATGTTTGCCCTGATACCAGTTGCCACTGGCTTTTGGAAATTCGAACATTCCGTAATAAAAGGGATTATCGAGTATCCTATATATCCCTGATAAAGTCAGAGGTTTGTTGCCTCTTGTATAAAAGTTCAACTCGAATTTTAACCAGTTGTATAGTTTTCTTCCAGAATAGCTTTCGTGAGCCACGCGTTCAAACATTCTTTTTACAATTGGTGCGCGAGCTGGATCAACCATCAGCTGGCATTTTTTATCCATTGATCTTTGGGTCAAATACCCTAGCGGTGGCATGGTTGGCCAGAAACCCATTTCAACTCTTGCTCTTAATCCTCGCTTAACATTGACACCTCGGTTATCATTTTCTAATTTTGCTTGTGATCCCAATATCATTAGCAGAAATTTCTCGCTTGGTGAGTTGGTAAATCTTTGGCCGTAAGTTCGGATTTCTGAAAGTTGCCCGGCATCCATTAAATCTACGATTTTACCAAGGTCGCCCGCATTTCTGCTGATACGATCTGGTGCCCAAGTCAACACGCCGTTAAATTTTCCTTGCCGGATTTCTTCTATAATCTCATTGAATACTGGCCTCTGTCCGGTTTCTTTGGCCGAGTGACTTTCGCGTTTTATTTCAATAACGTTCAAGTTTTCTTTTTCAGCTAGTAACAACATCTCCTTTATCTGGCTGTCTATTGAAAGCACCTGGCGTTCTTCTGACTCAGTGCTTTTTCTTGCGTATAGGCAGTATTTGACTGGTGGGGCGATAACTGCCACACCGCTTTTTGTTTGCATTGTTCCTTGTTGCATATTCATTTTTTTATTATTTTTTACTCTTAATTTAACCTCTTGTGTCGACCCTCCTATATACAAGGAATGACGCAATCATGGCCTTTAGTCCAGACCCAAGATGCTAAAAAACGATCAGCTAAAAGTCATGTAACCTTTTAATAGATGCAAATTTTTGGTAGAATTAAGTAAGAAAATATAATTTAGTTAAATAATATGTTTAAATCACCAGAACAATCACCTTCAAGTGATTCAAATGAAGACAACATTATTCATGTGGATTTTTCTAAGGGCGTGACAGAAGGAAAACAAAAAGAAATACCAAGCCTTGAAAAAAATGATGTTATTGTTGAATTTCCAAAAGACGTGGAAGCTGCAAAGAAAGAGATGAAAGAAACTAGTGAAGATAACTGGGAAAGTGCTTATATGAAAGCAACAATGATGATGGCTCCATATTTGAAGACGCTTCGTGGCGGAAAAGCTGGCAAAGCATATCATGATAGTTTTGCCTCTATTCAAAAATTTTCTGATAAAGAGCTTGTTGGGTCAGTTTTAAATTCTAGCGAAAGTGACTGGGGAGTTAGACCATCATATTACAAAGCACTTATTGAAGAAGTAGTTCTAAGAGATAGGCATTCGCAAGCAAGTGCATATAAATAAAAAATAACAAGACTAAAGCCACCTTTTAATTGAGGTGGCTTTTTGGTAGTATTATATAATAAATAAAAATATGCCATTTAACCCAGATCGTATCAACATCCACGAGTTAACCATCGAAGAACCGGAAAAGCAAGCCGAGCTACCTTTTGATGTGGAGAGGGATATTACTAAAGAGGATTGGGCAAAGATGAGAGAAAAGTTGGAGAATCCCAGTGGCTCAAATCGTGTGGGAGATTTTATTGAACAAGTTTGTGCGATAAAAATCATTGATTCGAGCAAAGAATTAAACATTGACCAAGCTTTTTGGCAACGCCTGGTAGACAAATTAGAAGAATATAGAAGAGATAATAATTGGGATAATTTTACTTGGTTGGCAATGCGAATGAAAATTATTGATCCAACCCAAGAATTAGACATTGATCAAGACGCCTTATTGAGTATAAAAAAAACTTTAGAAACATGCGGGCGGGCGCGTCAGTGGATTACTTTTTCTCAGCATGCAATGCGAATGAAAATATTCGATCCAAGTTTAGATTTAAGTCTTGATGAGGTCGCTAGGGAAGGTATGAGAAATATCTTAGAACAATCTAAACAAGATAACAATTGGTATGGTTTTTCTTCTGATGCAATGCGAATGAAAATATTCGATCCAAGCTTAGATTTGAGTCTTGATGAGGCTGCATGGCAAGGTATGAAAAATACGATGGAGGAATTCAGGGAAGCCAGTAGTTGGGATAAGTTTCCATTGTTAGCGATGAACATGAAAATTCTTGCTGCGGAAAAAGTGGAAGTAACTGAAAATGGCCTAGAGTTAACCATGCCGAAAAAGAAAGAATCACTGGCTACAAGCGTTCCGCCCATCCCTGAAATTAAAAAGTTTTAATAATAAATTTATTTATGTCATTTAATCCAGACCGCATTAATATTCACGAGCTAACAATAGAAGAACCGGAATCAAAAGAAAAACCGGAGTTTCTTTTTGATCCAAGCAGACTTTTGTCTGAAGATGATTGGCAGGCACTACAAATGATAGCAAAACAAGGCGATTTATACACCAACGCATCTATAGCTATTACTGATAGGAAAAAATTACCAGAAATAAGCGCGGAAACAAGAGAGGATCTATTAAGGTCAGCCAAATCGGGCGTAGCAGATGGTCATTTCCAAAATCTTGCTTGGGCAAAATATTTATCTCCGGAACTTACTCAAGTCCCCGTTGATGTTTTGGATTCTGGTATTGAAAAAGACGACCAAAAAATTTCTGAACTTAGAGAAAAAAATGATTGGAGGCATTTACTTGAACATGTCGCATGGAGAACCATTATCGGTCATAGCCCAAAATTAGATGCGGAAGATTTCAATAAAATGAAAGAAGAATTTGAGACACAAAAGTCTGGAGAATATTTGATAGAAGAGGGCGCTGCAATGAGTATCATTTATCCTGACTATCCTTTAAAATTTTCTGAAGAAAATAGCAAAAAGATGGAGTCTCATTTAAAGAGACAAATACAAAATAGAACAGATGGCGAATGGTATTTGTTTATTGCCATGGCAAAAATTGTGACCGACAAATGTACAGAGGTTGCACTAAGAAAACCATTTAATATAGAAACCACGCCTATCCCTGAAATTAAAAAGTTTTAATAAATATATATTTATGTCATTTAATCCAGATCGTATCAATATACACGAGTTAACAATAGAAGAACCTGAGAAGCAAGCTGAGTTGCCTTTTGATGTGGAGCGAGATATTACAGAGGAAGACTGGAAGGTGATGGAAGATGAATTAGAAAACTCTAAAAAGAGTAATAATTGGTTAGGTTTTTCATATCGGGCGATGGCGATGAATATTCTTGACCCAAAACGAGATTTGCATTTAGATAAGGCTACTTGGCAGGGAATGCAGAGCGTATTAGAGGAAGAGCAAAAATTTAATAGATGGACCAGTTTTGCAGATCAAGCTGTGCGAATGAAAATCCTTGACCCAAAAATAGATTTAAATATTAATCAGAATGCTTTGCAAGAAATGAAAGCATCATTAGAAACTCTTCAACAGTCAAAAAAAATTTTGGTAGAAAAAGAATTCGATTTTTCTGCTTTGGCGATGGCAATGAAAATTCTTAATCCAAAACAAGATTTAAATTTGGATCAAACTACATGGCAAGAAATGACGAATAAATTAGAAGAAGATAGGCATTCTAATAAATGGAACGATTTTTCTTGGCAGGCAATGAAAATAAAAATCCTTGATCCAAGACGAGACTTACATTTAGATCAAGCTGCCTGGCAAGGGATGCTAAATGTTCTAGAAGGAAAGAGGAGCAATATTAACAAATTTGATTTTTTCACTATGGCAGCGAACATGAAAATCCTTTCTGCTGAGGAAGTTAAGGTCACCGATAGTGGTTTAGAAATAAATATGAGAAAAGAGAAAGATGCTTTAACAGCAGAGGTTCCACCTATTCCTGAAATTAAAAAGTTTTAATTAAAAATATGCCATTTAACCCCGATCGCATCAATATCCATGAGTTAACAATAGAAGAACCAGAAAAACAAACTGAGTTGCCCTTTGACGTGGAGAGAGACATCACGGAGAGTGATTGGGAGAAACTTGGAGAAGGTTTGGAGGAAGTCAGACAATCCAATAATTGGTTTTCCTTTTCTTCGCGAGCGATGAAGGTAAAAATACTTGATCCAAGTCGAGATCTTGGCCTTGATCATAAAGCTATACAGGGGATGAAAAATGATTTAGAAAAATTGAGACAAGATGATAGATGGAACAGTTTTGTACGTCGCACAATGCAAATGAAAATTCTTGATCCAAGTCAAGATTTGAGCTTAAATGAAGATACGTGGCGGGGCATGAGGAACGAACTAGAAAAAGAACGAAAATTTTTTAACTGGGATGACTTTTCTTCAATTGCGATGCATATGAAGATTCTTGATCCAAATCAAGATTTAACTCTTGATCAAGAAGCTTGGCAAGGAATGACAGCTAGATTGGGTGTATTTAGGCAGGCCGAAATATGGGAGGAATTTGCTCGCTTAGCAGTTAGTATAAAAATTCTTGATCCAAACAAAAATTTAAACCTTGACCAAGATACATGGCAAGACATGAAAATTAAATTGAATGAGTCTGAGCAAGATAATAACTGGGAGCAATTCTCGAGTTTAGCAATGAACATGAAAATCCTTGCGGCTGAGGAAGTTAAAGTCACCAACAAGGGTTTAGAAATAAATATGCGAAAAAAGAAAGATGCTTTAGCATTAGAGGTTCCACCTATTCCTGAAATTAAAAAGTTTTAATAATAAATATATTTATGTCATTTAATCCAGATCGTATTAATATCCACGAATTAACCATCGAAGAACCGGAAAAACAAACCGAGTTGCCTTTTGACGTGGAGAGGGATGTTTCGAAAGAAGATTGGGAAAGGATGTGGCAATCATTAGAAAATTCTAGAAAGTATGATAACCAGATAGATTTCTCTACGACAGCTATGTGTTTTAAAATTCTTGACCCCAAGGTAGATCTAAACTTAAATGAAGCCGACTTGGATGGAATGCGGAGTAATTTAGAAATGTTCAGGAATAAAATTCCTAGCGATTGGCAAAATTTTTACAAACAAGCAGCTGAGTTGAAAATTATTGACCCTAAAATAGACATTAAATTAGATAAGGCCCGATGGGATGGGGAGATGCCACGTGATGCAATTGCGAAATCACTCTTGGAATCTTCAGAACATAATATTAACTGGCATGGTTTTGCTACTTGCTCTATGCGAATAAAAATTATTGACCCTGGTATGGATTTAAATTTAGACGAAAGCATATGGAATGAAATGCATCAAGAACTAGAAGGGTATAGGAGTCATAATAACTGGAAGGGTTTCGCTCGGCAAGCAACGGAAATGAAAATTCTTGATCCCAAAATAGAACTTAATTTAGATAGGGGCGCTTGGGAAGGAATGCATCAGAAATTGGAAATGTGCAGATCATTTAAATTTGTGAGAGATTTCATGCAGCAGGTCAAAAATATGAAAATTCTTGCTGCTGAAAAATTAGAAGTAACAGAAAATGGTTTAGAGCTGACAATGTCAAAAAAAAGGGAATCATTGGACGGGGGCGTTCCACCAATTCCCGAAATAAAAAAGTTTTAAAATATTGTAAATAATGGAGTTTATGTCATAATTTAGTAAACAATTTTAATAAATAAAATATATAT
>CAILLM010000007.1 GCA_903835075.1 Candidatus Staskawiczbacteria bacterium | reverse complement strand
CAAATATAATTATAAATATATATTTTTTTTTCTTCATGTTTTTAACTGACTAATTTTGTTTTAAAAAGTAATTTTTCAGTTTTGAGATTTGCCCTATTAAGACAGAGTTGAGTGTAAGAATTATTACAAAAATAAGAATTAAAGAATTTCCTCCCAAAAAAATTCCTCCTATAATAGCCACTACTGCGGCACCCATTGTAGTAACAATATTATCCATGGCAACTCCAACTAAAGCGTCTCCAATTCTTCCTTTTGGATTCACAGTAAAGTTATGGACCACAATCATTTCTCCAATACAACCTATGGCACCAGCCAAAACTCCCGCTATAACAAAAGGAGTCCCTGTTACCGAACAAAAAACTTGTACTGCCTTTACCATACTTTCAGCAGCAAATAATATAGCTATGCCTGAAACTACTAAATAAAATATAATTATTAACGTTGATTTTTTTTCAAAATACAGTTCTTCTTTATGCTCTGCTTCATTCAATGTATCTTCCCTTTTATTATTTCTAAAAAAATACATTACAGCAACACACAATAACAACACCAACCATCCAATGGGCATTATCATTTGATAAACATCACCCGATATATTTGAGGGTGGATTATTAACTCGGCCAAAAATTACCATAGATACTGCTACAAACATTGTTAAAAGTGACAATGCATTTAAAACATCCAAAGATACATCCATTTCTTTCAACGATGGCTTTCTAGTATGATCCTTCATAGGAACCACTCTGCCCATGGATTTAACCCCTGGCAACATAGCCACAGATGCACCTTTTTTATTTGAAAGATTTTGCCTATAAACACACCAAGCAGCATGAGCAATATTATATATATTAGACCCAAATGTTGTTGAAGCAGCTATAATTGCAAAACTTATTGCCAAAGCATAATTTTCTTTTACCAAGCCCAAACTTATTACTGCAGACACAATACCCAACACCATATCTGGAAATGCAGTACCAATTGATTGCAATAATCCGCTAGCGATTTTTGTTCTACTACTCAAAACACCCGTTGTTTCTTCTATAATTTCTGCTGTTCCTTTTAAAACAAAAAATGCACCAACTATAATAATTACCATCACCCCTGTTATTTTTAACCAAACAGGATTGCCATCATCAAGAAATTTTTCTATATATATTCTTAAAAATAGAGCACCCAGGACTAAAGCGATTAAATTTATGAAATAATGATTTTTTATTTTCATTTTTATTTTTTAATAATTAATTTGGACAAAATGCTCTAATTGCATTCTGCGAAACATCTAATAATAATTTTTTAGTTAATGGTTCAATTTTTAATTTAGACAACGTTTGCCAATCTTTAGATAAAATAATTCTTAATATTTTTACAACATCAGAATTTATTTTTTGTGCATAATTAGAAGAATCTGTCTCTTTTTTAAAACAATCTTCACAAATAACTCCCCCATCTTTGCCCGAAAAATAAACTTGGCTTGGAATTAAATTCCCGTGACAACTTGCGCAATTTTTAACCTCAGAGTGATATCCTAACAAAGAAAATATATTCCATAAAAAATAATAATACACCAAAAAATATTTTCCATTTTGCAAATTGTTATCATCCAATTTACAAAACGACTCTTCCAACAAATTAAACAATTCTTGGTCTTGCTCCTGTCCTTTTATAAAAACACCCATCACTTCCCCAATATCTGTGGCAATATTAAATCTTTCAGGGTCGCTCAATATATTATCAAATCTTTTTATTGTGTTTGCATCAGTAAGAGTTTTTCTGCTTTTTCCTTGTATAAATTCTATTTCTGATAAAAAGAAAATATCAATGCCATTTCTTAATTTGGAAACAATCTTTCGTATTGCTTTGGCAAAAATATCTAATTGCCCAAAATCATCAGTAAAAACGGAAAAATTTCTATCAGCTTCATTTACATTCTCCCTCCTAAAAACAATGGCTCGGGTTTTGTATCGTGTTGTCATTTTACGCCGCCAATTTTTTTAAAAAACTTTATTTCTTTTCTGATTTTTTCATGAGTTTTGGGATCATTCGTTGTGTTAAGCATTTTTCGGTTAAGTTGCCTCAAACTTGTTTGTAAATCTTTTTTAGATATACTAGTCCCAAGTTTTGGCGAAAAAACTTCTTTTACCAAATTTGATCTTTCTACGGGACTTAGCTGTAAGCCAACTGCCCTACCTGCTTGCCAGACCTTTGGGTCCATCCTAACCTTATAAGCTAATTTTATCCTAGAGACCTCTGGCTTACCTTCAAAAATTGACTTATCGGAACTTATCGACTTATTAGAACTTTTTGAAGTTATTTGTTTTAACCCTTTTTTAAAAACCTCTTTATTGTCTGGCTCTTTTTTGTCTGCTAACGGCTTTTTATTTGGTATCTCACCAAAAACATCTCTTTTCCCAGTGCCGCCAACCAAGCCATCCTCCCTAACCTCCTTATCAACCGAAAGAACCATTCTTTGAGGTATTTTTATTTTTTCAAACCTAGCAACGTCTTCTGGCACTTCGGTTCTTGAGGGCATTTTTGACGCCAACGTATCTTTATTCTCATCTGGATTAGCCTTTAATTTTCCCAAATGCTCAGCAATGCTCTTGTCTTCTTTTTGCTTATAAGTTTCTTGTGTTTTACTTTTACTATCTGTTTTATTCTCCCCAATTTTAAAACTTATTTTTCCACCCGATTCTTGCACGCTCTTAGGTTTTGACAAACCTGCAGATTCATCTTTTTTTGAAGAATCATTTTTTGAGTCTTCGCTGTTTTCTTTATTTCCATTAGGTAAATTACTCACATTACCCATTGCTACATTTTTGGGACTAGGTTCTTCTTTTTTCTCTTCTGTACTCTGTAACAAATTTTCTGGTTTTTTTTGTTTTGATTTTTTAATATATTTACTAAAAAATTTATCAATTATTTTTTTCAACATTTTCATAATTTTTGTAAAAATTATGATAAAAATTGAAACCGCAACAACAAATATAATAAGAACTATAACTAAAAATAAAATATTATCTCTGTTAGTAAAATCTATATTTTTTAACAATGACAAATCCATATTCATTACTTTACAACACTAATTTTTATTAAATATTTTTGACCATCAGATGCCACAGATTCTTCTACAAAAATTTCTGTTGCCCTAAACTCTTTTAACAAAAGACCTCTGTTTTTCTCTATTATTAATTTTTCTTTCTGGGGCACAACTAGCTTAACAGAAATTTTATCCTGTGGAATTAATTTTTGTTCTTTTCTCTCTTCTTGAACAGCCCTTACTATTTCTCTAATCAGCCACTCCTCTTCTAACTCCGGTGTTATATTGATGTCCAGCTCTACTTCGTTAACAATCGTTGCATCAAAAATAACATTTTTAATATTTGTTTCCGCCTTTATCACCTCTAGTAATTCTTTGTTATTTTTAATTTTAGAATTAATATTTTTTACTCTAAGAAGGGCAAGGGGTTGTTTGACTTTTATTCCTACATTTGAGCGCTCTGCTAAGGCTAAGTTCACTATTTCTCTGGCCTCTGACATCTCTATAATTAAATCAACGTCTGATTTCATTAGACTCGGCCAATCTTCTAAGTGAACGCTTTCTCTGTTTTTAGGGTCACGCGTTTTTTGAAAAATATATTCTGCAAAAAATGGCATACATGGAGCTATGATTTTTGAAGTTACATGCAAAACATATCTTAAAGTCGCCAAAGCATCTTTCTTATCATTATCATCTTCTTTAAACCTTTCTCTACTTCTCCTTAAATACCAAGCTGAAAAGTCATCTATAAAATCTATAATAGGTCGCACAGCAATGTCAACCTTATATGACTCATAACCATCAGTTGAAATTTTTATTAATTCTCCAAGGCGTGAAAGAATCCATTTATCAAGAATATTATTACTTTTGTCGCTAGCAACTGTGCCATCGGCATATAATTCATAAAAAGCTAAAACATTATATAATCTGCTTATATTTTTCTTAGCTATTTCGTCAACTCCTTTTTCAGAAAAAGATAAATTTTCAGCCTGAACTACTGGAGAATTTAACATATAAAAACGCATTGCATCTGCTCCATATTTTTCCATAACAGCTGTTGGATCAGGATAGTTCTTTAATTTTTTAGACATTTTTTTACCGTCTTCTGCCAACACAATTCCTGTTACAATACAATTTTTGAAAGCTTCTGTACCAAACAATGCTCCCACCAAAACATGCTGGTAATAAAACCATGCCCTAGTTTGATCTTGAGCTTCACCAATAAAATCTGCTGGTAAACGCTTTTTTAAATTATTTTTATTTTCTACTGGGTAATGAAGTGATGCAAAAGGTACAGACCCAGAATCGAACCAAGTGTCTAATACATCTGGGACCCTAGCCATTTTACCGCCACAACTACAATTAAAAATAACTTCATCAACTACATCTTTATGCAAGTCATTAACTTTTATTCCACTAGCTTTTTCAAGCTCGTTAGCTGAGGCAAAAACAATTTCTTTTTTACATTTGTCACATCTCCAAACGGGAATTGTATTTGCCCAAAAACGCTGGCGCGAAATTGACCAATCCCGTGCTCCCACCAGCCATTGACCGAACCTCCCCTCTTTTATGTGGGCAGGCGACCAATTGATATTTTTAGCATTTTTTAATAATTCAGGTTTTATTTTTTCTACTGCAACAAACCAAGAGCTGGTAGCATAATTTAATAATGCAGTATCACACCTCCAACAATGAGGATAAGAGTGCTCATATTTATCGTATTTAAACAACAATCCATTTTCTTCTAAATAACGAACAATGGTTAAATCTGCTTCACGAATTTCTTCAGGCTTGTTTTTTGCGCGAGGCTTAAGATCAAGACCAGAAAATTCTCCATTTTCTTGCGTCATTGTGCCATCCATTTTTACATGCTGAATAAATGGCAAGTTTTCTTTTTTGCCAAGAGCCATATCATCTGCTCCAAAAGCAGGTGCTATGTGCACAATTCCTGTTCCATCTTCTGTATTTACAAAGTCACCTGCATAAACTTTCCAACCATTTTCTTTATTTTTTAAACCTGCGTCTTTAGAGTAATAATCAAATATAGGTTTGTATTCTAGCCCAACCAAATTTTTCCCATTTAGCGTTTCTAAAATTTCATACGTCTTATCACCAAAAACCTCACTAGCCCTACTTTCTGCTACAACAAAAACATCTTCACCAATTTTAGCTTTTATATAATTTATATCTGCACCAACCGCCAAGGCAGCATTTCCAATCAAAGTCCATGGAGTTGTTGTCCATGCCAAAAAATAAGAGTTTGGCTCACCAATTATTTCAAACCTTGCTGTAGCTGACAAATCTTTAATATCTTTATAACCCTCGGCAACTTCTCCCTGGCTTAATGTTGTTTCGCACCTTGGGCAAATGTGCATAGACCTGTAATCTTCATATATAAGCCCCTTTTTATACAATTCTTTAAATGCCCACCATTCTGACTGCATATACTCAAAATCCATTGTTTTGTATGGTTTTTCCATATCTGCCCACCTTCCAAAACGAGGGATGACTTCTTCCCACTCATTTATAAAAGTAAAAATTTTATCTCGACACAAGTCATTAAATTTTTTAACTCCCATTGCTACAATATCTTTTTTAGATTTTGTGCCCAATTCTTTCTCAACAATGTTTTCAATTGGCAAACCATGGCAATCCCAACCCCATTGACGGGCAACATAAAAACCCCTCATAGTTTTATATCTGGGAATTGCATCTTTAATTACGCTTTGAAGCAAGTGGCCATAATGCGGAGCACCAGTAGCAAATGGAGGACCATCAAAAAATACAAAGTCTTTTCGCCTGCCCTGAGCTGGCCGAAGGGTTTGCTCTAAAGACTTCTCGAAAATTTTATTTTCTTGCCAAAATTGTAATATTTTATTTTCTTCTTCCGAATAATTATATGGCATATTAGTTTAGTTCTCTTATTTCTGCTTTATGAATTCTTTTTTCTAAAGGAATGTTTATAGATTCTTCTAAAGAAAGGCCAGAAACTTTTGACTGCAACAATCCTAGCGGTCCCTCATGACTTATTATCATAATATTTTTACCTTTATATTTTTTGTCTATATCTTTTAAAGATTCTGTCATTCTTTTTGAAATCTCTTTGTAAGTTTCCTCCCCGTCTTTTCTGGTATTGATTCTTTCTTTCTCACTTTTAAATGACTTCCACATTGCTTCAAGTTTTCTATTATTGAATTTACCAAAATCAATTTCGCGCAATCTTTTATCAGTTTTATGTTTTACACCAAAAAATTTTTCAACAATTTCCGCTGTTTGCTGAGCTCTTAACAATGGCGAAGCAAAAATTAGATCAACTGTATTTCCTTTATCTTTAAATTTTTTAATTGAATCTTTAACTTCTTGTTTTCCTTTTGTGGTAAGCGGATTATGAAATTTTTCTGGCCAACAAGAACACATTGCCTTAACGTTAGACTTTGCCTGCCCATGCCGCATTATGTAATATTTATTTTTTAATTTCATTACATTTTTTCTAATGTTTTTATTCCCAACAAACACATTCCATTTTTCATAACTATAGAGAATGCATTAACTAGCGCAGCCCTATAAGAAGAAAATTCATCTGCCTTGTCTACAATTTTATTTTTTGCATAATAATTGTTAAATACTCCAGCAAGCTCAGTAAGATAAAGTGCTATAAAATGAGGTTCATAACTTTTTTCTGCCCTAATTACTATTTCTGGAAAATTGCTTATCATTTTTTCAAGTTGAGTGATTTCACTTGGTATCTTTTTAAAACTCATTTTTATGCCTTCGTCTTTTGCCTTTCTCAGCACAGATTGCGCCCTTGTATATGCATATTGCAGATATGGGCCAGAATCTCCATCAAAAGAAATTGATTTATCAAAATCATAAATAATGTCAGAGCCTGTTGACTGCTTCAGTACCGAATATTTTATAGCTCCAATTGCCACCGCCCCTATAATTTCTTTTCCCTCTTGTTCAGATAAGTTTCTATCTTTAATTTTTTCTTTTACCAAATCTTCAACTTTTTCTATCAGCAATTCTCCTGTAATAACTTTTCCCGTCCTAGAAGACATTTTCCCTTCAGGCAACCTTAGCATCCCGTGACTTATATGCTTTGTTCTTTCTGCTAATTTTGGCAATACCCTACCCATTGCACAAAGCATAACTTTAAAATAATCGCTTTGTTCATTCGCAGTAACAACTACCGAATTGTCATACTTATATTTTTTATACTTAACCTCAGCCAACCCCAAATCTTTTGCTTCGTAAGTTGGCAAACCTTCTGAATTTATAAAAACCCTAGTGTGCAAACCATAATTTTCACCTTTAAAAATCACTGCCCCATTTTCTCCTTTTTCAAAAATCCCTTTTTTCAAACCATCCTCAACAATCTTTTTTCCAATATCCATAACCTGACTTTCAAAAATAAAATAATCAAATTTGGTGTCTAACTTTTTATAAATCTCGTCAAAGTGTTTTAGACTAGATTTTTTCCCCTCGTCATATAATGCATTTATTTTAGCATCTGATTTTTTGAATATTTTTTTATTGAGTTCTGTTATATCTTTTTTTGAACCCTCATCTTCTTCAAAGGCCTGTGCACCATATGCATAGGCTGCTCCCCAACTGATACCCTCTGCGCCATTTATTTTTCCCCAAATTGCTTTTGCTACATGCATGCCAACATCACCCTGATAACAAACTCTTTTTATTCTTGCTCCCTGAAATTCAAAAATTCTAGATAGAGACTCTCCAATTGCATTACTCATTAAATGCCCTATATGAAACTCTTTAAACGGGTTAGGATCTGTATAGTCAATAACAACTTTTTTATTTTTCCACTCCCTACCCCTACCATAATTTATATCAACATTTTTTAAGATATCAATAAAAATATTATCTGCAATAAAAAAATTAATAAAACCAGGCGCCACAACTTCCACTTTAGAAAACAACTTGTTATCGCCAATTTTGTCTTTTATAGACTCAGCAATTTCAACGGGATTTTTACCTAATTGTTTAGCCAAAATTAAAGCAACGTTTGTTGAATAATCCCCACGTTTTTTTTCTATAGGAATTTCAACCGAAAAATCAGGGAGCTCCCCGTCAATCGCTTTTTCTATTATTTTTTTAATATCGTCTTTTATCATTTTTTAAAATCTCTCTATATCTATAACAAATTTAGAATTCTTTTGAAAATAATCGAATACTGCCCACTTCCAATCTTCTTGATTCTTACTGGTTGTTTTTGAATACATTACTAATTTGCCATTTTCTTGCGTTTCAGAATTATACGATAAAGATGTTTTTTTATTTATTTCTTCCCAAGCAATCTTTAATCTTTTAGAACTTTCTCCTGATTTAACTATCTTTAATTCTCCTGTTACGGAATTGCTAAAATCAATTCTGGCTATTTCTGTATCCCTCCCATTTATTTCATCAGAGACAACAAAAGCCACCCTTTCTCCTACATTTTTTTTATTTATAAACAAAGTTGCTCCTACAGCTATTGCAATAATTAATAATATTACTAAAACAATTATCAATGCTAAGAAAAAATTATTCTTCATATTATTATTTAATTAATAACTGTACCAATAAATGGCTTACCGTCTAAATAATTTTCAAGTTGTTCTATTTTTTTCCCATTTATTATTACAACTTTTAACTTTAAACTTGCAGCTAATTTTGAAGCTCGTGGGTCAAATGGCATTGAAAGCCCAGGGGTCCAAACGTCTCCAATCATTCTACTAAAGCTCTTCCAATCTATTTCTTTTAAAGGTGTTGCATCGGGGTAATGAGAAGGATTTTTGTCATAGACATAATCAATATTACTCAAGTTAATTATTGTTTTTATGTTATGATTTTTGGCAATTAAAACAGCGTCATAATCTGTTGACCAACCCGGCTTCCATCCTGCCCCCACTACAACGTTATTGTTGGCCTTTATTTTTTTGTTTGGATCAATAATAGTTTCTTTATGGCAATCTCCTGCAAAAACTTGCTTTAAAACTTCTGCATTAAGCTTGGTAACATTTATTCCAATCCAGTCTCTATCATTATTTTTTGCACCAAATTCTAAAAGTGCTTTTTGATAAACTCTGGCAATTTTCCCCCCACCAACGATAATAAAAAACCTCTTGTCACCAAAATATTTTGACAGGGTATGTTTAAAATTCTTTAAAAATCCTACATCAATATCGTCGGGTGCCATTACCGAGCCCCCCAATGAAATTATGATTGTTTCTTTTGATTTTATTGGCATATATATTTGTTTAATTTAACATAGATTAAGAGAAAATTAAACCCCGATAAGCTTATGGGGCAAGGTTTTTAATGCAAAAAAAATCGGGTGAACGAACATAGTGTCCGCCACCCGCGTATGAAAACAATTATTCCGTAGGAACTGGAGTCAGTTCCAGCACGTCATGACTTTCGGCAAAAATATTCCTAAAATAGCCTGCAACCACGCCGTCTTCCCGGTACCCTGCATTAAATGCCACTACGCCAAGCCTCCTAGACTCTGCAATATCTTTTTTGTAAAAAGAACTTTGCTTTCGCTCCAGTGCAATTCCCAAAATATTGCTACCGACGAAAATACCGGTCCAGGCCTGTTGCCTACTCTCGTTTAGACTTAATGCTACAATAACGATATCGGTGTACTTGAGAGCATGCCGTACGGCATTTGTAATTTCGACTTCACCTGACATGCAGTCTAATTTGACATGAGCAAAGGTTGCTTTCATGATTTATGTTTTCTGTAATGTTGGTTGTGCTATTTTTCAGGCATAGTTGCCTTTTAGATTGTGAAGGTTCGTAAACCTATTTTGTGCTCTTAAATTAGCACAATAATTTTTTGTTGTCAAGAATGAATTTTTGTGATAACATGATATATATAGAAACATGAAAATCTTTTCTGAAAACCCTCCTTCGCCAAGGCTACGGACGGGCACAGTAAAAAAGCTAACATTATGAAAGTTTTTTCGGAGAACAAAAAAGCAGATTATGACTATGCCATCCTAGAAAAATTTGAAGCAGGGCTGGTTTTGTTTGGCCAAGAAGTAAAATCTATAAGAACCGGACATATTAATTTGTCTGCTTCTTATGTATCTTTTAACCGTGGCGAACCATTTTTAGTGGGTGTAAAAGTGCCTCCCTACCAACCAAATAACGCAGGAGCTGACTATAATGATGAACGTCCACGCAAAGTTCTTTTGAACAAAAAAGAGATAGATTATTTGATGGGGCGGACTAAAACTAAAGGTTTTTCACTGGTGCCCTTGAAAGTTTACGACAATAATGGTAGAATAAAACTCGAATTCGGATTAGCCAAAGGAAAGAAGAAATACGATAAAAAAGAGAAGATAAAAAAGAGAGATTCTGACCTTGAGGTTAGGCGCGAATTATCGGAGTAATTTCCGCAAATGCGGGGATGATTGTTTCGATGACTAGTTCTTTCAAGTAAGGCAAGTTGAGCTTTCTTAAGGCTCATTAATCTTTTAAGAAAAATCATAATTGCTAATTTATTTAATAAGCAACCTGCGTTAGCATACGCTTAATGCGGCATCTTCCCCATCCACTCCTGATAGGTGGATGAAGGTGTTATATATCAGGATAGATAATTAGAATCTCTGGCTAATTATCGAAACTAAGGAGATAAGGTATTAAAAATTTTGTTAGTTATTTATTTAATACTCGAACATCAAAACTGACTAAACTTGTAGAATTGCTTTTAAAAACTTTTCAGACGCGGTTTCAACACCGCCATCTCCACTAACAAAAATACATTGGACAAAATACTAACAAACAATTTTATAAGGGCTAAAGAGGTTAGGGTGATTTCAGAAACAGGAGAGCAACTTGGCGTTATGAATATATTTCAAGCAATTGATTTAGCAAAATCAAAAGGGCTGGATTTAATTCAAGTAACCGAAAAAGTTGAGCCACCTGTTTGCAGAATTGCCAATTACGGAAAATATCTTTATCAACAACAAAAGAAAGAAAAGAAAATATCAAAACCTCGTGGCGGAGAGTTAAAAGAAATTAGATTAACTTTTAACATTTCCCCACACGACATGGAAACAAGAGCGAACCAAGCAAAGAAATTCTTAGACGAAGGCGACAAAGTAAAAATAAACATGTCACTGAGAGGAAGAGAAAAAGCCATGGGACAATTTGCAACAGATAAAGTTAAATTATTTTTTGAAAAGCTAAATACATTAATACCAATTAAAACTGAGAGGGAATTAAAACGTGAGCCAAGAGGTTTCACAATGATTGTCTCCAAACAATAGCATGAATAAAACAAAAAAAGCATTAGTAAAAAGATTTAAAATCACCAAAAATGGTAAGATTTTAAGAAGAACAACTGGCCAAAACCACTACAGATCAAAGAAAACTGGTGAACAAAAAAGAAAGGGCCGAAAATGGATTCCCCTTTCAAAGGTAGAAGCCCAACATCTTAAAAAATATTTAACTAAATAAAATAATAAATAAAGTACTATGTCACGAATAAAACGAGCCGTACAAGCCAGAAAGCACAGAAAGCATTTAATGAAACATGCCAAAGGTTTTTCATTCGGCAGAAAATCAAAGTTTAAATTAGCCAAAGATGCATTAAGACATGCTTGGACCTATGCATACAGAGACAGAAAGGTAAAGAAGAGGACTTTCAGGGGATTATGGAATTTACAAATTAATGCCTTGGCCCGCGAAAATGGCATCACCTACAGCAGATTCATTAACGGATTAAAACTAAAAAATATAGAAATAGATAGAAAAGTTTTATCTGAATTAGCAAATGAATATCCTGAAGTATTTATAAAAATAGTAGAAGAAGTTAGGGGAGAAGCTAAAACAGTTTAATAAATTCCGGCCTTCTGGCCGGTTTTTTATTACAAAAAAAAGAGCCTCGCACGACCATGTCGCAGAGGCATCACAAAGATTAATATCTTTTATTCAGTTGGAAAGCGTGAAGCAGATAACTTCCTAATAGCTTCATTGAACAATTTTTGATCAATCCCTTCTCGAGAGCTACTGGGTGCCTGCCAACACCAGCTAAAAGGGTTCTTTTTCCGACTAAGTATCCTAAATCTTTTCATTGTAAGGCTTTGAAATGGGACTGATTTTACCAAAGATCTTTTGTCTGGACCAAATATAGAATAAGCCATGCCGCTCTTAGGGTTAACATAAAGAAGCTGTATGCCAAGTTTAAATTGCCGAGGTGGCAATTTTTGACATACGCGCCTTAACAAATTGATGTCTATTGTCATAATCATTGCCTGAGACTCTGTTTCGATAGCTGGAAACATCCCGGCATTCTCATGATCTAGTTGTACATAATAGCCTAGCGCGAGAATAAATCCTTGCTGGTCTTTTCTTTGGAGAAGGTTAAATAGGGTCCTCATAATATCTTGCAAGTACTGCTTTTGGGTTGATAAATATAATTTCAACGAACTGTTGACACCTTCTTGTTAACACAAGTTTCAATTTAAGTAAACAAAAAAGCACCACTGGTGCTAATTTATTATTAAATTTTATATACCATCTTTTAGAATAAAATCATTTGCTTCTTTCAATAATTTCTTAGAATTTTTAAATGTTGTTTTTTTAATTGCCTCATCAATTGGCAACCACATAAAACCCTTATGTTCATGAGAAATTATTATTTCTTTGGTTTTTGTTTCTGCCACAAAAAATGTAACTAATTTAAAAACCCAAGGAGTTTTGCCCGCTCGCCTATCTGCTTCAGAAACATTTTCTTTATATTGCCTAAAAAAATATTTTATATATTTTTTAAAACCTGGAATTATTTTTAAGTCATTTATCCCTGTTTCTTCAAATGTTTCTCTTTTTAAAGTTTCTTCCTCTGTTTCATCTTTTTCAATATGACCCTTTGGAAATTCCCAATGTCCAGAAAAATAATGCAAAAGTAAAAAATATATTTTATATTTTTTACCCTGAGCCGTGTCAACGGATTCTTTCCTATATATTATTGCTCCTGCTGATTTTTCTTTTGGCATATTATTTAAACTGTTTTAATAATTCTTCAACTGGCAAGGTGTTTATAATATTTTTCTTCTCCGCCCAGCCACGCCTCGCCTGAGAAACTCCATATTCCATAAGGTTTAGCTGTTCTTTTCTATGGCTATCTGTATTTATTATCATTTTCACTCCCTCATTTTTTGCTCTGCGGATATAAAAATCTCTTAAGTCCAATCTCGAAGATGAATTAATCTCTAATATAGTCCCAGTTTCTTTTGCTATTTGTAAAATTTTATCAAAATCAATTTGATACTCATCTCGTTGCCCAACTATTCTTCCAGTAGGATGAGCCAAAATATCAACATTTTTATTTCGCATTGCTTTTTCAATTCTTTTCATCATTTCTTTTTTCTCCATTTTTAAAGTTGAATGGGCGCCTGCAATAACATAATCTAATTTTTCCAAAACTTCGTCTTTAATATCAATTGAGCCATCATTTAAAATATTTGCTTCACACCCGTGTAAAACTCTGAATT
This sequence comes from Candidatus Staskawiczbacteria bacterium, assembly GCA_903835075.1. Lineage (GTDB taxonomy): Bacteria > Patescibacteriota > Minisyncoccia > Minisyncoccales > Staskawiczbacteraceae > XYD1-FULL-39-28. The sequence goes on along the minus strand of CAILLM010000007.1, from coordinate 26,699 downwards.
TTATTTTTTGTTTTTTAAATTTTTCATTAACCTTTTTAATTGCATCATGTTGTTTTAAAATCTGTTTTTCATCTAACCCATTCTCAATTTTTAAAAACTTTGTATGGTCAGATATCCCAATATATTCATACCCCATATTCATTGCTGTTTGTGCCATTTCTTCAATAGAATTTTCTCCACCATCCCAATTTGAGTGACAATGTAAGTCCCCCTTAATATCCTTTTTTTCAATAAGTTTTGGTAATTGACCTTTTTGTGCGGCCCCAATCTCTCCTTCATTTTCTCTCAATTCTGGCTCAATATATGGAAGACCAATTGCCTTATATACGTCTTCCTCTTTTCTGCCTGCAATCATTTTCTCCCCTTTAAAAATTCCGTATTCTGACAACTTTAATCCTTTTTCTATTGCTATTTTTCTTGTAGCTATATTATGCTCTTTAGACCCCGTAAAATATTGCAAAGCTGCTCCATAACTTTCTCTTGGTAAAACTCGCAAATCCATATCAAAACCTTCCCGCATCCTAATTGACGACTTCGTGCTCCCCTTGGCCCAAACTTTTTCTACACCATCAAGTTTAACAAAGAAATCCATAACCTTAGATGGCTTTTTTGAAACTACTAAAATATCAACATCCCCTATTGTTTCTTTTCTTCGCCTTGAAGATCCTGCTAGACTAATTTCATCTACCTCTTTTAATTTACTTAATTTATTTACAACGTCCCTTGCGATTGGTAAAATTTCTTGGATTAAAAATCTTCCTTTATCTTTTTTTAAAAATTCCAATCCTTGCAAAATATTTGCCTCCGTTTTTTCGCCAAAACCAAATAATGGAGCAACTTTGTGAGCTTTTACAACTTTCTCTAATTCTTTTAAATTTTTAACGCCCAGCTCTCTGTAAAGAATCTTTATTTTTCTAGGCCCCAGACTTTCCACCTTCAGCAAATCATCAACCTTTAAAGGTAGCTTCTTTTTTATTTCTTCAAAATGTTTTATTTTTCCATTTTTTAAATACTCCTCAATACCCCTAGCGATTCCTTCACCAACCCCAGGAATTTCGCAAAGAGCCTTAATTCCCCCATTTCTATAAATTTCTCCAACATCGTCTTTTAAGTTTTCTAAAACCATGGCCACCTTTCTGTAAGCATATGGCTTAAAGCTCACTCCATCTATTTCCAAGTAATCTGCAATTTGAAAAAATATCTTAGATAGTTCTTGATTTCTCATATTTACACATCTTACCACATAATAAAATTTTATTTAATAAAAAAACAGACACCACTGTATCTGCTTTTAAATATACAAATTAACTAATCTCGTATTTTATGCTTTTGATTTTATACATTGTTTTTACGGGAGAAGGAATTTCCACTTCGTCTCCAACCTTATGTCCTAATAAAGATTTTCCAACTGGCGATTCATTACTTATTTTCCCTAAGGCTGGATTTGCCTCAAGCGTGCCAACAACCATAAATTCGTCTCTTTGGCCATTAACATCTATTTTAACTTTTGCTCCAATACCAACAACGTTTTGCACACTTTTAGCGGGATTTTTTATCAACTCATAATGATCAAGAATATCTTTCAATTCATCAATTCTGGCTCTTAAAAAACCTATGTCTTCTTGAAAGCTCACAAATTCTGGGTTCAAGTCTTCTGACTCAAAAACCTTTGGCATTTCTTGGCTTAGGGCTTTTTTGTGTTCAAAATCAAGCAGTTCTTCATACTCTTTTTTTAGCTCCTGCAATTTTCCTCTTGTTATGTAGAAAATCTTGTCAGCCATATTAACTAACTTATTTATTTTATTTTTATTGTATTATGTTATTCCACTGCATTAAAAATGTCAACCTATTTTAATTTTTCCATAAACCCCATCATAGCCTGGCTTAATAGAAACTTTTCCTTCACGCATTTTTATAACTTTTTGAGCAATTTTAGCAAGAGATTCATCCCTTATTTCCTTTTCTGTTGCTTCTAATAAAATTTTAAATTCTGAACCTAATTTTTTTATTAAATTATTATAATAATTGGAAACTTTTTTTGATGAAACAGAAACTCCAATTGCTTCAGCAATTATTTCATTCAAGGGAACTAGGCTTTTAAACGGAATTGCATTTTTAAGTACAAACCCCTCTGGCCTATCAGCCAAAGACTCTATTCTATTTAAAACACCTATAACTAAAGGCTTGCCACATTTGGGGCAAATATTTTTGTAATGCTTTGATTTTTTGGGCTCTAAACTCACTCCACAAGTTCTATGCCCATCATAATAATATTTTCCTTCTTCGGGAAAAAATTCTATTGTATATAAAAACTTATTTTTGTCGGGGTACCCATTTGGTCGTTTTATGGCCTCTGCAATTCCTTTATAGCTCAACTCTGTATCAAAAACATTTGCCTCTCTCCCAATCTTTTGCAAAGAATGTGCATCACTATTAGATATTAGTGTAATTTTATCCAATTGTGATAACCTCCAATTCATAGCAGGGTCAGAACATAGCCCAGTTTCAATGGCATAAATATATTTTGCGTATTCCTCAAAGCATTCTTCCAAAGAATCAAACCCAGACTTTGACCCAAAAACGGAAAACCATGGTGTCCAAGCATGTGCAGGGATTATTAGGCAATTTTTATCAATTTCTAAAATAATCTTTACCAGTTCTTTTGCATCAAGCCCAAGTATTGGTCGGCCATCAGAATGCAAATTGCCTATTTTACCCAATGCACAATTTACTTTTTCAACAGCTGCAATAGATGGAGCCAAAACAATCACGTGGATTTTCCTCACTTTGCCATTTTTTTTATATATACAACTGATTTCTGAAGTTAAAATAAATCTTGTTTCAGAATTTGATTTATTTAACTTAAAAAGACCCAATTCTGCGGGCCTTAATTCTTTTTTTATCTCAGCAAGCCATTTTGGGTGAGTAAAGTCTCCTGTCCCCATCACCTTAATGCCTTTTATCGCAGCCCATTTATCTAGGTTTACCAAGTTCATCATAGGTGAAACAGCCCTAGAGTATTTTGAATGTATATGGAAATCTGCTATAAATTTCATTATTTATCTGATATTAATCCACCTTGATATTCTAGTTTATATATACTTTTGCCATCTAAAAAGATTTTTTCTTGTCCAGAAAATTCGTCAACGTCACCCGCTCCTTGGTCTTGATATTTATATTCTCTCTTTTCATATTCGCAGTTTTTTCCCAAACGACAATCTTTTACCAGGTGAAACAACGATTCTTTTAAAAAACTCACTTCTGTTTTTTTTATTTTATCTCCAATATAATTCATGCCCCAAACTGGCTTTGAGTCTAAATAAATAACTTCTTGCCCAATAATTTTTTTATTACCCTCAAAAAATATATCGCGATAAAAATAATTTGCCTTTTGAAATTCCAATTGCGTTGATTCTAATAACCTTGGGTTATCAATGCCCATTGAATCTGATGCATAAATACTTTGACGAGCAGTGCACAAAAAATCTAATAAATTTTCTAAGTTTATTGTTGATTTTCCCTCAAAATCAACTGCCTTAAAACTTAAGGGTTTTTTTTCTTTAAGCGAGCTCAAAATTATATCCCCCAAGTCTTTGATATTAATTAAAAATTTTGAATATTTATTTTTATTCTTAAAATCAGAAGAAGATTCGAATCTTAATAGATTTTTTCCATCAGATGGCTTCACAACATCTGCTATATCTATGAATTGCGAAGAAGGCACCAACCATACATAATCATCTATCTTTTGCCTGACTTCATCGAAATAAGCAAAAAGCAAATAAAAATTTTTATCAGCCTTAAAGCTTTCTTGAAAAAAATCTTTTACAAAAACAGTACTTTTAGCAGGAATGACCAAACTGTTAACTTGAAAATATATTTTACCTTCTTTATACTGACCCCTTCTTTCTATAGCCAAATAATCTTCCTGACCCTTTTTTTGAGGCTTAAAAACTATCAACCTGCCCTCTACGTTTGTGTTAATACAATCAATAACCTTATCTTCAATTGCTTCTTTTATGTTTTCCATTATTTAAATATTTATTAAATTTTATATACCTTATAACCATCATGGACTTTTTCTTCTACTTTTAGACCCACAGATTCTCCCTTTTTGCCAATTTTTACATCCTTGCGATCTACTTGAATTGATTTTACTTTTTGGTCAAAATCAGTTTCCTGCCCTCCAATAACCCTGATATTTTCTCCAACTTTTAGTGGAGAGGCTAATTTTATAACCGCCACTTCAATATTAGAAAAATAATGGGTTATTCTGCCAATTAATTTTCCCTTTTTGTCAGTAGACAATATCTTTTTAACTTTAACCTTTACTTTAGTTTTTACTTTAGTTTTCTTCATATTTTTATAATTATAATATATTCTTTATACAACCCTTAACCCTATATTAACATCCTGCACAAAATTTTCAAACAAAAACCGCCCCAATTGTATTGGGACGGCCTTTATGGAGGAGGTGAATAATTTGCAATGACGTTAGCTTGTTTCTCGAGCCTGTCTTCGGACAATGAAAACAAGTATATACTTTTGCCTCCTTCACTACAAGTTATTATGTCCTTAAGAATAAATCTTACACCCCCTCATAACTAATTATTTTATTCTATAATTAAAAACCAGTCAACACATTAATATCCACCATAAAATAATTTATTTTGCCCTAGAAAATCTTGTAAACCCCGAACACGGCACGATCTCAATTCCTTGTTTTTCTAATTCATCCATAAACAAATTAACCCCCAAAGAATCCGATGACATATGTCCTGCAATTACAATGTTTATGTGAGCAGCTTCAGCTTCTTTCCTGTGCTCTTCAGAAGTATGCATTGCAATTACAGTGCCAATTCCAGCTTGTGACATTTTCTCATACATTTTTATAGAACCTTCAGTACCTCCTGTAATTTCAGAAACAGCAATTTTACCAACTCTGTTTTCTGGACTTCCCACAAATATTTTTGGACCAACTCCAATTTTCATTGCCTCTTTATATTCTGGTAATTCTTTTAATAAAGAAATTACTTCTCCAACAGTTTCGGGTTTTTTTTCTTCAATTAAATTTTTTAGAAAACGGGCTACTAAATTGTCACAGGGCGTATGTGAATTCATGAAATTTATTCCCAAAAGCCTAGCCATATCGATGGTTCTTTGATGGTTAATGGCATTGACTCCTCTGGCTACTTCAGAAATACGAATTTTCATTAAAGACTCTGCAATATTAATTGGCACTCCATATTGGCTTAGAACATCAGCTTGCAAATGCATAACATCTGCTAATTGTGCTAAGCCCTTGCCTTCTGGGTGATGAGCAATAGCTAAATCAATATTACCCAATTGCTTGGCTAGCAATATTTCTGCTGGCTCAATATCAATGCCTACTAAGACACGCTTAATTTCTTTGTCATCAGAAATATTTAAAATTCCTGAATCCATATAAGGGTTTGTTAAGGCCTCTTGGTCGAAATCTTCTTTATCTTTTTGAGAAAGGTTGTCAAAAAATTCCTTCTTACGTTTCAGTAATTTCTCTACACCCTCTATCCCCCTAAAATCTGCATCCATACCCATTTTTATTGATAAGTTTTGTATATCTTGTATTTTCATAATATTTTTTTATTAAATGTTTTTATTCTACTTCTTTTTCTATTTCTATTTTTAATTCCTCTTCAATTTTTTTTGCCTCTTCTTCAAATATATTTTTAAAATTTGGTATATTTTTTTCAATAAAACTATCTTTTGCGCTATTATCAGTTGAGGCAAAAACCTTATCCATCTCTTTCCTAGTTTGTTCATCAAAATCAGTATAGGCTTTTTTTAAGACCCTAACCACAACCAAATCAAAAATCCGCGAATTCATTTCCGCTTCTTTTGGAGAAATATTTTGCGATAGATTATCTTCCATATTTTATTTTTTTTCTTTTTTTGCATCAAAAGAAAACATTTCATTGGCTATTGTCATCCCATCTTTCCAAGTCATTTTGCCTCTCTTCTCTATCGCGGTTTTAGCAAATTTAAAAAGACCTCCTGTTATTTTAAGGACCAAAGATGTGCAAACCCTCCCAAGATCAACAAGAAATCCTGTTGTGCCACAAATAGCCCTTGAAATATGGCATTTAGCTTCTGATACTGTTGAAGGCGTATCAGAAACAGCCTCTTTATTTTCAAGGTTTGTTATAGCTGAATTTGTTGCATTTTCAGGACTGTTTTCTCCTTCCCTCCTTTCTACTGATGATGGTCTCCACATAGTTAAAATATGTTAATTATTTTTATTTTTTTCCAAGGCATCTTTGACTATTTTTTTGTCACTCCATGAAATTTTACGTCCATTTTCAACGCACATCCATGGCTCAGACCCCTTTCCTGTTATTATAACCACTTCACCTGGTTTAGCAAGTTTTATGGCAGTTTCTATGGCCTCTTTCCTGTCTAAAATTTTTCTGGCATTTGGTCCAGCCATTTCTGCCACCTGGTTTATAATTTCCATGGGATTTTCGTCATATGGGTCTTCATTTGTAATTATGATTTCTTTGCAATATTTTTTTGCTATTTCTCCCAAAACAGGCCTTTTCCACTTATCTCTTCCTCCTCCACAAGAACCCAAAACGCAAACCAAATTTTCATCTTTGAAAGTTTTATAAACCGATTCAAGCTGTTCGGGCGTGTGCGCATAATCAACAATTACTCTAGCTGGAGTTTCCACTATAACTTCCATTCTTCCAGGGATTGCCTTAGCTTTTTCTAAGGCATTTTTACAAATCTCAAAACTAATTCCATATTCTTTAGCAACAGAAATTGCAGCCAGAGCATTTAAAATATTAAAGTCCCCAATTAAATTTAAATTAAACCCCGGGTTTTTTACATCCTTCAACCCAAACTCAATTTTCTTTTTAGCTGGAACATTTAAAAAATCCTTCGCATTTTTATCATCAACATTTATGACGTGAATATTTTTTGTTGCCTTGAAAAGTTTCAGCTTTTCATTTTTATAATTTTCAAATCCGCCATGACTCTCAATGTGTTCTGGTGATAAATTTGTAAAAACAGCACAGTCAAAATTTATAAACTTATGACGAAATTGCTTAATGCCTTCTGAAGTAATCTCTAAAATAACATATTTGCAGCCCGCACTAATCGCCTGCCTTAGAAGTTTTTGGATTACAAAGCGCCCCGGCATTGTCATTTTATATTTATTCTCCCATTCTTTATCGGCAACCTTAAACCTAATAGAAGAAACGGAAGCAACTTTTTCTCCAGCCTCATCGAAAATTCTGGTTATAAAATCCACCGTTGTAGACTTTCCACTTGTACCGGTGACCCCGATTATTTTTATTTTTTTATTTTTCCCAGGAAATCTGAAAATAACTGCGCCCAAAAATGCCCAGCAAAAATAATATGCATTCAATAAAAACTTCGGTGTATATTTCTTGATATGGTCTTTGATATTCATTAATATAGCTTTTCTTTATAAGCATTTATACAATTCATAATTTGTGAATGCAGAGGGCTTGGCAAATTATCTAATTTAAACCAACCTATTTCATCAAACTTATGTGGTTCACCGTTTTTTACTTTTCCTCTATCAACCAGAACTTTGTGATCTAATGCTATCCAGTGAGTTTTAGTTCCATTGTGTTCGCGATGAACATCCATAAATCCTAAAAATTCATAACCTAAAATATCTGTACAATATTCTTCTTTTATTTCTTTTTTTAAAGTTTCTTCAACCGTATCTCCAAATTCTATTCCCCCGCCCCCGCAATCCCAATTTCCAATTTCGTCTCTACAATTTTTGCTTCGCTTGTTAAATAAAAAATTACCATTTCCATCGTGGCAAAAATATGTTACACAAACTCCAATAAAATCTTCTCCTTTCTTCATTTTATCTTCCTAGGTTTTTTAATGCTTGTTTTATGCGGTCTTCAGAATCTTTTACAGAACTCGGTACTCGACTTAATGCATCTTTGGCTTGTTGTTTTGTAAAGCCGAGTTGAACTAATGCACTTTCAGCTTCGTCGCCCGAAGTTTTCTTTTGACCTAAAATATTTATTTTTCCAGTTAATTCTAAAATTATTGTCATTGCTTTCTTAGAACCAATACCGGGAATTCCTTCAAATATTTTTTCGTCTTGTTTTAAAATTCTGTCTTTTATTTTATCTAATGAGCCCAATGCCGAAATGTCTAAAGCAGACCTTGGCCCAACTCCCCTAATATCCATTAAAGTTTCAAAAAATTCTTGCTCCTCATAATTTAAAAAACCATATAAATCAGACTTGTCTTCTTTTGTCTCATGGTATATAAAGAGTTTTACGTGATCGATTTCTGGCTTGCCCGCCGAAGCCTCGGCGGAGGCGGGTAATTTAAACAGGGTCTGAGCAGACACAAAAACCTTATAGCCCACCCCGGCCACTTCTACAATTACAAACTTTTCCTTTTTTAATATAATTTTCCCCTCTAAAAATGCTATCATAAATTAAATACATCACGTATTAAAGTAATTCTATATGAAATTTCAAGTAAAATCAAAATTTAAGCCCACTGGCGACCAGCCAAAAGCCATAAAACAATTGGTTGATGCTCTAAAAAATGGAGTTAAAGACCAGGTGCTTTTGGGTGTTACTGGTTCTGGAAAAACCTTTACAATGGCAAACGTCATAGAAGAAACCCAAAAACCAACACTTGTTATTTGCCCCAATAAAACATTGGCCGCTCAGCTTTACCAGGAGTTTAAAGAATTTTTTCCGAATAACGCAGTGCATTATTTTGTTTCTTATTATGATTATTATCAACCCGAGGCCTACATCCCACATTCAGATACTTACATAGAAAAAGATGCAAAAATAAATGAAGAAATTGATAGACTACGTCACGCTGCAGTTCAAGATGTAACTTCCAGGAAAGACGTTATTGTAGTTGCTTCTGTTTCTTGCATTTACAACATTGGCTCACCAGAAAATTATGGTGGGACATCTTTAGAAGTAAAATTAAAACAAAAAATAAGTAGGAAAAATTTTATACTTTCGTTAGCTGGATTACAATACCAGAGAAATGATATTGATTTCAAGCCAGGAACTTTTCGAGTGCGGGGAGACTTAATTGAAATTTACATTGTCACAGGAGAAAAAATATTTCGCATTGAATTTTTAGGAGATAGCATAGAAAATATTTCTGAATCAATTCCTGGTTTAGATAAAAAATATAGATCTTCTGGTAAAAAAATTACTTTATTCCCCGCAACTTTTTGGGTTGCACCTTCTGATAAACTGAAAATAGCCATTGAAAATATAAAGTTAGAGTTAAAGGACCAATTAATAAAATTAAAGAAATTAGGAAAAAATTTAGAAGCAGAAAGGCTTGAGCAACGCACAAATTATGATATAGAAATGCTAACTGAAACTGGCAGGTGCCAGGGCATAGAAAACTATTCTAGCCACATGGAGTTTAGAAAACCCGGGAGCCCACCGTTTTCTTTAGTTGATTATTTTAACTATTTTAACCCTTCGACAAGCTCAGGGCAGGCCCAAAATTTAATATTTATTGATGAGTCTCATATTTCTGTTTCACAAATCCGTGCAATGTCAGTACAAGACAAAATCAGAAAACAAACTTTAATTGATTTTGGTTTTAGGCTACCCTCAGCAATAGACAATAGGCCATTGACTTTTGCTGAATTTGAAGCCAGACAAAAACAAACAATTTATGTTTCTGCCACCCCTGCCCTCTTTGAAAAACAAAAGGCTGGAAAAAATATTGCCGAACAATTGATAAGACCCACGGGACTTTTAGAACCATCAATTGAAATCAAAACCACAGAAAACCAAATTAAAGATTTAATGGAAGAGATAAAAAAAGAAATCAACAAAAACCACCGCATACTTGTGGTCACCTTAACAAAAAAATTAGCTGAAGAAATCGCAGATTATTTAACTGAAAGAGGAATTAAAACGCAATATTTGCACTCAGAAGTTAAAACAATGGAAAGGCCTGAAATTTTAAAAAATCTTAGACAAGGTGAATTTGACGTATTAGTTGGAATTAATTTGTTAAGAGAAGGCATAGATTTGCCCGAAGTTTCTTTGGTGGCAATTTTAGATGCTGACAAAGAAGGTTTTTTAAGAAATGAAACTACACTGATTCAAACAATGGGAAGAGCCGCCCGTCATTTAAATGGACGCGTTATTTTGTATGCTGATAAAGAAACTCTTTCCATGAAAAACGCCATAGCAGAAATTAACCGCAGAAGGAAAATTCAAGAAGACTATAATAAAAAGAATAATATCCACCCAACAACAATTATCTCTGATATTAGAGATTGGGGCTTCTCAAAGAAAGAAGATGTTGCTGCAGAACTTTGGGTTGTAAATGACAAAAAACTTTTGGAAAAAGAAATGAAAATTGCAGCAAAAAATATGGACTTTGAGCGAGCAGCAGAAATTAGAGACTTGATTGAAAAACTAAACAACAAATAGGGCTACTATTGCAAAAATAGCATTTATATGGTATTTTTATTCTATATAAATTCATAGAAATGGTGTCGCCATTTATATGAGTAAATCAAAATTATATCACTACGCTAAATTCTAAAAATTTATGGCAATAACAAAATCAGCTAAAAAAGCTATCAGACAATCCGCTAAAAGAAATGAGCGAAATGTTGTCTATAAAAATAAAATAAAATCTCTAGTAAAAGAGGCCCGTGCTCTAGTTGCAAAAAAGAATCTTGCAGAAGCAAAAAAACTTCTTCCAGACATTTATAGGGCGCTAGATAAGGCAGCTAAAGTTGGCGTTATCAAAAAAAATAATGCCTCAAGAAGAAAATCCCGCCTTACAAAACTAATAGACCTGCCTGCCGGTAGGTAGGTAAAAAATAAGGCAACAAAAAACCACCCTTTTGGGTGGTTTTTAAATTTCTGAAAGCAACACATCTATGGCTGTTTCTGAATCTGCCCTTCCAGTCTTAATATCAGAATCTATTTGAAAAATTTTCTGGTATATTTTTTTTAATTCAGCCATTGAAAATTGGTTGCATAAATAACCACTTTTTTGAACAACAAATGGGTGCAGTCCTGACTTTTTAGCAATAAATCCATAAGGCGTCTGTGATTCTTGCAAGTCTTTGATAATTAAAAGATTCCTAAATTGATAAGCTATCATCGAAAGCAAATATAAAGGCGCGTCTCCATTATCAAGGTGTTTATGCAACAAAGACAACGCTAATTTTTTATTTTTAGAAGCCAATGCATCAATAGTTTTAAAAATATCATTTTCAATATTGGGCTTTACCAATAATTCCACATCTCTTTTTTCTACAATCAAATCTTTTTTATTATCCCAAGCAGCAATATAGTTTGTCAGCTTTTCAATTTCATTTGTCATTCTCCACAAGTCACTCCCAACAAAATTAATGAGCAAATCAACGGCATCATTATTTATTTTTAATTTATTATTTTCCCAGCCCGAGGCTGGTCTGCCTTGGGCGGAAAATTCATTCATTACCCATTTCCGTAAATTTGCCGGAGACAAATAATTAAACTCTTGGCATTTGGCGTGCTTTTGTAATAATTTAAAAATTTTGAGTCTTTGATCTGGGGCAATATCTTCATAAATTACAACTATATCTTTTATATTTTCCAATTCTTTAACATTTTCTAAAAAATCTTCCTGAAATTTTTTATTAACAAAAACATTTTGTATAATTATCAATTTTTTTTCAGCAAACATTGAATTAATTTTTAAGTTGCCATAAAAATCAACAAAGTTTTTATCAACTGCATCCACATAAATTAAATTAAGCCCAGACTTGTGCTTTTCTTTGTAACTTAAAATTATCTCTTCTAATTTTCTTTTTGACCTATATGAATCTTGTCCGTATAAAAAGACTATCATTAGTTTAAATTTTTATAAAAATATATACACCACTCACAGAGGGAGATCTAAAACAGCTCGCAACCATCTTATAAAAAATATATAGAAGGTTGTAAATAAAATAAATCATTTTTGGCAATTTGGGCAAAAAAATGTGCTTCTGCCACCAAATTTTATTCTTTTTATTTTTACCTTACACTTTTTGCATTCTTGTCCCTCTCTATTATAAACTTTTCTTTCCGCATGAAAATTTCCCTTATTGCCATCTGGTTTTCTATAATCAGAAAAACTGTCTCCCTCTAATTTAACTGCTTTTCCCAAAACATTTTTTATAGCTTGATAAATCAACTTTAACTCTTTTGTGTTTAATTTGGCAACACTTTTTTCGGGGTGCACCTTTGCTTGCCACAAAATTTCTGAAGCATAAATATTCCCTATGCCTGCTATTATTTGTGGTACCATTAAAACCTGTTTTACCTTGCCTCGCCGTAGCGGGGCACCCTTTGGGTCTGAAGGCGGGCTTCCCAACAATACTTTTTTAAACTCTTCAAAAGTAAAACTTTCTTCTAAAGGTTCTGGACCTAAATTTATAAATTCTTTTGAATTTAACAACTCATTAGTTTTCCATAATTCAACTTTTGCAAATTTTCTAGCATCAGAAAGTGCCATCATTTCTTTATTATCAAAATAAAAAACTAAATGCAAAAACCTATTATACGGATCGTTAAGCGGGCCATCTTTTTCTGGCTTCCACTGGCCGTCTTGCATAACCCACTTCCCAACCAACATGTGACCTGTCATTTTTTGATGAATTAAAAGAGAATATCCACCAGATAAATCAAAAATAATATTTTTAGCACGACGCCAAATTTTTTTAATTTTTTTATTTTTTATTTCTCTCTCAAAATCTTTAAAATCTTTTGGTTTTTTAACTAACTTGGACCAGTCTGACCAAACAGAAACAAAGGTCCTGTTACAGACCTTTGCATTTAAACCTTTTACTGTTGTTTCTACTTCTGGTAATTCTGGCATATTTTTTTAAGTTTGACCATCTGTTGCGTCAATGTCACCATCTACTACGGTGCTCGTTTTTTTAGACACACGAGTTTTTGGTTTAGCTGGAATTTCTGTAACTTGAGTTTCTTCGGGCTCAGCAGGTGTAACTAACCCTTGCTGTTTCATTAATCTTTCCACCTCAATTGTTCTATTTTTAACTTTTTGCTCTAAAGCGCTTATTACTTCTTCCAAATCTTGAGTTTTTGCTTTCACTTTTATATTAACTGATTTTTCTGAATTTTCTGCCTTATTACGACTATTTTCTATATCATCTGCTATTTTATTGAAAATTTGAGCAAGCTCACCAAACTCATCTTTAGTTTCTAAATAAAACCTAGCTTTTGTGTCACCCTTACTTAAGTCAACAGCCCTTTTCAATATTTTTTCAATTGGCTGAGCAACGCTTTGTCCAACATGTAATCCATAAAAAAAGATAAAAACAGACAATAAAAATAAAATTACATAAAAACTTGGACTCAAGCCTTCTGGGTTTAATGCTATAAAAACAACTATTGCAAACATTCCCGCAAGGATAACGGGTAAAGCCACCTTAAATGAAACTTTGTACATATTTTTTATCAATTTTAAAAATTAAACTAATTAAAATTCTTTAATTAATTGTAGACTAATTGTGATAAACGGTCAATGAGGCTATAAAACTCCAAACTATTAAAAACTTCTGCAACTTTTTTAGCATCAAATTTCCCAAAATTACAGTCTTCAATTTTGAATTCTATTTCTACGTCATCCTTCATTTGAGCCAAGTCACGGGACATTAAGGCCGACTCTTTGTTTAGCTTTAAGGCTTCTTTTACTTTTGGCTTCAAAATTGCCGTGTCAGTTGCCAGCTCTTCGTACAAGTTTTTTACGCTTCCATATTTTTGAATTATTTCAGCAGCTGTTTTTTTACCAATTCCCTCTACTCCAGGAATGTTATCTGAAGGGTCACCAGTTAAAGCTTTGAAATCTACCATTTGCTCGGGCTTCACCCCAAATCTTTCTTGTACCTTGGCTATGTCATAAATAACAGTATCTTTTATTCCTTTTCCCAGCGTGTAAACTTTTATTTTTTCATTAACCAATTGCGTGTTATCCATATCTCCCGAAACAATAAATATCTCCAAGTCGGGATTTTTAGCACAAATTGTGGCGATTAAGTCATCGGCCTCAACTCCTTCAACTGCAAAAATGGGAATCCCCAAAGCTTCAACAACTGTTTTTGTAACAGGAATTTGCGAAACAATTCCACCGGGAGTTACCGGCCTTTGTGCTTTGTACTCTTTATACATTTCGTGGCGAAACGTTGGCGACTTCGTATCAAAACAAGCAACAACGTAATCTGGTTTTAAATCAGTTATAGCCTTAAACAAAGTAAGCAAATAACCATAAACAGCTCCTGTCTCCTGCCCCGACTTTGTCATTAAAGGTGGCAACGCATGAAATGACCTGTGCAACAACGCATTAGAATCAATAATAATTAATCTTTTTTCCATTCTTCATTTTATCATATTTTTTACACAACAAAAATAGTCAGCATCATATTTACGACGACCGCATAAATTATAATATTAGCACTAAAGCAAATTAATCGTGCAGGTTAACCATGGTTAACCTGATTATTTTGTTTATACTTTTTCACGTGACGTGAAAAAATGCCCCCTATCAATATTGCGAAGGTTGTCATATGACAACCACAAAAAAATACCCCTTAAATTATAAAAAAAGAGCCCAAATTTTTGGGCAAACAAATCACTAAAATCACCGTGAAGCTTCCAGCGACGTCGCATCCTGCGTATGTCTGACAATAAAAGGTTCTAAAAGGCTTTGGTTGCTGGGCGAAAGTTCAATCAGCATATCGCAATTTTCCAAGGCGTGCGATATCAAATCTCTAACAACAAGTAGTTGTCCATAATTTTCAATTACTTTGCTCCGAGCCTCTGCGCTCTTAGCGATATTCTCATCAACCTCGCGGTTTGCAATATTCAACAATCGGAATAATAATCCTATGGATATTATCATAATTTTCTCCTTTCAATGAGCCCCTTAAAACTACCCTATAATCTTTTCATTGTCAATTCCCTTTTATTTTCTTCAAGGGTTTTAAATTCAATTTTAATTGCGGTTTTTGGTAAAACTTTTTTTATACGCTCGGGCCATTCAACTGCTACAATGTTTTTTGGATTGGAAATTATTTCTTCCCAGCCCAATTCCAAAATATCCTTTTCGTCTTTTAATCTGTAACAATCAAAATGATAAAAGTAACCGAAACGCCTCATTACCACATATGTTGGGCTTAATATTTTTTCTTTTATGCCAAGGCCTTTTGCAAAACCTTGCAAAAAAGTTGTTTTCCCTACCCCTAAATCTCCATACAAACACAAAACAGTTGCAATTTTTTTTAGTGGAAAACCTAGAATATCCTTGGCTAACTCTTGTCCAAATTTTTGTGTGTCTTTATAGCTTGTAGTTGTGTACTTTATTAACATTGACTTATGTGCTTAAATTTTATAGGGTATATTAACATGGAAAATTTAATATCAGAAGCAAAAAATATTTATTTAATAACTTCACAAGAGCCAGAGGCAATTACCTCTACACTGGCTCTTTTTTATACTTTAAAAGATTTAGGCAAAAATGTAAACTTATTGTTAGACACTTTGCCAGAAAATTTAAAGTTTTTATCACCTAATTTGGACTTTATTTCTTATCCAAAAAACTTTGTGATGTCTATTCCAAACAGCGTTGCTCAAATTTCACAAATTTACTACGAAAAAAATGACCAAGCACTTAAAGTGCATTTAACTCTTGAAAATGGAACTATAAAAAAAGACAATATTTCCTTTTATTTTGCTGAAGCCAAGCCCGACCTCGTGATTACTGTTGGTATAAAAGACTACCAGAAAGAATTATCGGAAAAATTAAATTCTTTTGGATTCTTACTAGATTCTCCAGTTTTAAACATAGATAACTCGAAAGACAACCAAAAATTTGGTAAAATAAATCTAATAAAAGATACCTCCCTCTCGGAAATAGTTGTTGGTCTTGCTGAAAATATAAATGCAGAGTCTGCAAAATGTCTTTTAACTGGTTTAGTAATTTATACTAATGACTTCAAAGATAATATTACCGCAGATATTTTTCAATTAACTTCTGAATTAATGAAAAAAGGTGCAAATTTAGAAGAAATAAAAAATAATATTAATCCACTTTAAATAAATGGTAGACACTAAAAAATTACTTGGCTCGGTTTCAATCTCTCCAAAAATTATTGAGGAAGTAAAATCTCAAGTTAAAGACATTGGTGGTTTCAAGAAAAAAATCGAAGAATATTTGGTTTCCAGTGTTACTGACTTACTAGATGTAATTTTATATGGAGCAATTGCTTTAGATGTTTCCGACATTCACATAGAGCCGCAAGAAAAAGAAGCAAGACTTAGAATTAGATTAGACGGAATTTTACAAGATGTTGTTTTTTTCGAACAAAGCGTTTATCACCATTTAATTTCCCGCTTAAAGCTTTTGTCAAAACTAAAGTTAAACATCACAGACAAGCCACAAGATGGAAGATTTACAATTGAAGTTGATGAATTGCTTATTGAAGTTAGAACTTCTAGTTTGCCAGCAGAATATGGTGAATCAATTGTTATGAGAATTTTAAACCCTAAAAGTTTAATTTCTTTAGATGATTTGGGTCTAAGACCAGATCTTTATGAAACTTTTAAAAAAGAAATAGACAAACCAAATGGAATGATAATTGTTACGGGTCCCACGGGCTCTGGAAAAACAACCACGCTTTATGCTTTTTTGAAAAAAATTCAAAACCCAGAAATTAAAATTATTACCATTGAAGACCCAATTGAATATCACTTAACAGGAGTTTCCCAAACACAAGTTGCTCCAGAAAAAGGCTATGACTTCTCTGATGGATTAAGATCTATTGTTAGGCAAGACCCAGACGTTATTTTGGTGGGAGAAATTAGAGATTTAGAAACCTCTAAAATTGCCCTACAAGCTGCCCTTACTGGTCACCTGGTATTATCTACTTTGCACACCAATGACGCAGCTGGGACCATCCCAAGGCTTGTAGACTTGGGCGTAGATCCTTCATCCATTGCATCTGGCTTAAAAATGGCTGTTGCCCAAAGACTCACCAGAAAGGTTTGCAAAAAGTGTTCTACTCTTGTGGCTCCAAGTGCAGAAGAATTAATCAGTATTAAAAAAGGTTTAAAAATTTTACCAAAAGAAATAAAAATTACCGACCTTGATAAGGTTCAAATTGCCAAAGCCAAAGAAGGCGGATGCGAAGCTTGCAACTTTACAGGATATAAAGGAAGACAAGGATTATTTGAAGCATTTTTAGTAGACTCTGAAATGGAAAGATTTATTTTAACCAATCCCCCAGTTTCTGCTGTTAGAGAATTGGCAATAAAAAAAGGAATGGTAACAATGTGGCAATCAGGTTTAATAGATATTGTTGAAGGTAAAACCACAATGGACGAAGTTTTGCGAGTTGTTGAAGAAGATGAAACAAAACCAGCAGACCTAGCAAAATAAGTAAACAAAAAGCGGCCTTAGAGCTGGAGGTGTTCTTATGTCTGGGACATAAACAAAGACTTGCCTGAGGAATAATTGAGCCGGAGCAGAATTATCCGAAGCTGAGGTAAGTCCAAATAAATACCTCCAACTCTAGAGCCGCTTAATCGTTTAACCTAAATATCTTCCATAGTATCATTTTTTAATATATATGTCAACCCCTTCACCCAAAAAAGACCTCTCCGCTGTCGAGGCACCGGACGAAACACTAGACTCGGCTTTAAGGCCGAGTTCTTGGAATGATTACGTTGGGCAAGACAAAATTAAAGAAAATATACAGGTAATTATTACCGCAGCTAAGCAACGTGGTCAAAGTCCTGACCACTTGTTGCTTTATGGCAACTCTGGCTTAGGCAAAACCACTCTAGCCTACATAGTTGCTAATGAAATGGGTAAAAAAATTAAATCTACCTCGGGCCCAGCTTTAGAAAGAGCGGGAGATTTAGCTGCAATTTTAACAAACTTGTCAGAAGGTGATGTTTTATTTTTAGATGAGATTCACAGAATAAATAAAACCATAGAAGAATATTTATACCCCGCATTGGAAGAATATAAATTAAATTTAATTTTAGGAAAGGGTCCAATGGCACGCACAATGGAATTAAAATTACCCAAATTTACTTTAATTGGAGCTACCACAAGGCCAGGGTTATTATCTGCCCCCCTACGTAACAGATTTGGCGCAACTTTTCAGCTTAACTTTTATAATATAGAAGATGTTAAAAAAATAATTGAGCGATCGGGAAATTTATTAAAAATAAAAATGGAACCTGCAGCCATTACCGCAATTGCCGAACGTTCAAGGTTTACGCCAAGAGTTGCAAACAGGCTAGTAAAAAGAGTGCGCGACTTTGCCCAAGTTCAAAATGCAGAAATTATAACAGAAAAAATTGCCAAGCACGCGCTAGACTCGTTAGAGGTAGACTTAATGGGATTAGAGCCCAGCGACAGAAATATTTTGCAAGCTTTAATTGAAAAATTTGGCGGAGGGCCTGTTGGATTGCAATCATTAGCAGCAGCTGCCATGGAAGAAGAAGAAACAATTTTAGACATTTACGAACCTTATTTAATGCAATGTGGCCTTCTTGAACGCACCCCAAAAGGCCGAGTTGCTACAGCCCTAGCCTACAGCCATTTAGGACTTAGCCACTTACGCAAGCAAAGCGGACTATTCTAACGCAAATTATTCTAACAAAAAAATCACTCAACCGAGTGATTTTTTTAATTTATTCTTTACCAGTAAGTTTCTTATATAAGTTCTCATTCCCTTCGGTAAACTTTTTGTATATCCTCTCACTGCCCTCTTTTATTTCTCTTTGTACCGCTTCATGCTTATCATCTGCGGTTTTTATAATTTCTCCCATTTGCTCAGATGTCATGCTGGGGATTGTTTCTTGTGTTGCCCCTAGTCTGGCCACTTCAGCCTTTCCAGCTTCAGTGTAACCCAAAGTTCGTTGCCACATTTTCAACAACCCCTCATCGGTTCGCGACAATGACCCATCTTTCACTCTTTTTTCTTTAAGGGTTCTTATTTTTTCGACACATTCTGCTTCCATTGGAGTTAAATTTTCTTCTTGATCTCTTGGACGTTCTCCCATATTTTTATTTATTTTAATTATATTGATTTTTCTTTAAGTTTAGCTCCTGAGCAATTTTTGTCAAACTATTTTCCGCCTTCTTGCCATGAGTCGCGCCGAAGGGTTTTCCATTTTACGCTTTTTAAAAATGGGGCGTAAATATCTTCATCTATTCCAATTAATAAGGGGTCTTTTTTGTGGGTTTTGATTTCGAATTTTATGTTGCCCGCGTCTTCAATAATTGCAATTGGGGTTTGTTCGGCGCCCTCCCCCATTTCATAAACTGCTGCGGCACATAAAGAATCAACTATATTTGTTTGAGACATTTTTAATTTTCTGCCAAAAATATCTTTTTTATTTCTATAATCTCGCAAAGGATAAAAGCCATAATAAGCAATTCCAATTCCCATAATTCCTGTTCGTAAGGGCGTAGTATGGCTATCTGAAATTATTACTCCAAAGTTTTTTAGCTTAAACTCTTTTTTTATATATTGATAGATTTCTTTGGCATCTTTGGCAGGATTTTTTGGCCACAAAATATAATATCCGTTAGCGTTGCTTTCATCTATGCCCGAAGTTGGAATTAAAATGTTATTTTTAATGGTTAGCATTACGCTCTCTGGAAGATCATTTGTGCGGTCTATGTATAAATCAGCTTCTTTCTTTATCAGGCTATCTTTATCTTCTATCTGGCTTATCTTCAGACAATCTCCTCGCCAGATAGATACAACCTTAGAGGTAATTACTATTACAGACTTCTCTTTTATCTCAAGAACACTTTCTTTAATTACAGAAAGTAAGTTATCTTGAGGTGGGATTAATGACCTAGTTTTAATTGCTTTTACTAGCATTGAAAAGTAGTTCTTGTTTAACAAATGGCTTTAAGGCTGAGGCAAATTTAAAGCTCGTAAGCTTATCTAAAATAAAGTTAAAGGCCAAACAACTAGCCCAAATTCCAGCTGTAAAAAATCCCCTTTCTATAAATACTACTGGGATTAGGCCAATCCAAATTGCAGGGGTTAAGCCAAAAGTATATAAGAAAATTACTGAACCAACTGCATGGGCCGTAAATGTGGCTCCCAAACTATTTAGAATCAATTTCTTCTTAAAGAATGTGGCAACAAAAGGAATCAACCAAATTGCTGAGTACATCCATGCTTGCCTACCAATTGGATTTATTAAAAACAAAGCGATACAAATTGGGAAAACAATAGCTGTATATTTATTTTTTAATCCAAAATAAACCGCAGCACAAATTGCAGGCAAAAACCTTATTATTGTTAACAAATCCAAAGATTGGTGAGTAAATATTATATCTAAGGCCCTCACCACAAAAGCTGATAAAGCTCCCAAAATTGGCCCCAAAAACATTCCACCAATTGGTCCTAATAATTCAAACAAGGTAAATTTTTGAGTAGAACCAATTATTTGACTTACAGAAACCTGAAACGCCAAAAGACCCAAAACAGTAAACATTATTGAAAATAAAATTTTTCTTTTATCCATGTTATTATAATTAATTTAATATTGCAGTTTTCAATATACTCTATTTGCGGTAAAATACAATAATAATTAATCATAATGATATGAGGAACCTATTTTTCGTATTAATATTATTAACGATATTATTTCCAGCTATTGCTACAGCCACCGATACGGTTGATATAAACAACGCCACACTATCTCAATTAGATATCATTGCTGGTATTGGGCCCGCTATGGCACAAAGGATAATTGACGCCAGACCGTTTTCTTCAGTTGACGACTTAAATAGAGTTAAGGGCATAGGGGTTAAAACTTTACAAAAAATTAAAGACCAGGGAGTTGCCTGCGTAGGGTGCGCCACCTCCGTTGAAACTACGGCGAGCCAAACAAACGACCAACCCGCTACGCCTGCGGTAACTTATCCATCGGGAATTATTATAAACGAATTACTCCCCAACCCTTCAGGAGCTGATGAAACAAATGAATGGGTTGAGTTGTACAATTCTAATAATATAGAAGTTGATTTAACTGGTTGGCAAATTCAAGATATTAGCGGAACTCCAAAAACTTTTACAATTCCAAAAGACGCAAAACTTATGGCTAATGGTTTTTTGTTATTTAAAAGACCGGACACAAAAATAATGTTGAACAATGATGTTGATGGAATAAACTTGTTAACGCCTGATAAAAAAATTGTTGATTCTGTAAATTATACAAAAGCTCCTTTGGGACAATCTTACAGCAAAGTTGACTCTGGCTGGAAATGGAGTCTAACTCCAACTCCAGAAACAAAAAATATAATTACCGTGGCAACAACTAGCACTAAGGGCTTGTCAAAAATAAAAAATTCTGTTAATAATGACTTATCAACTCAGGGGTTGGCTGATATCAGCCTGCCTGCGCAGGCAGGCCAAAATTTAAACACAAGCCAAGCAACAAATAAAAATAATCCCTGGTTTTTATTTTATATAGTTTTATCAACAGCTATAATATTGGCAACAATAATATTATTTATTAAAAACAAAAAACAACATGTCAGGACATAGTCATGCAAAAACAGTTATGGCCACAAAAATGGCCAATGATGCAAAAAAAGGAAAAATATATTCTAAATATGGAAGGCTAATTACAATAGCTGTAAAAGATGGGGGTGGTTCAGGCGACCCATTAAAAAACTCTAAACTTAAGGCAGTAATAGAACAAGCCAAAAGTGCTAACATGCCCAAAGAAAACATTGAAAGGGCTATTAAAAAAGGTACTGGCGAATTAGCTGGAGAAACATTAGAAGAAGTATCCTTTGAAGGGTTTGGGCCAGGAGGAATTGCTTTAATTATTAATGGAATTACTGACAACACCAATAGAACATTTGGAGAAATAAGAGCCACTCTAAACCAACACAATGGAAAAATGGCTGGGGAGGGTGCTGTGCGATGGATGTTTGAAAGAAAAGGAGCAATAACTATAAACACCGATGGCAAGTCTCAAGAAGAAGTAGAGCTAATGGCAATAGAGTTAGGGGCTGATGATGTTTCTTCCAATGGAGATTCTCTAGATATTTATACAAAGCCCGAAGATTTAGAAGTTGTAAAAAAAGCCCTGGAAGATAAACAAATAAAAATTGAGTCTTCCTCTATAGATTTTGTTGCTAAGGAAGAGGTTTCGCTTACAGAAAAAGAAAAAGAACAAGCTCAAAAACTATTCGATGCACTAGATGATAATGATGCTGTAAACGATATTTACTCAAATATGAAAAACTAAATGATAATTATTGGGGTAGACCCGGGCTCGGTAATTGTGGGATATTCTATTATCAAAAAACACACGGGACAAGAGTTAGAAGTTCTTGATTTTGGGTGCATAATAACTGATAAGTTTTCAACAACTGGCGAAGGATTGCAACAAATTTATAAAGAAATAAATAAATTAATAAAAAAATATAAGCCTGACATAATGTCTATTGAAAGACTTTTCTTTTTTAAGAACCTAAAAACCGTAATGCCAGTTAGCCAGAGCAAAGGAGTAATTTTGTTAGCAGCGGCAGAAAACAAACTAATGGTTTATGAGTTTACTCCCCTACAAATGAAAATGACTATTGCTGGTTTTGGCAGGGCAGAAAAAAAGCAGGTTCAAAAAATGATTAAAAAAACAGTTAACATAGAATCTTTTGATTTATCAAAAAATAATAGGAAAAAAGACGATGCCTTTGATGCTATTGGTTTGGCAATTTGTGCCGCAATCAAAACATATTAGCATGTGTGAAGAAATAGTGCTTGACAATAGTTTTTTAAAAAATATAATGGATTAAATATAATAATAAAATTAATTAATAATAAAAAAATGGAAGAGGAATTTTTAAGCAAACTTGTTAGCGAAGATGATGATTTTGAAGATACCAATTGGGACGACGGTTCTACCGACGACGCCAAAGACGATGATGATGACCTAGACGAAGACTTAGACGACGATGAAGATGCAGAAGATGATGTTGTTTCTCCAGAGCCAGAAGAGGAAGAAGAATAAATTCATAAAATAAAAACTCCGCCAACAAAATAGGTGGGGTTTTTATTTAAATTAATCCTTTAATTTTACAATTTTTAGGAGTACAATATAAAAATATGAAAAAATTTAACATTTTTAATAAAAATAAAAAGATTTTTCTTTTTATTGGCAAATATTTAATTCTTTTATTCTTAGGTGGGTGTACAGTACTCCTCGCACTTTTTGTATACTACACCTGGAATTTACCACGACCTGAAAAATTTACAGAAACTCCATTTATCCAATCTACTAAAATATATGACAACACTGGAAAAGTACTTTTATATGATATTTATGGGGAGGAAAAAAGAGAAATTGTTTCTTTTGATAAAATTTCAGATAATTTAAAACATTCTGTTTTGGCCTCGGAAGATTCTAGGTTTTACCAACATGGCGGGCTAGATTTTATAGGATTAATTAGAGCTGTTTTAGTAGACCTAACTTCTCAATCAAAAAGTCAAGGAGGGTCCACCCTAACCCAACAACTTGTAAGATCTGTATATTTAACAAATCAAAAAAGTATTTCCAGAAAAATAAAAGAAATTGTTTTAAGCGTAGAATTAGATGGAAGATATTCTAAAGACCAAATTTTTGATTGGTATTTAAATGAAATTCCTTTTGGAGAAAATGCTTATGGAGCTGAGGCTGCTGGCCAAACATATTTTGGAAAACCTGCATCTGATTTATCCATAGCCCAATCTGCGCTTTTAACAGCACTAATTCCCGCCCCAAGTTATTATTCGCCATATGGTCCTAATAAAGCAGAGTTATTGCAAAGAAAAGATATTATTTTAGAGAAGATGCAGAAACAAGGCTATATCAATGCCCAACAATTAACAGATGCTAAAAATGAAAAACTAGTTTTTAACGAACATACAGAATCTATAAAAGCTCCTGATTTTGTAATGTATGTTAAAAAATATTTAAGCAATAAATATGGAGATGATTATTTAAAAGAAAAAGGATTAAGGGTTTACACTTCATTAAATTGGGATATCCAAAACTATGCCGAGCAAGTCATAAAAGAGGCTGACGCCACAAATATTGGCAAGGGAGCGTATAATGCTGCCATGGTTGTTTTAGACCCTAAAACAGGGCAAATTTTGGCATTGATAGGGTCTAAAGATTACTTTGCACCCTCGTACCCAGATGGTTGCGAAGACAAGGGCCCTGGAAAGTGCTTATTTGAGCCAAAGTATGACGTAGCAACTATGGGACAAAGGCAACCAGGTTCATCCTTTAAACCATTTACCTATATAACTGCTTTTGAAAAGGGTTATACCCCAAGCACTGTTTTATGGGATGTAAAAACTGAATTCAACCCAAGTTGTGACCCATCGGGAGATGCAAAAATTGGCTCAGACGGTAGCGCCTGCTATAATCCCCAAGACTATGATAATAAAAACCGAGGACCCGTTACATTACGTACGGCGCTAGGTTGTTCTTTAAATATTCCCGCTGTAAAAACTCTTTATTTGGCTGGCGTGCCAGATACATTAAAAACAGCTCAAAGCCTAGGAATTACAACACTCACAGATACAAAAAATTATGGTTTATCTTTAGTATTAGGAGGAGGAGATGTAAATTTATTAGAAATGGCTTCAGCTTATGGGGTTTTTGCAACTGAGGGAAATTATATTCCTGCTGTTAGTATTTTAAAAATAACAGATGCTAACGGAAATGTTTTAGAAGAAAATAAAGAACAACCCACAAAGGTTTTAGACACACAAATAGCCAGACAAATCAATAGTGTATTATCAGATAACAATGCTAGGGCTCCAATTTTTGGAAGCAATTCCCCATTATATGTGCCAGGGTATCAAGTGGCAGCTAAAACAGGAACAACCCAAAACTTTGTTGATGGTTGGACAATGGGATATACTCCATTTGCTGTTGTGGGTGTTTGGACTGGTAATAATAATAATCACCCCACCAAAGATGAAGGGGTTGGAATTGCTGCCCCAATGTGGAATAAGGTTATGCAAAAAATTGTCAGTTCTCATCCAACAGAAAATTTCAACCCACCAAGCTCTGTGAATAATGAGAACCCAGCATTACTAGGTCAACTACCGTCAGGAGACAGCCATACAATATTATATTATATAGATAAAAATAATCCCCTAGGTCCCCAACCTCAAAACCCATCAAATGACCCCCAATACTTTTTATGGCAAACTGGAATAGATAACTGGCTTGGCAAAAGCACCCCCATCCAAACACAAGACATAAACCATAACTTAGATTAATTTTTACCAAATAAAAAACACCCCGTTAAGGGGGTGTTTTTTTAATTAAGCTTGTGTAGATTTAATGGGCATAACCACATATATGTAACTAGCATCCCCTACTGGTTTTAATATACATGGCCCCTCTTCTTTGCTTAAATCAAATATAACTTCAGAACTTTTAATATTAATTAATCCATCTGATAAAAATTTATAATTAAATGATACTTCCATTTCTTCCCCTTCTATTTTAGCAGGCACACTTGATTTGCTTTCTCCTAATCCCTGATCTTGAGCAAAAATTTCTAATTCTTTATTTTGCGGGTTAACCTTTATCTTTATTTCATTAATTTTTCCAGAAAAAAGCGCCGCAGCCTTAATTTGATTTAAAAATTCGTCTCTTTTTACAATAACATGTGTTTTAAATTTTTTAGGAATAATTTCTTCATAATTAGGATATTCCCCCTCTATTAATCTAGATATCACTTGAACTTGTGGGCGGGGTGTATCTTTCATTGGAAATTCAAACATAATCTGACTAGCTGAAAAATATATTTTTACTTTACCCTCTTTTTCTCCTAAAATATTTATTAATTCTCTTGCTGGTTTCTGAGGAAGAATAAAAGAAATTTCTTTTTTTGAAAAGTCTCTCAAGTCACCCTCAATCATAATATTTTTCTCTGCCAACCTAAAACTATCTGTGGCAACAATTTTTATTAAATTTTTTGAAAAAATAAAATAAATTCCCGAAATTTCTGGCCTAGACTGAGAGGGTGCTGCTATATCCACAATCTGAGACAAGCCTTGGCAGAATTTCCTATTATCCACCTCAATAAATTCTAAATTATTAAACTCTGGAATCAAAGGGAATTCTTCGGGATTAAACCCTTGAATTTGGTTCTTAAAGCTTCCACACTCCACATATATCCCTTGATTTTTCTCTTCTAAAACTATTTTTTCGTTTGGCAACAAGGAAACAAAGTTTGAAAAAAATTTTGCAGGGACTACAACTTTTCCCTTTTTCACAATTTTAGTTAAAATCCATAACTTTATAGCAGTCTCTAAGTCTGTAGAACTAAGACTTAAAAAACTATCTTCTGTATCTATTAAAACATTATCTAAAATTGGCAATGAAGGATTTTTACCCACAATTTTTTCTACTATATTTAATCCTGCTTTTAAATTTTCTTTTAATATTTCTACTTTCATTTTTGCTTCAAACTTGCCCCCAAACCAAAACCATATTTGATTCTAATTAGTTCGGCGAAGTTGTTGTTTATTTTTTGTTCACTACCCCCTTCTCTCTTTTATTAATATCTATATGTTTATAAATATTTTAAATAAAATATGATGT
>CAILLM010000006.1 GCA_903835075.1 Candidatus Staskawiczbacteria bacterium | reverse complement strand
TTATATTTGTAATTATAATTTTAGGTATTCTTTCTTTTTTGTACTATCAAAATGGAATGTTCTCAAAGGAAATTTTAAAGTTGGAAATTTTGGGACCTGATACTGCAAAAATAGGGGATGAAATAGAATACACTGTACAGTATAAAAATAATGGCAATTTTGTTTTACAGAAAGCAAAGTTAACTTTTGAGTTGCCAGATAATTCTCTAACTGAGGATGGAAAAACATTGTTTATGCAAACATTAAACGATATATATCCTGGGGATCAAGAATTTGTTAAATTTAAAGCAAGACTTCTGGGTAAAGACGGTGATTTGGAAACTGCTAAAGCATCGTTGTCTTATATACCAGAGAATATAACTGCCACATATGAATCTGATGCAACGGTTGTAACTAAAATTGATGCTAGTCCAATAGTTTTAAATTTTGGCTTGCCGACTACTGTGGCGCAGGGACGAGATTTTAATTATACAGTTAGTTATTCTTCAAATATTGATTACCCCTTGGAAAATCTTAGTATAAAAATTGATCCAACGCCCGGGTTTGATGTTGTGTCTTCTGTGCCAAAATCTTTAGACAATTTAGAATGGAAACTGCCCATACTAAACAACTTGCAAGGAGGGGTGTTGGATATTACGGGGAAAGTATCCGCTAATAGCGGTCAAAACTTAACATTTTCAGCTTCAATTGGAAAATGGGACAGCGGAGATTTTATTGTGATGAAACAAATTAGCGCTACGGTTTTGGTTGTTGCGCCAGAGGCTCTGCCAGTAATAACACCACAAGACCAGCCCCCACAATCATCAGATTAAGCTAATTTAAACCGCTTTAGGCAGTTTTTTGTTACAAAAAAGAGGGATATATTGAAATTGAGGGCTTTAAAGGGTAAGATGAATTAATTAAAATTATAAGATATTTTATGGTAAAAAATGAAGTTAAAAATACAGATTCATTAGACAAAATAGTGTCTTTATGTAAAAGGCGCGGTTTTATTTTCCCTGGGTCTGAAATTTATGGAGGTTTAGCTAATAGTTATGACTATGGACCATTGGGGGCGGAGCTTTTCAATAATATAAAAAACCTTTGGTGGAAAAAGTTTGTTCATGAGAGAGGTGATATAGTGGGCGTTAGGGGGCCAATTATTATGAACCCAAAAGTTTGGGAGGCTTCAGGCCATATCAAAAATTTTACAGACCCTTTAGTTGAATGTAAAATTTGTCATGCCAGATTACGTTTGGACAAAGCAGAAGAAATAAAAAAACATGAAAATACGCATAAAGAAAAAGTTGAGTGGACAGAGCCCAAAAATTTTAATTTACTATTCAAGACATTTATTGGTCCAGTAGAGGATCAAACATCTACTGTTTATTTGCGCGGCGAAACTGCACAAACCATGTTTGTTGATTTTAAATTGATAATGGATTCTATGAGGCAAAAATTGCCATTTGGAATTGCGCAGGTTGGCCGATGTTTTCGTAACGAAATTACAACTGGAAACTTCATATTTAGAACAAAAGAATTTACAATTGCAGAATTTGAATATTTTGTAAAACCCAGTGAAGATGAAAATGCATTTTCTGAATTGTTGGCATATCAACAGAATTTTTTTATAGAAGATCTAGGCGTTTCAAAAGACAATATAAAAGAAGTTGAATTAGATAAAAATGAGTTGGCCCACTACTCTAAAAGAACAGTAGACACTTATTATAATTTTCCTTTTGGTTGGGACGAAATAGGTGGCATTGCAAACCGTACGGACTATGACCTTAACAATCATATAAAATTGTCAGGAGCTCCTCTAAAATACAAGAACGAAGAGACGAGCGAGGACTTTGTACCATATGTCATAGAGCCTACATTTGGTTTGGATAGAATTATGCTTGCCGTAATTACAGATGCTTATACTGAAGAGGCAGAAAGAGTTGTTTTGAAGTTGAAACCAAGTTTGGCGCCATATAAAGTGGCAGTATTCCCTTTGTTGAAAAATAAACCAGAATTGGTTGAAAAAGCCAAAGAAGTTTACGATATGCTTAAAAAGCAATTTACTACTGCTTTTGACGACAGGGGAAACATTGGAAAAAGATATTATAGCCAAGATGAAATTGGAACACCTTTTTGCATAACTGTTGATTTCCAAACATTAGAAAGCGGGGAGGTAACAGTTCGCGATAGGGACACAATGAAGCAAGAAAAAGTGGATGTAAAAGAATTAATAAATTATATAAATGGCAAACTCATATAAAAAAATAACTTTAGAAAACGGATTAAGAGTTATTACTGTTCCTGCAGAAAGTGCAAATTCTGTGACAGTTTTGATATTAGTGGGGGCTGGTTCTAAATATGAAACAAAAGATATAAATGGGATTTCACATTTTTTAGAGCACATGTTTTTTAAAGGAACTAAAAAGCGTCCAACTACTTTAAGCATTTCAGAAACATTAGATTCTGTTGGCGGAGAATATAATGCCTTTACCTCAAAAGAAGTAACGGGTTTTTGGGCAAAAGTAGATAAAAGGCATGCAGATGTTGCCCTAGATTGGATTTCTGATATTTTTTTAAATTCTCAGTTTGATGAGAAAGAAATGGAAAGAGAAAAGGGTGTGATAATAGAAGAAGTAAACATGTATTTAGACACCCCAACAGCTTACATTGGTGACTTGTGGGAGGGGCTTTTATATGGTGACCAGCCTGCAGGATGGAGAGTGATTGGAGAAAAAGAAAATATATCCAGTTTTACTAAAGAGCAGGTTATTAATTATTATAAGTCACATTATTCTTCTTCAAATGTGATTATTTGTATGGCTGGAGGTATGAAGTCTGAAGAAATGGAAGAAAAAGTGAAAATGTATTTTAAAGATATAGAAAAAAATAGTGAAGGCGAAAAGCTTAAAGTAATAGAAAAACAATCAGAGCCTGAAATTTTGTTGCATTATAAAAAAACAGATCAAACGCATTTTTGTTTGGGAGTAAGAGCTTATGACTTGTTTGATGAAAGAAGATCTGCACTAGCTCTTTTGTCTGTTATTTTGGGAGGGAATATGAGCTCTAGGTTATTTATAAAAGTGCGCGAAAGAAATGGCTTAGCATATTCTATTCATACTTCGGTTGATAATGCTACTGATGTTGGATATTTGGTAACACAAGCTGGAATTGACCATAAAAACTTAGAAAAGTCTGTGCAATTAATTTTAGAAGAATATAAAGATTTAAGAGATAATAAAATTACAGAAAAAGAATTACAAAAAGCAAAAGACTATATAAAGGGAGCCACATCATTATCTTTGGACTCGTCTGACAATCAAGCTACATTTTATGGATTACAAGAATTGTTGGAAAAAAATATTCTTACTCCAGAAGAAAAATTTGAAAAAATTGATGCAGTTACTGTAGATGATATAAAAAAAGTTGCAGAAGATATTTTTGCTTTAGAAAAATTAAACTTAGCAGTTATCGGTCCTTATGAAGAGGCAGAATCAGAAAAAATTAAAAAATTGTTAAAATTTTAAATGGCAAATGAACATATTCTAGAAATTTCATGGGCAACAATTGCAAAAATATTTGTAGCGATTTTTATTTTCTATATTATATATTTAGCTAAAGAAATTGCTCTTTGGCTTTTTTCTGCATTGGCAGTCTCTATTTTGTTAGATCCTGCGATTTATTTTTTGAGGAGACTACATATTCCAAAAGTTATAGCTGTATTTTTAGTATATATTTCAATATTTGGAGTTTTGGGGCTTCTAATTTATGTTACAGCTCCAGTGTTTGTTTCTGAAATACGTCAATTTCTCCAATATTTACCAGCATATTTCGAGCAAGTAAGCCCAGTTTTAAGGCAATTTGGCGTTGATACTGCTCAAAACTTTGATGGTTTCACCAGTATTCTTTCCAATAATTTGCAGCAAAGCTCGCAAAGCATAATAAAAGCCTTGATGGTATTTTTTGGTGGGATAGCAGCAACTGTTTCTATATTAACAATGTCATTTTTCCTTTCTTTAGAAGATGGCGCAGTGGAAAAAGTTTTGTTGTTGGTTTGTCCCCCAAGATATGAGGAGCAAATTAAAAACATTTTTGAGAGAGTCCAAACAAAAGTTGCAGGATGGTTTGGGGCAAGATTGTTAGCATGTCTTTTTATTGGGATTGCTTCATATATAGTATTTTATATTTTTGGGGTGAAATATGCCTTTCTTTTGGCTTTGATTTCAGGATTCTTAAATTTTATACCATATATTGGACCATGGATAACGAGTATTTTGCTAATAACAATTATTGCCGTTTCAACTGGAAACTGGATGACAGTGCTGTATGTTTTAATTGCGGTAACCTTGGTTCAAGAAATAGAGAACAAGCTTTTGACTCCATTATTAATGAAAAAAATGACTGATATTCCGCCAGTCTTAGTTTTGGTTTCTTTATTGTTGGGCGCTAAAATTTTTGGGTTTCTAGGTATAATTTTTGCCGTTCCAATTTTTGGTATTATATATGAATTCGTAAAAGAATTTTTAGAAAAAAGAAAACAAGAGGGGCTAGAGTCTGATTAGAATTATAGAAATTATAACTGTGGCTATTTGGCTAAAAATTCTCCAAAACCTGGAGATTTTTTCTTGCCCTGAGCCTGCCGAAGGGTCTTCCTTTAAAAAGTGGACCTTTTGAGTATGAATATGGGTATGAGCCTTTAATATTTTATTTGGAAAAATGCCACTCAAAACAGTCAAACTGTCTGGAATAATTGCTATGATTGCATATAGATAAATTATAGTTTGCTTGCCAGTAGGCAGGGTTGATTTGGAAAATATAAAAATAAGTAAAAATCCTAGGCACATGTCAAAAAATACTTTTGTAATTGCGGGTAGACGTCCGTATAAATATTTTCCTTTTTTTGTTCGCACATCATAATCTATGTGAGGAATGAAATCTAAGAAATAGTGACTTAAAAATGCCATAATTATGGCTAGTGGTATATATTTCATAGAAGACCCCACAGCAGCACCAAACAACATGTGTACAAATAAAATCATTGAAATTTAGTTAAAAAGTTATAGAATTAGATAATTATAACATATTATGTCAAAAAAATTTTATATCACAACTAGTATTCCTTACACAAATGCGCCTCCGCACATTGGTTTTGCGTTGGAAGCTGTGCAGGCAGACGTATTAGCAAGATATCATAAAAGCTTGGGAGAAGAAGTATTTTTTTTAACTGGTACAGACGAGCATGGTATCAAAACCTTAAGAGTTGCCAGAGAGCTAGGCAAAGAACCAAAAGAGTATGCTGATGAAATTTCAGAGAAATTTAGAAATCTGACAAAGGTTTTAAATATATCTAATAGTGATTTTATTAGAACCACTGATGAGCTTAGGCATAAACCAGCGGTACAAAAACTTTGGGAAAAATTAGATGCAAGTGGAGATATTTATAAGAAAAAATATAAAGGTTATTATTGCCCTGGTTGCGAAGCTTTTAAAACCGAAAAAGAAATGATTGATGGAAAGTGTGTAATTCATTTAAAGGAATTGGAGTTGGTGGAAGAAGAAAACTATTTTTTCAAACTTTCAAAATATACAGAGCAAATTGAAAAAATAATTAAGAGTGGAAAATTAAAAATTATCCCCGAAGGAAAAAAGAATGAGACTTTGGCCATGTTGAAACAGGGCATGGATGACGTTAGTTTTTCTAGGACAAAAGATAAATACTGGGGGTTTGAAGTTCCTGGTGATTCAGAGCAAGTAATGTATGTTTGGTGTGATGCTTTGCCAAACTACATTTCAGCTATTGGATATGACCAAGAAGCAAAGCAATTTAAAAAATTATGGCCAGCCGATGTACACTGCATAGGAAAAGACATAATGAAGTTTCATACAATTTTTTGGCCAGCCATGCTTTTGTCAGCAAAATTAGAATTGCCGAAATCTGTTTTTGTACACGGGTTTATAAATGTTGATGGCCAAAAAATGTCTAAGTCCTTGGGTAATGTAATTGATCCGTTTGAGTTGGTGGCAAAATATGGAGTTGATGCAGTTAGGTATTATTTGCTTCGTGAAATTGTTTCAACTGAAGATGGAGATTTTACTTTTGAAAAATTTGAACAAAGGTACAATTCAGACTTAGCCGGTGGAATTGGAAATCTAGTGGCTAGAACATTGGGAATTTCATCTAAAATTGAATTTAAGGAATCGAAACCGAGCAAAAAAATAACAGAAGCAATTAAAGGAGCTAAACAAAATTACAAAAAATCTTTAGAAGAATTTAAATTTAATGAAGCTTTAGCAAGTGTTTGGGAAATTATTGGTTTTTGTGACAAATATATAAATGAAGAAAAGTTGTGGCAAACTCAAAACCAGCAAGTTATAAGTGATTTATTTTTTGCCATAAAAGAAATCGGAATTTTGTTGCAACCCTTTTTGCCCGAAATTGCAGAAAAAATATTACAACAGTTGGCAAATAAACAATCAGTGCCATTATTTCCACGAATAGAAAAATAAAAGTCCCAGGTTGCCCTAGGGCAACCTAAACAAATTATGGAAGAAAGGAGTGAAGCTAAATCATGTCAAAACTGTAAAAAAGACTTTACTATAGAGCCAGATGGCTTTGCATTCTATGAAAAAATGAAGGTGCCAGCGCCAACTTGGTGTCCAAAATGTCGTGCTCAAAGGCGTCTGGCTTGGAGAGATTTCCGCGTGCTTTATAAAAGGAAGAGCGACTGGAGCGGAGAAACAATTTTTTCTATAATTCATCCGGATTCTCCATACAAGGTTTATGAAAAAGACATTTGGTTTTCAGATAAATGGGACCCGATGGAATATGAAAAAGATTATGATTTTTCTAAGCCATTTTTTGAACAGCTCCGAGAGTTATCTTTAAAAGTTCCTAGAGCCAGTCAGACGATGTGGTATGATGAAAATAGTGATTATTGCTCGGGAGCAACTGGCTTAAAAAATTGTTATTTAACTTTTGTTGTCACGTGGGGCGAGGATTGTATGTATTCGGCTTGGGCAAATAATATCAAAAATTGTATCGACACTACAAGGTTACAATTTTCGGAATATTGCTATGAATCATTTTATGTAGTTAAATCGAGCAAAGTATTTTTTTCAACCGATTGTGAGGATTGTGTGGATATTTGGTTTTCTAAAAATTTGCAGGGTTGTATGAATTGTATTGGTTGCGTTAATTTGCGCAACAAGCAATATCATATTTTTAATCAGCCATACAGCAAAGAAGAATATAAGAAAAAATTTGCGGAATTTGATTTTGGGTCAGCAAAGAATGTAGAAGCGTTTAAAGAGAAAGTTGAGGATATTTTTTCAAAAAGTATTGTGCGTTTTGCCCACGGAAAACATAATTTCAACATTTCCGGAGAGTATATTAACAATTCTAAAAATGTTCGCGATTCTTATTATGTCCAAAACGGCGAAGACTGTAGGTATATTCAATATATGATAACTCCAACCACTAAAGATGCCATGGACGTTTCGCTTTACGGGCAAAATATAGAGCTTATATATGAAGTATCAAGTTGCGGAGAAGAATGCTCTAATATAAAGCTGAGTTACAGAGTTACAAAAGCAGCACATAATTGTACTTATTGCATGTTATGCAATTCTTCGTCTAACCTTTTCGGCTGTGTGGGCTTGCAACAAAAACAATATTGTATTTTTAATAAACAATATACTAGAAAAGAGTATGAGGAGTTGGTGCCAAAGATTATTAAGCACATGGACGAAATGCCGTATGTTGATGTGAAAGGCAGGACATATAAATATGGAGAATTTTTCCCGCCAGAGCTTGCTCCGTTTGCTTATAATGAAACAGTGGCTGCAGATGATTTCCCTATAACCAAGCAGCAAGCTTTAGACCAAGGCTTCAGGTGGCAAGAAGCTGGGCAAAAAGATTATAAAGTTACATTGGAGTCAGAGAAACTATCAGATAATATAAAAGACGTTACAGATGACATATTAAAAGAAACTATGGGTTGTGCCCACAAAGGCGAATGTGCTTGTAGATGCACAACGGCTTTCAAAATTACAAAGCAGGAATTGGATTTTTATAGATTTCATAAGTTGCCGATTCCGCATTTGTGTCATAATTGTAGACACGTAAGAAGAGTTAAAAACCAAAGTTCTATGAGACTTTGGCACAGAAAATGTATGAACGAAGGTTGCAACAATGAATTTGAAACCTCTTATGCACCAGATAGGTCAGAAATAGTCTATTGCGAGCAATGTTATCAACAAGAAATAATATAATCATGATAATAGACACACATAGTCATTTAAATTTTAAGGCGTATGATGCCGATAGGGGTGAGGTAATAAAACGCACGCAAGTGGCGGGGGGTGTTTGCATAGATGTTGGTACAAAATATGAAACCTCACAACATGCTATTGAGTTGGCAGAAAAAAATGAAGGAATATATGCTGCAATTGGAATGCACCCAATTCATATAAAAACTGATTTAATGAAGTTGCATATGGACTTAGATGAAGGTGATTTTGCTCCCCTTGGAGAGGTTTTTGATAAGGAAAAATACAGAGAATTAGCAAAGTCAAAAAAAGTGGTGGCAATTGGTGAAGTTGGTTTGGACTACTATTACAAACCAAAAGGCACAACAAAAAAAGAAGAATTTAAAGAAAATCAAAGAAAAGTTTTTATTCAGCAAATTGAGTTAGCAGAGGAGTTGGGCCTGCCCTTAATTGTGCACTGCAGAATGGCCCATGAAGATGCTTTGGCAATTTTAGAAAAACACAAAGTCTCAGGAACAATTCATTGTTTTACAGGAACATGGGAAGAAGCAGAAAAATATTTAGCTTTAGGTTTTTGTATTGGAATTAATGGAATTATTTTTAAATTTGATATTGATGAAATCATTAGAAAAATTCCTTTAGATAAAATTGTAGTTGAAACTGACTGCCCTTATCTAACACCCTTGCCCGCCGTAGCCTTGGCGAAGGAGGGAACAGCGAAGGACGCCCGAAACGAGCCAATATTTGTAAAACACGTTATCCAGAAAATAGCCGATCTAAAAGGTCTAAGTTTTGATGAAGTTGCCTCTGCAACAACTGCAAACGCTAAAAAATTGTTTAAAATATAGTAAAAACTGCCCCAAAGGGCGGTTTTTTGTTGGGGCTTTAAAATTTATATGATTGTGCTATTATAGGAAAATACTATGGCAAAATATAATCCTAAAAAAATAGAGCAGAAATGGCAGAATAAGTGGTACTCGTCGGGCGTTTTTAAGGCTAAAAATGGCTCTAAAAAGAAGAAATATTATCTTTTGGTGGAGTTTCCATACCCTTCGGGAGATGGGCTTCATGTAGGGCATTGCCGAAGCTTTACTGCTTTTGACATAATTGCCCGCAAACGCCGAATGCAAGGTTATAATGTTTTGTATCCAATGGGTTGGGATGCTTTTGGTTTACCAACAGAAAATTATGCTATTAAAAAAGGAGTTCACCCATCGGTAGTTACAAAGAAGAATACAGATAATTTTAGAAGTCAAATGCAGAACTTAGGTTTGTCTTTTGATTGGAGCCGTGAAATTGATACAACAGATCCAAAATATTATAAATGGACGCAGTGGATTTTTATACAATTATTTAAAAATGGATTAGCGTACAAAAGTAAAATTTCTATAAATTGGTGTCCGAAAGATAAGATTGGTTTAGCTAATGAAGAAGTAATTGATGGAAAGTGTGAGAGGTGTGGGACAAAAGTAGAAAAAAAGGAAAAAGATCAGTGGATGATAAAAATTACCAATTATGCTGAAAGATTAATTAAAGATTTAGAGGATGTTGACTATCTAGAAAAAATTAAAACTCAACAAAGAGATTGGATTGGCCAGTCGCATGGAGCAGTGGTTAAATTTCATGTTGAGGGAATTGATGAAGACTTAGAAGTTTTTACAACCAGGGTTGATACAATTTTTTCTGGAACATTTTTAATTTTGTCTCCAGAGCACAGTTTTATTGATAAATACAGAAATAAAATTGAAAATATTGAAGAAGTTTTGGCATATAGAGAAGGTGCGAAGAACGCGTCAGATATGGACAGGACAAATCAAGATAAAGAAATTACAGGGGTGCAGTTGAAAGGGATTATGGTTAGAAATCCTGTAACCAACGAAGAAATGCCAGTTTGGACAGCTGACTTTGTTTTAGACCACTATGGTACGGGAGCTGTTTTTGCTGATGCCCATGATAAAAGAGATTTTAAAATGGCAAAGAAATATGGGATACCTTTACGTACTTCCATAAAACCTGACAATGAAGAATTAACCCAAAAAGTAAAAAACTTAGAAGAATGTTTTGAAGACGACGGAACACTTTATAACTCTCAAGAATTTGATGGTTTAAAGTCTGCTGATGCTAGACCAAAAATAATTGAATGGCTTTCAGCTAAAGGATTAGCAAACTCAAAAATAACTTATAAGTTGAGAGATTGGGTTTTTTCACGACAGCATTATTGGGGCGAGCCAATTCCAATGGTATTTTGTAAAAAATGCGGTTGGCAACCGGTTAAAGAAAAAGACTTACCGATAAAGCTACCTAATGTCAAAAAATATAAGCCAACTGGCACAGGAGAATCTCCA
Source organism: Candidatus Staskawiczbacteria bacterium (assembly GCA_903835075.1). GTDB lineage: Bacteria > Patescibacteriota > Minisyncoccia > Minisyncoccales > Staskawiczbacteraceae > XYD1-FULL-39-28. The sequence continues at coordinate 44,389 of CAILLM010000006.1, read as the reverse complement.
CTTTCTTTAATTGAAAAATGGGTTAAAACTGATTGCCCAAATTGCAAGGGTCCTGCACAAAGAGAAACCGACACTATGCCAAATTGGGCAGGAAGCAATTGGTATTTTTTAAGATACATAGACCCAAAAAATAATAAAAAATTATCTGATGACTCAGCTATGAGATATTGGATGCCTGTTGATTGGTATAACGGAGGGATGGAGCACACAACTTTGCATTTGTTATATTCAAGGTTTATTTTTAAATTTTTATGGGACATTAAAGCAGTGCCAGCAAGTGTTGGTTCAGAGCCCTATAAAAAAAGAACTTCGCATGGAATGGTTTTGGGAGAAGGCGGAATCAAAATGTCTAAGTCAAAAGGAAATGTTATAAACCCCGATACAATTATAAAGCAATATGGCGCCGATACTTTAAGAATTTATGAAATGTTTATGGGACCATTTGAGCAAATGATTCCCTGGGATACGAAGGGGGTGGTGGGTTGCCGAAGATTTGTTGATAAAGTTTACAATTTAGCTGCACAGAAGAAAATGGCTACTAAGACTGATGAGGCGCTGAAAAAAGTTTTACATAAAACAATTAAGAAAGTTGGGGAAGATGTTGAAAATTTAAAATTTAATACTGCAATTAGCTCAATGATGGAATTTGTAAACGCATGGCAGACTTCGGAAAATGGTTTAGATAAAAAAGACTTGGCTGACTTTTTGAGAATTTTTTCTCCGTTTGCTCCGCACTTAGCCGAAGAACTATGGGTAAGTTTGGGTAACAAAGATCTATGTTGCCAACAGAAATGGCCAAAGTATGATGAAAAATTAATTGAAGAAAAAAGAGTACTTTTAATAGTACAAATAAACGGGAAAGTACGCGACAAAATAGAAATGAAGGCTGGTTCTTCACAAAAAGAAGTTGAAAAATTAGTTTTAAAATCTGAAAAAATAAAAGTCCTAATTGGTGACGCCGAGGTAAAAAAAATAGTTTTTGTGTATAATAAATTAATCAACATAGTCATATAAAATGAAAAAAATATTATTAGGAAACAATGCAATAATCCAAGCAGCCATAGATTCAGGGGTTTCTTATGTTTCAGGATATCCTGGATGCCCTTCAGCAGAAATTGGAGACGATTTTGCCAAAATTGCCGCACAAAATGGGGTCTATGTAGAGTGGGCAACCAATGAAAAGGTTGGCCTAGAGTCGGCAATTGGAGCCAGCTTTTCGGGGTTAAAAACCTTGGTTAGCATGAAAAGTTTTGGAATTAATGTTTGTTCGGACTCTTTGTTGCCATTAGCCTACACTGGCACCAAGGGGGCCATGGTTATTGTTATTGCTGATGATCCCTCTTGCTGGAGCTCGGCTCAAACAGAACAAAACACAAGAATTTATTCACAGTTTGGGCACATTCCAACATTAGAACCAGCTGATCCTCAAGAGTGTTATGATTTTACAAAACTAGGTTTTGAAATTTCAGAGAAGTTTAATACACCTGTTATTTTGCATACGACGACAAGGGTTAATCACCAAAAAATGCCAGTAACGTTTGAAGATGTTAAAAAAAATGCTGAATTTAAAAAAGGGCAATTTGAAAAAAATCCTTATCAGTTTGCTACAATGCCTCCACGAACAATGGAGATGAAGAAAGAGCTTTTAGATAAGATTAAAAAAATTCAGATATTTGCTGAGAAGTCAAAAATAAATTTAATAGATTCATCAAAGAATAAGGTTGGGGTTATAACTTCTGGTGTTTCATATCTGCACGTTAAAGAGGCTTTAGAAGTTTTGAAATTAGATTTGCCAATTTTAAAACTTGGATTTTTTTACCCATTACCAGAAGATAAAATTAAAAAATTTATTCATCCATTAAAAAAACTTTTAGTTGTTGAAGAATTAGATGGCTATATAGAAAGAGAGGTTAATGTTTTAGCGAAAATAGAAAATTTAAAGTTGCAAATTTTTGGAAAAAATGTTTTGCCAATAATCGGAGAATTAAACACAGAAAAAGTTTGTGTTGCATTGGCAAAAATAACAGGCAAGAAATTTTTAGAATTTAAAGTAAAGAAAATTGATTTACCAAGAAGAACCGCTAGGCTATGTGAAGGTTGCCCATATTGGTATGTTTTCCCAACCTTAAAAAGAGTTGCACCTAATGCTATTTTTACAGGGGATATTGGGTGTAATATGATTGCAGGGTTTGCCCCACACAACATACAAGATACGTTGTTTTCTATGGGAGCTAGTTTAGGAATTGGTCATGGAGTCTCAAAGTCCACCAATCAAAAAGTAATTTCTATAATGGGAGATGGAACATTTTTTCATGCAGGAATTTCGCCACTTTTAAACGCTGTTTATAATAAATCAAAACCATTGATGGTTATTTTGGATAATAGGATCACAGCAATGACAGGTCACCAGCCAAACCCTGGAATGGGAAAAACTTTAATGGGGGAAGACACAACGCAAGTTAGTATAGAAGAAATTGCTAAAGCTTGTGGGGTAAAGCATATCAAAGTTTTAGACCCCATTAGTATAAAGGAATTGGAAAGCACAGTTAAGGAATTTTTAGAAAAAGATGAAATTTCATTAATAATTTGTAAAAGAATTTGCGCACTATTAGAGCGCAGACAAAAAAAATCTTAATACTATGGAAAATTTTAATTTAATTTTAACAGGAGTTGGTGGACAGGGAATAATTACCTTGCTTCAAGTAATTGATGAAGCAGCAGTTGTTGAGGGGTATGATGTAAAATCTTCTGAGCTTCATGGCCTTTCACAAAGAGGTGGGAGCGTTGAGGCTCATATTAGGTTTGGCAAAAAAGTTTTTTCACCTATGGTTTCTAATGGGCAAGCAGATTTAATTTTAGCCTTGGAAGCAATGGAAGGTTTGAGAGAATCAGCTAAGGCTGGCAAACAAACAAGACTTTTGGTTAATAATTATATTTTACCAATTCCTGGAGCTCCAACAAAAGAAGAAATTATAAAACAACTTAGAGGCTTTAAAAGTAATTTTTATTTGGTGCCAGCATCTGAAGATTGTAAAGAAAAATTGCAAAATGAAGTTGTTTGTACTTTGTACATGGTGGGGCATGCTGTTGCCAATAAATTAATGCCAATTAAAAAAGAGTCTGCATTAACAGCTATAAAAAACGTTATCCCTGAAAAATATTTAGAACTTAATATTAAAGCATTTAATCTTGGCTATGGTGAATAAAGTTGTTATTTGTGCTGCAGGCAAGGGGACCCGCATGGGAGAATTGTCTCAAGATAAGCCAAAGCATTTGATTGAAGTTAACGGCAAGCCATTTTTGGCTTATGTTTTAGATAATTTATTGGAAGCGGGCTATAAAGATATTACTTTGATTGTTGGGTACCAGGGTCAGTCGATAGAAGAATTTTTGAAAGAGTATAAGTATAATGTAAAAGTTATTAATCAATTTGAGTTTTTTAACTTTAATGAAAAAAATGGGACAGCTGTGCCATTGATGTGTGTTAAGGATATAAACGAGCAATTTTTATATGTAAGTGGGGACAACTATTATTCAGCGGAAGACTTAAAAGCAATAAATATAGATGATGAATTTAGCTATGTTTCTGGGATAGAGAATGAGCATCCAGAAAATTTTGGGGTATTGGTTGCCGATGGCGAGTTTTTAACAAAAATAGTAGAAAAGCCCCTTCAGCTCGGCTCAGGGCGGGCCAAAGAGTTTTTTGGCAACTTAATAAATGTGAGTATGTACAAATTTACTCCTGAAATTTTTGATAAATTGGGGCAAATAGAAAAGTCTCCCAGAGGAGAATACGAAATTACAGATGCGGTTTCTTTATTGGCTAAGGAGAAAGGGGTAAAAATAAATAAAATTAATGGGTTTTGGATGGACTTCGGAAGACCCGAAGATGTCAAAAAATTAGAATATTTTTTAAATGGAAATAATAAAAGCCAATAAAAATAATATAAGCAAAATAATTACTGCTCTTAAAAAAGGAGCAGTTTTGGTTTTTCCTACAGACACGGTTTATGGGTTGGTTTGCGATGCCTCAAATAAAAAGGCAGTAGAAAGTATTTTTAAAATTAAAAGAAGAGACAAGTCAAAACCATTGGGAGTTTTTGTTAAAGATGTCAAAATAGCAAGTAAGGTTGCTTTTGTAAATGAAAACGAAGCAGAACTTTTGAAACATAATAATATAACATTAATTTTAAATTCCCGCCTTCGCCAAGGCTTCGGCGGGCGAGGCCCGATAAAAACAATTGGAATTAGAATTCCAAAGTATAAGTTTTTAAGTTTGGTTTTAGATGAATTTAAGAAGCCACTAGCCCAGACTTCAGCTAATATTTCTGGTAAACCAGCAACAGTAAAAATAAAAGATGTTTTGAGGCAATTTAAAAATGAAGATGTACTTGTTGCTGACGCTGGAGAGTTGCCAAAAAATAAGCCATCAGCCATAATAGATTTGTCAGGAGAAAATATAAAAATTATAAGAAAATGAAATTAAAAAAACAAGACCCTCAAATTACAAAATTAATTGACCTAGAGACGGAAAGACAAAAAACTTCTTTGGAGATGATTCCATCAGAGAATCATTGTACTCCGGCTATTCGTGAGGCATTGGGATCTATTTTAACCGATAAGTATGCTGAGGGTTACCCTGGGAAGAGATATTATTCCGGGTTAAAATATTATGATATTTTGGAGAATTTATGTATAGACAGGGCAAAAAAGCTGTTTAAAGTGCCACATGCAAATGTTCAACCATATTCTGGTTCGCCAGCCAACGCCGCTGTGCACTTGGCAGTTTGTGAACCAGGGGATGTCACTATGGGCATGGCACTTCCTATGGGTGGGCACTTAACACATGGCTGGAAAGTAAATTTTTCAGCTAAATTTTTTAAGCCAGTGCAATATGGCGTTGATGAAAAAACGGGCTTGCTTGATTATGTTGCAATGGAAAAGTTGGCACGAGAAAGTAAGCCAAAGTTAATTTGGGTAGGAGCCACTGCTTATTCTAGAATTTTTGATTGGAAAAAATTAGGAGAAATTGCCGATTCCGTGGGTGCTTATTTAGTTGCCGATATTTCTCACATTTCGGGACTAGTTGCTGGAGGCGCTCACCCAAGTCCTGTACCACATGTTCACATTATTTCCACTACAACTCATAAGACTTTACGTGGGCCAAGAGGTGGAATGATTATGGTCACTCAAAAGGGGTTAGATAAAGATCCTGATTTAGCAAAAAAAATTGATAAAGCAATTTTCCCTGGATTTCAGGGTGGCCCACACATGCATCAAATTGCTGGAATTGCAGTTTGTCTTAAAGAAGCTTCAACATCTGCATTTAAAAAATATGCACATCAAATTGTAAAAAATGCCAAAGCCTTATCTGCAGAATTGAAAAAGTATGGGTTTGAAATTGTTTCTGGGGGTACAGACAATCATTTAATTCTTATAGATTTGCGGAATAAAAATATTTCTGGAACCGATGCTGCTACTAGGCTTGAAGAGGCGGGGATTACTGTTAATAAAAATACTATTCCTTATGACCCAGCTCCGCCGTTTAAGCCTTCGGGAATAAGAATTGGTACACCCGCTATAACTACACGTGGAATGAAAGAAAAAGAAATGAAGAAAATTGCCGAATGGTACAACCGCGTTATTTCTGATGAAAAGTCTGTTAAAAAAGTTCGTGAAGAAATTAAGAGATTTTGTAAAAAATTTCCACTACCAAAATGAGTTTATCGATGTTCAAAAATATAAATAGCCTTGCAGGAAAATCAAAAATACTTGATGGGTTTGCTGTTTTTTGCGCTATATATCTTTTGCCCTTGATGATGGTTTATTTGTTAATTGTTTCATTTTCTAGGAGAAATTTAGAAATGTTTTTTTACCCAACGCTGGCTGGTTTATTTTCTGCTTTTGTTGTAAGCAAAATAATTTATATTTTTTACATAGAAAAAAGGCCAGCTAGGCTGAAAACTACAAATTTACTAATTGCTATCCCCAAGAATCCGTCATTTCCTTCGCGTCATGCTTCACTTGTTTTTGGAATGTCATTTTGTTTAGTTTTTTATAGCGAATTTCTATCGTTTGTTTTTTTGATATTATCTTGTTTTGTAGCAATTGCTAGAGTTTTTTGCGGAGTGCATTGGTTAAGAGACGTGTTGGCAGGTGCTGTGGTTGGATTTTTTTCTGCTATAATAATTTATTATTTATTAACTTTAATATAAATATGAAAATAATATTTTTAGGGAATGGGGAAGCGTTTGATGAAAGGTATCCAAATCATTCGCATTTAGTTATTTCCGATAAAGCCGTATTAATGTTAGACTGCGGGGATTCGGCTGTGAGGCAACTTTGGAAATATACAAAAGATTATTCTTTAATTGATGCTTTGTATATTACTCATAGGCATTCTGACCATTTGTTTGGGGTGCCTGCACTTTTGGGAAGAATGCTTGAAGAAGAAAGAAAAAAAGAATTAACAATAATTTGTTCGGCCCAGCTTAAAACAGATATTGAAAGACTTACCGAGCATGCTTATTTTGGAATAAATAGTTATGGATTTGAAATAAAATTTGTAGTTGTGGATGACAAACAGCAAGTTGATTTTAACGGGCTAAAATTGAGTTTCGCAAAAACTGGGCACACAGCATATAACTTGGCAATTAGAATTGATGATGGAAAAAACATCGTTTGTTATAGTGGAGATGGCCCATTTGATGACGAAACAGAAAAAATTTATAAGGATGCGGATATTCTAATGCATGAGTGTTATATGTTTGAAAAAAGGCTTCCAGGTCACGTTGCTGCAGTTGATGTTTTTGAAATGGCAAAAAGACAAAATGTAAAATGCTTGGCATTGGGTCATTTTAAACGAGCCTTTAATGATGAGACGCGTCAGAGAGTTGCAGAAGCAATTCCCGCCACCGGCCTGAAAATAATATTTTCTCAACCCCTTGAAGAATACGAAGTGTAAATAAAAAACGCGACCAATTGGTCGCGTTTTTTAAGTGTCTGCGCTGAGTTTATCGAAGTGTGCCGAGGGGGGGACTTGAACCCCCAAGCTTTTAAGGGCATCGGATTTTGAGTCCGACGTGTTTGCCAATTTCACCACCTCGGCATTTTTTGTCTCCTCTATAATTTATCACGTTTTCTGTTATTTTTCAACTACTCCCATGACGCATCTATGACTTTTTCGGGAAATTTTTCAATTATTTTTTTAAGATTACGGCAAGATGTTCGGTGTAAAACCGTTGCTCTGTTTTGGGCAAGGTAGGCTTTAATTTTATCTCCAGGTTGGGGATTGCAACATTTGGCAACGTGGATAAGCATTCCTTTTTGCCCTGCAATATATATTTGTTTTGAGTGCCTTTCTTCTAGCTTTTTTTTATCTTCTCTTTTTTTCTTTGAAGCTTCGGAAAATTCTTTTAATTTGTCTCTTAAAAAATTAGGTATAGGAAACCTGAAAACCGAGGTGTTTTCTTCAGTTAGTTTTTTTATATTAGATTTTGCTAAAGATGTTTTTACAAATCTTAACCAGTCTTTAGATGGCTTTTTGTTTTTATTTATAGTTATTTCTACGACATCTCCATTTTTTAAAATATGATTTAATGGGACAATTTTATTATCTATTTTTGCCGATTCACAGTGATTGCCAATTTGTGAGTGTACTGCATATGCAAAATCAATTGGGGTTGAATTTCTTGGTAGAGAAATGACATCTCCTTTTGGCGTGAAACAAAAAATTTTGTTTGTGAAAAAATCAATTTTAAAAGACTTCCAAAAATCGGGAATGTCTTTAGGCCATTCAATGTTTCCAGCCTCTTTATTAATGTTAATTTTTTCTTTATATGCCCAATGAGCGCAAACTCCATACTCAGCTTCTTTTTGCATTTCTTCGGTTCTTATTTGGACTTCTGATATTTTGCCTTCATGAGAAAAAATAGTTGTATGCAAAGACCTGTATCCATTGAGCTTTGGCTTGGCAATATAATCATTTATTTCTTCGGAAATTGGTTTGAAGTGTTTATGTATTATGCCCAAAACGCGATAACAACTTTCAATATTTGGGGTTATTATTCGTATTGCAAGCAAGTCATAAATTTCATCAAAATTCATTGAGTGCTTGGCTAGTTTTTGGTAAGTGCTCCAGTATGATTTTGACCTGTAATTTATATCTAAAATTTGAACTCTTTCTTTTTTAAATATTTTTTTAAATTGAGGAATAATTTTTTTTAAATATTTTTCCCTTTCTTCATATTGCTCTTTTATGTTTTCTTTTAGCCATTTAAATTTTTCTGGGAATAAATATGAAAAAGCTACGTCTTCAAGACTTCTTCTTATTTCAGACAAGCCAAGTCTTCTGGCAACTGGTACAAAAACTTGTAATGTCTCTAAGGCAAATATTTTTTGTTTGTTCTCTGGTGAATAGTGTAGAAAATTTAATTGATCTAGCCTAGAGACAAGATTTACTAAAACTACTCTTAAGTCACCAGCTAGAGCCAAAAACATTTTTCTTAAATTTTCAATTTTATCTTTTGCAAAGCTATTTTTTTCTTTTATGCCGATGTATAAAGAATAGCGGACTTTCTCTAATTTAGAGCTTCTTTCAACTAGGCGACTTATTTCTTTACTAAAATGTTTTTCTATTTCTTTTAGCTGAATTTTTCGTGCTGATTCTGGTACATCATCTAAAATATCGCAAAGAAGCCCCAAGGCAATTGTAGTGGGGTCTAGGTTCATGTCATCTAACATTAAAGCCACTCTAACAGCACGAGCAATATAATTTTCTCCCGACAACCTATATTTATTTTTGTAGGCAGTGTTGGCAAATTCAAAAGCTAATTCAATCAGTTTTGGATTTGAGCTTTTTTGAATTACTTTTTGGATGTCTCGTGGCATTTTTTTGCATGACTACCTGTCTTTTTGATAGTCACACTCCTTGTTGGAGCACTTAATTAGTTTTTTGTTTTTTTCTATTAGGATTGAGTCACATTTTGGACAGAGCTCATCTATTGGTTTGTCCCATAAAGCAAAATCACATTTTGGAAAACTGTTGCAACCGTAAAAAATTTTACCTTTTTTTGTTTTTCGTGCTACTAATTTTCCTTCTTTACACTTAGGACAAACTATATTTAAATTATTTTTATCGCCCTCTACTGATTCTGTATGTTTGCATTCGGGAAATTTTGAACAGGCATAAAATCTGCCAAATCTTCCAAGTCGTTCAATTAGTGGAGCACCGCATTTTGGGCAAATTTTGTCTGTTTCTTTTACTAAATCTTTTTTTTCTACGTCTTTATATTTTTCAGCTAAATTTTTGGCAAAAGGAGTATAAAAATCTTTGCATGTTTTAGACCATTCATCTTTGCCTTCTGCAACACTGTCTAAATCTTTTTCCATTTTAGCTGTGAAATCTACATCAACTATCTCTGGAAAATTTTCAACTAATACATCATTTACTAGTATTCCCATTTCACTTGGTACAAACCTTTTTTGTTCATTTTCTGTTACATAATTTCTGGCTTGTATAGTTGAAATAATTGGGGCGTAAGTTGATGGCCTGCCAATGCCATATTTTTCTAAAGTTTTTACTAGGCTGGCTTCAGTGTAGCGGGCTGGGGGCTCGGTAAAGTGTTGAAGAGATTTTAGTTCTACAAGATTTAAGTTGTCTTTTTCTTCTAGGTCGGGGAGAGTAGTTTCTTCAAACTTTGTTGGATAAACTTTTAAGTATCCATCAAATTTTAATGTTTGACCGTTAGCTCGAAATGTATAATTGCGGGCTTTAATGTCAGCTGAAACAGAGTCAAAAACAGCTGGTGCCATTTGACTGGCAATAAACCTTTGCCAAATTAAGGTGTAAAGCTTCAATTGTCTGGCATCGAGGCCTGCAAGGGATTGGGGTGTTTTACTGGCGTCGGCTGGCCTTATGGCTTCGTGGGCTTCTTGGGCTCCACTGCTCTTTGTTTTATACCTTACGGGTTGACCAGCCCAATAGTTTTGACCATATTCTTGGTTGATAAAGTCTTTTGCTGAATTTAATGAGTCTTCAGAAAGGTTTAAGGAGTCTGTGCGGTGGTAAGTTATGTTTCCTTCTTCATATAACCTTTGAGCTAAAGACATTGTCATTTTTGCTGAAAATTTAAATTTCTGCCAAGCTGCTTGTTGCAAGGTACTAGTAGTGAATGGGGGAGAAGACTTTTTTCTTGTTTCTTTTTTTTCTACTGAGCTTACAATATAATCTGAATTATTTAAGTCTGTTAAAATTTTGTCTGCTTCTTCTTTGTTTTTTATTTCTAGCTTGTCTAAAACTTTGTCATCAACTTTTATAAGTGAAGCATTAAACTCTTCTTCAGATTTTTTTAACAAAGCTTCAAGCCCCCAGTATTCTTGGGCAATAAATTTTTCTATTTCTCTTTCGCGTTCAACAATTAGCCTTACTGCTACTGATTGTACGCGTCCCGCAGAAAGACCCTTGGCAATTTTTTTCCAAAGAAATGGGGAAATTTTGTAACCTACAATTCTATCTAAAATTCTTCTGGCTTGTTGGGCTTCGGCTAAGTTCGTGTCTATGTGGCGTGGCGACTGCAAAGCTTTTTCAATTGCGGTTTTGGTAATTTCATGAAAAACAATTCTCTGAGGATTTTTTAATTTTAAAGCTTCTTGTAAGTGCCAAGCAATTGATTCGCCCTCGCGGTCTTCGTCGGTGGCAAGTATGGTTTGGTCGGCCTTTGCTGACTCTTTTTTGAGTTCAGCTACAACCTTTTTAGCTTTTGTTGGAATAACATATTTTGGCTTAAACCCATTTTCAACATCCACTCCCAATTCTTTTTTTGGTAAATCTCGCACATGACCAAAAGACGACTTAATTACAAAGTCACTTCCTAAAAATTTTTGGATTGTTTTTGCTTTGGTGGGACTCTCTACAATTACTAAACTTTTCATTTACTTTTTTTAAATTATTTTTAATGTAAGAATATAACTTATAATAACACAAAAATTTAAAACAGCTTTATTGGCGGAACTTTTCTATACTTTCAGACATCATCTGAGAATATAAATTTAAACCGATTCTATTTATAGCGCCCGACTGTTCGCGTCCTAAAATGTTTCCTGCACCTCGCAACTCTAGGTCGCGCATAGCAATTCTATATCCTGCTCCTAATTCCTGTGCATCTTCTAATACTTTTAATCTTTCTTGTGCTAGCGGTGTCAAATTCTTTTTTTCGTACATAAAATATGCAAAACTTTTTGTGCCAGACCTGCCAACACGTCCCCTTATTTGGTGAGCTTGTGAAAGCCCAAGCTTGGTGGCGTCTTCTATTATAATGGTGTTTACGTTTGGAAAGTCTATTCCGTTTTCAATTATGGTTGTAGCAATTAATACGTTTATTTTTTCTTTTTGGAACTCATCCATTATTTTTATTAAATGTTTTTCTGGCATTTTACCGTGAACAATTCCAACTTTTGCGCCAGGAATTAGCTTTTTCAATTGGTGGGCTTTAGTTTCAATAGTTTGAACGCGATTATGCAAATAATAAACTTGGCCCTTTCTTTCAAGCTCAGAATTTATTATGCGTTTAATAGTTTCGTCTTTGTACTGCATTATTTCTGTTTTTATAGCCTGCCTACCCATTGGCGGAGTTTGCATCAAACTGATGCTTTTAAGCGAAGAAAGCGCAAAATAAATTGTGCGGGGAATTGGCGTGGCCGACAAACTTAAAATGTCTAAATTGCTTTTTAAATGACGTAATTTTTCTTTTTGCTTTACGCCAAATTTTTGTTCGTCATCTATTATTAAAAGTTGTAAATTTTTAAACTCTATATCACGTGACAAAAGTCTATGTGTGCCAATTAAAATGTCTATTCTGCCATCTTTTAAATCTTTGATAATCTTTTGTTGTTCTGTTTTTGTTTGCAAACTAGAAATTACAGAAATTCTAACTGGCAAGTTTTTAAACCTTTCTTTAAAAGAATTAAAATGTTGGTTTGCTAAAATGGCGGTGGGGCAGATTAAGGCTGTTTGTTTGTTGTCGGCTACAGCCATTAGGGCAGTTCGCATTGCCACTTCTGTTTTTCCAAAACCAACATCACCACAAACAATGCGGTCCATTGGTTTTGTTTTTTGTAAGTCATTTTTGATATCTTCTATGGTTTGCAGTTGGTCAGGTGTTTCTTGGAATGGAAAGCTAGCCCTAAATTGAGACTCCATGTCAGGATCTTGTGCATAAGGGGCGCGTTCGGTAATTTCTTTTTGTGAATATAATTGCAAGAGTTCTTTAGCAAGCTTTTCAACGTTTTCTTTTATGGCTCGTTTTGTTTTTTGCCACAAGGCTGATCCCAGTCGTGAAACTTTTGGATCTTGGAACCCAACATATTTTGATAATTTTCTTTCCAATCCTAACGGAACGAAAAGCTTATCTTCTTTGTCATATTGTAAAACATAATATTCGTCAGTTTCCCCCGCCTCGAGCGGGGTCCCGCTAAGGCGGGAAAATTTTTCTATTCCTATAAATTGCCCAATTCCATGGTCTAGGTGAACCAAATAATCGCCTGGCTTTAAACCTTTTAATTCAGAATATATTTTTTGCGACTTTAACCGTTTTAGCAATATTTCTCTCGCCCGCACAAATTTTTCTTCGGAAAATTTAGGCGGGTAAAACTTTTTTTCATCTAACAACTGCATACTATCCACCTCATTCCCGAGAAAATCAATTCGTACGGCTTGGAGCATGTTGATAGGGAAGACATCTATAATCCCACCATGTTGGGCAAATTCTCCAGGGTCTGAAACTTTAAAAACTTTTTCATAGCCCATTTCATCAAGTTTTCTAATAAATTGTGAAAATTGGTAGCTTTGGTTGTTTTGTAAAAAAATTATATTGTCTTCAAAAAAGTTTTGAGTACTTCGGGCTTCTAAAATTTGTTGAAGGTTTTCATTAAACCAAAAAGCCTCCTTTTCCAAAAAGTAGGGGGTAATTCCAACAATTAAAATTTGGTTTAAATTTTTATCATCCATTTATTGGCTAATAATATGACAAGTGCAATAAATGGTCAAATTTAAGTTGCAGTTTAATCTTATTTTTTATATAATAATTAAATGGAAAAAGAAGCAAAAATAGCAATTTTTAAAGGCAAAAAGATAAGAAAGATACTTTTCCAAAATGAGTGGTGGTTTTCAGTTGTAGATGTATGCGGTGCTTTAACAGATAGCATTGATGCTAATGATTATTGGTATAGAATGAAAATTAGAGTGAAAGATGAAGAAAAAATTGAGTTATCGACAATTTGTCGACAACTGAAATTAGAATCTTCTGATGGGAAAAAATATGAAACTGATTGTGCTAACACAGAAGGTACTTTCAGAATTATTCAGTCAATTCCTTCGGCAAAAGCTGAGCCGTTTAAACGTTGGTTAGCAAAAGTTGGTTATGAGCGAGTACAAGAAATAGAAAATCCCGAATTGGCAACCAAAAGAACCAGATTACTTTATAAATTGAAAGGATATCCGGACGATTGGATTGAGAAACGAATGCGTGGAATTTTTATCCGTGAAGAATTAACTGATGAATGGAAAAATAGGGGAGTAAAAGAGCAAAAAGATTACGAGATATTGACAGCCGAAATTTCAAAAGCAACTTTTGGCATTACTCCCAGCGAATATAAAAAACATAAAAATTTAAATCGTGAAAATTTGCGGGACCACATGGACGACCTAGAATTGATTTTTGTTATGTTGGGCGAAAGGTCAACAACCGAAATTCATAGAACTGAAAACTCGCAAGGAGTTGTAAAATTGAAAAGAGATGCTATTGCTGGTGGAAGTATCGCCGGCGGAGCTAGAAAGAAATTAGAAAAAAGATTAGGCCGGCCTATTGTTTCTAAAAATAGCTTTAAGGGCCTAAATAAAATTAAAAAATTAATTTAATAAAAAATGATATGTTTCAAGTCATCAAAACGAAACCCGAGAGAGAGAGAGAGAGAGAGCAAATAATTCCCCGAAATTTTTAACCAAAACCATCGCACTTTTATTTTGCGTTGGTTTTTTATTTTTGGGATTTACTAATTCAGCTAGGGCTTCCGCGAGTTTAATTGTTTCTTCGGCAACCTTAGCAAGTGATGGAAAAACGCTTACTGCGAATATCGGAGGCGTAAGCGGTTCATTGTCTCCGTCAAGCGGGATTACTGGATTTACTGTAAAAAGCATAGACCCAAATTCAAAATATAACGTTTATCCGGTCACCGCTACTGCCACAGGGTCGACAGTGACGTTGGTTCTCAACTTTCCAATTGCATCTGGCAGGGTTGTTACTGTTGATTTGGCAACTAGTAGCGGAAGTAATCTAACCGATGGGGCAAGCAACACTCCAACAGGACAAACAGGTGTTTCTGTTACAAACAATAGTAGTCGTACGGTTACATTTTTTCCAGCTTCTAATAGTGCAATTCAGTGCTCTGAATCGTGTTCGACTTCAGCTCCCAATGGTGTTTTTGCAAATAGAACTTTATTTTGGACAAATGGTTTTTACAATGGAAGGATCGATTTTTCTGCTACTGGTACAGACGTGGCGTTCGCGATGGTTGATTATACATCTAAAACTGATTTAGGTTCTACTGTAGTCGATGGCAATACTACAACTTGGACGGCAGCGTTATCTCCATTGCCAGCCAATTATACAAATTTCTTTATCCAACCGATATTGTCTTCGTCAACAGATACCCTGCACAATATAACTGTTTACGATAAATACAAGGCCAGCAACTCCATTGGTATCGATGGCTCTACGGGCATCCTTGTTGCGGGAGCTAGTCCATCACTTTCAATTCCTTCTGGCTCATGGGGAACACAATATTATTTGAGTACTGATCCGTCTTATGTTTCTCTTTATACAATACCACGTTCGGGCGTTTATTATTCTTTTCAAGGAGGGCAATCGTTTAGATTTACATCAAACACATCTTTTGTTGCCATTTGGGATTATTCTGCTATAACTTATGCTGTTTATCAAGATGGGGTACAAATAGCCACTACAGCGACAATTAGTACTGCAACAAATCTAACCCGTACAGTATTGGCCAGTGGCCTTGATACAACACATTCACATCAGTATTGGGTTATGCCAATCTTTGGTAGTACCAATGTATCGTATTTTGAAATAGATACAGGAAGCTTATCTGCGGTAGCTAAGGTATCGCCAAATATAGAAACTTTTTATGGTGATTCAATTAGCGCGGATTGGATAATAACTGATGACCGGCAAGGAGATTCATATATCGTTACTAATAATATCGGTAGTGTCGCACGAAGGGTTGCAGTGGGTGGGACGACAATGAGTATCTATGGCAGAGATCATGCAAGTAATATACCTGCTACATCATCTCGTGTATGGGTGCGATATGGAACCAATGACCTCGGAGTAACTACTATTGGATCAGTTGGTCAGGCTGGCACTTTTACGGGAGACTATTATACAATGATTGGTAATATCCGTACACAAATTGGAGCTGGAAAGCCGATATATCTTGAAGGTATTTTCCCTCGTAGTAACGTTAATCGTGTAAATTATAATACTGCTATGCAAACAGCGGTTGCTGCATACAAGGCAAGTAATCCCACTGACACAGCTATTCAATATATTTCTACTGATAATTGGATTAACACAACCGATGATCAGGCAGAACCACATCCTACCGCACAGGGTTATGCTAAAATTGCTAATCGAGAAATTCCTTACGCCTCGACCACTGGTTACACTATAGCCGGCTCTACCACGGGCAGTCAGGGGCAAGCCTCTACTAATTTTACCGTAACAATTGCTTCTGGCTCAACTTTCACCGGCGACGAAACTGTAACATTAAGCGATGGAAGTAACGGTGGAACATTTACGCCAAGCGTTGGTAGCCCCGGAGTTAGCACGGTAACTGTCACTCCAGCAAACGGTGCAACCAGTTTTACATTCACATACATACCAGCCACAGCAGGAACAAAAACTTTGACTTTTACAAATGGACAAGGTTGGACAGATTCAAGTTCAATGACATATGTTGTTTCTAGTACCGACGCCACGCTCTCCAACCTCGAAATTTCTCAAGGCTCCCTTAGTCCAACATTTTCTTCGGGAACAACTTCATATACTGCCAGCGTTGCCAACGGAGTTACTAACTTAACTGTTACCCCAACAGCCAACCAAGCCAATGCTACAATTACAGTAAATGGAACCCCAGTAACTTCTGGGAACGCTCCTGGATCAATTACATTAAATATTGGAAGCAACACACTCACTACAGTAGTTACAGCTCAAGATGGCTCGACTACAAATACATATACAATTACGGCAACAAGGGCGGCCAGTGGAGGATCCATGTCTTATTCTATTTCAGTTTATGTAACTCCAAATGGCTCAATAAGCCCCGGTAGTCAAAGTATTGCGCAAGGAGGTAACTATACATTTAGCATAACGCCAAATACAGGTTACCAAATATCAGATGTATTAATTGATAATGTTTCAATTGGAGCTAAATCAACATATACATTTACTAACGTCACCCAACCTCATACAATTTTAGCAAACTTTACTCTAACGCCCATAGATGTAGTAGAAATTCCACAAACCGATAATCCAAATATAGATCCTTCGCAACAAAAAACACAACTTATTGCCCAACTTAAACAACAAATTATTTCTTTGTTAACAGAAGTAATACGACTTTTAACTTTACAGATTGGTCAGTTACAGAAATAGAATAAATAAAAAATCCACTCATTAAACAGAATGGATTTTTTTGTTAAATTTTATTTATTATATTCATTCATGGTTTTGTCTAACCCTTCATTTATCAAAGAATTAAGTGCCACGGCGGTTTTTTTAATTACTTGGTCAATAATTGGTTGCTCGTCTGGTGAAAAGTTTTTTAAAACTACTTTCATGGCTTCAATTTTTTGGTCAGAAGCAATCCCAATTCTAACCCTAATCAAGCCATCGTTGCCAATGCTTTGAATAATGGATTCCACTCCTCTGTGGCCGGCCGAACCCCTTTCTTTGACTATTTTTATTTTTCCTAAGGGTAAATCAATATCGTCATGAATTACAACCAAACTGTCGGCGGGCTTGTTTTTTGTTATTTCTCGTACAGATTTGCCAGAATCATTCATAAATGTCTGGGGTTTTATTAAAATAACATCATTTTGCTCAGAAACAAGTGCTTTCGCCTTTTTTTGCAAAATAAAAGTGGGGAAGTTGTTTTCATTGGCAAATTGGTCAATTGCCATAAAACCAACGTTATGGCGAGTGTTTTTGTATTGTTCGCCTGGGTTGCCCAAGCCAATTATTATTGTCATGTTTTGTATTATTTGGATAATTATAGCACTTTTTGTGGTACTTGCAATTACCTGGAAAATATGATACTATAAGCGTATTAATCAGTCAATTTAAGCTATATTAGATGGAAGAAAACAATATGGGAAGTGAGGAAATAAAGCTAGAAAGTCCTCAGACAGGCAAAAAGCCTGCTGGGAAATTTTGGTCAACTGCATTTGAGCTTCTTAAAATAGCTGTTATAGCTTTTATTATTGTTCTTCCAATACGTTATTTTCTATTTCAACCATTTATTGTGAGTGGGAGTTCAATGATGCCTAATTTTCAAAATGGAAATTATTTAATTGTTGATGAAATTTCTTACAGACTTTCTACCCCGCAAAGAGGGGATGTGGTGGTGTTTGATGCTAGTTTTATACCTGGGTATAAAGGAGAAAGATTTATTAAAAGAGTTATTGGAGTGCCTGGAGATACAATTGATATTGTGGGGGGTAAAGTAGAAATAACAGAAAATGGCAAGAAAGTTGTGCTTGATGAAAAATATATACCAAGTGATGTAAAAACATATGGGTATAATTTATCAAACAATTATGTTCCCTCACTATTAGATAAACAAATTATTGTAAAACCAAATGAATATTTTGTTTTGGGGGATAATAGATTAAATTCATATGATTCAAGATTTTGGGGAGCAGTACCTGTAAAATATATAATTGGGAAGGCTGCTTTGAGGATTTTACCTATAACCTCTATGACAGAAATTGTTAGACCTAGTTATTAATTTAAAAATAAAAATAAAAAATAAATGTCAAAAATAAAATATCAAACTTTAACTGGAATGCACGATGTCTTGCCTGAAGACCAGATTTATTTTAAAAGAATAAATAAGGTTGTAGAGTCTGTGGCAGGGTATTATAGTTTTGATAAAATAGAAACACCTATTTTGGAGTTTGCTGAAGTTTTTCAAAAAGCCATTGGAGATGACACGGATATTGTTGGAAAAGAAATGTATTCTTTTAGAACAAAAGGAAATGATTTGGTTTGTTTGAGACCAGAAGGGACAGCTCCTGTGATGAGAAGTTATTTAGAGCATGGAATGCACAACTTGCCACAACCTGTAAAACTTTGGTACCAAGGACCATTTTTTAGATATGAAAGACCGCAAGCAGGAAGATTTAGACAATTTCACCAATTTGGATTTGAAGCTATTGGAGATGCTAATCCTGCAATTGATAGCCAAATAATACAAATGAGCTATGACGTGTTGAAAGAATTGGGGTTTAAACACCTAACAATCGAAGTTAATTCTATTGGAGATTCTGAATGCAGACCATATTTTAAGAAAATTTTAACAAGTTATTTTAAATCTCGCAAATCATCTTTGTGCACAGATTGCCAAAGAAGATTGAAAGATAATCCTTTGAGAATTTTAGATTGTAAAGAAGAGAAGTGCCAAAGAGTAAAAGCAGGTGCTCCGCAAATAATAGATCACTTGTGTGAAAAATGTCATGCACACTTTAAGCAAGTTTTGGAATTTTTGGATGAGTTTGAATTGCCATACACATTAAATCCATATTTGGTGCGTGGGCTAGATTATTATACAAAAACTGTTTTTGAAATTGTTGAGACATCGGAAGATGGCAAAGCCTTGGGCACATTGACGGGCGGTGGAAGATATGATAATCTTTCAAAAGCGTTTGGTGGAAGAGATACTCCTGGTTGTGGAGCAGCAGCAGGCATGGAACGCATTGTGACTTTGATGAAAAGCAGGGAAATGAAAACAGGCCCTAAGACTGATGAGCCAAAAATATTTTTAGCACAATTGGGTAAATTGGCAAAAAGAAAAGGAATGAAGTTGTTTGAGGAATTTAGAGATGCTAAAATTCCTGTGGCAGAATCATTTTCAAAAGATTCTTTGAAAGCTCAATTAAGAGCAGCCAATAAAATGAAAATAAAATGGGTTTTAATTTTTGGACAAAAGGAAGCGTTAGAGGACTTCATTGTTTTACGAGACATGGATACTGGAACGCAAACAGAAATTAAGCTCAACAAGGTCGTAAGTGAAATGAAAGAAAAAATAAAAAAAGTTTAATTAAAAATTAGAAATTAAAAATTATTACTATGCCAGTACAAGTAACAAAAAATCAAAAAGAAACATCACAAAACTTGGTACACCGTTTTACAAAAACAGTAAGACAATCAGGTGTTTTGCTTGAAATCAGAAAGAAAAGATTTCATAAAAGAGCAAAGTCTGCTTTGGTTAAAAAGAGATCTGCTTTGAGAAGAATTGAGTTGAGAGCAGAGAAAGTTAAAGCCGACAAATTAGCAAAGCCTAAGTAAATGCTAAAACAGCAAATACAAAATTCTGTTAATGAAGCCATGAAAGCAGGAAACCAAGTTTTGGTTGGAACTTTGCGTATGTTGTTGGCTTCTGTTACCACAAAAGAAAAAGAAGCTAGGTATAAAATTTCTAAAGAACACCCCGATTTTGTAGAAGACAAATTAGCAAAAGAATCGGAATTAACAGATGAGCAAATTTTGGAAGTTGTTTCTGTGGAAATTAAAAAAAGAAAAGATGCCATTGTTTTATACCAGCAAGGCAACAGACCAGAATTAGCTAAAAAGGAACAAGAAGAAATAGACATTTTAATAAAATACTTGCCAGAGCAATTAAGCCCAGAAGCTTTAAGAGAATTGGTGGTTGAATCAATTAAAAAAACAGGAGCTACTGAAATGAAAGAAATGGGAAAAATAATGGCAGACTTGGCACCAAAAGTAAAAGGCAGAGCTGATGGTGGAGAAGTGTCAAAGATTGTAAAAGAACTATTAGCGAAATAAATTGAACCGCCGTAAGGCGGTTTTTGTTTTATTTGAAAATGGTGTAAAATATAATAATGGCAAAAAGAAAATCCTCGGGCCGAGAGAAAAAAATACCTCAAATATATATTGTAGGAATTGTTATTCTGCTGGTTTTGTTAATTGGTGGATTTTTTGCATATAAGGTTTTTGCTAAGCCAAATAATTATATTATAGAAAATAAATATTACGGGTTTGAATTGCAAACTCCTAGCGGTTGGCATGCACAAGAAAATACAAATTATTCGGAAAATAGTATTGCTGAAATTTTAAAAAATTGTAAGAACGATAAATTAAATAAAAATGCGGTGTATGAAGTGGGAGCATTTAAATTTGGAAATCAAAAAGATAATGAAGGTGTTGTTTTTGAAGTTTTAGTCTATTGCGTACCAGAAAATTATACTAAAGTTAGAAATAAGCTAGTTTTTTTCTATAATAATTTTAAATACGTAATAACAGAACATAATTACATACCTTTGAAAGATAAAACTAAAGAAAAGGAATTAGCTGAAAACTATCAAACAATGTTTAATCAAATTCTTTCTAGTTTTAAAGTTATAAGATAATTATGAAAATTGAGATAAGTAATCTAACAGAAAAAACTGTGTTATTTGGAACTGTGGATAAAAAGGTTTTTTCCACAGTTGCAAAAATTGTATTAAAAGGCGAAAATAGAGAAACAGAAATATTATCTTTGGCTTTTGTTAATAAAGAAGAGATAAGGAAACTAAATAAACAGTTTCGTAAAAAGGACAAAGCAACAGACGTTCTTTCATTTGAGTTAAATGACGAAAATATTTTTGGCGAAATTGTAATTTGTCCAGAAGTTGTTAGAGAAAATGCCAAGAAGTATGGAGTTGCATTTGAAAAAGAAATGTTGAAAGTTTTTGTTCATGGAATATTGCATTTGTGTGGATATGACCATGAAAAATCCAGAAAAGAGGAAAAAATAATGGATGAAAAGCAAGAAAAATATTTATCTATAGTAAAATAAAATAATTATGGCGCGTAATAATATTATTACTGGTTTAGATATTGGGACACATAGCATTAAGGCGCTTGTGGCTCAGAAAAAAGGAAATGACTGGGAAGTTTTGTCTTATGCGGAAATTCCTTCTTTTGGACTTAGAAAAGGTGCAGTTGTTTCTGCTGAAGAAACCGTGAAAAATATACAAATGATAATGTCTGGGATTGAGAAAGATTGTAACAGAAGAATTGATTCTGTTTATGTGAATATTGGAGGCAGTCATTTGTATGTTACTCCTTCAGACGGCATAATTTCTGTTTCAAGGGCAGACCAAAGAATTTCTAAAGAAGATGTTGATAGGGTTTTACAGGCAACTAGAGCAATAAATATTTCTTCTAAAAATGATGAGATACTTGATGTTATTCCTAAAGAATTTATTATTGATGACCAAAGAGGTATAAAGCAACCTGAAAATTTAACTGGTGTTAGGCTGGAGGCAAAAGTGTTGTTACTTTGTTATTTTCAGCCATATTTTACAAATTTAACTCAAGCGGTTTTGGGTTCTAAATTACAAATTAGAGATGTGATTCCTTCGCCACTAGCTGCGGCAAATGCTGTTTTGACTCCGCAACAAAAAGAATTGGGGGTTGCTTTGATTGATGTTGGCTCAGCCACAACTTCTTTGGCGGTTTTTGAAGAGGGAGATTTAATTCATTTGGCAATTTTCCCAATTGGATCGGCAAATATTACAAATGATATTGCTATTGGTCTTAAAACAGAAGTTCCAATTGCTGAGTCAATTAAAAAACAATATGGCGCATGCATGTTTGCTAAAATTGAAAAAGATAAGAAAGACCAAACAAAAAGAAAAATAGAAATTTTTGAAAATTCAGAATCACTTAACTTTACAAAAAAGAATTTGGTGGATATTATTGAGCCAAGGGTTTCAGAAATTTTGGATTTAGTCCAAAAAGAATTGAAAAAAATTAATAGACAAGGTGCTTTGCCTGGAGGAATTGTTATAACTGGTGGTGGTGCAAAAATTCCTAAAATAAAAGAACTTACAAAAGAAGTTTTAAAATTATCTTGTGAAATAGGAAAACCACAGGGCATAATTGGTTTGCAAGATGATCCTGCGTTGGCCACAGTAGTTGGTTTGGTTTTGGAGGGGGTTGACCCAGACGGAAATGGGGGTATGATAAACCCAATCCAGGGGTGGTGGGCCAAACTTAAAAGGTGGCTTAAAAACTTCATCCCGTAAACGGATAGAATTGTTATGCAACCAAGTATAAAAGTTATAGGAGTTGGAGGCTCGGGCTCTAACACGGTTTCTAGAATGGCTAAGTTCGAAATGCAGGGAGCAGAATTGATGGCATTAAATACTGATGCTCAAGCTTTGCACTTTTCAAAATGTCATAAGAAAATTTTAATTGGGAAAGATACTACCAAGGGACTTGGTACAGGAATGGATGCGGATTTGGGAAGAAAATCAGCAGAAGAATCTAGAGAAGAAATTATTGAAGCGTTATGTGGGGGACCCGCCTCTGCCAAGGCTACGGCGGGCAAGGCTGATATGGTTTTTGTGACTTGTGGGTTGGGCGGAGGAACTGGTTCGGGGGCTTCGCCTGTTGTTGCCGAGATTGCAAAAAGTCTTGGCATTTTAACTATTGGGGTGGTTACTACGCCGTTTTCTTTTGAAGGACAAGAAAGAAAAAACATTGCAGTAGAATCAATAAAAAATTTACGCAGCCATGTGGATTCTTTGTTGGTTATATCTAATGATAAGCTTTTAAAAATTATTGACGAAAAAACTACAGTTTCAGAAGCATTTTTGATTTGTGACGATATTTTGCGGGAAGCAGTACAATCAATTACAGATTTAATTTTAGTGCCTGGAATTATAAACATTGATTTTGCTTCAGTGGTTTCTATTATGAAAAATTCTGGTCAAGCATTGTTTGGGGCAGGAAGAGCTTTGGGGGAAAACAGGGCAGTAGTGGCAGCTGAAAAAGCTATTAGTTCGCCATTGCTAGATTTTTCAATCCAAGGTTCTAAAGGAGTTTTATTTTCTGTTGCTGGAAATGATGTTACGTTAAATGAAATACAGCAAGCAGCAAAAGTTATAACCAAAAACGTAGACTCAAAAGCAGAAATAATTTTTGGTGCAGTTAAAGATAATAATTTAAAAAAAGGAGAATTAAAAATTACAGTTATAGCAACAAAATTTTAAAAATGGAGTTATCCACAGGTTGTATAGGTAAATCAGGATTTGACAGGGCTGTTGGGTAGAGTAAAATAGGAGTAATCTAGTCGATTTTCCCGCCAAAGCGGGATCCCGCTGCGGCGGGAAAATAATATTAATAATTTAGAAAGGCATTTTAATAAACTCATTGTTTAGAAATGAGGGTCATGATTTTTAAACAATAAGCTAATTAAAATCAAATGCCTTTTTTTGTCCCCAATTTTATGTCAGAAGAAATAAAAAAAACAGAGAACCATATAGAAAAAGTTAGAAAAAGAGACGGCAGGGTTGTTGATTTTGACCAAGAGAAAATTGCCGAAGCCGTTCACAAGGCCGTAACTGCAACAAACTCAGGAAATGGTCCAGAATCTAAAAGAGTTTCCGACAAAGTGGTTGCTTTAATGAACCGCAGATTTAAAAAAGAGGAAATTCCAACAATTGAGCAAGTTCAAAACATTGTGGAAGAAGCCTTGATGTTGGAAGGCTTGGTTGAAACCGCCAAGGCTTATGTTTTGTATCGCGAACAAAGAAGAGCTATTCGTGAAGCCACAAAAGCAACTGACGATTCTTCTGAAAAAGTGGACAGTTATTTAAAAGAAATTGATTGGCAAGTTAAAGAAAATGCCAACATGACTTTTTCTTTGCAAGGATTAAATCAATATGTTGGTTCTTACATTTCAAAAAAATATTGGCTAAACAAAATTTATCCTAAAGAAATTAGAGATGCTGCTTTAAGCGAAGATTTTCACATTCACAATTTAGAATTATTGGCTCCTTATTGCGCAGGTTGGGATTTGTATGACTTTTTAGTAAAAGGGTTTGGCGGAGTTTCCGGAAAAATAGAATGCCGAGCACCAAAACATTTTAGAACAGCCTTGGGGCAATTGGTTAACGTTTTGTTTACTTTGCAGGGAGAAACAGCTGGAGCAAATGCGGTTTCAAACTTTGACACGCTTTTGGCACCATTTATTAGGTATGACAAACTAGACTACAAGCAAGTTAAGCAATCTATGCAGGAATTTTTATACAACTGCATGGTGCCAACCCGCGTTGGTTTTCAAACGCCATTTTTAAATGTTTCTTTAGACATTAAGGCGCCAAGTTTCTTGGCAAAACAACCGGTAATTATTGGAGGTGAACCACAAAATGAAACTTACGGCGATTTCCAGCCAGAAATGGATATGTTTATTAGAGCATTTTATGAAGGATTAATGGAGGGTGATGCTTCGGGCAGACCATTTACTTTCCCAATTCCAACAGTTTCAATTACAAAAGATTTTGAATGGGATAACCCAAACTTAACTGCAATGTGGGAAGCAACAGCAAAATATGGAATTAACTATTTCTCAAACTTCATTCAGTCCGACATGAGCCCCGACGACGCCAGGTCAATGTGTTGCAGGCTTAGATTAGATAACAGAGAATTATATAAAAGAGGAGGTGGATTGTTTGGCTCTTCGCCAAAAACAGGGTCTATTGGAGTAGTTACAATAAATTTGCCAAGAATTGGATATACCTCAAAAACAAAAACAGAATTTTTTGAAAAATTAACCAAATTAATGGAATTGGCAAAAGAAAGTTTGGAAATTAAGAGAAAAGCATTAGATGACTTTATGGAAAAAGGACTTTACCCATATTCCAGACATTACTTAGAAGAAATGAAAAAAATGAGAAATACTTATTTTGGAAATCATTTCTCAACAATTGGAATTATGGGAATGAATGAGGCTTTACTTAACTTTTTGGAAGAAGATATTACAACTCCAAAAGGCAAAAAGTTTGCGCTTGAAGTTTTGGATTTCATGCGTGACACAATGGTTAGGTTCCAAGAAGAAACAGGAAACTTGTTTAACTTGGAAGCCACTCCAGGAGAGGGAACCAGCTACAGGCAAGCTCGTACAGACCGAGAAAAATTTCCAGATATTATTACTTCAGGAACAAAAGAAGTCCCTTACTACACAAACTCCAGCCAATTGCCAGTAGGATTTACAGATGATATTTTTGAAGCCTTAGACTTACAAAATGACTTACAGGCAAAATATACAGGTGGAACAGTTTTGCATATTTTCTTGGGTGAAAAAGTTTCAGATCCAAATCAGGCAAAAGCTTTGGTAAAGAAAATTTGTGAAAATTACAGCTTGCCATATATTACACTGACTCCAACATTCTCAATTTGCCCAACCCATGGATATATTGCAGGTGAACACTTTGAATGCCCTCAGTGCACCATAAAACAGCCTTGTGAAGTGTATTCAAGGGTTGTCGGCTACATAAGGCCTGTTCAACAATGGCACAAAGGTAAAAAGCAAGAATTTGAAGAAAGAAAAGAGTTCGCTTTCCCAATGGAAACAACTCAGCAAGTTACCGAAGCAGTATCTGCTTCCGCTGAAAGCTCTGGCGTGACAATGGAAGAAAGTATCCCCGCCTCCGCATAAAGCTACGGCGAGGTAATGCCCGCATAATCAAAAAATAAAAAAAGCCATCTTTTAATCGAGATGGTTTTTTGTTAGGATAATAATATGAAAGTCTTTATAGAAAATGAAGCTGGCTCTGACCAGAAAAACTTATATAACGAAAAAACACTTGAGTACAAGAAAACGATTACTGTATCAAGGGAATACCCATTTCCTTACGGTTTTATTTTAGAAACAACCAGTGGAGATGGAGATAATCTTGATTGCTTCATAATCACCGATAAAAAATTAAAAACGGGCGAGATTGTTGAATGTGAACCAATTGGAATGATGGAACAAACTGAAAATGGAAAAGAAGACCACAATATTTTAGCAAAACTTAATGAAGAAGAAATATCAATCAGTCCAAGTATTCAAGAAAAACTCACTGAATTTGTATCTCACGTTTTCGACCATCGTGCTGGTAAAGTAGTAACCGTTGGAAGATTTTTAGATAAAATAGCAGCGGAGGAGTATATTGGCAAATGCATGCAACTACAAAAAATGGATTATATTCAAAAAGTAAAACAGGACAGCATTGATGAATTTGGTTCAGACGTAACTCGCAAAAGATATGAAAGAGATGCAAATGTGGGATTTTGGGAAAGTGAGGAAATTTTAATAAAGAAATATTTTCAGCAAAATTCTAAAATACTTGATATTGGATGTGGCTCGGGAAGAACGACTTTTCCATTGTTTAAATTGGGCTATTATGTAATTGGCGTTGATATTACGCCCATGATGATTGAAATTGCTAAAGAAAATGCAAAAGCACAAAATTTGGATATAAAATTCATTGTGGGTGATGCCACCAATTTAGATTTTAGTGATAATGTTTTTGACGGAGCTATTTTTGCAAACAATGGCTGGGCACAAATTCCTGGTAAACAATTTCGCCAAAAATCTTTAAATGAAATATATAGAGTTTTAAAACCCGGCGGAATTTATATTTTTACTTCGCACAAAAGATATTATTCTTTAAAAACTATTTTATTTTGGTTGGGTAAAAGAATTTTCAAGAGTGGCGCAATAGATTTTGGCGATGTGTTTTTTAGAAGATATGCTGAGGGTAAAAAGTTAAAGCAAAAACAGTTTTTACACCTTTCCAGCGTGAATGAAGTAAAACAGCAGATTTTAGACGCCGGCTTTAGCTTGGTAGACTTTAAAGGTATGGGAGAATTATCAAAAAAAGATGCAGAATCAAGAAGGGCATCTTTGTGGAACGGGTTCAATTCCTTTAAATCCCCAATTTTTTATGTTTGTCAAAAATAGTTAAGTTTGTCAGGTTACCATATGGTAGCCTGACAGTAAGCGAGACATGAGCAATAAAATAATTCAGAATAATTTTTATACAACAACTGAGTTAGCCAAAGAGTTGGGAATTAGCAAGGTGTCTGTGCTTAAGAGAATTTGGCGGGGGAATATAAAAGCGACCAAAATGGGCAGAAATTTTATAATCTTCAAAAATGATGTTAACATAAAAAAGCTCATGTTAGATTTGCAAAAATAGAAGAGTGCCCTGAGAGCTCAGGTTACCATATGGTAACCTGAAGAATAACTAATTTAGAAATATGGAGCAAGAAGTTAAAACATGTCAAAATTGTAAAAAGGACTTTGTAATTGAGCCCGATGATTTTGTGTTCTACGAAAAAATAAAAGTACCGGCACCAACGTTTTGTCCAGATTGTAGGACACAGCGTCGCTTTGCGTGGAGAAATGAATGGAGGCTTTTTAGAAAAAAAGATATTCATGGGAAAGAGATTTTTTCTAATTACCATGAAGATTCTCCAGTAAAAGTGCTAGATACGGCAGAATGGTATTCTGATTCTTGGGATCCAATGCAATATGGCAGAGACTATGATTTTTCAAGACCATTTTTTGAGCAATTTAAAGATTTATTTTATCAAGTTCCATTAATGTCTAGGTCTCTTACCAATCCCGTAAGAAGCGACTATTGCATGAATGCCACAGACCCAAAAGATTGCTATCTCACTTTTGCAGCTTCTTTTGTGGAAAATTCTGCTTATTCTATTTGGGGAGCAAACTCTAAAGATATTTTTGACTGTTATATGTTTATTGAGTCAGAACTTTGTTATGATTCTGTTAATTTGGTTAAATGCTATAAGGTGCTATATTCAGTAGATTGTGAAGATTGCAATGATATAATTTTTTCTAAGAATTGCACAGGGTGTAACAATTGTTTTGGATGTATTAATTTAAAAAGCAAGGCATATCATATTTTTAACCAAGCCTACTCAAAAGAAGAATACATTCAGAAGTTAAAAGAATTTAATTTGAGCTCTAGAAAAAATATTGAGGAAATGCGAAATAAGGCCATTAGTTTTTGGATAAAATTCCCGAATAAATTTATGCACGGCAGGCACAATGCTAATGTTTTGGGAGATTACATCAAAGATTCAAAAAATGCTCAATACTGTTGGAGAGTTATTAATGGTGAAAATGTTAAATATTGCCATAATTTTAGTATTGGACCTGCAAAAGACTCTTATGACCATAGTGGTTTTGGAGAGGGAAGTGAACTAATTTATGAATCGGTTATAGTGGGAATTGGAGCATACAATATTAGCTTTTCGTCACAGTGTTACTCAACTATTTCGAATCTATCTTATTGCTATTATTGTGTTCAAAATTCGTCTTCATTGTTTGGGTGTGTAAGTTTGCGTAACAAACAGTATTGTATTTTGAATAAACAATACACAAAAGAAGAATACGAGACTCTTGTTCCAAAAATTATCCAACATATGAATGACATGCCCTATGTAGACAAAAATGGTTGTATTTATAAATATGGAGAATTTTTCCCAGCAGAAATGAGTCCCATAGCTTATAACCAGTCGTTTGCTAATGATTTTTTCCCTTTTACAAAAGAAGAGGCAGAACATCATGGTTTTATATGGCAAGACGCCAAAAACAAAAAATTTAATGTTACAAAATTAGGCTCTGAATTGCCAGATGATGCTAAAAATGTAGATGACAATATATTAAAAGAAGTCATAAGTTGCGTTCATGCAGGTGCATGCAATCATGAATGTGCGGGAGTATTTAAAATTACCAATCAAGAACTTCAATTTTATAAAAAACTTAATATACCCCTACCGCAAATTTGTCAGAATTGTAGGCATTATGCAAGGTTTGCATGGCGTAACCCCATTAAGCTTTGGCATAGGCATTGCATGAAAGAAGGTTGCACCAATGAATTCGAAACGTCATATGCGCCCGACAGACCGGAAATAGTTTACTGCGAGGCCTGTTATCAGCAAGAGATTGTATAAATGGGGCCGAATCCTGAGCCTGCCGAAGGACGAAAGTTGTTACCAACAAGAAGTAGCTTAATTAAATAGAGTAAGGTGTTCAGCGTAAATTCGGCCTAAATGTATAGATATGCCCACGGCCTAATTTCCGAAGCAATCGTGTTCGCCCCGCTCACACGACCGTGATAATAGCAGGATTACAAAAATCAACATTAATAGATTTTCCAAGCAAAATTGCCTGTGTGGTTTTTTTGGCTGGATGTAACTTTAGATGTCCGTGGTGTTATTCGGCAGAGTTAGTTTTACCGTTAAAAATTGCCAAACAACCAAGAATGCAAGAAGAGGAATTTTTTAATTTTTTAAAACAAAGACAGGGCCAGCTTGATGGTGTTGTAATTTGTGGGGGAGAACCAACAATAAATAAAGATTTGCCACGCTTTATAGAGAAAATAAAACATTTAGGATTTTTAGTAAAGTTAGACACAAATGGTTCTAATCCAAAAATGTTAAAAGAGTTAGTGGAAGCAAGAATGGTTGATTATGTGGCAATGGACATAAAAACTGCACAAAACAACCCTGCATATAAAAATTTAATGATAGAGGGAATTACCATAGACCACATAAAAGAAAGTGTAGAATTTTTAAAAACCCATTCGGCAAGCTCAGGGCGGGCAGGCAGTTTTGATTGGGAGTTTCGCACAACAGTTGTAAATACTGTGCACACACCAGAAGAGTTTATTGATATTGCTAAATGGATAGGTGGGCCAGATGTAAAGTATTATTTGCAAAATTTTAGAGCAGAAAAAACTATTGACCCAGAGTTTGAGAAAGTTAGACCATTTGAGCGAGAAACCGTAGAGCAAATAGTAAAAAAAATATCATCATATTTTAAAGATTGCCAACTTAGGCAATGATAAATGAGCCCATCTAAGGCATTATTTTTTCTTTGTTTGTCATTTATAGCAGGAATATTTCTGTCCGCACTAGGCGGACCCCGCTTAGCGGGGGAAATCATCCAGCGTTTTGTATTGGGGATTTTTGTTTTGGGAATTGCTTCTGTCTTCTTGTCATTTTTCTTTAAAAAATTAAGTTTTGTTGTAGGATTTTGTTTATTATTTTTGGTTTTAGGAATTTTACGCGTACAAATTTCAGATTTTAATATTGCCAATGACAAATTAAGCAAATTAAATGGCAAAGGGCAAGTAGTTTTAACAGGTATCGTCAGCGCGGAACCAGATTTAAGAGATACTATCCAGAGGATAAAAGTAAAAGTAAATGAGAGTGAAATTTTAGTAACAACAAAACGTTATCCTGAATATCAGTATTTAGACAAAATAAAACTAACAGGCAAGCTTGAAGTCCCAACAAATACTGATACATTTAATTACCAGAATTATTTAATGAAAGATGGCATTTATTCTGTTATGGCTTTCCCAAGGGTTGAGATAGTATCACAAAAGCATGAATATAATATTTTTTCTTATTTGTATGAAAAGATATTGTTTTTTAAACAAAAATTACGCGAGAGCATTGTTAGAAATTTTTCTCCACCCCAAAGTTTAATTATGGAAGGAACAATTTTGGGAGACAATGGTGCAATGACGCCCGACCTAAAAAGCAAATTAAACATTACTGGTTTGCGTCACGTTATAGCGGTTTCGGGCACTCACGTTGTAATTTTAAGTGAAATAATTATGACCTTGTTAGTGGGCATTGGACTTTGGCGTGGTCAGGCATTTTATGTTGCGGTGTTTTTTATTTGTGCATATGTTATTTTAACTGGTTTGCCACCTTCGGGAGTTAGGGCGGGTATTATGGGAATAATTTTTCTTTTATCACAACATTTAGGCAGGCAAGTTATGAGCTCTCGATTATTGACCTTGGCTTGTGCAATAATGATTTTTATAAATCCACTGTTATTGTTGTTTGATGTTGGGTTCCAGCTTTCTTTTCTGGCTGTTTTAGGTCTTGTTTATTTAGAACCCATAATTAAAAGATTCTTTAAATTTTTAATAAAAATTTCGGATAATAATAAGGCAAATAATTTCATTGGTATTGTTTCAACAACCCTTGCTGCCCAAATTTTTACTTTGCCAATTATGATTTATAATTTTGGTAATGTTTCATTTGTTTCGCCAATAACCAACATGCTAATTTTACCAATTGTTTATTGGCTTATGGTTTTTGGGTTTGTGGCATCTGTGACGGGGGTGTTTTCGGGCTTGCTTGGATTTGTTGTGGCAATTCCTTGTTGGGTGTTATTAAGCTATTTTGTTAAGGTTATAGATTTATTTTCACAACCATGGATGGCAAAATCCATAACAAACGTCCCAATAATTTGGCTAGTTGTTTTATATATTGGCATAATTGTAGTCACGTTTTTCTTAAACAAAAAATACAAAAAAAATTTTATATAGCCTACGAATACAAGTAAAAAAAATCCGCAACTGTTGTTGCGGTTATGAGAATGGTCTTACGACCCTTTGGCTATTTGATCTCGGTGAATCCAGATCCGTCGGGCTCGTAAAAGAAAGCCCTGATTTCAATTGTAATGCCAAGCTCGGTTAACTTGCACTCCAAGGATCGTCTAGCTTCAGCGATGTCATTTCTTTTTTCTGGCAGGAGAACTTCTTTTTCAGTTATCTCAGCATAGTAGCCACAATCATGGCCTATCAAGATAACTGTTTTGAAGTTCGGGAAATTCTTTGCTGCGAAATGGATTTGGTGGCAAATTATTTCACAACATGGATCTAACGATGGTCCTTGACGGGCTAAAGCAATTGGTCCTCCGAACAGAGCTATTGGTGCCCAAGCACCTATGTTTTTGGGCATCAATTTATCTATGGCTTCCTGCTGAAGCGGGTCGCGTGGATCGGAACAAAATACGTATGCACCTACAATATCTGTCGCAGTTAGTCGGTTTTTCATAATAGGGGGTGATGGTTTTTCAATGGACGTTGGCGTGCGTTCCTTAGTGCACGTCATAAATATAATACCACGGATTTTTAATGGTTGCAAGGTAATTTAGTGCTGTTAATTTTTTATTAATTTTAATGTATAATAAATGAATATGAATTTGGATAAACAAAAAAAGGCCGAAGGTCCTGAGCAAAGTCGAAGGGCGTGGGTAATAGCTGCTGACATGGGCTATGGTCATCAAAGAACAGCATATCCTTTAAGGGGCATGGCTTTTGGTGGCAGAGTAATAAATGCCAACAATTATAGCGGTATTCCAGAAAAAGATAGAAAGTTTTGGCAACAAACTCGTTCTTTGTATGAATTTATTTCACGTTTTAAAAATATCCCATTATTGGGTAACCTAGCGTTTTCCATATTAGATAAATTTCAAAAGATTTTAGCATATTATCCTAAAAGAGATTTATCTCAACCAGATTTTGTTTTAAAAAATATTTTTAGTTTTATAAAAAAAGGGTGGGGTAGGGATTTAATAGAAAGGTTTAAAAAAAATCCTTTGCCAATAGTATCTACTTTTTTTACTCCGTCTTTTATGGCAGAAACAATTGGGTATCCAAATGATGTTTATTGCGTTATATGTGATGCTGACATCTCAAGGGCATGGGTTTCATTAGAACCGCATAAAAGCAAAATTAAATATTTTACTCCTAACACTTGGACTCGTGACAGGTTAAAACTTTATGGTGTTGACCCTAAAAATATAATTTTAACAGGTTTTCCCCTACCAAAAGAAAACTTGGGAGAAGATTTGGAAATTTTAAAAGATGACTTAAGGCATAGGCTTATAAATTTAGATCCTTATAAAAAATATAGAAATATATATAACCCCTTGGTGAAGGCAACTTTGGGTAAGTTGCCAGAAAAATCAAATCATCCCCTAACAATAATGTTTTCCATAGGGGGCGCAGGCGCTCAAAAAGAAATACCATTGGCAGCAATAAATAGCTTGAAAGAAAAAATAAAGAATAAGAAGCTAAGATTTATTATTGCAGTTGGTGTAAGGGAAGAATTAAGAAAATATTATGCAGATAACATTAAAGAATTAAAATTAGATGGTTGGGTGCATATTTTATCTGGCATCACAACAGATGAATATTTTAAAACATTCAATGAAGCATTAAGAGAAACAGATGTTTTATGGACAAAACCTTCCGAACTTTCTTTTTATGCAGGCTTGGGGTTGCCCATAATTGTGGCTCCGCCAATAGGCTCTCAAGAAGATTTTAATAAAAAATGGTTGTTGCATGTTGGTTGTGGTATGGCTCAAGAAAACCCTAAGTATGCAGAGCAATGGTTTTATGATTCACTAAACTCTGGGGATTTGGCTGAATTAGCCATACAAGGTTTTATGGAAATAGAGAAAAAGGGGACCTATAATATAGAAAAAATAATTGCCGAACGCAAAAATTAAATGAAAAAAAAACTAAAAAGACTTGGCATTTTATTGTTGGCGATATTTGCTTTATTGGCGTCTATTTTCTGTTATTTTTTTGTGGGTAAAGCTCCAGTCCAAAAAAACATTACTTGGGGTGTGGATTTTTCTCAAATGCAGGCTCAGTCTTTGGGCTTAAGCTGGAAAGAGGCTTATTCAGCCATAATAAATGACCTGGGCGTAAAAAATATAAAATTACATACACAATGGGATTGGATTGAGGGCGAAAAAGATAAATATTATTTTGATGATGTTGATTGGCAATTATCTCAAGCACAAGAGAAAAATGTAAAAATTATATATGTTGTGGGAATGAAAAGCGGAAGGTGGCCAGAATGCCATGTTCCAAAATGGGCAAGTAAATTACAAGAGACGCAGGAAAAACAAGCAACTTTAAATTATATAAAAGAAGTTGTCCAAAGATACAAAAATAATCCCTCCATAATTTATTGGCAGGTTGAAAATGAGCCATTTTTTTATTTTGGCGAGTGCCCTGATTGGTATTATAAAAATAATGATTTTTTAAGAGAAGAGGTGGCTACAGTGAAATTTTTAGATCCATCAAGAAAAGTTATTGTTTCTGATACTGGTGAATATTCTTCTTGGTTTGGGGCAGCTAAAATTGGAGATGTAGTTGGCAACACCATGTACAGAGAAGCATGGACAAGAATAACTGATAGTTTTGGTTTTTATTTCCATTCTTTTTTCTCTCCAGTATATTATTCCAGAAAAGCTTTGATTATTAACAAAATATTTGGTAAAGAAGTATTTTGTATAGAACTGCAGGCCGAGCCTTGGGTTTCGGGACAATTTTATGATGTTCCCTTGAAAGAGCAAGCAGAGACAATGAACCCAGTAATATTTAAGCAAAATGTTGAGT
This sequence comes from Candidatus Staskawiczbacteria bacterium, assembly GCA_903835075.1. Classification (GTDB taxonomy): domain Bacteria; phylum Patescibacteriota; class Minisyncoccia; order Minisyncoccales; family Staskawiczbacteraceae; genus XYD1-FULL-39-28. Next base: position 10,008 of record CAILLM010000006.1, on the reverse strand, counting down.
TTGCTAAGGCGTCTGGGTTAGACAAGTTTTACTTTTGGGGAGTAGAATGGTGGTATTGGATGAAAACTGTTCATAATCAACCCCAAATTTGGAATGAAGCAAAAAATTTGTTCATCACAAAATAAAAACCACCATTCAAGGAGGGGTCGGGAGGAAGAATTCCTCCCGTGTAGGAAATTATTCAAAACCGAGGGTTTTGAAGGAGCGAGGAACGAGCGACATGGTGGTATTGGATGAAGGTTGTACACAACCAACCTGATATTTGGAATGAAGCAAAAAATTTGTTCAATTAAATTTGTTTATTTTTTCTTATTGATCCAAGAAGTGAGATTATAATTACCAGATAAGTAAAGTGTAAAAATGTGTCTGTAGGGCTTGGAGTAAAAATAAATAATTCTTTAAAATTAGAAATAATGTTTTGTCCATCTGCCATAAATGCAGTTATTAGGGCAATTGTTATAAATACAGAAAAAGTTAAAAGAACTTCTTTTGTTTTTATATTAAATATCAGTAATAAGCCTCCTACAACTTCCAATAAGATAATTAATAATATAAGATAATAGGCACCATCAAGATTTAGCCTAGAAAACTCTATAACAGCCTGATTCCAATTAAAAATCCTATATATTCCCGCCGATAGAAATGTTATACCTAAAAATAATCTTAGTAAATTGTTTTTCATAGTATGATTTTATTATATAATTCTATCATAATTAACTAGCATGGAAAAGAAATACCCTTTGGGGCACAAGAAAGTCTTAATTTTATATGCACCTCTTGGAGCTGGTCATGGCGCGGCAGCTAATGCTATCGCCGAAGATTTTGCTTTGATGTATCCCGATATAGAAATTAAAAACATTAATGTTTTAGATTTTGTCTTTGATATATTCAAGCATGGCTTGCCTTGGTTTTATAATCAAACAATAATAAACACGCCTATTCTTTATAAATTAATCTATAATTTTTATAATTACAGAGGCAGATATAAACATTTGAGCAATATTTCAGGTGTTATACTCAGAAAATCTAGACTAGTAAAATTTATAGAAGAGTTTAACCCCAACTTTATTATTTCCACCAATCCCTTGTCTATGCAGTTGGTATCACTGACTAAAAAAGAAAATATTATAAACATACCATCGGCCAATGTTTGTACAGATTTTGGGTTTCATTCTTTGTGGAGCAATGAAGACGTCAACTATTATTTTGTTGCCAACCAAGACATAAAAAATTCTTTAGTTAAACGTGGCACCAGTGGAGACGTAATTAAAATAACAGGCATTCCCATAAGTAAAAAATTTAGCGAAACACCAGACAAAAATAAAATTATAGAAAATTTAAATTTTGACAAATCAAAGCCAATTTTATTAATAGTAGGCGGGAGAATAAGTTACGGTAATTTGTTAAAAATTGTTAAAGGCGTAAAGAAAAAAAGTAAAAATTTGCAAATTATAATTGTAGCTGGGCGTGATAAGATTTTACAAGAAAAATTGCAGAATTCCAAAATAAAAAATTATCCAGCAATAAGGGTGTTTGATTTTATAGATAATATTGACGAATATATGTCAGTTGCAGATTTAATATTAACAAAAGCAGGCGGGCTGACAGTTTCTGAGTGTTTGTCAAAAAACCTTCCAATGGTGTTTAATGATATTATTCCAGGGCAGGAAGAAGACAATGTTAAATATGTTGTAAAACAAGGAGCAGGAATAAAAGCCCCTGGTTCTAGAAGGCCGGTTGAAGCAATAATTAAGTTATTTTCAAATAGCAAAAAATTGGAAGAAATGAAGCAAAATTGCAAAAAATTAGCCAAACCAAAAGCATCTGAAGATTTAGTAGATTTTATTGTTTCTGAAATGAAATAAGCCGACAAGTGAAACTAATCTTAATTTTTAGAAGTATATAAATATGTACAATTTACCAAAGTTTAATTTAAAAGAAATAAAAAATAAAACCATAGCAAATCTAAAAACAAAAAATTTTTGGGTGATTGTTGTATTGATTGTTGTTGGATGTTCTATCGGATTTTTTGCAAGCATGGGCGCTTTGCGGTATTTTCCTTCGCAAACCCAAAAATTTTTAAAATATTTTGAAGTTCCAGAAGTGCAAAAACCAAAAGACCAGTCTCCAAGTGTCTATGTGTCTAATTCTTCATATGAGCAATCAATAATTGATGTTGCTAGAAACACTTCTCCCTCAGTGGTAAGTATTGTTATTTCTAAGAATTTGCCAGTTTATCAAGAAATTGGAGAAGGTTCTGGTTTTATTGTTTCAGTTGATGGGTTGATTCTAACCAACAAACATGTAGTTTCTGACAATAAAGCTGATTATACGGTTCTAACAAGTGACGGTAAAAAATATTCAGCAAAGGTTTTGGCACTAGACCCAGTGCAAGATTTGGCAGTGATAAAAATAAAAAGTGATGGAGCATCGTTCAAGCCAGCAACTTTGGGTGATTCGTCTGGGATTCAAATTGGTCAAACAGCCATAGCTATTGGAAATGCTTTGGGTCAATTTTCTAATACTGTTTCTGTGGGAGTAGTATCGGGTTTGCAAAGAACAATTTCTGCTTCTGATCAAATGGGCTCTTTTTCGGAAACACTAGAAGGTATTATCCAAACAGACGCAGCCATTAATTCTGGGAATTCTGGCGGCCCTTTGCTTAATTTAAAAGGTGAAGTTATGGGTATAAGTACTGCAATGGCACAAGGAGCTCAAACTATTGGTTTTGCAATTCCAATTGATATGGCCAAAAAAGATATCCAGCAGGTTATTGCAACAAGTAAAATTGTGTATCCATTTTTAGGAGTAAGGTATATTTTAATTGACGAGCAAGTTAAAAAAGATTATAAGCTTTCGGTTGATTCTGGTGCGCTTGTTTTGAAAGGAAATAATGGAGAGCCAGCAATAACAATTGGTTCCCCTGCACAAAAAGCTGGCATAAAAGAAAAAGATATTATTTTACAAATTAATGGTGAAAAAATTACAACCAATAATTCTTTATCACAAATAATTAGAAACTATAACGTGGGAGATAAAGTTACCTTACATATTTTAAGGGGTAGCAAAGAAATAGATATAGATGTGACATTAGTAGAAAGAAAGCCATAAGTCTTGACGTATCAAAATAAATTTGTTAGATTATATTTAATGAATAAAGTTAACTCAAACAAAATCTGTTTTTTTTACTTTAGCTTCCCTACGAGGGGTGTTGATTTGAGTATTTAATTCTGAAATAAATTAAAAATTCAAATGAGCTCCTCTCAAAAAGTGGAGCTTTTTTGTGAGTTCATTCCCAACATTAAACCAAACCAAACCAACCGAAAGACACCGCCATGATAATCGAAATGAGAAAAGGCGCAAAGCCAGTAGATATAGAAGTAGTTATCGCACGAGTTAAAGACCTCGAATGTGAAGTCCAGATGAATATCGGCACAGAACGGACAGTCATCGCCGTTTTAGGGGCAAACACAGGAGAATTGGATACGGGAGTCTTTGAAGTTCTGCCCAACGTGGAACAAGTCGTGAGAATGCAAAAGCCCTATAAATTGGCTTCGCGTGACTTTAAAAAGGACAATAGCGTTGTGAAAGTTGGAAACATCGAAATCGGTGGTAATCAGCTCGTGACAATGGCAGGACCTTGTGCAGTGGAAGACAGAGAGACAACATTGGCTTGCGCAAGGTTGGCTAAAAAGTGCGGGGCGCAATTTCTGCGCGGAGGAGCATTTAAGCCGAGAACCTCTCCTTTTGCCTTCCAAGGCCTTGGCGAGGAAGGTTTGAAAATCCTTGCAGAAGCACGTGATGAAACCGGACTACTTATTGTCACCGAAGTGACGAGCGAACAAGACGTCCAGCTTATCGCGGGCTACGCCGACATTCTGCAAATTGGTGCTCGCAACATGCAAAATTATCGGCTGCTTGACGCGGTCGGGAAAGCGCACAAGCCGGTACTTCTCAAGCGTGGGCTTACAGCCACTATCGACGAATGGTTGATGGCGGCAGACTATATCCTGCGTTGCAATGGAGACCAACCGAATGTTATTCTTTGCCATCGTGGCATTAGAACATTTGATAATTCCACGCGCTTCACCTTTGATGTGGGAGTAATTCCAGTTCTGCGTCAGTTGACCCATTTGCCAATTATCACCGATCCAAGCCACACGGCAGGGAAGTTTCAGTATGTCCCCAGTTATGCTAAGATGGCGGTTGCTGGTGACACAGATGGGTTGATTATTGAGATTCATCCGAATCCCAAAAAGGCCCTATGCGACGGTGCACATTCGCTGACGTTTTCGGACTTTGCACGTCTTTGCAGTGAGCTGAGGGTTCTTGCTCTCGCCGCTGGCAGAAGTATGTAGCCCTTTTATGATGCGGGTTCTCACCAGAACCCGCCTTTTTTTACATAAGATTTGTCACTCTTGACTTGAGAGTGCTATTGCTTTATCATGAGTAGTGAGCTAAAATAATAAATTAGAACGTAATAATAATATAAATAAAAATATCAAAAATGAACGGAGCAAATTTTACAACCTTTTATCCATTTTTTTAATGATGGTTGCGAGCAGATTATCATATACTATTTAATAAACATCTTAAAATACTAATTTATAAATCTATGAACGGAGCAAATTTTACCAACAAAGCACAGGACGCATTAATGCAGGCACAGCAATTGGCGCAAGAAAAAGGGCAATCACAAATTGATGCTTTGCATTTATTGTCTGTTTTGCTAACACAAGAAGGGTCAATTGTAGTTACAATTTTACAAAAACTTGGGGTTGATGCCGACTTATTACTTAAAAAAGTTGATGCGCAAATTTTAAGAATTCCACCAGTCGCAGCCCAACAAGCATTTGGGCAGTTTTATCTTACGCAAGATATGGCAAAAGTTTTAGATAGGGCAAGGCAAGAAGCCATAAAAATGAATGATGAATTTATTTCCATAGAACATTTGTTTTTAGCTTTAATAGACACAAAGTCCGGCGCTAAAGACATTTTAGAAAAAATTAATTTTTTAGTTGGCAGTCCATCGGGAATTGATGGTGCAGGATTAAAGAATTCAAAACTTGATTATGAAGCAGTAATGAAGGTTTTGTCACAAATAAGGGGGACTGAAAGAATTACTGACCCCGACCCCGAATCAAAATATCAGGTAATAGAAAAATATACTAGAAATTTAACAAACCTGGCAGCTGCTGGAAAAATTGATCCAATTGTTGGTAGAGACAATGAAGTTAGAAGATTAATGCAAATAATTTCTAGAAGAACAAAAAATAACCCTGTTTTAATTGGAGAGGCAGGTGTTGGAAAAACAGCTATTGTTGAAGGTTTTGCCCAAAGAATTGCCAGGGGAAATGTGCCAGATTTTTTGAAAAATAAAGAAGTTATTTCTTTAGATTTAGGGTCACTTGTTGCTGGTACAAAATATCGTGGAGAATTTGAAACCAGAATAAAGGCTTTATTGAAAGAACTCTCACGAAGTGCTGGAAAATATATTTTGTTTATTGATGAGCTCCACACTTTAGTGGGGGCAGGAGCTGCTGAGGGAGCAATTGATGCTTCAAACTTATTAAAGCCAGCTTTGGCGCGTGGCGAATTGCGCGCAATTGGAGCGACAACTTTACGAGAGTATCAAAAATATATTGAAAAAGATCCAGCGCTAGAAAGAAGGTTTCAGCCAATTTTTGTCCAAGAACCAAGCATTGAAGATGCTACTGCAATGTTGCGTGGAATTAAAGAAAAATATGAGGTTCACCATGGAGTAAAAATTAAAGATTCGGCAATTAAAGCTGCTGTGGACTTGGCCTCGCGTTACATTGCTGATAGATTTTTACCAGATAAAGCAGTTGACTTAATGGATGAAGCAGCCAGTGCTTTAAGGTTAGAGATTGAGTCTGACCCCCAAGAATTGGAAAAATTTAATGAGGCAATAATGAAATTGGAAATTGAAAAACAAGCTCTTAAAAAAGAAAAGGGAAGTGAAAGAAGGCTTAAAGTAATTTCTCGTGAATTGGCTGACTTAAATGAAAAATCAAAATCTTTACGTTTGAAATGGGGCGCTGAAAAAGAATTAATTAACAAAATTAAAGACATTCGTGAAAAAGTTGATAATTTGTCTTATCAAACCGAAATTGCTCAGCGTGAAGCTGATTTAGAAAAAGTAGCGGAAATAAAATATGGAAAAATTCCAGAATTATTAAAAGAATTAGCTGCCACAGAACAAAAATTAATTAAAATTCAAAAAGAACACAGATTCTTAAAAGAAGAAGTTACCGAAGAAGAGGTCGCCAGAGTTGTTTCACGTTGGACGGGAATTCCAGTTACCCGCTTAATTACTGAAGAAGCCAAAAAATTGGAAACAATGGAAGATACTCTAAACCGCAGAGTTATTGGCCAACAAGAGGCAATTTCAGCAATTTCAAGAGCTATTAGAAGAGCTAGGGCAGGAATTTCTGAGGAAAATAAACCATTGGGTTCATTCTTGTTTTTAGGGCCAACTGGTGTGGGAAAAACCGAAACAGCCAGAGCATTGGCAGAATTTTTATTTGATGACGAAAAAGCAATGATTCGCCTTGATATGTCTGAATATATGGAACGTCACACAATTTCTAAGATAATTGGAAGCCCTCCGGGGTACATTGGTTACGAAGAATCGGGCCAGTTAACTGAAAAAGTTCGAAGAAGACCATACTCGGTTTTGTTATTAGATGAAGTTGAAAAAGCCCACCCCGATGTGTTTAATATTTTGTTACAAATTTTTGAAGACGGCAGATTGACTGACTCTAAGGGCAGATTGGTGTCATTCAAAAATACAATTATTATAATGACTTCAAACTTGGGAAGCGACTACATCAACAAAATGTCTTCACTTGGTTTTAGTAATAAAGAAGAAATTGTGCAAAGAGAAAATATGCGAGAAAAAATATTTGATACCTTACGTGATTCTTTTAGGCCAGAATTTTTAAACAGAATTGATGAAATTGTTATATTCAATTACCTCAAAAAAGAAGAAATCAAAACAATTGTTGATTTAGAGTTGTCTAAAGTTGAAAAACGTTTGGCCACAAAAGAAATAAAAATAAGTATTTCAGAAAAAGCAAAAGAATTATTAGTTAAAGAAGGTTTTGACTCAAATTTGGGAGCGCGCCCATTGAAAAGAGTTATACAACGCTTAATTTTAGATCCATTATCTGTAAAAATAGTTGCCAACGAAATTGCAGAAGGCAGTAGGGTATTTATAGATCAGCAAGGTGGAAAAATAGTATTTGGCTCGCCCGTAGGGCTACGCCCGAGGGAAACATCCAAGGTTTTGTCAAAAATGCAAAATAATCGGCAATTAACCAAATCTAAAAAATAGAAAAATAAAAAACCGTCCCGATTATTGTCGCGGGCGGTTTTTGTTTGGGTTGACAAATCTTTAAAAATTGTTAGTATGAAGGCGGTTCCTTGAATACCAAAATACCCACATACTAAATATGAAACCTGAAGAATTGGAAGTGGCAGTTGCCACCCTCGAAAGTCAGCTAGTAAGCCAAGAGAGCATAATTAGGGAAGCGTTTGGTTTTTTGAAGTTAGAGCTTGATGCTCACGAGATTGACGAGCCTTGGCTTTCCAAACAGTTTGCCAGTTACGCATTGACTCAGGATTTGCTTGAAACTTTGTTGCAAGACGATTTTTATAGTCCCGAAGACGGGTCAGGGAAAATCGTACATCTTTTTGACAGATGCGGACAAATTCAGCCAGCTCCTAACTATTTGAATGGTGACCCTTCATCTCCTGTGCTTGGTCTTGCCTTAGAAGCGGTAGTGAGCTATGAAAACAGGGGAGTCCTGCTACTGCCTAGTGTGGTTGGGAGGTCTCAATCTGCTTTGGAGGCATCTGCGCGTTTTAGAATATTTAAAGCAGTTGTTGAGTGTGATACCCGCGCCAGACATTATGCTCGCATGTTAGTTTCGAAAGGCGGTCAGTACATACTGGGATGGGAAAACTTTACTGGTTTGTCTGGCATCAGGGGGCTGAGAGTTCTCTTGGGCGAGATGGAAAGCCGGCATCCTGGTGTTATTGCTCTTGCTGAAAGCAGTTGTTCGCCTTTTAGGCCAGCTCTTGAAGAACAAGAACAATACATTCGCGAGCCCATGCAAAGACTACTTTTGCAGGTGTGGGAACAACAATTGGCAATCTATCAAAGGCAATAAGTTTTTCAATTGTCGTTAGGTCGGGAAAATATCCCGACTCTTTTTTTATATATTGTCCTGAGTTAGTCGAAGGGCTTGTCCTGAGCTTGCCGAAGGATTAAAATAACATAATGTTAAAAGAAAATAACCCTTCGGTTTCGCTCAGGGCAAGCATATTTTTGGCAATAATTTTGGGAGCACTAATAATTAGTGTGGGTGTTTATTTGGGATTACAGAATAACTATTCCAATATTCCGCGGAATAACGGAATAGTCGGGGAGGCAGAAAGCAATAAGGTTATCCCAGATATAATAAAAAATTCGTCGACAAGTACTATATCCTGTGGTGCTAGCAACAACACAATTGTCACAAAAGTAATTGATGGCGACACGGTTGTTGTGGAAGGCGGTTATCACGTTAGGTTGTTGGGCATGGATGCTGATGAAAAAGGTTACCCATGTTATGAGCAAGCAAAAAAACGCTTGGAAAATTTAGTTTTAGGTAAACAAGTTATTTTGGAAAAAGACAAAACCGATTTAGACCAATATGGCAGATGTTTGCGGTATATTTTTATAAACAATACAAATGTGGATGTTCAATTAGTACAAGAAGGTTTGGCAGTAGCACGCTTTTACCCGCCAGACGTAAAATATAAAACAGAAATTGCATCAGCTGAAAAACAAGCCCAGCAGAATAGCGTTGGTTGCAAATGGTAAAAAAGTTATCCACAGTTTGAGGCTATGGATTTTGTTTGGCAAAAAATTGTAAAATAAAATAATTGTTACAATAAACAATGCAGCACTACATGAACAAAATTTTTAAATCACTGATTTGGTTGGGTAGAATTTTTATTTTACTTTTTCTTGCATATTTTATTGTGGCACTATTTTTTGCAGAAAACTCATTCCAATTAGGCATTGGATTTTTTATTATATTGTTTATGATTTTTCCTGCAATTTTTATCTTATTTTTCAAGGAAAAATTCTTAAAAAAGTTTCCTAAATTTGATACAGCATGGTGCGTTATCCGCATAGTTTATACGGTCATTATTATTATGTTTTTTACGTGCTATATTTATGGTTGCTGGCGTGAGGAGCAAGCAGAAAAAACCCAGCAAAAAATTGATTTTATATCAAGTAAAAAAATAACAATAAATGATGTTAATGGTAAAAATTTGCCACCTCAGCCCAACCAAAAATTAAATGATTCCACTATTGCAGGCATTGATGCTAATAAAAACTATGTTCGTGATGATGTAGAATTGGCAATTTTTGCAAAATACCCCAACTCTGCTAAAATCCGCGCCGCAGAAATCCAATATGCCCAAGCTTTGCAATTAGAATTAACCCAAGTTTTTAATTCAAGCACCTTAGTCGCAGTTATACGGGGATATGAAAAAAATAGCATGGTACTTGACAAGAAGGGGGGTCTTGTTGTATGATAATAAATTCCAAGCAGATATTATTAGAATTAAAATTGCAATAAAAAATACCTTGTTTAAATTTTTACTTTGTCACATTTTGCTTAAAAGTAAATTTGATTAACTCGGTAAAAAATAAAAAATGAAAATCGTACTATCTTTCAAAAATAGTTTCGTATTTTTAACAGTCTCTGTTTTAATAATTAGCGGTTTTTATGTTGGTGCAAAGCCTGCATTGGCAGAACGTTCCGGTCGTCCTCCAGTCATTACGCTCGATACAACAGCTCCTATTATCACCTTAAATGGTGATGCAGAAATGACAATTATCGTGGGCGCCGACTACTCAGATGCCGGTGCAGTGACTGATGACGGCTCACCAGTAAGTATCACCGGTCAAGCAGTTGATTCTTCTAC
>CAILLM010000005.1 GCA_903835075.1 Candidatus Staskawiczbacteria bacterium | reverse complement strand
ATTATTAGTGATTCAATATTTTGCTTTTTTAAAATAATATTTAGTCTTAAATTTTTCTTGTTTAGTCTTAAATTTTTTTGTGAAAAGAGTGTGGATAAATTAATAAAAGAAATGTGTAAAATATGAAGAAGTTTTTAGTGTTTAATTTTTGTTCTATTTTATAACACCACTTATCCACTGTATATTCTCTGTTTTATTAGGTTTAATTCTTCTGTTAATTTGTTGTTTTCTTCATTTTCCGCTTCAATCTTTTTAAAAGCGTAAATTGCTGTTGTGTGGTCTTTCCCGCCAAACTTTCTAGCAATAGCTGGAAAAGAATATTTTAATTCTTTCCTTAATAAGAACATAGCAACTTGTCTTGGTTTTACAATTTCCTTTCTTCTTGTTGGATCAAATAAATTTTTTTCTTCTAAGTTGTAAAATTTGGCCACTGTTTCAATTATTTTTTTGTAATTTGCTACATCGAATGGAGAAAAAACAAAACCTCTAAGTAGTTTTTTAACCATTTCTAGATTTAATCCAGGGTTTATTTTATTATGAATTAAAATTTTATTTAAAGCGCCCTCTAGCTCCCGAATATTTTTTTTAACATTAGCAGCAATATAGTCTAAAACATCTTCTGGCAAGTCGGCATTTTTTTCTTGCAATTTTGTTTTTAAAATAACTAATCTTGTTTCATAGTCTGGTAAGCTGACGTCAGCTATCATCCCCCCTTCAAACCTAGACCTTAATCTGTCTTCAAGTTCGGCGATAGCATTAGGCGGTCTATCTGAGGAAAGAATTATTTGTTTATTTTTTTCATATAAAGAATTAAAAATATGAAAAAACTCTTCTTGGCTTTTATTTTTTCCAGCAATAAATTGTATGTCATCTAAAATCAAAACATCAATAGGCGCCAAACTAGCCTTAAATGTTTCCATTGTGTTTGTTCTAATAGCAGAAACAATGCTAGAAACAAATTTTTCAGAAGAAATATACTTTATTTTTTTCTTTTTTAGTTCGTCATTTATTTTATTTCCAATAGCTTGTATTAAGTGTGTTTTTCCTAAGCCCGTACCACCATAAATAAATAAAGGGTTATAAGTAAAACCAGGGTTGTCTGCTACTGCTAGTGCCGCTGCATGCGCCAATTCATTAAATGAGCCAACTACAAAACTATTAAATGTATATCGTGGATTAAGGTTGGTTTCCTTATTTATTTTAAATTCTTCAAATTTTAATTGGATTTCTTCCTGCTCCTCTATTCCAGATGTATTCTTTATTGGTGTATTTTTGATTGGCTGTGGTTTTATTACAAATTCCAACTCTCTTATAGAGTCGTCTATATCGTGAAGAGTCTTTAAAATTAACTTATTATATTTATTGCTTAACCACTCTTTAGAAAAAGCATTTGGGACAGAAATTATTATTTTTTCATTGTCTTTAGAAATAATTTCTGTGTTTTGAAACCAAGTAGCAAAATTCGCTCTAGAGATGTGGAACTGCATTTGTGATAGGACTGATTGCCAGAGTTCTATATTGTTCATATTATACGACTTATAGAAAATATTATTATTATGTATTTTATATTTTTCCTTTTTATTGAGGCTTTGTCAACCATAGGGAAAATAAAAGGAGGTGTTATTAAGCTGTGGATAACTTGTGCTGGGGCTTTCTTATACAGACGCACAATAGATATTTTATAATCTTGTAAAAATTAGCTTTTTAAGATATACTGGCTATATTATATATTAACTAAAAAAAGATACAATGAGTAAGACATATCAACCAAAAAAGAAAAAAAGGGCAAACACTCACGGCTTTTTGAGAAGGCAAAAAACAAAAACCGGCAAACAAGTGATGCAAAGGAGGAGGAGAAAGGGCAGAGCAAAAATAACTGTCTAGGCTTATAATGTTGCCCAAAATAAATAGAATCAAGAAAAAAAAGGACTTTGAGGCAATTTTTAAAAATTCTAAAACCACAAGAACTAATTTTTTTATTTTTAAAATATCAAAAAATAAACTAGATATTAACAGGTTTGGATTCGTTGTTAGCCAAAAGGTTTCCAAAAGAGCGGTTGTGCGTAATAAGGTTAGGAGAAGGTTAGCTGAGTTAATGAAAGTTGAATCAGAAAAAATGAAAACAGGAATAGACTTAATTGTAATCGCTCTACCTGGCATAGAGAAAAAGGAATTTTCTGAAATAAAAGATTTAGTAGGTGGTGCCATAGAAAGATCGGGATTAATTTTAAAAAACAAAACATAAAATGTTTCAATCTATAGCAAATTTTTTTTATGTAATATTATATCAGCCACTATTCAATTCTCTTGTGTGGTTGTATAATTCTGTGCCAGGACATGATTTTGGAATAGCTATAATAATTTTAACAATAATTATTAGAGTTATCCTCTTCCCCACTTCTGTGAAAGCTGTTAAATCGCAAAGAAGTCTTCAAAAATTACAACCAAAAATATTAGAATTACAGAAAAAATATAAAGACGACAAAGAAAAACAAGCTAAAGAAATTTTTGCTCTATATAAAATAGAAAAAATAAATCCTTTCTCGGGATTATTTCTGGCGCTAATTCAGGTGCCAATATTAATAGCGCTTTATAGAGTTTTTTGGGACGGACTTAATCAGTCTAAATTATCTGTTCTATATAGTTTTATAACCAATCCAGGGCAAATAAATCCATTATTTTTGCACATAATAAATTTATCAAAACCAAATATAATATTTGCTATTTTAGCTGGGTTAACCCAATATTTCCAGACAAAAATGTTATTGCCTCCAGTTGATAGCGCCAATATAAAAGATAAGACTCCGGACATTTCTCAAATGATGCAAAAGCAAATGGTCTATTTTTTTCCAATATTCACGGTGATAATTCTTATAAATTTACCATCTGCCTTAGGATTGTATTGGGTGGCTAGTGGGCTATTTTCTATAATTCAACAATATTATATTTTTAAACAGAAAAAATTGGAAACACCAAAAATATGATAGATCAAGATCAAATAAATCAAATCAAGGAATGGACACGGGAATTCTTTAAAAAAATGACCATAGTTGTTTTGGATGTTCAAGCGAGCATATCGTTGATGGAAAGAAATTCAAAAGAAGGGATAAATGAAAGCTTAGATGTTGTTGATTTGGATGTTAAAATAGAGGAACCGCAAATTATTATTGGGCAACAAGGTCAGACACTTTTTGAAATTCAACGTATTTTAAGGGCTGTTTTAACCAAAAAGTTAAAAAATAATTTATATGTTAATCTAGATATTAATGATTATAAAAAAAATAAAATAGAATATTTAAAATATTTAGCTAAAGATTCCGCTGATTATGTATCATCTACAGGGCAAGAAAAATCTCTTTTGCCGATGTCTTCTTATGAGAGAAGAATCATTCATGCAGAATTATCTCAGAGGACAGATGTTGTAACGGAAAGCAGTGGAGATAATGTAGAAAGACATATTGTTATAAAACCAAAATAAATAATAAACATTAAAAAACCGCCCCTCAATAAAAGGACGGTTTTTTTATTATGGTATTATTGGTATTAAGCTCGAAGCAGGTGCTGTTGGTGTAGGACCCTTTATGGGAATAATTGAAATATAATTGGGAAATAATCCCTTGGTATTTCTAACAATTTCCCATTTCATTTGTCTGGGGCCCGCGTTATTCACGTCATATATATTAGGAAACTCTTGGCAAGAAGCCCACTTACCTTGTGATTCATTGTTTGGCCCAAAATAAAAAAACAAAACCATATAATTACCCTTTATTATTACGGAAGAAATATTATCTCCAGCCAATGTTGGATCCTTTTTGCTGGTGCAAGTAGAGTTTTTATCATATTTTTCGCACTCCTTTTCCTCATCTGGGACTTGCTGAAATTTCAAATCTTTTAATTGGTAAACACCCTTGGATGCCATATAATATCCATCTTTTTTACATTGTTCTATTAGTTTATCTATATCATTGGAATTGCTTATGTCAGTGCTAACACAAGATTTATGGAAAAAATATACTCCTCCGTTTGCGCTAGAGCTAGAATCATATTCGTGGATAGAGGCTGATGACGCAAATGGGTCTACGGTTTGGCATCCTTTGTTGGGGTCAACATATTGGCATGATCCCCATAGATTTGGATTTTCATATAAAATTGATATATAAGAATGATTGCCAGTAGTGTCTTGAACAATATTAATAGATTTTAACTTTTTTTTGAGGTCTGCTAGGTCTACAATATTGGACTTGCGTGCAGTTTCTCCATTTTCAGGGCAACCCGATTCTTTATAGAAATAAACCCCGGGGTCTTTTTGGACTTGCACGGTAGGCAGGGGCGTTTCTTGAAGTTTGGTGCTACTAAATATGTTTAACTGAGGATTTATGGTTGTTATAATCAAATATGTTAAAACCAAAATAAGTAATCCCGAAATTGCCCCTGCTATCCTGTCTTTTGCCTCTTTTTTTGCATCAGCGCTTATGGGTGCTAAAAAATATAATATGCCTCCAATAGTTAGAGAAATTATAACAATAGAAAATCCAATTGTCATTCCTGCGCTAAACATATACTTCATATAACTGGGCAGGTCTGTAACAGCTGAGACTGTTTGTCCAGTTATTGTTTTAAAATCAGTAGGATATTGTATTTCTAGAGGAGTGTCTGCAAAAGCCTTGCTTATTGGCAAATAAAAAAAATTAACAATTAAAAAACCGAAGAATGTTTTAATTAAATTTGTTAATTTTTTATCCATGTATTATCTTGCAGCACCGCCAGTTGGTATTATATAAATATTTTGTATGTCTCTACTTCCTGAGCCCACTACTGGTTCTGCATCTAAGTCGTTAACATTATCTGTGAATGTTTGGCAATAATCTCCAGAACCCCCAGAGCCTCCAGATGTTGATTTGTTAGAATAAACAGCCACCAAATAATCACCCTTTAAGTCTATTGAACCAGGACACTTTTTAAATGTTGAGCAGTCATTTTGTTCTTGTTGTGAAGCATCTACCCCATCCCATTTAAAAGTCATACTATCGGCAGTCGGAGAGGTGTGATCATTTATAGAACCAGATTCCACAGCATAATATCCAGCTCGTGAGCCCCTGTCTAAACCATAGGGTCTACTATAAAAAGTTACGCCATCTCCAGAAGTAGAAGAATCTTGACTGTTTATTTGGAAGACATCTATTGCTCCATGCATGCCATTAACCCCTTGGCACCCAGATGAGCTGGTCACTGGTTTGCCACAGGGGCCACCATTTGCAAGGCCATCTATTTTATGTAAAACATAACCATATTTAGTATTAGCGCCATTGGCTGTGTCATTAACAACCTTAATGCCATTAATGTTTGCTCCAATACTTTCTTCGCTAACAACGGTACTATAACTAGCGTCTTTGCCACAACCAGCATCTGCATAAAAATATACGCCAGGTGCAACAGGGACAGTTGGCAAAGCTGTTTCAGTTAAAGGTTTAGAGCCAGGAGTTACTAATGCGAAGTTAATAGTATTCATAATTAAATAAGAAGCCCCCACTAAAACTAAGCCATAAACAGAACCCTTCATGCGATCTTTTCCACTACCCGCTAATCCACTATTATCACCAGAAATTGTAAGCGTAATTGCTCCTACGGCAAAAGATAAGGCAGCCAAAACAGCGGCAATGCCTATCCCCCACTTAAAAAGGCTTACTGTGCATGCGCCCAAATTAGCTGAGTTTGCACAAGGTCCATCTGTTACCTCTACTGCAAAAACCAAATTTGCGGTTCCTAAAAAAATTAAAGTTAAAAATAGAAAAAACAATATTTTTTTTGTCATACAAAAGTATATTAAAGATTATTATTTTTTAATTCATATAACGGATCTTTATTTTTTGATTGCGTGTCGCTCCATTGTGTGCAGCACATCCAGTCATCGGTTAAATCTGCCCCTGCTGCTTTACCTAATTTTTCACCATAACATTTTCCTGGGTAGGCCTTGCCATTTAGCTGTATTTTATCTTGGTTAATTGGCGGCAAAAGTTCATTTTCAGCCCTAGAACAGTTTAGTAACCTAACTTGGCTTTGGCCGTAGGCTGTGCTGTTTGTACTGCAATAATCTGTTTGTTGCCTAGAATAAGTTAATTGTTTTAAAATATCACTTCTAGGTTCTTCAATAAACCAGGTATAAGTACTTATATAGTCTGGCTTAACAGTATATCCAAATTTTGTAGTCCCTGAGCTAGGTTTTTTGTTGCAGGTGTTATCTGTTGGATGGTCTGGGCTATCGGCATCATTCATAAATTTTATGTAAGCATTCCAAAGCTGTGAATGGTAATCTACCATTTGTTGGCATGGACTACCCTTGCATGGGTCAAGGTCGCAACTGCATTGCCATTGTAATTGTTGAATAGTTATTGGGTTACCGTTGGCATCAGCTGTATTTACATCTACCATCACTTGTTGTTGATGATATTGGCAACCGCTCGTGCACATGGGTGTATTATCTTCAAATTGTGCTCCGCACTTACAATAATTTGCTACTTGCGGGTAGGGATTTTTTGACTCATCTGTTTCTATTGCATTTCCCATTTTTTTCATCTGGTCAAGTAGTGGTTGGATTAATTTTGATGTTGTCTCTGGTACTTTTAAAATTGTTTTAGTCCAAGCCAAAGAGTTATCAATTGTTTGACCAATAGGAATAACTTCTTTCTTACTGCAATTTTTTTCTTTTCCTATTGGAGTTGATGGATCACTTTTTTCTTTATAGAAATCATTCCACCAATTATCTTCACAATAATAAGTTAGGGGGTCATCATTATAAGCATATCCGTTACACTGAGGGCTTACCATTTGGTAAACAGTAATATTTGGAGTTTTAACAACATAGCCTTCGTCACCTGCGTTAGTTACGCAAACATGTTTTGTGGTTGAGCAAGTTTCTCCTGTTTTACAACATTGAGCGTCGGTTTTGCAAGGAATATTTTCTTTTCCATTACTCATGCACACCTTTTGTATACAAATTTGATCTTTTGCGCATTGGCCACTGTTTGTGCATTTTTTATAGGCAACGGCCGTGCTTCTATTTGGCACAAGAAATCCAAAAGGCTCATCTATTTTACCGCATGGACAAGTTGGGCATCCAGAAGATGCACTGGCTGGACATTTAGCGGTTTCTGGATATATATTTACACACAAAGAAGATACAAGGCCGTTGACATTTGTTTGAGGATTTTTGGTTTGACCTATTGGGCACTTTTGATTATTGGGGTTTTCATAAAGATATGTAGCAGAATATACTTGGCTATCTGGAAATAAGTTTCCTACAAGGCAATGCGCAGGTGACCAAATACATCCTGCCCCTTCACAAGTGTTTTTTCCTGTAAGATTCGAACAATAAAGAGGATCAGTAGTTTTTACAGATTTAGAAAATCCTCCGCAAGAATCTCCAAGCCACATACAGACACCATTTTGTTTCTCGGCTATGCAACTGGTTAAGTCTTTAAGTGTTGAGCATTTTTTATCTAAATCATTAAAATTGCTTATACAATCTGGATAACCAGAATGTTGTTTGGAGCCATTTATACAAGTGTTACTTTTATAAATACAAGCGTTAAAAGCAGAAGAATCGTCGGCATTATTTTTTGCACAAGCTGTGACTCCCCCAACAGAAGCAAATAAGCATTTGTCAGCATTATCTATGGCACATTGACCACTACTTTCACATTGTTGTTCGCAAGCGCTTCTTTCTGGAGAGCAACCCGGATAGTGTGATACACAATCTTTCGCGCAATCATCTTGGCAGGTTTTTAAACAACTGTTAAAATCAGTCCCGTCATTGCACTTTTTTGTTTTGAAAGCATTTGTTAAACAAGAGGCATCTTTGCATTCTGCATAAGCACTTGTAGCGCCAGAATCTGGGCATTGTTTGTTACAATTTCCTAAACAATCAGACTTGTCATAATTAAAGCCCGTACAATATTGTGAAGAATTTATTGTTTTTCCACTTGAAAAATCAACAAGTTGGGTTGGGCTTTTAATTATAACTTGTTTTTGTAGACTTAAAACCTCATTACTTTTTAACATGTCTGTGGCAGCTACTAAGCGATGACATTGGCTTATTTTTTGTCTTGCAGATTGTAAATTTTGTATATCTGCATGCAAACCAAAAGTGTCTGACCAGGCTAAAATATATTCTTGAAACCATTTTAATTGTTGCCACAAAGTTAACTTATACCATTTATCAGGATATATTTGCACAACACCAATATTGCCCGCACTTGTGGCTGCTGTAGAAATTATGGGCATTATGTCTTCACACTTTTGCATTTTTTTGTCTTGAGAAGATAGCGGGCACCTAAACTCATCTAGTCCTTTATATTTTACCCCGCAGGTATGGGTATCGGGGTCGCAAGATGGCCCCATTGTTTCTTTGGTATTAGTTCTATTCAATTCTTTTGATCCTGCCGACTGGCAGTCAGAATCTTCTGTACATGGAACATCACAGGTAACTTGTGTATTGTTATCTGGGTCTTTGTTAACATCAATATGTACATATATGGGACCATGCTCAATTTTTTCTTTGACACCCGTAGGGCAACAATCGGGCGAAGAATATGACGGCTTGCATGATCCACCAAAACAAGCACCCTTGGCATCACAAGAACCGCCAGGACAAGAGCCTTTTACTGGGCATCCCCCATTGGCAGGGTCGCAGGTTGGGTCACACTTACTTTTGCCAGTATCTTTTCCGTTTGCATCTTTTATTCTGCAAGAGCAGGTGTTCATTAACTTGGTTATTTCATCTGACAACTCAGCAGCTACGCGGGCTTTTCTTTGCGCTCCTTCTATCATTTGTCTCAAGCCTGTTACTCGGTCTTCATTTACATAGGGATTACTAGGCTGGCTATTACCCCCTGTTGATTGGCTGGGATCTGGCATAACAATATCTCCATATTTATCATAAGAAGCAAAAATAGAGGTTCTTGTTAAAAGATTTTCAACTAAAGTTCCAACAGGAATTTCATTATAAGTAGCAGCAGACACGGGTGTTGATGATGCAGGAATAGTGCCAAAAATATTTGGAAGAGTGGCATTGGCCAATAAAGAAATTTTACAAGTTTTTACATCTGGGTTTATGGTGTAAAGAATTAGAGAAGCGCATACAATTATCAGCATTCCCAAAATCCCTGACTTTATCCAGTCCTTGGCTTCACTAGTAAAACTCCCCCGCCCATAAGAAATTATATAATAAATTGCTCCATAGACTATTGTACAAACAGCAATTGTGATTGCCAAAGAAACTCCTGCATTAAATAAATAGCAAACAAAATTTCCTAATGTGGAGCTGTCATCTAAAGACTTCCCTAAAATATCTGGGTACTTAACTTCTAGTGCAAAAACCAATTCTGCTTTTAACAAAAAAACACTGCATAAGCAACAAAAAGAAAAAAAATTTTTAAGAAAATTTGCCACGTATTGTATTTTTAAAATTTAATTTTTTGATGATTCCAGATTTTTCTTCGCTTCCCTATTTGCTAAAACTTCTTGTGGGTTAGTTGTGATTATTTGGTTTTCTGTTTGGCTGGCAACAACAGAAAGAAACACATGTTTTTTACCTGCGAAAAATAATCCTTCTCCAATTGATGCTCCCAACAATAAATATTTTTCCTGTTCTGTTAAATTAAAAACTTTTTGCACAGTATCAATGTCAGCAGTAGATTGTTTCATTAAAAGTTGTAATGAAGAGTTTGTAATAATTGCCTTGCCATAATCAGACTTCATAAAGTCAGACACATCCTGAGTAATTGTTGTAACTCCCAGCCAATATTTTCTTCCTCTTTTTACAAGACCAAAAAGAAATGATGCTCCGTCAGCTGATTGCATAAGCCACCAAGCTTCATCAATAACTAAAATTCTTTTTTTCAATTTTGATCTTACAATGTTCCAAATATATCTCATAACAATGTATAAAGCAATTGGCCTTAAAGATTCTTCCATGTCTCTTATTCCAAAAACAACAAAGTTTTTGTCTAAAGAAATATTAGATTGTTGGTTAAAGAAATCAGCAAAAGTTCCTTTAGTAAATTTACCAATACGTTTTACCAAAGATTCTGTACCAGTCATACTTTCTAAAATTTCTTGGAAGTCAGACATGAGCGGAGTATTGTTTGCCCAGGTTTTTGGATCTGATTCAGCAGTAATATCACGCACAGCATATGTTTGTGTTAAAGCTTCATCTAAAATACTGTCTTCTTCTGGCGTTAGCCCGCCCAACATAATTCGCAAAAGTCCAACCAAGTTGATAACATTAGATCTTAAAATATCTTGAGGATTATCATCTGGCCCAGGCACGGGTAAATCAAAAGGGTTTAAGTGATTTGCAGAAGTTAAAGAAATTTTTAAAAATGAACCGCCAACAGAATCAGCCAAAACTTCATATTCATTTTCTGGGTCAATAATAATTACGTCCACGCCTTGCATTAAATATCTTAAAATTTCTAGTTTAATTGCATAAGACTTTCCAGAACCAGCTTTAGCAAAAACAACCATGTTAGCATTTTCCAAACTAAATCTATCAAATAAAACTAAAGAATTATTATGTCTATTTATGCCATATAAAATTCCTTCATTAGAACTTAGGTCAAAACAAATAAATGGGAAACAAGTTGAAAGTGGGGCCGTATCCATTGGAGTGTGAACATTAATTAAATCCATTCCATATGGGTTGCAAGAAATAAATCCTTCTTTTTGTTTAAACAATGCAGGCTTAATATAAATTAATCTAGATTCAAAAATTGATCTTAAAGTAAGCTCAGTGTCGCGTAATTCTTTTTCAGAAGTTTCATAAATTGTAATATATAAACCCAGCCGAAACATTTTTTCTTGAGCAGTCATTAAGTTATCTCTTAATGTTTCAATGTCTTTGTAAGCGGTTTCCAAAGCAGGATCTCTAATCAAGCCCTTCTCTTCCCTTTCCAACAATTCTGAAGAAACTTCCGTAACTTTTTTTCTTAATTTTTTTAAAATTAATTCTGAACTTACAGGATGTATAAAAAATGAAATGTCCATTGGAGTGTTTAAATCTATAACAGGTGAAAACCATCCAGTGTTTAAATAACGGGGATAAGAAAAAACAAAAAAAGATTTTGCCAAACGCTCGCCCAATTTTATGTGGTCTTGCAAAACCCCAATATATGGCGGAGCAATAATATCTTTTACATCAAAAGCTTCTTCTTGAAAAATTTGCTCAGTAAGGTCTTGCTCTTTTTTACCTAAAAGATTATCTAAAAATTTCATAGTTTTTTGTATTACTTAAGTAACTCTGGTAATATTTCTGGGTAATATCCAATTTCTGCTTGGTCAGGATGATGAATAGACCAAAACAACTCTATAAGTTCTGGAGTTGTTAACGGAACAGCTTCTAGCCCACATCTTCTTAGTCCCATAGAAATATATTCCATTCTTTGCCATAGTTGTGATTTACATCTTTGGAAATCATCATCAGACATTGGTTTGCTGTTTGCACTACTTCCAGCTACCATGCCAAAATTTTTCTGAGCGCCCTTTACTCCAAAGATTTCCATCAAATTATATGGCACCACAATGTAAAAACTTTTAGTCATAACCACGTCCCCCACCACCATTTCTTTTATAAATTCTCGATAAGAAGAAGTTTGTTTTTTTAGTAATTCGTTGGTTTGTTTTTCTTCCAAATCTTTTAAACTGTCTAAATATGGAGTGATATTTATATTTCTTGATTGAATAACAATTTGGCAAAAAAAGTCTAAGGAATTTAAAAAGTTTTGAAAAGCAAATATTGTTGCTGTTTGCTCTTCTTCAGATTTTAAAGCAAAGTTTATTGAAGAGGTCATCAAAATTCCTCTAATAGAATTATTTTTCAAAAGTAAAACTCCCTCTCTAATATCTTGTATTTCTAAAAATGCTTGCGTTGCTGATTCTGCCATATTATTTTGTTTTTAAATCAATTAAAGTTTTTGTTCTTTTTAGTTGGCTGTTTTGTGCTTTTAAAACTGGCCCTGAATCTATTTTTTTAATTTGGGTTCGTTGAATTGGCTTGAAAGGATATGGCGATTCTTTTTTACTCCAAGTGTAATTTTTACCACCAAATGAAAAACCAATTGACCCTAAAATTACATTCAAAATGGGCGTGCCATTTATTGTTCCAAATGCAAGAATTACCGAGGCAACAGCAATAACTGCCGAAGCGATATAAAAAATAATGCGAGGCAAAGTAAAATATAGAAAAAAGCAAAGAACCCCCGCCCCCACCAAGTAGAAAAACTGTCTAAATGAAATAAAGAAAGCAATTCTACTTTCTTGTTCAATAAATTGTGGTATAGGATATTGTTCCATAAAATTAATCTATAATTTTAAATTCTTCTATTATAACATGTATAAAAAGACAAGAGCAACAATGGTTTCTCAACACCTTGACAGTGTTGTGTTAATATGATATAGTAAAGCATTCGAGAACCTTGTCAAATAGTGTTTCTGTGCGGGGCGGTCCCGTGCGAAGTGCTTATTTGATTGTTTGAGAAACTAAAAGAAAGCGAGAGTCAACCATGTTCTTATTGTATATTTTGATTTGGTTTATCGGCCTATGTGTTATTGCATCCCCATTCTTTATTGTCAGATTTCTGACAGTTCAAGAGGGGTATGCGGTAATATTTAAAAGCCGTGGCAGGTTTGTGCTTTGTGCAATGGAGTTTGCTGAGCATCATTTCAACGCTGACGGCGACATTGTTGCTGGCCCTGGCCCTAACAGTTATGGCAGTTGTTTCCACATCCTCCGCTTCGGCGGTTGGATTGTCTACTTCTGGCCATTTGTAAAGCCGGCTAAATACCTTGATTATAATGAGATAGACGGATTTGGAGAAGGTGTTTATATCCGCTTAGGTGATGTGGCGTCAAACCCCTTTACCTCTGAGGCTGAAACCACCGAGCCACCTGCTGTCCCAGGAGAACAACCAGGGAGTGTTGGGGTGGATGTAAAATTCACTTCCAAAATGAGGGTCATCAACCCTCGGAAATTCCTATTTGTCTCTCCCCGTAATGTCGTCAGGGAAGCGGTGGAAGACCGCCAAGATGGCGCCTTGCGCGCATGGGTATTCAGCGGGGATGTCAACCACGTCCAGTCGGCCAAGGGTAATGGTGTTGCCATGTGGAAGGAGCTCAAGAAATTGAAACTCACGGGGTCTTTTGACGAAGCACGAGATGACTGGGGTTTGGAAATTGTTCCAAATTCTATTGTTGTCAAATCCGTCGAATTGGACCCCGCCTATCAGGCGGCCAAAAAAGCCCGAAGCCAGCAAGAACTCATTGCTCAAGGTGAGGCCGCCCGTATTGGTGACCCCATTGACTTGATGATGGAAAAATGGGTTGCTCGACACGTTGCCCACTCTGGCGGTAAACCCGAGGAAGAAGTTGTTGCCGAGCTGAAAACCAGCGGTGAATACCAACGCAAAGAAAGAGCGTTGGAAGACCTGCGGACCAAAGCTTTGGCAAGTAACTTCTCTCGGGTTGAAACCGACATATCAAGCGGTGGTGGCCCGCTCCCCGATGGTATCAGTGTGTTGTCGCTTGGTGGTGGTGGAGCAGGTGTATTTGCTGGTGCGGGACGTGGCGGGCCAAGGCCCCCACGCAACGCCAACCAGCAAAATCCGCGCAACCCGCGCGTGACCTTGCCACCAGATGACGACGACGACGATGGACTGCCGCCAACGCCCGACCCCGAACCCGAGCCAGACCGCCCGATAAATCGCTACGACTAATCGGGTGCCAATCCTGTTCTGCGGGAGCACAACTTCCGCAGAACAGGGAAACCTCTCAAAACAATCAACAAAAAAATCAAAGGGCTAGATGAAAGCCAGAAGCTGTCTTTAATAAAGACAGAGCATCAAAAAAGGGAAGCAATCACGCTTCCCTATTTTTTTATACTTTGATAAAATCAGCACAAGTATTTTTTTATTCTATTGGTTCACGATAATTATCTGGTTTGCTTGGTTGCGTTGTTGGTGGCACAGAAACTGTTGGTGGAATTTTTTTAATTCTTGGAGTTTTTTTTACAACAGTATTAATAACACTATTTTCTGATTCTGTAACAGATGGACGTTCTGCAATATTTTTTTCAATTTCTGGTGGAAGCTCTATTTTTGTTTCATCTGCATTAAAAAAACTTGGCGTGTTTGTTTCCACCTTGTCGCTTGGAATATTTACTTTTTTTGCCAAAGGCAATAATTTTTCTTTTATTTCTTTTATTATAGCGCCAGCCACATCTTTAGAAATTTTTAACTCATTTTGCAAAAGTTCAGACATTTTATCTTCTGTTATTTTTTTGTCAAAAACATCTTTTGTGGCCTTAATAATAACGGCTGCTTTATTGAAAAGATCTTGAGCAGTTTTTTCTGTAATGTTGTTTTCTTTTAAAATATCATAAATTATTTTTGCTGAAGTTGTATCTTCTGGCACCTCAAAAATTATTCTTTGATTTGTGTTTTCCATGTAAGTTTAAATTAAATTATAATCCCGCGATGGTCGCGTGTGTTTGCGCTAATTCTTGGTTCCCCGGGTTATTGGTTATTAGATTGTTTAAGTGGCTATTAGCAGCTAAATGATCTCTAAGGGCATTAACTTGTGATGTGGACATTCCTGCTGCTGCCCTTTCAATTTTATTGGCGCTTGTGTTCTCTATAAACTCGTCTGATCGTAATACATTTGGATGGAAACCTCTTATATCAGGGGTTTTGGCATCAGCAAATCCTTGGGCTATGATATTGTGTTGAGCAGCGCTTCTCCTTTGTTCTATTGCCACTGTTCTGGCGGCGCCAGTAACATTGGCAGGAATTGCAGGCAAGTTATCTCTCATTTCATTTTCAATTCTTACATTGTTGGCTGCTCTTAACCTAGGATCTGATTTTTCTGCATCACTCATAAATCCAGACGTGTCTACGCCCCTGCTTCTCATATAGCTTTGGGCATAGGAAAGTGCATTTCTTTGTTGATCTATAGTACCAAGCCTATGCATATTTCCAGTTTTGGCTAAATTTTGTATGGCTGCAACTTTGTCTTGAGCTGCATTATGACTCATTGCACTTCCTCCAGCCAATGTAGCTTGCCTATCAAGGTCTAAATTACCAATAGAATCTTGTTTGGACTTCATTTGTTTGGCTGCTGCGGCTGCGGTAGTTCCTTCTTGACGGAGACCAAATCTTTCTGCAAGCCTACCAGTGCTATTGCCTATTCTACTGCCAACCCTTGATAACCCTGTTTTATTTGATAAGAAGCTAGCTCCTTTTCCAACTGATCCAGCTGCTAAAGCTGCTCCGCCAGTTGCTAGTCCCAAAACAGCGCCAGTGGCCATAGACGCAATGCCCGAACTCTTAGCTGTCATTTTAAATCCAATGGCCATAAATCCTAAAACAATAATAATTTGAATAAACAGCGGACCCATTTGAGCAAAATCTGTCATGTTTGTTGCTCCACTTTTTAAAAGGGCTTGTTGGCTCAATATTATATTTGTGAGGAAAAGGACAAATGCTCCAAACACTCCCACAAATGACCATTTTACAAAATGATTCCACCATTCTTTCCATAAATGTTGAGAGGCAGGAAAAACCCAAAAAGTAAAAGCTAACGGTGAAAGTATAAATAACATTATTAGCACAACATATCTAGCTATAAGTAAAACTGTTAAATAAAGGAAAGTAAAAGCCATTCCTAAATATACAAATCCAAATAAACAGCATCCCACAAAAAACATTGCTAACCCTTTATCAAATAAATCATGATTAAGGATTTTTACAGAAGTGTATTTAATTTCTTTTACTAGTGTTGTAGAAATTGTATCTAGCGTGCCTTTGTGAGTAGCCCCACCAATTTGCACGGGAGCTTGGCTTTGGTTAACATTTGTATCTAACTTAGTTTGCATCAGCCCTGTGGTTACTAAGTTTGATGCATCAATTATTAACCCACAAAATAATCCCGAAAAATTAACTAAAATAGCCACCAAGATTAATGGCCACAAAAGTTTTGTTGCAGCATAGGTTTGAATTCTTAGCGCTGTTGCAATACCTACAACAACAAACCCCAATACAATTAGCATATTGCCCAAATTTCTTATTTGCGCCCATGCATCTAAAAATCCAGCATCTTTTGTGGTGATTGGTGCACGTAAAATATTTTTAAGTGTGTAATCAAGGGCATAAGCACAATATTGTGAAATTCTATAAGACCCATCTACAACAGCCATTCCCGCAGCAGCCATAAGGTTTAATGGATTAAGAACTTCTTTCCAATCTAAAGTTAGGTCTTCTGCAAGGTCTGATGGCACTGCTGGTACAGAATTCATCAGAGTGTCTGCGGAGCTAGGAGGAGACCCTGCAAACCCTTTTGCGTAGCTTGGGACGCATAGTAACCCTGTCCACACAAATAATCCCAATAGCACAAAAAACAATATTTTATTTTGTTTTAAAAAAGAGAAAAATTTTTGCATAATTTTCAGTTAATTTTCTATAATTGTTCTATTTTACACCATCTAAAATTTTTAAGGTAGTCAAGTTATCCACATAAAATGTTTTTTCATTTTATGGGTGGGGTGCTTTTTTTTCTTTTTTAGTTTAACATAATTAAATGAACATAAACTCTTTTCATTTAAAGGTTATAGCTTGTTTATCAATGTTGGCTGACCATGTTTGCTATCTTTTTTTTCCAAAATTAATTATTTTAAGAATAGCTGGCAGGTTAGCATTCCCAATATTTGCATTTTTGGCAGTAGAGGGGTATCGTCATACAAAAAATATCAAAAAATATTTATTTCGTATTTTTATTTTTTTTGTTATTTCCCAGCCAATTTATCAATATACTTTTAATCCACGCATAGAAAAGCTAAATATTTTTGCAGACTTATTTTTTGGGTTGCTAGCCTTATATTTATATGACCACATAGCTAACAAAAAAGATGCCCTTGCCGTAGTTTTTATGGTTGCTATTTTTTGTAATTATATAGGTCTTGGTTTTGGTTTTTTTGGTATTTTACTAATTTTCTCTTTTTACTTGTTTGATATAAAAAAGGATTTTTATAAATTGTTTTTTATCCAACTTATATTGCTTGTACTTTTTATAGGTCAAATGAAATTTGCATATTCTTCTATAAATATAGCTTTGCCAATTATATGGTTTGCAATTCAGTTTGGATATTTAATACCGCTGTGTTTACTTAAATATTATAATGGCCAAAGGGGTTATTATTCTAAATATATATTTTATACATTCTATCCCCTTCACATATTTGTGCTGGGCTTAATCGCACACTCCATCTAAAAATTTTAAGGTAGCTAGATTGCCCAGACAACAATGGGTACTGAGCAATTATATAAAGTGAGCGGTCGGACACTTTATATAAAACTACAACTTAAAATATTTTTTAATATCTTTATCATCGGTGATAGTTTTAATTTTTAAGAATCTTATATCCCCCTTAAAATCTGTCTTCCAAAGTTTCAACAAAGTCAGCAGTTCTTTTTCTATGTTAAAAGGGGTAATCCAAACACTGTGTTGCAGTTCCTTGAATTTCATCCATTTTAATTCTGTTCTTAAAAATCTTCTTTCTTTTTTATTAAGCTCTGGTATGTCGAAGCATATCGCTCGCCACTCCCCGTCCCATTTTTCGCTAGCACTTTTTTCTTTAATTACATTTTTGATAATTTTTATTCGCCCCTTTTCTGTTAAATAGACTTTCCCATTTAGTTTTTTAAAAGAAGTATTTTTATCTAAATTATCCGCCCACCTACAAATCATAGACGATACAGAAGGATAGTTTACTTTGAAACCTATTTGCGATATTAATTTATCTTGGTCAAAAAGTATATCAAAACTTAAATTTAATAAATCTTTAGATGTTTCTTTCAAATAATCCAATACAATTTTAGTTGGGAAATTAACTTTTATTTTTTTAACTTTTTTCATTACCGTATTTATATAAAGTGAGCGGTCGGACACTTTATATGTAAAAAGTTTGCGTTAAATTGATCCAGTCTTGGATTGATAAAGTTTGGGCGCGTTGAGTGGGTTTAATATTATTTTTTAAAAGCCAAGACTCTATCCCCTCTTTTTTTAGTTTTTCAGCCCCAGGCTGGTCCGCCTTGGGCGGAAAGAATTTAGAAAAATTTCCGCCAAGTTGTTTGCGTGGTTGTGAAAATCCTGCTTTTACAATTTCAAAAAACAAATCATGCGAGATTTGTTTTTTGCCCTGAGCGGAGTCGAAGGGTTTGTGAGGAATTATTTTTATAATTGCTGAATCAATTTTTGGTGCAGGCCAAAAACAATTTTTTGAAACATAGCTTACAATTTTTACATCTGCATAAAATTGTACAGAAACTGCCAGTAAGCTCATTTTGCCAACTGGCGCACAAATTCTTTGTGCCACCTCTTTTTGAATCATTAAAACTATTTCTTGTGGAGGTGTTTCTATTTCTAAAAATTTTCTAATTAATGGTGAAGTTAAATAATATGGAATATTAGCAATTACCTTGTAAGGATTTAGGATATAGGATTCAGGGTTTAGGGTTAAAATGTCGGCATCAATAATTTCTATGTTTTTATAATCTGCCAAAGTTTCTTTTAAAATATTTTGCATGCTGGCACTTTTTTCAACAGCAATAATTTTTTTTGCTAAAGGTGCCAATTCTTGTGTTAGTACTCCAAGCCCAGGGCCAACTTCCAATATTATGTCTGTTGGTGCTATGTCCCCTGCCAAAACAATTTTTCTTAAAACATTTTTGTCTATTAAAAAATTTTGCCCAAGTCCTTTTGACGCGTAGGTTTCATATTTTGCAAGAAGTTCTTTTATTATTGTTGGAGAAGTTAAATTCATTAAATTATTATAGCACAACAGAATTAAGATAAAAAAGCTTGACAAAACCCCCGTTGTTATAGCATTATAAATGTAAACTAGCGTTAGGGACATTAATAATATTTTGTCAAATGTTTCTAGCATTGAAAATTTCATATTTCCAACAACCAAACAATACAATAACCACAAGGAAGGACGCATCATGAACATCGCACCATTCGTCGCGGTAGCCGCGACCATCACTAAGAAAATTGGTCTGAAAAAGGCCTTTGTTGTCACGCTGTGCTTGCTGTCAGCAAGCTTTCTCAAACTGTGTAGCTCCCCTTCGGAGCCAACGCAATCTCGTGTGTCGGTTAAACCAAACTTCCACACAAGTCTTTTCACGCCCAAATTCAATAAGGGCAACAGGACAACAAATCCACTGCCATTTGCTAGCGGTGTTAACAGCGTTGCTTCTGGCGGAACCATTGTCAAGAAAGCCGATTCATCGGCCAATAATTATTTGGCAAAAAATTCTACGTCGCGCAACAATGTCTCAACCCCAAGTCTCAGCTTGTCCTCTAACGGTCAGGCTCCCAACGCGGGAGTCTATGGCTTGGGCGCAATGTTAATTGGCGGCGGTGGCTACGGCTACGGCTACGGCAATAGAGACAACTCGGGTTATCCCAACGGTGGAGGTTATTACGGTAGTCCTAGTGACCCCGGGAATAACAATTCCAACCCAGGTTGGGGCGGAGGTGGGGGCTATGGCGGAGGTGGTACAAACACCAGTTATTGGTCGGCCATTTCACTATCAGACGATGGCCAATACCTAACAGCCGTAGACAAGGCTGGTCGTATATCTTCCTCTGCCGATTATGGCGTAACGTGGAATCCTGCGGGAGTTACGGGAAATTGGTCAGCTGTGACCATGCTTGGTCAAGGAGTACCACGTCAGTTTGCCACGGTTAATGGAGGATACATTTATGATTCAAAAGATGGTGGTGCAACGTGGAGTCCTACTGCCAGTGTTCAGAACTGGTCGGCCATTTGTGAGGCGAGTAATTACTTGGTTGCAACCGCTGCTGGAGGTTACATTTATGCTTCTGCCGACCTTGGTTCAACATGGAACCCCATTGGTGGTGCCAACAACTGGTCGGCAGTTTCTGCATCTAGCAATCTTATTGCAGCAACGGTTTCGGGCGGGTATATTTACACCTCTGCTGACTATGGCAGAACGTGGACTTCAACGGCAACGGACAATGTCCGGAATTGGTCAGCTGTAGAGTTGGCAGGTAATACTGCCGTGGCCTCGGCCACAGGCGGATATTTGTATATCTCTAGGGACTCGTGCCAAACTTGGACGCCCCAGATTAATGAGGGGGTTAGGGATTGGTCTGGAGTGGCCACTTCGTCTGATGGCAGATACATCACGGCAACAGTTGCCGGTGGTTATTTGTACACCAGTGATGACGGCGGATATAGCTGGAAAACAGCAGATAGCAGTCGCAGTTGGTCGTCAGTTAAGGTTTCTTATGACGGCCAAATTCAGGCGGCTACTGTTTCAGGTGGCGCGGTTTATATGTCGTATGACTACGGCAAAAACTGGGCACAAAAAGTTGTTTACAGCGGAACTGGGTTCAAGGATCCCAATCCTAACACTCCAACCCCTGCTACGCCAACAACGCCCCCCGTCAATCCAAGCCTGCCACCAATCATGGTTGGAAATTGATTTTATGATTATGCGCTCAAACGGTTTCTTCGGAAACTGTGCGAGCGCCATTTTTTTATACTTCGATAAACTCAGCACAAGCAAAAAAATAACTGTGCATAACTGGTTGACCTAATGCCTTGAATATGGTAAGTTTGAATTAAGTTGTTAAAGATAATTAACACAATTTTAATAAAGATAAAAAGGGTTTGGCTCTCTGCAAAGCATAGCAACAAGAGGGCTGATTTTGGGGGATTATTTAAAAATCCTTTATTTTTTTTCGGCGTGATTTCAGTTGTGTTGTTTGGCGGAATATATTTGTCTTGTGACGGTTCTAATGTTTTTGGTCAAGAACGCACAGTGTCTTTAAATTCTTTTTTTAGTAAAGTAGGAGCTCTAGATGCCAGTAGTTTATTTTCTAGCCAGTCAGATGCTGGCCCGTTAGAAACACCAGATTTAAAAATAATGCAAGATAATACACTTTGTGCAATGTCGACGCCCTGTGTAGTTTCGGGAAAAGTTTTGGGAGATGTATTTGGTGCAAGCAATCAAAACAATAAAGACGTTACTGACTACACCGTACAACCTGGCGATACATTTCAATCTATTGCAGATTCCTACAACATTTCTGTTAATACTATACTTTGGGCAAATGATTTATCTACTTCTTCAAAAATTAAAGTTGGTGAAAGTTTAACTATTTTACCAGTAGATGGGGTTTTACATGTTGTGCAGTCTGGAGACACAATGGCAGCTATTGCTTCTAAATATAATGCAAATGCAGAAGACATAATTTCTTTTAATGATTTGGCCAACCAAGACGATATTTATGTTGGAGATATTTTAATAATACCAGGTGGAGTAATGCCAAAAGTTGCAGCCCCTGCCAAAAACCCAATCACCAACCCCATCACCAATCCAACAACAAAAAAACAAACTCCTTTACCTAATAATTATTTTATTATTCCAGCGCAAGGAATAATTACCCAAGGTTTGCATTATTTTAATGCTATTGATTTGGCTAATAAATGTGGAACACCAGTTTATGCAGCAGCTTCTGGTACAGTACAAAGAGCAGTATTTAACAATTCATGGAATTTGGGTATGGGAAACTATGTTACTATTTTGCATCCAAATGGCACAGTTACTTATTATGGTCACTTTGAATTTGTTGGAGTACAACCAGGAGATAAAGTTAGCGTTGGCCAACAAATAGGTTTAATGGGTAGAACTGGTCATGCAACGGGATGTCACGTTCACTTCCAGGTTGTTGGAGCTACAAATCCCCTATCAAGGTATAGAGTTGGAACAAAAATAAATTATTAATAAATACAAAAGCCTCAACATTACGTTGAGGCTTTTTTTGTTAGAAAACAATTTTATCTTTCATTGCATTTCAAACAAGTTTTTGCTTCTGGGCAAGCTAATAATCTTTCATCGTCTATTTTTTTACCGCAACCTTCACAAAATCCATAAGTTCCTTCGGCAATTTTATCTAACGCGTTGTTCACATCTTTTAATTTTGATTCCAAACTATATTCTAAAGATAATTTGTTATTATATTCTTGAACTTCATCAGCTTCTTCCTCTTTGTCACCATCTTCCCTATTTGGGAACCTTGCGTCCCAGTTGTGTTTTAAATTTGGATCTTTTATAGCAAAACTTTCTAATTCAGTTTGCAAAGATTTTTTTTGCTCTTCCAAAATATTTTTTAATTTTTCTAGTAGTTCTTTTTCCATTGAATTTTTTATTATTTAATATTGCTTTGTTGTTGCTGGCTACCAGTTGCAACGCCTTGTTCTACATCTTTCAAAAACTTTTTTCTTGCTTCTTCTTCATTCTCAAAAGATTTTGCTATTTTTTTCCTTGTGGGTACAGGTACGGGAATTGCAAGTGGTATTTTTGGTGTTGTTGTCGCTGAGCCGTGCCATTGTTGTCTTTGAGCTTTTTCATTCTCATTTGCACGTATTTTTTCCAAAGCTTCTCTTTTAGCTATTTGTTCAGCTGCCAGCCCCTTTCTTTTTTCTTCTTCTCTTGCCATTATCACAGAATAAATATCTCTTAATGATTTATCAGCCCCCAAAATCTTATCACGTAGCCTATTCTTATCAATAACAAATTGTTCGGAAGATTTGTCTATGACTGCCACCTTGTCGTCATTATTTTTTATCTCAGTTTCCACTGCCCACCTTCTTTTTTCCACGTCTTTAATTTTTTCTTCTAAGTCCCAGCGCGATTGCTCTAAGCTTTTTCTTTCTGTATCAATGGTGGTAGCTTTTTCTTTTTCAACAATAAACTTCTGCTCATCTTCAAACTTTTTTTCTTCAGCTAAAATTACATTTAATTTTTCTTGCTGTTCGCGCTTTTGCAATAATAATCTATTTTTATCTAATTTTAAAGCAGGATCTTTTGTTTTATCAATGTCATCAATTTGTTGTTCAAACCCAAGACGTTGAGATTCCAACAAAAATATTTGTTGTTTTTCTTCTTCTGTTGCATAGTTTTTTAAATCTTTCTCAGCTATTTTTTCTTGACCCTCATTTTTTGTGAGAACTTCATTCCTGCCAATTTTTTCAGCAATGGTTTTGGCGCTTGCCAACTCGTCAGATTTTTGCTTTTCAGTTAATTGTTCTTCTAAAGTTTTTAATTTAATAATTTTGTCTCTTTCTTTCAAAGCATCAGTTTCCCTTAGGGCCATTAAGTCCTTTTTCATTGTTCGTATCTCGGCCCTTTTTAAAAACTCTTTTGCTTGTGTTTCTTCTGCTTGTGTTGGCATAATTTTTTTGTATACTTTATTTTAAACCCTATTTAGTAAATTTAAAAGTGGAGAGGCGCGTGAGTGGTCATAAACAAAAAAGTCCCGCTTGAGCAGGACTTTTTATGAAAAGATAAATTATTTATTGTTTAGAATTTTTTAGCGCGGGCTTAAAGCCTGCATCAATTGCTGAAAGATTTATTCTGCCTAGTTCGTCGACAGACATAACCTTAACAGGAATAGTGTCCCCTTCTTTTGCAACTTCAGATACGCTTTGTATCCTCTCTTTTACAAATTTTGAAATATGCACCATGCCATCGGTTCCTGGCAAAATTTCAACAAATGCACCAAAGTCCATAATTTTTACAACCTTACCTTGAAACACTTCGCCAACTTCCACTTCGCGCACAATCCCCTTAACCCATGTGGCAGCTTTTTCAACCCCTTCGGCATCGGTTCCTGTAATGAACACTAAGCCAGAATCATCGATATCAATTGCCACTCCACATTCTTCAATTATTTTATTTATTACACTTCCCTTTGGCCCAATAACCTCACCAATTTTGGCAGGATTAATTTTAAGAGTAAATATCTTTGGAGCATAAGGAGACAATTCTTTTCTTGGTTCTGCTATTTGTTCTTTTATTATATCAAGTATTTTAAATCTTGCATCTTTTGCGCGAGCTAAGGCCTCTTCCATTATGTTTTTGTTAATACCATCTATTTTAATATCCATTTGAATTGCGGTAATTCCATTTTTTGTTCCAGCCACTTTAAAATCCATATCACCATAATGATCTTCTGGTCCTTGTATGTCTGTTAGCACTTTATATTTTCCTGTTTCTTCATCTTTGGCCAACCCAACAGAAATTCCAGCCACAGGTTCTTTAATTGGTACGCCTGCATCCATTAAAGCAATGCAAGCTGCACAAGTTGAAGCCATTGAAGTTGACCCATTCGAAGAAACACACTCAGAAACAATTCTAATTGTGTATGGAAAAGTTTCTATGTCTGGCAAAACTGGTAACAATGCTTTTTCTGCTAAAGAGCCATGTCCAATTTCTCTTCTTTTTGGCCCACGCATTGGAGCTGTTTCTCCTGAAGAAAATGGAGGAAAATTATAGTGGTGCATAAACCTTTTCTTTCCGGTAGTTTCCATGCTTTCTAAGATTTGTGAATCACCAGGTCCGCCTAAAGTTAAAACAGAAAGCACCCTTGTTAAGCCCCTAAAAAATACTGCGCTTCCATGGGCTCTTGGCAAAACTTTAACCTCGCAAGACAGTGGTCGTATTTCTAAAGAATTTCTGCCGTCTGGGCGGTAATCTTTTTCAATTATATTTTTGATAATTATTCTTTCAATTTCTTTTTCAAAAAAAGCCAATACTTGTTTTTCCTTCCCCTCCCCCGGATGCTTTTCTGCCAAATATTTTACTAATTCTTTTTTTAAATCTTCAGCAGCCCCAAGATTTTTTTCACCTTTTGGCGCATTTGTGATTGCATCAACCAATTTATTTCCTAGCCATTCCTTTATTTCGTTTGCAATGTCTAATTCAACTGCTGGCAAAAATTCATCTTTTGTTTTCCCAATTTTTTTAACAGCTGAAATTTGCAGGTCAATAATTTTCTTTAATTCTTTTTTGGCCGCTTCATAAGCTTCTAAAACATCTTTTTCCAAAACTTCTTTAGCTCCCATTTCAATCATGTTAACTAAAATGTCATCACCCCCTTCGACTCCGCTCAGGGCAGGTTGCCAAATAGCTGACAAAGTTAAATCCATGTCGCTTTCTTTTTTCTGTTCGTAGGTTGGGTTAAAAACAAATTTGCCTGCAACTCGGCTAAC
This sequence comes from Candidatus Staskawiczbacteria bacterium, assembly GCA_903835075.1. GTDB lineage: Bacteria > Patescibacteriota > Minisyncoccia > Minisyncoccales > Staskawiczbacteraceae > XYD1-FULL-39-28. Next base: position 29,320 of record CAILLM010000005.1, on the reverse strand, counting down.
TCTTATAGCTCCCAGGGGTCCGTTCCAAGGAATTTCAGAAACAGCTAAAGCAAATGAGGATCCAATCATTCCCAAAATATCTGGATCGTTTTCACCATCCCAAGACAAGCAGGTTGCAATAACCTGAACTTCTTTCATAAAGTCTGTTGGGAATAAAGGCCTAATTGCGCGATCAATCATTCTGGCATTTAATGTTGCTTCATCGCTTGCCCTGCCCTCTCTTTTCATAAAACGTGAACCTAAAATTTTTCCTGCTGCATAAAACCTTTCCTCATATTCAACTGTTAATGGGAAATAATCCATTCCTTCTCTTGTGTGAGGTGACAAAGTTGCGGTTACCAAAACTTCTGTTTCTCCTTGAGAAATTAAACAACTGCCCGATGCTTGCTCGGTCCAATTTGTAGTTTTAATTATAATGGGCTTTTGCTCGCCCACTTGAATCTCAAACGTATCTTTTACTGCCATTTAATTTTGCAGTGGAAGATGAGTTGTACGAATATGTGAAAAAGTTGAATTTCAACACTTTCATATAGCCGCACACACCTTCCTTCCCCCTGCTATTTATTTTATTTTCATTATTTCTTTAGTAAGAATTTTTCAACGCCAGTGTCTAAATCAATAAATTCATCGGCGGATTCTTTTAGTTTGCCAGAAGTGGATCTGCCGAAAGCCGCCACCTCTACCCTCTTTCCCATATTTTTTAAATATTCTACTAATGCAATAAAGTCACCATCACCAGAAACTAAAACTACTACGTCAATCCCGGGAGCTGTTCTAATTGCATCAATAACAATTCCAACATCCCAGTCAGCTTTCTTAGCTCCGCCATAAAATTCCTGCAAATCTTTTACTCTTGTTTCAATTCCAATTTTACTCAAAGCATCAAAAAATGGCGCTTCTTCGCCAGTTTTTGTGCGCACAACATAACCAAAAGCTCTAATAAACTTTCTGCCCGCTACTGCTTGTTTTAAAACTTCCTGAAAATTAACTTTTGAGTGGTAAAGATTTTTTGCTGAATAATATAAGTTTTGAACATCTATTAGCACTTCTACCCTCTGCTCTTTTGGTTTTGGCTGCATTCTATTTTTTAAGTCCTATTTTTTTGATTATAACTGCGTATCTTTTTTCTGAAGTCTTTTTTAAATAAGCTAGTAATTTTTTTCTTTTAATAACCATTGTTAACAAGCCTTTTTTGGAGTGAACATCTTGTGGGTGTTTTTTTAAATGCAAAACAAGCTTATCTATTGCTTTTGATAATAAGCCAATTTGAACCTCTGAAGACCCAGTGTCTTTTTCATTTACTGCTACGTCTTTTATTATTTTTGATTTTTCTTTGGTGTTTAATGCCATTTTTCTTTGTTTAAACGCTTCCGGCGTCTAAGTTAATTAATAGGTATATTTTACTCTATTTTTAGTGTTTTGTAAAGCTTTGCATTGAGCTTATCAAAGTGTGCCCCCAACAGGATTCGAACCTGTGACCAATTGCTTAAGAGGCAACTGCTCTACCAGCTGAGCTATAGGGGCTAGTTTTATAGTTTGGCTCCTTGCCAACCAATTGCAATTAGAACAAAGTTTATTATTGCCTTAGCAGCAAATGCTAATATTAGCCCTATAATTGCAGACCAAAAAATTTTCTTTCCCAAGCCCATTAAATTTGGGTTACCAGCTGAAGTCATCATAAGAATACCCCCAACTATAATTGCTACTCCTGCTAGTGGTGCTGCTATCGTGTTTACAAGAAAATCTAAAATTTTCTTAGTCATATCTAGAAAATCAGTCAAAGTGCAGGGGGTTGGGTTGTCTCCATTACCACAAGTCACCCATCCTTGGTCTGCTGCATAAATTGAGGTGGGCACAAAGATTATTGATAATAAAAATAATATAGCCAGAGATGATAGTATTTTTTTCATAAATTTTTTAAATTTAGGCTTGCACTGAACTTGTCGAAGTGTGCCCTCGCCAGGACTCGAACCCGGAATTCTTGGTTCGAAGCCAAGTGTGATATCCGATTTCACCACGAGGGCAAAATTAACTTATTGTTATTTTAACCTAAAAAGCCTAAAAAAACAATTTTACAGAATGTCTTTGAGCTCATTTACGCTTTTATGTATTTCTTCGCCGTGTTCTGTGTCACTTGAAAATGGCCCTTCAACTAAGAATATTTTAGCGTGGTTGCCAACGGCTTTTTGCATTGCCACAGACTGCTCTCCCCTATCTTCTATAATCATCACCTCTTCTTTTGAATCTGTTAAACTTTTAAGAAAATCACTTTGAGCCTTCCCCTTTTCTTCGTATATTATTTTTTCAAAATATTTTTTTATTCGAGAATTATCAACTTTTGGTTGTTGCATTTGGGGGTCTCCAAAAGTCATTAATATCATTTTGTAACCTTTGTTTTTTAAATAGGCTAAAGTGTCTTCTGCTCCAGAAAATAAATAGTCATCGGTATTTTTTACTATTTCTTGAAATTTTTCTGTAATATATTTTTCTTCCTCGTCGGTTTTTATATGGCCAGATTCTTTTAAAAATTTTATGTGCTTATATGGGTTATATCCAACGCCATGTTTTTTAAAAAGCTCATAGCCCTGCCTTTCATTTTCTTCTTTGGTTAAGCCAAAAATTTCACTTTTATCTTTTTTAAAGCGTTCAATATCTAACAAAACGTGGTCTAAATCAAAAAGTAAAATCATGTGCTTCTATATATTATAGATTATTTTGGCTAATTTTGCTGAGTCGTGTCTAACTAAAGACCTTTCTTTTGCCACAGCGTCATTTTTGTCGGCTTTGATGACTTTGTGACTTAACAACTTGTGACCTAAAAATTTAATGTTTGTCATTTTTTCTAAGTCTCCTGGATGCTCCTCAATTCTCATAAGCTTTTCCCCCTTCTCGGCATATTTTTTTATTAATCTTTTTTCTGGGATTTCTGTATTGTAAATAACATATTTAATGATGTTTTTCCCTAGGTATTTTTCTAATGCAGAAATATATTCATTTAAAGTAAAGTTATTAGTTTGGCAGTCTTTATTCATTAAATTAGCAACACATATAATTTTTGCTTTAGACCTTGCAAGAGCTTCGGGCAATCCTTGAACCAAAAAGTTTGGCAGTAAGCTTGAGTATAAGCTCCCTGGGTTGATAATTATTTTATCTGCTTCTTTTATAAATTGGAAAATTTTAGGATTTAATCTTGCTTGAGGTTTTAAATATAGTTTTTTTATATCGTGAAAATTACTTTCACAACAATCAATATTTTTTTCGCCAACAAGCTTTTCCCCATTTTTTAGTGATGCTATAAGTCGTGTACTTTTTAATGTAACTGGCAAAACATATCCTTTAATTCTTAGAATTCTGCTAGCCTCTATTAGCGCAGTGTCAAACCCACCCGTGATTTTTTCTAATGTAGATATAAAAATGTTACCAAAACTATGTCCCATCAAGCCGCCAGCACCATATCTATAATTAAACAACTCTCTTAAAGTTTTACTAGAATATGAAAGTGCAACCAAGCATTGCCTTACATCACCTGGTGGCAAAACACCAAGCTCATCTCTTAGGGCGCCAGTAGAACCACCATCGTCAGACATAGTAACCACGGCCGCTAAATCAACGGGATATTTCTTTAAACCCGTTAAAACCACAAAGCTTCCCGAGCCTCCGCCAATAGTAACAATTTTTTGTTTTTTATCTGTCATATTGTTATTTAAAATACATTTTAAATTCTATTCCAAATTTTTCAAAACCAGCTTTTTCATACATTCTGTGTACTCCTTCCCTTTCATGCCGACTGGTGGCAATAAGTTTATAACAGTTAAGATTTTTTGCTTCAGAAATAACTATATTTAAAAGTTCTGTGCCAATTCCTTGACCCCTCAAGCTTTCATCAACAAATAAATCCTCTAATAGCCCAAACGGCTCTTTTTTTAAATCATTGCTCATTATATATAAAAAAGCGCGGGCAACTTCTTTGCCCTCTTTTTCAATAAAAAACTTTACTCCAGAGGCTTTTACCTCTTTTTTGCTTATTTCTGATGACATTTTTGCAAATGATAATTATATTATTGTTTAGCATATTTTACATAAAAAATTGAAAAAACACAAGATTTGAGCTAATATATCTAAATACATATATATAGAGATGATTATTCCTAAAGAAGTTAAAAATATAATTGGAAAGCTTGAAAAAGCTGGTTTTGAAGCATATATTGTGGGCGGATGCGTACGTGATTTTTTGCTTGGGGCAGAGCCTAAAGACTGGGATGTAACAACTAATGCCAAGCCCGAAGAAATACAGGAAATATTTCCCGATAGTTTTTATGAAAACAACTTTTTAACTGTAACCGCCAAAACTGGTAGTAAAAACGAAAAATTAGCTGAAATAGAAATTACTACCTATAGATTTGAAGCAGAATATTCTGACAAAAGGCATCCCGACGAAGTACAATATGCCCAGAACATTGAAGATGACTTATCTCGTCGGGATTTTACGGTTAACGCAGTTGCTATGGATGGCAAAAAGAAAATAGTTGATTTGTTTGAAGGACAAGAAGATTTAAAAAATAAAATTATTAGAACTGTTGGTAATCCTAACGAAAGGTTTAATGAAGATGCTTTAAGAATGTTAAGGGCCGTAAGGTTTGCTACAACTTTAGATTTTACAATTGAAGAAAAAACTGCAGAAGCAATTAAAAAAAATAGCATTTGGCTAGAGGCTGTTTCAAAAGAAAGAATTCGTGATGAATTTATAAAAATAATTATGGCTGATAAAGCGGCCGAGGGTGTTGAGTTGTTGCGCGAATTGGAATTGCTGAAATATATAATTCCTGAGTTATTGGAAAATTATGGGGTGGCACAAAATAAACACCATATTTATGATTGTTATATGCATGCAATAAAGGCATTAGAATTTACTGCAAAGAAAAAATTAAATATGTATGTGAGAATCGCTTCCCTGTTGCACGACATTGGTAAGCCAAGATCAAAAGTTGGTGAAGGAGAAGGTGCAACTTTTTATAATCATGAAATGATTGGGGCAAGAATGTGTTTCCAAATTTTAAATAATTTAAAGTTTTCAAAAAAAGAAATTGAAAAAATTACAAAGTTAGTAAGATATCATCTCTTCTATTATAATGTAGATGAGGTTGGAGAGGCTTCGGTACGAAGGCTGGTTAAAAATGTTGGCCCAGAAAATATGGAAGAATTGTTGCAAGTAAGGCAGGCAGATAGAATTGGTTCTGGGGTTCCAAAAGCTGAACCATATAAATTGCGCCATTTAAAATATTTAGTTGAGAAGGTTTCAAAAGACCCTATTTCTGTTAAGATGCTAAAAATAAATGGAAATAATTTGATGTCTGTTTTGGGCGTAAGACCAGGGCCAAAAATTGGACAAATTTTAGATATTCTCTTGAGTTATGTTTTGGATGACCCCAAGAAAAATACAAAAGAATTTTTGGAAAAAGAATCTAAAAAATTGGCTGAATTGAGCGAAAAGGAATTGCAAACTTTGGCTGAAAAATCTAAAGAAGAAAAATTTGAAGTTCAAAACAAAGAAGATGAATCTGCAAAACAAAAATATTGGGTTAGGTAAAATCCGGGGAATAGTGTAGTGGTCGCACGAGTCGTTCGGGACGATTTAGCCCGGGTTCGAGTCCCGGTTCCCCGACATATTTAAAATTAAAAGTTTTTAAATTTATGGATACAAATGATAAAAAAGTAAAAGAGGTTAGAAAGGTGGAAGCTATTATAAGCCAAAATCTTTTTATTATTAGTTCAATTGTCACAGTAGTAACTATGGCCCTAATGGTTACAAACTTTATTTCTCGTGGAAGTTTTTTGCCCACAGAAATTGGGTTTTTTTATTTAACAGTTGTTATTATTTATTCTTTGCATAAAGAGTTTGTACGATGGCTGGGCGAAAAGAAAAGCATACACCAAGGCGAATTCTTTGTTTATGCCTGGATAGTTTTAACGACAATTTTATATGCGGTCAATTTTTTTGGGCATGATTATTTTAGTTTTTCAAAAGAAGGATATCATGTAAGCACGTTGTCAGACGTGGCATACACTACAATAGAGGTGTTGGTAATTTTTGTGGTAACTCGCATAATGAAAATATTTTTCATGTTACGTAAATAATGGAAATATATATTGAAAAAAATTATAATGATGTTTCAAAACGTGCTTCTGATATTATAACTACGCTACTAAAGAAAAGGCCAACAGCCATACTTGGGCTGTCAACTGGCTCAACTCCGCTGAAATTATATAATAATTTGGTGGGTAAATTTAAGAAAAAAGAAATAAGTTTCAAAAAAATAAAAACTTTTAATTTGGATGAATATTTAAGCCTGTCCCCCACTGACGAAAATAGCTATCGCTATTTTATGTGGAAAAATTTATTTTCCAAAATAGACATAGATGTCAAAAATACTTTTTTCCCCACGGATTTTAAGCCCAATTATAAAAATTATGATAAAAAAATAAAATTATTTGGAGGAATAGATTTGCAGATTTTGGGAATTGGTAGAAACGGGCATATTGCATTTAATGAGCCAAACGCAAAATTCTCTTCTAGAACCAGAGAAATATTTCTAGCAAAGACTACAATAGAATATAATGCCAGATTCTTCAAGGATACAGAAAGTGTCCCTAAAAAAGCTGTGACAATGGGGATTAAAACAATTATGGAGGCTAGGCAGATTATTTTGATAATCAACGGCGAGAATAAAAGTAAAATAGTTTATGATGCTCTTTTTGGTTCAGTATCTACAAAAGTTCCAGCTTCTATTTTGCAAAGGCATAAAAATGTTATTGTTATATTAGATAAAATGGCTGCACAAGATTTTAAAAAATAAATTAGGGCCCATGGTCCAGTGGTAAGACGCGGCATTCGCATTGCTGAAACGCGAGTTCGACTCTCGCTGGGTCCACAAAATTCAAATGACAAAAATAACTAAATTTTAAATTAATATGAGTAAAAAGTATTTATGTGCATTTTTGTTAGTGGTAGCATTTTTATTTTTTGGACAAATTGCAAAAGCAAGAGATGTCCAAAACATTACAGATTGGTATATACAAAATTTTGAAACAAATGTTGTGGTTAACAAAGACTCTTCTTTGGTTATCACAGAGAATATTACTGCTGATTGTGGAGATTTGCTGAATAAACACGGGATCTTTAGAGTTTTGCCAACACAAATAAATACAGACAAAGGAATATTTAAAAGTCCAATTGATTTGGTAAGTATCACAGATTTTAATGGGAAACCGTATAAGTATGAGATTATAAATAATAACTCCAACCATACTGTTACTTGGAAAATTGGTGACCCAGATATTGTTGTAACAGGTGTTAATAATTACAAAATTACTTACAAAGTTAAAAACGCAATTAGATTTGGCAACAAGGACTTTGATGAACTTTATTGGAATTTTTCGGGAAATTTTTGGGACATTGATATAGATAATTTTTCAGCACATATAACATTTCCACCTGAAGTAAACAGTAGCAATTCAACAGTGGATTATTACACTGGTATGGTGGGATCAAAAGATAAATATTTGGCAACATATTCTTGGGATTCTAACAATGCCTTAAATTTTGTCTCCCCCGTTGATTACCAGTCACCTATTTTTACGCCAGGGCAAGGGCTTACTGTTTCTGTGGCATTTCCTAAAAATATTTTTGTGCCATATGTGCCTACATTTTTAGAAAAATATGCAGATTATTTTAGCTATGTATTTTTTTTAATCCCTTTTGCAATTTTTATTTTTGCATTCAACAAATGGAGAAAATATGGCAAAGATCCAAAAATGAAAAAACCAATACCGCCTGAGTTTGGAATACCCGACAATATAACGCCAATACAAATGGGTATGGTTTTAGGTCATGGGAAATGGAAAAATACTTTTTTAACAGCTACAATTGTAGATTTAGCGGTAAGAAAGTTCATTACTATTGAACAAACAGAAAATAAAGGGATAATTCTTGGAGGCAAAGATATTGTATTGAAAAAAAATACAGAAAATTATGACTTAAATAAGGTGACACCAACAGAAAAAGCCATATTAGATGCTTTATTTCAAGAAATGGATTTTAATACAGCCAAACAAGTTATGAAAAATTTATCGAGCGGAATATTCGGTAAATCTTTCAAAAAGATTATAGCAAAATCGGGAATGCTCTCAGAGGAAGAAGTCACCAAGGAAAAAGATACAGTAAAACTATCTAGCCTAAAAAATAGTTTTAGCTTGAAATTATCAGGAATAATAGAATCAGCAACCGAAGAAGCTTCAAGCAAGGGGTGGGTTATAAAAGCAGGAAATAAATACGCAGTTAGTTTTATGTCTACAGGAGCTATTTTTATTTGGGCTTCTGTTTGGGCGGGCGCTTTTTTTCAGTCTTGGCAGATGTTTTTTAGCGTTATATTATCGGGAATAATTTTGATTTTGTTTGCTATTTTTATGCCTAAGCGTACACAAGCGGGGGTAGATTTGTTGTTTAAGATAAAAGGTTTTGAGCTATATATGAAAACAGCAGAAAACTATCGCCAGCAATTTTATGAAAAAGAAAATATCTTTGATAAATTTTTACCCTATGCAATTGTTTTTGGAATTGCCGAGCTATGGGCAAAGAAGATGCAATTAATTTATGGAGAGGACTATTTTAAGAGTTATCATCCAATTTGGTTTGCGGGTACAATGCCAACCAACTTCAGTATTGATAGTTTCACAAGTCAGTTAGACAGTATCAGTTCAAATATATCTGAAATTACATCTTCTCCTTCCTCTTCATCTGGTTTTAGTGGCGGGGGTATGTCTGGTGGCGGAGGTGGCGGAGGTGGCGGAGGTGGTTGGTAAATTAAAAATTAAAAATAATGGAAAAAGAAAAAAAACAAAAAGTGCAAGGAGGCATTATTTATCCAAAGGTGGGGTTGAAAGAAGTAATCAGTGCTTTTTGGAATGGAATAAAGCCTAAAAAATGGAAACTATTTATCGTAATTATCAGTATTATTTTAGCGAATGTTGTTTCTATAATTATCCCAATTTTTTACAAACAGTTTTTCGATATTATTTCATCTAACCTAAGCAGGTCGATAATAGCTCCCCAACTACTTGCCATAGTTTTTTGGGTATTATTTTTTAATGTTTTGTATTGGTCTTTTTATCGTATTGCTAGTTTTAATAATAATTATTATCAGCCCGTAGTAATGGCAAATTTGAAACAGCAATCTTATGACCACTTGATGCAACATTCATATTCATTTTTTGTTAATAATTTTGCTGGCTCACTTGTTCAGAAAGTAAACAGATTTGCTAGGGCTTTTGAGAGGATGACAGATGACTTGTTATGGAATTTAATGCCCCTATTAGTAAGGGTTGTTGGAATACTTATTGTTGTTTTTTTTGTAAATAAATGGATTGCATTAATTATTTTGGTTTGGACAGCGATTTTTTTATCTTTTAATATTTTCTTTTCAAGATGGAAATTAAAATATGACATAAAAGCAGCTGCAATGGACTCTGTTGCTACGGGATTTTTGGCTGATACAATTGGAAACCAAAATACAGTTCAGCTTTTTAATGGTTATAAATTTGAATCTAATGGCTATAAAAAAGTTACCAATGACCAGGTAAAAATAATTACCTTTGCATGGAATTTAGACTCTGTTGTAGAGGCTGGCCAATCTTTTTTAAGTTTTGCCATAGAATTTGTTTTATTTTTTTATGCAATCAAATATTGGGATCAAGGGTTAATTACAATCGGTGTATTTGTTTTATTGCAAACATATGTTTTAAGTATAATCAACCAGTTGTGGGGTTTTACTAGGTTAGTAAGAGATTTATATCAAGGTTATGCTGATTCAAAAGAAATGGTTGAGATTATGCTACTCCCCCACGACATTAGGGACATACCTGGTGCAAAAGATATTGTGTCAGATAAAGGCGAAATAGAATTTAAAGATGTTACTTTTAGTTTTAATCAAGGGAGGAAGGTTTTAGAAGGCATAAATTTAAAAATTAATGCTGGTGAAAAAATTGCTTTAATTGGGCCATCGGGTGCAGGGAAAACAACATTCGTAAGATTGCTTTTAAGGTTATATTCATCTTCTTCTGGAGAAATTTTAATTGATGGGCAAGCTATTTCACAAACAACACAAGAAAGTTTAAGAAAACATATTTCAATGGTTCCTCAAGACCCAATATTATTTCATAGAACCTTAGCTGAAAATATTGCCTATGGTAATAGGAGTGTAACAAAAGAGCAAATTGAAAAAGCTGCTCAATTGGCTCACTGTGACGAATTTATAAAAGAATTACCAAATGGTTTGGAAACTTTTGTTGGAGAGCGTGGAATAAAACTATCTGGTGGAGAAAGGCAACGCGTTGCCATAGCAAGAGCAATTTTGAAAAATTCCCCAATATTAGTTTTAGATGAAGCAACCTCTAGTTTAGATTCAAATTCTGAGCATTTAATTCAAGATGCCTTGAATACTTTAATGAAAAATAAAACTACAATCATAATCGCCCACCGCCTTAGCACTATTCAAAAAATGGACAGGATAATTGTTATTGATGATGGAAAAATAATTGAGCAAGGAAGTCACAATGAATTGTTAAAAAATAAAAAGAGTTTATATAAAAAACTTTGGGAACTGCAGGCCGGCGGATTTTTAAAATCAGAAATAGATGAATCCTTCGATGCAACTCAGGACGAATCTGATGACTCGGAAGATGAAGAGGGCCATGCCACTGAAGCTAAAATGATTAATTATTAAAATAGTAGTAAAATTAAAAAATAAAATTATGGAAGAAAAAAAGAGAGTTGGTGCGGGCTTGGGTGTAATATTAGAAAAAGATGGGAAAATTTTATTGGGCATGAGACATCCCGACCCCGATAAAGCAGATTCAGCTTTTAGGAGCGCTGGCGAATGGTGCTTGCCTGGTGGTAAGCTTGATTTTGGTGAAACTCTCGAAGAATGTGCAGCACGCGAAGTTCTTGAAGAAACAGGAATTGTTATAAAAAATCCCGAAGTGATTTCAATGCATAATTGCAAAAATGAACATGCGCATTTTTTAACGGCTGGCGTTATTGCACAAGAATGGGAAGGCGAAGCAGAAGTTATGGAGCCGGACGAAATTATCAAATGGGAATGGTTTGATATAAAAGACCTGCCCTATCCAAGGTATTTTCCAAGTTTTCTTGTTATAGAAAATTATCTAAAGGAGAAATTTTATATAAAGGACCAAGGATAAAAAATTTACAATTAAAAATTTTTAAAATATGGAACAAGAAATTAAACGAAACATTCCAAGAGATTTGTTTTTACATCTTTTGGCAATTGTTACTCTTTATTGGTCAGCAATAAGTTTTGTCACTTTAATTTGGCAACTTATAAACAATTGGTTTCCCGATGCACTAAATTATTATTCAGCTAATGCTTCTTTGTCTTTGATAAGATTTTCAGTGTCGGCAATTATAATTGTCTTCCCTGTTTTTATTGTGGTGTCGTGGTATTTAAACAAAATATATAGAAGAGAGTCAGAGGTTAGAGAATCAAAAATAAGAAAGTGGTTAATTTATTTAACTCTTTTTGTTGCTTCTTTAGTAATTATTGGAGACTTAATTTTTGTTATTAACAGCCTTTTGGGCGGAGAAGTAACAACAAGATTTATCTTAAAAGCGTTATCAATAATTTTAGTTGCAGGAATTATTTTTGGTTATTATTTAGATGATGTTAGGCGCGAAACTCCAACTAATGCTGGAAAATATTTTGCATGGGTAACAAGCATCTTGGTTTTAGCAGTTATTGTTGGTGCATTTATTGTTGTGGGCTCACCAAGCTCAGCAAGATTAATTCAATTTGATCAACAAAAGGTTTCTGATTTGCAGGGTATCCAAGGACAAGTAGTAAATTATTACCAAAGGAAGGGAGTTTTACCAAATACATTATCAGATTTAAGTGATCCTATCTCTAGCTATGCGGTGCCGGTTGATCCTCAAACAAAAGCATCCTATGAATATAACGTAAAAGACGCTAAAATATTATCTTTTGAATTGTGTGCCACATTTAATAAAATAACTCCAAAGAATTTACCAAGTGTTGCCTACCCTATTGTCCCTGGCACAGATCAAAATTGGACACATGCAATTGGTAGAATTTGTTTTGAAAGAACTATCGACAAACAACTCTACCAAATTTACAATAATGTAAATTTGTCAGTTCCTACAAAATAGTTGTATTGTGGATAAGTTGTTTAAAAGTGTGTAGTAACTATGTAAATAACAATGGCAGAAGTCGTTGAGGTCAATAGTGATAAATATCCTAAAGTTTTAAAAGAAGCATTGAAAAAAATTGGCGCAAGTTTGGGGCCTAAAAAATTATATTACAAAGGTAATTGGAGTCCAGATATTTTCAGAAACTGTTTGTCTGTTGTTGGGTCGCGCCACTTAACATATTACGGCCGAAAAGCCACCGAACAGCTAGTAACAGAAGTTGCTGCAGCAGGAGTTACAATTGTTTCGGGGTTTATGTATGGGGGCGATGAAGCAGCTCATTCTGCAGCAGTTAAGTGTGGCGGAAAAACTATTGCTGTAATGCCTTGCGGAATTGATTTAATTCACCCAGCAAGCCAGAAAAAACTTTATGAAGAAATTTTAGACACAGGTGGCTTGATTATTTCTGAGTACGAGGGCAAAACCCAACCACAAATTTTTACCTATGTTCAAAGGGACAGAATTGTAGCCGGATTATCAAAAGCAGTTTTAGTTACAGAAGCTGCCTTAGAGTCCGGCTCTTTAATTACAGCTAGTTACGCCACAAAATTTGGCAAAAAGATTTTTGCACTTCCTGGACCTATTACAAGCGAAGTTTCAAAAGGAACAATTAAACTTATTAAAGAGGGCGCATACCCAGTGACCGAAGCAAAAGATATTTTAGATTTTTTTAAAGTTTTACCAGGAGCTCAAAAAACATTGATACCTGCCAAGTCTAAAGTTACAGCAAATACTGGTGATAATTTAGAACAAAAAATTATTGAGCAATTAAAACGTGAGCCATTAAAAGCCGACGAAATGGCGCGGTTGTTTTCGGTTCCCGTTGCCAAGTTGGGCACTTCCCTATCGCTTATGCAATTGAAGGGTTTTATAAATTTAGATAATGGGAAATATTACCTCAACTAATTTAACTGTGCTATAATTCAAAAATAAATTTAAATTATGGAACAAGAAAATAAAGTGTGCCAAAATTGTAAAAAAGACTTTGTAATAGAGGCCGAGGATTTTGATTTTTATGAAAAAATGAAGGTGCCCGCACCAACCTTTTGCCCAGACTGCAGAATAATTAGGCGAATGAATTGGAGAAATGAGCGCACATTATATAAAAGAAAATGTGATGCAACTGGCAAAGATATTATTACAATGTTTGCGCCCGAACAACCGCTAGTTGTTTATGAAAGAGATTATTGGTGGTCAGACAAATGGGATCAACTTGCGGTTGAGCGTGAGTATGATTTTTCAAAAACTTTCTTCCAGCAGTTTCGTGAACTATTTGAAGAAGCACCCTTACCCAATTTGGCAAATTCTAATTGTATAAATTCTGAGTACGGCAACCACAGCCTCGATATGAAGGATTGTTATCTTTTTTATGCCAGCTTAAGAAGTGAAGATTTGTCATATTGTGCTGGAGCTATGGAATGTAAAAATTCCCTTGACCTCTATAAAGCGATTAATCAAACTCATTGTTATAACAATACCTTGTGCTCAAGCTTAAATCATGTTTTTTTCTCTTATGACAGCGACGAAAGTGTTAACTGCTCGTTTCTTCATGCTTGCAAAAATATGATGGATTCTTTGGGTTGCATAAATTTACGTAATAAATCAAACTGCATTTTTAATGAACAATATACCAAAGAAGATTATGCAAAAGAGAGGGCAAAATATGATTTTGGTAGTTATAAGGTTCTTTGCGATTTTAGAAAAAGGTTCGCTGAATTTATAAAACAGTATCCGAGACGATATGGATTTATCCATAAATCTGCAAATGTTATAGGAGGTAACGTTATGAACTCTAAAAATATATTTATGGGTTTTGACATATTTAATGATGTTGAAGATTGTAAATATGTCATTCATGCGGCGGAAATGAACAATATTTATGATGCTTATGGTGCCGGCGCAAATTTTAATAATTCTTACGAGGTTGTAGACACGGGAGACAATGCCACCCGTAATCTTTTTTCTATTTTTACTCATTCTTGCCAAAATACTGATTACACTTATGCCTGCAAAAATTCAAAAGATTTATTTGGATGTGTGGGGTTGCGAAGTAAACAGTATTGTATTTTAAACAAGCAATATACAAAAGAAGAATACGAAATTTTAAGAGCAAAAATTATTGAGCAAATGAATGAAATGCCGTATGTAGATAAAAAAGGAAGAACATACAAATATGGAGAATTTTTTCCTGCTGATCTTTCGCCCTTTGCCTACAATGAAACAATAGCGCAAGAATATTACACAAAAACAAAACAAGAAATTTTAGAAGAAGGATTTAATTGGCGTGAGCCCGATGTTAAGCAGTATAAAATTACAATTCAGTCGGCTGATTTACCCGACCATATAAAAGATGTTTCTGATGACATTTTAAATCAAGTTATAGCCTGCGAGCATGCGGGTAATTGCAACGAACAATGCACAGGAGCTTTTAAAATTATTCCATCAGAACTTGCTTTTTACCGTGCAATGAATTTGCCATTGCCAAGACTATGCTCAAATTGCAGACACTACAACAGATTGCATCAACGTACGCCATTCAAATTGTGGAATCGCCAATGTGCAAAATGTTCAAAAGAAATTCAATCTTCTTACTCCCCCACCAGGCCAGAAATTATTTATTGCGAGCAATGTTATAACGCAGAAGTTGCATAAAAATTTATTTAAAAATAAAATTAATAAATAACCGCATAGGCGGTAGCGCTTAAGCGGTAAGTATAAAAAATATGCTTATTAAAGTGCCATCAATAGTTAACTTGGGGTTGGAAACAATAAAGGTTGATATTGAAATTAATTTAGCTAACAAAGGTTTGCCAGGGTTTGAAATTGTGGGATTGGCTGGTAAAGCAGTTGATGAAAGCAAAGAAAGGGTGCGCACAGCCATACAAAGCAGTGATGTTGATTTTCCTGCTAAAAAAATTACTGTAAACATGGCGCCAGCTGATGTGCCAAAAGAGGGCTCAATGTATGATTTACCAATTGCCCTGGGAATTTTAAGTAGTGTGTTAGAATTTCCCATTCCACAAAAGTCATTATTTTTAGGAGAATTATCTTTCGATGGAAGTTTGCGTCACACCAAGGGCGCTTTTTTAATGGCACTTTTTGCAAAAGAATCTGGGTACACAAATTTGTATGTACCCAAAGACTCCGCAAATGAGGCTGCCGCCATAAAAGGAGTAAAAGTTTTTCCAGTTGAAGACATTGGGCAATTGTGTAGACATTTTTTGGGACAAGAAGAAATTTTTCCCATTATTTATAAGGCCGTTAAAGATGATAAAAAATCTATTGTTGAATTTGATATGAAAGAAGTCTTGGGGCAAGAGCAAGCAAAAAGAGCAATGGAAATTGCAGCAGCTGGTGGGCATAATATAATTATGATTGGCTCTCCTGGTTCTGGAAAAACGATGTTGGCGCGTGCCCTACCAGGCATTTTGCCACCACTAAATGATGTAGAAAGTTTGGAAGTAACAAAAATTTATTCAGCTTCTGGTGGAATCCCACCTGGTGGAAGCCTAATCACAAACAGACAGTTTCGTGCGCCACATCACACAGCTTCTTTGGCTGGGTTAGTTGGCGGTGGCTCAAAGCCACAACCTGGTGAAATAAGTTTGGCACACAGAGGAGTTTTATTTTTAGATGAGTTCAATGAATTTCCCCGTACAATTATGGAAGCACTTCGCCAACCATTAGAAGATGGTTATTTAACAATATCGCGAAGTAGGCAACGCATCACCTACCCTGCTGATTTTATGTTGGTAGCTAGTGCCAACCCCTGCCCTTGCGGATATGCACTTCACCCAAAAAAGAGTTGTAACTGTAGCCAAAACCAAATTCAAAAATATCAAAAAAGAATTTCAGGGCCAATTTTAGATAGAATTGATTTACACATTTCTGTTATGCCAGTTGACGCAACTGAGTTTGAGGATAACCAAAAAAATTCTGAATTTTTAGAGGCTTCTGATAAAATAAGAAAAAGAGTAATGCAGGCCAGACAAAAACAAGAAGCACGTTTTGCAACAGAAACCATTTGCTCAAACAGCCAAATGAAAAATAGCCACATTAAAAAATATTGCAAACTGGCCAAAGATGTTGAGGCAATATTACGGCAAGCTAGTTTAAAATTTAACTTGTCTGCAAGAAGCTATATGAAAATGATAAAAGTGGCGCGCACAATTGCTGATTTAGATGGCGTCGATGAAATTGCAGTCCCCCACATGGCCGAAGCCTTACAATATTCTCCAAAAAACTTTGAAACCGCTTAAGCGGTAGCGCTTAAGCATTATATAAAAGGCCTGCTAATCAGTAGGTCTTTTTGTTAAAATAGATAAAATATAGTATAATAAACTCAAGTTAACCATGGTTAACTTGAAGCGTGAGAGAATATAAATATATTAAAGGTTAAAAGAATGAAGATAAAAGAAAAAGATTATTATACAACAATGGAGCTGGCTAAAGTTTTAGGCATCAGTAGAATATCTGTTTTTAAGAGAGTAAGGCAGGGCTCAATTTTGGGTCAAAAAATTGGACGAGATTATATCATTTATAAAAAGGATATAGATTTAGAAAAACTAAAAACCATAATAAAACATTAAGGACTTCTCAGGTTAACCATGGTTAACCTAAAATAGATTAAATGTGTGTATATAACAAAAAAAGGGCTAGTCCCCTTTTTTTGTTTGGATAAATATTTATTCGTTTATTGACTTGTTTTCTTCGGCTTCGGTGAAGTTGCCGTTTTCAAATTCAGTCCCCTCTCCTGCTTCGCCGAAAGGCTGGTCTTCTTTGGGTGCGTGAAGTTGTTTTTGTAAGTGCTGAATTTGTGACACTAGTAATTGTTTTGTGTGTCTGGCGTCTGAAATTACTTTTTCTATTAAACCTTGCAAGAACTTTTCTCTTTCCACCAGTTCATTATCTTTGGCTTTATAATCAACCAGCAGGGTATCATATTTTTTAATCCAGTCTTTTTTTTCAGCACGGTCTTCTTTCAATATCTCCAAAAATTCTTTATCAATAGCCACTTGATTGTCTGCCAATGCCGCTTCACTTAAGCGGTTAAGTTCGGCTTGTACGGGTGTTTCTGGCGGGACCGCATAGTCGGTAGACTCGGCGCTTCTGCGGTTGGGGGTACCGCTTAAGCGGTTTTGGTCATTTTCGTCTGACCGCTTAAGCGGTTGCGCATAAGCGGTCTCTTTGGCTACAGCTTCTAATTCTTTTACCCAAAAACTTTCTTTCAAAAGAATAATATTTCCGACCCCTTTGTCGTGCCTTTCGCTTAAATTTCCCTCTAGTTTTTGAGGGTCAACTAGTTTGTACTTTCTAATTCTTCGTCTGATTCTAATGTCAGCAACGTCATATTTTTGAATAAATTCTTGTATTGTTAAAAAGTCGTTATTATTCATTTTTTTGTTATTTTTTTTTAGAAAATCCGTTTATTTTAAGGACCGCTTAAGCGCTTTTGACTACCGCTTAAGCGCTTTTCGGTGACCGCTTAAGCGGTAGCGCTTAAGCGGTCTAATTACCTAATTCTATCAACGCAGAGAAGTGATGTCAACCTAGCGCCGCTCACCTCCGCTTGAAAGCTTCGGCGAGACGATGTAGGATTAAATAATTGAATTAAACAATATGGAACAAGCAAGTAAAGAATGTCAAAATTGTAAGAAAGACTTTTTAATTGAAGTTGATGACTTTGCCTTTTACGAAAAAATGAAGGTGCCTACTCCAACGTGGTGTCCCGAATGTAGGTTGGTTAAACGTTTAGCGTGGAGAGGCGAGCGGTCACTTTTCAAAAGAAAATGCAATCTTTGTGGAAATGACAAAATTTTATTATACTCACCTGATAGCCCCTATACTGTTTATTGTTATTCTTGTTGGTGGTCTGAAAAGTGGGATGGGCAATCTTATGAAAAAGATTATAACTTTTCAAAACCATTTTTTGAACAGTTTAAAGATTTATTTCTTAAAGTACCAAGAATGGGAATTATTCAGCAGGGGACGAATGTAAACAGCGAATATACTAATAGGGCTAGTGATAATAAAGATTGTTATTTGGTGTTTGCTGCTAACAAAAATGAAAATTGTTCTTATGGGACAGCGCTATGGAATTCAAAAGATAGCATGGATAACTACAACCTGCGTTCTAGCGAATTATGTTTTGATTGTGTTGATTGTTTCGGCTGTAACAGATTAATTTATTCAAGAGAATGCAATACTTGTTTAAATTCAGCGTTTTTATTAAATTGCAAAAACTGCACAGATTGTTTTGGATGCGTAAATTTACGTAATAAAAACTATTGTATTTTTAACGAGCAATATACCAAAGAAGAATATAAAGAAAAAATTAAAACTCTTTGGCCAAAAACGCGTGCAGGCGTTGAAGAAATGCATAAGAAAATGACAGAATTTTCTTTAAAGCATGTTGTTCCTTGGATGGTTGAAAATCACGGCACAGACATTTCTGGTAATTGGTTGGAACAGTGCAAAAATGTAAAATTTGGGTTTAACTGTGAAAAAGCTGAAGATGGTAAATATCTTTTTGGAATTACCGATGGAAAAGATGTAATGGATTATACATATTGGGGGCAAAATTCAGAACTTATTTATGAATGTTCTAGCATTGGAAGACAATGTGCTTCTGTTGCTTTTTCCAACGAATGCTGGGACCAACTAATTCGTGCACAATATTGTATAAATTGTCATAGCTCATCAGATTTGTTTGGTTGCGTTGGTTTGCGTAAAAAACAATATTGCATCTTAAACAAACAATACACAAAAGAAGAATACGAAGAACTTGTATCAAAAATTATTGAACACATGGATAAAATGCCCTATGTTGATTCTTTGGGTAGGGAATGGAGGTATGGCTCAACTTTTCCATTAGAGATTCATGGGTTTGCATATAACGAATCAATTGCGCAAGAACTTTTTCCAATTACAAAAGAAGAAGCAACCAAACAAGGCTATAGGTGGGCAGAATTTTCTGCTAAAAATTATACAATTACATTAAAAGCAGAAGATGTGCCCGATTCTATTGAGGGGGTGGGAGAGGAAATTTTAAAAGAAGTTGTGGGTTGCGCTCATGCAGGAAAATGCAATCACCAATGCACCGAAGCTTTTAAAATTACTTCGAGTGATCTAAATTTTTATAAAAAAATGGGAATACCAATTCCAAATCTTTGTCCAAATTGTCGTCACTTTGCCAGGTTGGCTCAACGTACGCCAATTAAGTTGTGGCACAGACATTGCATGAAAGAAGGTTGCACTAATGAATTTGAAACTAGCTATTCGCCAGACCGCCCGGAAATTGTTTATTGTAAAACTTGTTACCAAAACGAAGTAGGATAATTTTTATGGCAGAACATAATGAAATAGGAAAAATTGGTGAGGATTTAGCCCGCAAATATTTAGAGAAAGAGGGCTATAAAACCTTAGAACAAAACTACAAAACAAAATATGCAGAGATTGATTTGGTTTGTGAGTCCGCCCAAGGCGGATTGCTCTTCGGTAAAAAAAATAAGACACTAGTGTTTGTGGAAGTTCGAACAAAAGTTGGAGAAAATTTTGGTAGTCCCGAAGATACAATAAACAAGGATAAGTTGTGGAAGGTTTTGCAAAATGCAAAAAGTTATACGGCATTTAGCAAGTGGCAAGGGCCGTGTAGAATTGATGCAGTTTGTATTGTGCTTAAGCCCGACTTCTCGGTAGGTCGCTTAACCCATCACGAAAACATTATTTCATGATTTCGCTCGGCAGTGAATTCTCCGCTAGCGCTCGTTGCGCCAGCATGCAACTCACTCAGGCTTCGGCAATTTTCCCCGCAAAGCGGGGACCTTGCAAAATTGCCTGCAGGGTACGCTACGAATTCACTGCCTCGCTCTCTAGCCTTGACATAGATTGTTTCTCTTGCTAAACTTATATAAAGATAAGAAAGATTATTTGTCCGTCTGACCACGGGCTCTTTTTATAAAATAAAAAGAGAAATCCGAAGTACGAAATCCGAAATCCGAAACAAATTAAAAAAGTTTCTAATTTCTAATTTCTAATTTCGAGTTTCTTTTATAAAATAAAAGTTATGGATATAAAAAATTTCAAAGGAGCTTTAGCTCAAATTGCAGAAGAAAGGGGAATATCACCAGAAAGGGTGATAGAAACAATTGAAGCTGCAATTGCCACTGCCTACAAAAAAGACTATGGCCAAAAAGGCCAAAAAATTAAAGCCAAATTTAGCCCAACATCAGGTGATGTTGAGTTTTGGCAAATAAAATTGGTGGTAGACAATGGCATGCTTTACACTGATGAAGAGCTAGAAGAAATGCAAGAAAGAAAAGAAATACCTCAAGATGAAGCAAGGGCAGGCGAGGAGCCACCCAAAAAATATGTTTTTAATCCTGAAAAACATATTATGTTAGATGAGGCAAAAAAAGATTACCCAAAAATTAAAGTTGGTGAAGAAATTGAGATTCCTTTGGCTTCTAAGCAAGATTATGGAAGAATTGCAGCTCAAACTGCTAAGCAAGTTATTTTACAAAAAATAAGAGAAGCTGAAAAAGAAACAGTTTCAGCAGAATACAGATCAAAAGAAGGAGAAATAATTTCGGGCATTGTGCAAAGAATTGAGGGGCATACGGTTTTTATTGATATTGGAAAAACATTAGGTTTATTAAATAGAGAAGAACAAATTCCTGGAGAATTCTACAGACCAGGCCAACGCTTAAAACTTTATATTCTAAAAGTTGAAGAAACTCCCAAAGGTAGCGTGGTTATGCTTTCAAGGGCTTACCCAAAATTGGTTTCAAGATTGTTTGAATTGGAAGTTCCCGAGGTTGCAGCTGGAACAGTTGTTATAAAAGCAATTGCCAGAGAACCTGGGTTTAGAACAAAAATAGCTGTTACTTCAAATGAAGAAGGTGTTGACCCAATTGGAGCTTGCGTGGGCCAAAGAGGTACAAGAATTATGGCAGTTATAAATGAATTAGGTGGAGAAAAAATTGACGTAATTATGTGGGAAGAAAAACCAGAAAAATTTATTGCTAGTGCATTGTCTCCTGCTAAAATTATTGGAGTAAAAGTGGAAGACAAAAATACTGCAACAGTTTTTGTGCCAGAAGATCAGCTTTCATTGGCAATTGGAAAAGATGGTAGAAACGTAAGATTGGCTGCACAATTAACCGGTTGGAAAGTTGATATTAAGCCAACAGAAGTTGCACCAGAGGAAGTTGAAGGTGAACCCGCCGAAAGTCCTGCGGACAATCAGGCGGGCGAGTCTGCTGACGCGAAACCTAAGAAAGTAAAAAAAGCAAAAATCACCAAAAAAGCTAAAACAGTAATTGAAGACGAAGAAGCTGAGAATGATGAGGCTGACGAAGAAAGTGTTGACCAAGTAGATGCAGCTGATGAAGAAATGCCACAGCCAGTTGAAGGCATAACAGAAGAATAAAAAGAACCGCTTATTACATAGCTGTAATTCTGCGGAATTATAAAATAAATTAAATAATTAATCGGGCTTGCTTGCCTCGCCGTAGTAACGCAAAGCGGAACGAAGGCTGGGGGACAGCAAACCTAAAATTAGTAAATGAGTCTAATATTTTATCCAATAATCGTTTCATTATTTGCGATTGCCTTTGTATATTACTTGGTTTCGCAAATCAGAAAAGCTCCAGTTGCTGGAGACAAGGCTTTGGCAATAACAGCAGCTGTTCAAGAGGGAGCAATGTCTTACTTAAAAAGACAATATAAAACAATTGCAATTGTAGGGTTAGTTTTATTTGTAGCACTTTTGTTTATGGGTTGGAAAATTGCTATAGGATTTTTAATAGGAGCAGTTTTAAGCGGAGTTTCTGGTTTTATTGGAATGATAGTTTCTACACAAGCTAACACAAGAGTTGCCGAAGCCGCTAAAAAGGGTTTGGCACGTGCATTGGACATTTCATTTAAAGGAGGTTTAATCACAGGTTTAATGGTTGTTTCTTTAGGCTTGTTGGCTGTTGCAGGATTTTATGCCTGGACAAAAGACATTCAAGCTTTAATTGGCTTGGGATTTGGGGCTTCATTAATTTCAGTTTTTGCTAGAGTTGGAGGAGGTATTTATACAAAAGCCGCTGACGTGGGAGCTGACTTAGTTGGTAAAGTTGAAAAAGGAATTCCCGAAGATGACCCAAGAAACCCTGCAGTTATTGCTGACCAAGTTGGTGACAACGTTGGAGACTGCGCAGGTATGGCTGCTGATATTTTTGAAACTTATGCTGTTACAACAGTAGCTACAATGATTTTGGGAAGTTTGCTTTTCCCAAGCGCACCACAATTTGTTATGTTGCCTTTAATTTTGGGAAGCGTGGCAATTTTAACTTCAATTATTGGAAGTTTCTTTGTGAGATTAGGAAAAAAACAAAGCATAATGGGTTCTATGTATAAAGGTGTTGCTGCAACAATTATTTTAACAGCAATTGCTTTTTATCCTGTAATTGCCAAATTAATGGCAGGACAAGCAATCTCGGTAAATAAATTATATCTTTCAACAATTGTTGGTTTGGTAATCGCCGCAGGAATGTTTGTAATTACAGAATATTACACTTCAACAAAATACAGCCCCGTAAAATCAATTGCTAAAGCAGGGGAGACAGGACACGCCACAAACATTATCCGTGGTTTGGGTTTAGGAATGCAATCAACAGCTTACCCTGTTTTGTTAATTGCCTTTGGAACAATTATTTCTTTCTGGTTAGCAGGAATCTATGGAGTAGCACTTGCTGTTATGGCAATGCTTTCAATTTCTGGAATTGTAGTTGGAGTTGATGCTTATGGCCCAATTACCGATAACGCTGGTGGAATTGCAGAAATGTCGGGGATGCCAGAAAGTGTTAGGGTAATTACAGATGAATTGGATGCCGTTGGAAATACCACAAAAGCAGTTACAAAAGGTTATGCAATAGCTAGTGCCGGTTTAGCCGCGTTGGTTTTGTTTTCAGCATATGTTGAAAAAGTTTCAGGAAGCGGAGCAACATTTTCTTTAACAAATCCTCAAGTTATTGCAGGATTATTAATTGGAGGATTGCTTCCATATTTGTTTGCTTCATTCTTAATGGGAGCTGTTGGAAAAACAGCAGGAAAAGTTGTAGAAGAAGTAAGAAGACAATTTAAAAATATTGCAGGTTTAATGGAAGGAACAGCCAAACCAGAATATGGAAAATGCGTAGACATTGTTACAGCTGCAGCCATTAAAGAAATGTTAATTCCTGCATTAATTCCTGTTGCCGCCCCAATTTTGGTTGGATTTTTCTTGGGAGTTCAGGCATTGGGCGGAATGTTAATTGGAGCAATTGTTACAGGATTATTTATTGGAATTTCAATGACAACAGGAGGAGCTGCTTGGGACAATGCAAAAAAATATATTGAAACAGGAGCTCACGGAGGCAAAGGAAGTTTTGCTCACCAAGCCGCCGTTACCGGCGACACAGTTGGTGATCCTTACAAAGATACAGCAGGGCCAGCTATTAACCCAATGATTAAGGTGTTGAATATTGTAGCTTTGCTTATTGTTGCATTCTTGGTCTAACAATAACAATTCGCAGACTAATTAAAAAACCGCCGCAAGGCGGTTTTTGTTTGATATTTCGGTTAATTAGCGATAGACTTAAAATAATAATTATTAAGATAATTTTATGGCAGATAAATACAAAAATACAATAAAATCTTATAAGAAGCTAGGTGAGACATATGTAGAGAGCATAAAGGACTTAACTCCTTCGCAGTTTGAAATCTTTGTAAAAAAAGTTTCGCCAAAAGGGAAGGTTTTAGATGTTGGGTGTGCCGGTGGCCGCGATGCAAAAAAGCTTGTTAAGAAAGGATTTGAAGTTGTGGGCATAGATTTAGTTGATGAATTTTTGAAGATTGCTAAAACAGACGTACCAAAAGCTAAATTTTTAAAAATGGATTTATTGAAATTAAAATTTCCCAATGATTATTTTGATGGAATTTGGGCTAGCGCTGTTTTGCTTCATGTCAATAAAAAAGACATTTCAAATGTATTTAAAAATTTTAACAAAGTTTTGAAGCTTGGCGGTAAATTTTTTGTTGGCGTGAAATTGGGGGAGGGAACAACTTACGCCACGGATAAACTTTCGCGACAAAAAAGACTAATGGTTTTATTTACTGAGAAACAAATTAAAAGTTTTATAGAAAAAGCAGGGTTTAAAATTATTTATTCTAAAATTGTGCCAGATGACGCAGGTAGAAAAAACATTAATTGGATTAGAATAATCGCAGAAAAAAATTAAACCGCGTAGGATGCCCTAGGGCAACCTGAAAAATAGTAATCATTTAGTTAAAATAAAACGTATATAATATTATGGAAGAAGATAAAAATTTTAAAAAAGAAGAATTTAAAATGTCGGGGGACGAGGTTTTGAAAAAAATTAAAGAATTGGTGAAAGAGGGGAATGTTCGTCGCATTATAATTAAAAACGAAGAGGGCAAAACTTTGCTTGAATTTCCTTTGACCTTTGGGGTTATTGGAGCTGCACTTTTGCCGGTTTGGGCGGCAATTGGAGCGGTAGCTGCTTTGGTTGCAAACTGCACAATTGTGGTTGAGAAACGTATATAGTACATATGGAAGAAATAAAACAAATTATTGAAAAGGGTGCGTTAATTATTGATGTTCGCACGCCAGAAGAATACAAAGAGGGGCATATACAAGGCTCTTTAAGTATTCCGTTAAATGAAATTGAAGATTCATTGTCGTGGTTGCAAAAAGAGGTGCCAACAGTTTTAGTTTGTGCATCTGGAAGCAGGAGCGCTCAAGCGCTGGAAATTTTAAAAAATAATGGATTTGAAAAAATATATAATGGAGGAAGTTGGAATAGTTTGGGCGATATAAAGGCAGGAGGGTGTCCGGTGACACATTAGAAAATAAGTTTAAGCGTCCAAGAGGATGCTTTTTGCTTGCTCGAAGAGCCTGTACTGAGCTTGCCGAAGTATTGATTTTTAACTAAAAAAGTGTTAAATTAGACCATATTATTCATAAAAATTAAAATTTAAATATGGAAGTTAAACAAAAAAAGTTACCAAATTCGCAAGTAGAATTAGAGTTTGAAATAACAGCAGAAGAGTTTGCCGAGCATACAGCTCACACAATAGAGCATTTAAAACATCATGTAAAAGTTGATGGATTTCGTGAAGGCAAAGCCCCAACAGCAATGGTTGAAGAAAAATTAAAACCAGAAGTTGTTTTAATGGAAGCAGGCGACCATGCTGTTCAACATGTTTACACCGATTACATTATTGAAAGCAAGCTAGAAGTAGTGGGTCATCCAGAAATTCAAATAGTTAAAATTGCAAAA
This sequence comes from Candidatus Staskawiczbacteria bacterium, assembly GCA_903835075.1. Lineage (GTDB taxonomy): Bacteria > Patescibacteriota > Minisyncoccia > Minisyncoccales > Staskawiczbacteraceae > XYD1-FULL-39-28. The sequence goes on along the minus strand of CAILLM010000005.1, from coordinate 3,715 downwards.
GGAAATCCCTTTGTTTTTAAGGCAGTTGTTACTGTTTTGCCAGAAGTTGAATTGCCAGATTACAAAGAAATTGCAAAAAAAGCTAAGGGGCAAAAAATTGAAGTTACTGAACAGGAAATTCAAGATGCGATTGCCTATATGCAAAAAACTCGTGCAAAATTTACAGCTCACAATAATCCTGCTGAAAAAAAAGATTTTGTTGAAATAAAATATTCAAACAAAGAAATTAATGAAGGTAAAGAAGTGGACGATAAATTTATTTTAGGCGAAGGTGGATTTATGAAAGGTTTTGAGGAGGGAATAGAGGGAATGAAGGCAGGTGAAGAAAAAGAAATTACAGCTACTTTCCCAGAAAATTCACCTGTTAAAAATTTGGCAGGCAAAGAAGGGGTGTTTAAGGTAAAAGTTGTTTCGGTGCAAAAAATGGAATTGCCAGAAATTAACGACGAGTTTGCAAAACAATTGGGAGCGTTTGATGGCTTAGTTTCTTTGCAAACAAGTATGAAAGAGGGTATAACCATGGAAAAAACAGAAGCTGAAAAACAGAGATTGCGTGGAGAAATTTTAGAAAAAATTGCCGAGAAAGCTAAATTTGAAATGCCCGTTGCAATGGTTGAATATGAACAACAAAGATTGCTTGAAGATTTAAAAAATAGAATCACCAGCAGTATTAAAATTTCTTTTGAAGACTATTTAACAAGCATCAAAAAAACTGAAGAAGAAATAAAAGATACTTACAAAAAAGAAGCAGAAAAAAGATTAAAAGGATTTTTGGTTTTGCGCGAACTTGGCAAAAAAGAGGGGGTGGATGTAACTGACAAAGAAGTAGAAGAAGAGATGGCAAAATCAATACAAAGATATTCTAAAGAAGAATTAGGTCAAATTGACATAAACGAGCTAAAAGAGTATACTAAGGGTGTGCTAAACAATGAGAAAATCTTTAATATTCTCGAAAATTTAGCCAAATAATAAATTAAAAAAAAGAATAATAAATGCCAATAGTACCAACTATTGTAGAAAGAACACAGCGCGGTGAGCGCGCATACGATATATTTTCAAGGCTTTTAGAAGAGCGTATAATTTTTTTGGCTGGCCCAGTAACTGACATGAATGCAAATGTGGTTATTGCCCAGATGCTTTATTTGGCATCTAAAGACTCAAAAAGAGACATTAAGCTTTATATAAACAGCCCAGGAGGTTCAGTTACAGCAGGATTAGCTATTTACGACACAATGCAGTTTTTAAAATGCCCAGTTTCTACCATTTGCATAGGACTTACAGCTTCTATGGCAGCAGTTATTTTAGCAGCAGGTACAAAGGGAAAGAGATTTGCCTTGCCTAATGCTGAAATTTTATTGCACCAAGTTGCAGGAGGCATGCAAGGTCAGGCAACAGACATAGAAATTACTGCCAAACAAATTGTAATGATGAAAGGAAAATTAAATAAAATATTGTCTTCACACACAGGACAGAGCTTGTCTAAGGTGACAAAAGATACAGAAAGAGATTTTTATTTAACTTCCGAAGAAGCTAAGACTTACGGATTAATTGACGAAGTCATAGGCGGAAAGTAGGGGCTTGTAACTAAATTTAAATATATTCTATGCACACTCACTGAGCAAGTGAGTTTTATTATTATAAAAAATAAAAAATATGGACACAATTTTAACAATAGTTGTATTCATAATATCTCTTATTTTGGGAGGTGTTATTGGATATTACATAAGACAGAATTTAGCTAAAAAAAGAGCAGGTTCTTTAGAGGCTAAATTGCAGAAAAGAGTCATTGACGTAAAAGAAGAAACAGCAAAATTAGTTAAGGATGCTGAGAAAAAATCTTCGGAGCTTTTAGAAAAAACTCAAAAAGAAATAGATGAAAGAAGAAAAGAATTTTTAGCAGCCCAGCAACTTTTATTGGGCCGAGAAACTTTGCTTAATGAAAGAATAGTTTCTTTTGAAACAAAAGAGAAAGAGTTGCAAGACAAAGTAGAAAAATTGAAAGCTATAAAAGAAAATTTAGAAACATTAAGACAAGAGGCAGAAGGCAAACTTGAAAAAGTTGCTTCTTTATCGAGAGAAGATGCAAAAAAAGAATTGTTAGCATTAGTGGAATTGGAAAATGAAAAAGAAATTTTAGACAGAATGAAAAGGCTTGAAGAGGGCAATCAAGAGAAATTGCAGAACAGAGCTAGAGACATTGTTGCTTTGGCAATCCAAAAGTGTGCAGTTCCTCAAACTCAAGAAATGACAACAACAACCCTTATACTAACCAACGAAGAGTTAAAGGGTAGAATTATTGGAAAAGAGGGCAGAAACATAAGGGCTTTTGAGAAATTAACGGGAGTTGAGCTTATTGTAGATGAAACCCCAGAATCAGTGGTTATTTCTGGTTTTAACCCAATTAGAAGGCAGATCGCTAAACTTACCTTAGATAAGTTGATTGCTGATGGAAGAATTCAGCCGGCAAAAATTGAAGAAAAATATGAAGAAGCCAAGAATGAAATTACAGTTAAAATAAAAGAAGCTGGAGATAAAGCCGCTTATGACGTTGGGGTAATTGGGCTAAATGAAAAGTTGGTTCAAATATTAGGAAGACTATATTACAGAACCAGTTATGGTCAAAATGTATTGTTGCATTCAATGGAAGTTGCTTTAATTGCCGAAACAATAGCTGAGGAGTTGGGCGCCAACAGCCAGGTTGCAAAACGCGGAGGCTTGTTGCACGACATTGGAAAAGCCATTGATCAGCAAATTCAAGGCTCACACATTGAAATTGGAATTAAAATTTTAGAGAAATTTGGTGAGTCAAAAGCAATAATAGATGCAATGAAGTCTCACCATGGAGATTACCCTACAGAGTCCTTAGAGGCAGCTATTGTTACAGTGGCTGACGCAATTTCAAGCTCAAGGCCAGGCGCTAGAAAAGATACCTTAGAAAATTATTTGCAAAGATTAAAAGAACTTGAAGACATTGCTAACAAATTTGAAGGCGTTGAAAAAACTTATGCTATTCAAGCAGGTCGCGAAATCAGAGTGTTTGTAAAATCTGATAGGGTAGATGACTTGCAAGCTGCTAAAATTGCCAAAGCAATTGCCGCAGAAATTGAAGAAGAATTAAAATACCCAGGAGAAATTAAAGTTGTAGTTATTCGCGAAAACCGCGTAATTGAATACGCCCGCTAGTTTTCGCTCGGAAATGGATTTTAGTCGGCACCGGCGTCGCCCCGCCCAGCGGCGGGACGCGCCTTATTCTCGGCAGTTTATTCGCTGTTGCGAAACCATGCTAAACTGCCTCCGAAGATGCCTTTAAAATCTATTTTCTCGCTACGAATTCACTGCCTCACTTATAAATATATTAAAAAACCGCCCCTTTTGGGGTGGTTTTAAATTTGTTTTGAACTATTGTTTGTTGCCACTAAGTCTTTTAATGTCTTCGTCCACGCGATCCATTGCCTCTTGTCCTAATTTATGAGGGTCTAATCCTCGGATTTCTTCCAAATCTCTCAATGTATCTTTATATATCTGTAACTGCATGTTCTCTAGTTCTGAGCGCTGATTTTTTGCTTCAAGCCCCGCTATCAATTTTTCAGTTTGTATTTCTTGCGGTGTTTTTGGCCATAGATTCTCCCCAGTAGGTTGATCGCCCCGTGGTTGTTGCTCGGGGTCTCTATTTGGTATTTCTGACATATTTTTTATTTTAATTATATTATTTTAT
>CAILLM010000004.1 GCA_903835075.1 Candidatus Staskawiczbacteria bacterium | reverse complement strand
GGCTGAACTTGAGAAAATAATTGAGGAACAATTTAAGAAAATTGAATTCAGTAAAACTTATATTGACCGAATTGTCCAAAGGGTAAATAAGTTTCAAAAAAAGCAAGAAGACGGAAAAAGTCACCAAAGAAGAATTTTAGTTAATAGAAAAATGAAAGTTGAGAAAGACAAAGAGAGGGCTATTAGAAATATGTTAACCTTGGAGAATGCCATACCGCAGGAGGATTTTAAACTTATGATAGACAGGTTCAATCAGGAAATTAGCATCATTCAAAACCAATTAGATAAGCTAGACATAAAATATGAGTTAGATGTTGATTTGTTAAGAGAGGTTTTAATGATGGCAAGGAATGTTTATGAAGCATACAAAAAAGCCCCCTATCATATAAAGAGGCTTTACTTGTCCCTATTCTGGGATGGGTTTTGGATAAAAGACCGAAAAATTGTCCGAACTGAGCCTACAAAATTGGTAAAAAATCTTGAAATAGAAGGAAAAATTATATTAACACCGAACTGGCAGGGGCGCTGGGAATCGAACCCAGACCAGCGGTTTTGGAGACCGATATGATACCATTTCACTACGCCCCTAGTTTTCAAACTTAATATAAATATACCATAAAAAATTATTTTTTCAATCCTAAAATTATTTTACACAAAAAAAGAAGCCTTTGCACAAAACTTAGAAAGTTTCGCGCAAAGGCATTGTTGGGTTTATTCGACGTGTTACCGGTTAGTTGACATCCCGCGACACAAAGCCGAGGAGTTCGTCGTCACCAAGCCTGCACATCACGCGGATGGACAATAAATCTTCCCCGCTGTCACCCAAGTCTCCGACCTTGTATTTCTCAAGGTGTGCGGCCAGGGCCAACGCGATACCGAGACCGTCGCTGCAATTACGGATAAATTGCTTACGGCAGTCGGTGGGATCGACACCAAACATTTCCGTTGGCAACGGATGGCAATCGTATTCAACGATGCCACTCCATCCGAGCTGTGCGAGCACGCGGAACATATTGACGGTTTCCTTCAACCCTTCCGGTCCAACAAGCGGCGGGAAGTCGCTGTCGAATTGCCCCTTGATTTGGCATCCGAAGTGCAAGAAGCCCAGCTTCCCGAGATGAACCAAGAAGCGAACGCATGTATCGGCATCGAGGCAAATCATCGCTTCGTGTTGCAACAGCTCGGGATTGACCTTCCAAAAGTCAGGCCGCTTGAGTTTGTAAGTGAATGCCGCGGCGTGACCGGCAGTTGGCAAAAACATATGCCCACGTGGTTCGTTGGGCTTGTCCTCGATGCTCGCCATTTTGTAGTTGGTGAACCCCATTTCTTCGATGTAATCGGTCACATCGTTGAGGCCGTCTTCGATCCATTGCATCGCTTGCGGCGGCACAACAATGGGGACTTCGGATCCGTCCCTTGCAATCCAATAAATGAAGGCCGTCGCACCAAGCAAAGCGCCAATGCGCAACGCCCGCCAAACCTTCTGCCTGGCCAATTCGCGGATTTCCGGAGTGGGGTTGGTCAAGCCACCGCGACGGAACATCGGGTGCGAATGGAGGTTACACGTAATGGCATGGAATTCGAGGCCGGCGGCATCGAGTTTTGCCTTGATTTCCATAATGTGTTTGTACACCGGACCATCCTGATCGATGTCGTCTTCGAGGTTATCGGGATCCCATGGGACGAGGTCATCGTCATGGGCTGTCGTACGCTCAATCAGTCCCTCGCCGGCGGCCCAGCAGAGGATGTCAGTAGTTGCCATTGACCCTGTCGGGCCATAAATGGGTCCACCAAACGGGTCGGCGCCGGGGTTTTGAAGCGGCCAGTACGGCATTGAACGCTGAGTGACTGGGCCTACGTTGAACATCAATCGTTTTGCTTTCATACGGTTATTATGGTTGTTGTGGTTGTTGGTTGGTCGCACTTGCACAGTCGTTGGTTCTATCCACCAAGATAAATCAATTTGAAAATGTGAAAGGACGAATAAATATATTCTACTCATTTTTGCCATTTTGTCAACCGTTAAATAACCAAAAAAAACTCCGCGTCCTATTGGTCGCAGAGCAATACAAATTGTTTTGTGAGTTAACCCCACTCTATGGTGGCAGGTGGTTTGTCAGAAGTTCTGTAAACCACAGCACCAACTTCGGGCACATTATTGGTAATTCTTTGTGAAACAAGTTTTATGAAATCCCAAGGCAATTCTGCAGCTTGAGCAGTAAAACCATTTACACTCCAAACTGCCCACAAAGCAACAACAATTCCACTAGCAGCGCCGTCGCCTTTGGTGCAAGTTGTAACAGATTGCGTAATTACCGCGCCTGCTTGCCAAACGCCTTCATAAAGACCCGCGTTTCGCAATTCATGAATATAAATGTCGTCCACTTGACGAGCAATTTTCAACTTGTCACCAGTAATTTCTCCTTCAATCCTAACAATCAAACCAGGGCCAGGAAAAGGTTGCCGAACAAGTAAATCTTCGGGAACACCAATTTCTCTACCAATGCTACGCCCAGTGTCTTTCACACAGTCGTCAAGCGGAGTAAGCTCTGGGAATGAAAATCCCAACTCCACATTATGGTGAAGTTTTATTTGAGCCTTTTTTTCACCCTCATACCCCCCACCACTTTCTGAAATATCAGTAAAAAGCGTTCCTTGCGCAATAAAATTAGCACCAAATTCTATGGCCTCTTTTTCAAGCACAGCCTTATAGACTCCCCTCATTGCCAACCGTTTTTCAGGCATTGTTTTTTTGCCACGCAAGGCTTTCAAAAAGCGATCCGTAGCATCAACAATTTTTAAATCAATCCAGTCAAAATATTTGCGAACATGATCTTCGTCATCGGGTCTGTCAATTCCGCGAATATATACTCCCCTCAACTGGTCCGTAGTTTCATATTGCCCGTGAATTAAAGCATCACGCAACAAATAAGCAACTGTTGAGGAGTCCGAGCCACCTGAAAGTGCTAGCAAAACATTCTTGTTACCAATTGTTTCTCGCAGGGACAATATTTTCTCCCTTGCCACATCTTTGGCCGGATATTTGTTTTTTGCTTTACAAATCAAAAAACAAAAACTCCAGAAAATTTGGGGGCCAATTGTTGTTTCTGTAACTTCTGGGTGGAATTGCACGCCCCAAAGATGCTTGTAATTACCAGCAGCTATTGGACAATTATCAGTATATGCTAAAACCCTAATTTTAGAGTTAGTGGTTTTCAAAACATTATCACCGTGACTCATTAAAACATTGCAACCACTGTGACACCCACTAAAAAGAATTGTATTTTCAAATATGCTAAGATGGTGTGTACCAAATTCTCTTTTTGGAGATTTCTCAACACTACACCCAATGTGCTGAGCCCACAGTTGAAAGCCCAAACAAATACCCATCACAGGTATTCCCAAGTCAAAGATTTTACAGTCAAATGACAAGGTGCCTTCATAAACAGAGGCTGGTCCGCCAGAAACAATTATTCCCTTAGGTTTAATTTTCCTCACGTCTTCTGCTGTAATTTTGTTTGGATCTGCCACCAAACAAAACACCCCCAGCCTATCTACGGCCTGCTTAATTAAATGGTCAAATTGACTACCCAAAGAAAATAACAAAAAAAGTTCGCTTGTTTTACGAATCTGTTTCTCACTGGCAATTTCCAAAAGAACTTGCTTATCAACATTTCCCAATGTGTGTATCATAATTTTGTCTTTCCATATTTAGTTGTAAAAGGTCTTATTGAATAACTAACCTTAAAATAATCTTTTTCTTTTGTCAAAATTTTTTCTAACAAAAAACCCCGCATTGCGGGGCTCTTAATTCTATTTCTTAGTTTCTTTATGAGGTGTAGTTTTTCTGCATTTTGAGCAATATTTTTTAAGCTCGAGTTTTTTCTCGGCCATTGCTTTTGTTTTTTTTGCAAAATAGTTTGTAGTTTTGCAAACAGTACATTGAATTTTTAAAAACGGTTTTTTAACTGCCATAAGTTTGTTTTTAATAATTACTAGCGAGGGAGGAATGAAGATTTATTTTCATTACGACCGAGCGACGTAATTATATAAATTTCTTTAGAAATTTCTATATTTCTGAGCCGATGCGCAGATTTGCACTGCGGACCTTTTCCTTACCATGGAAATGCTCTGCTAACTGAGCTACATCGGCGGGTTTGTGCCCTTCGACAAGCTCGGGACACCTTGCTTTGCAAAGTGGGCGCGGCAGGACTTGCACCTGCGAAGGGTAGAACCCGACAGATTTACAGTCTGTTGCCTTTGCTGCTCAGCCACACGCCCAATATAAATACTTATATCACAAAAATTATTATTCTTCAATAACCTTGCCGTGTAATTTTTTCCACTCGTCTATTTTTTTATGATTCCCCGACAATAATACCTCGGGCACACGCCAACTTTCAACCTTGGCCTTGCCGCCTTTGGCGAGCCTCGCCCTGAATATTTCAGGGCGGGTGTATTGTGCATATTCTAAAAATCCTCCTGTTTTTGAAACCCTTTCTTTTAACAATTGTTCCTTGCCAATAACTCCCGGCACTAATCTTGAAATAGTTTCAATGGCAACCATTGCTGGCAATTCCCCACCCATTAAGTCATACTCACCAATTGAAATTTCCATGTCAGCAATTTTTTCTCCAACTCTTTCATCAACGCCTTCATACCGCCCACAAATAAAAATAATTTGATTTAGCTTAGATAATTTGTTGGCTAACTTTTGATTAAATTTTTGTCCACGTGGCGTGAAAAGTATAACCTTAGACTTTTTACCTTTAACTTTTGACTTTATAAACTTCACAGCTTTATAAATTGGTTCCACTTTTAAAACCATTCCCAATCCACCTCCAAATGGCCTACCATCAACTGTTTTATGATTATCAGTTGTCCACTTTCTTAAATTATGTAAATTTATTTTTATAAACTTTTTTTGCTGTGCACGCGAAATCAAGCTCTCTTTTAAATAAGAACTAAACATTTCTGGAAAAATTGTAATTACATCAAATTTAATCATGTAACGATTATAACACAGAAAAACAAAAAACGCACGAATGCGTTTTTTGTTTTTCTTTAAATTACAAAGAAATATTATCTAAGTCGTCTGCTGTGACTTCTTGTTTTGCTTCTGGTCTTGGAGCACGTCCGCCTTCTGGTTCCTCAATTTTGAGGTTCACTCTGGCGTGATTCTTTAATCCGACAATTCGGACCAAGTTTCTGATTGCTTTGGCTGTTGATCCTTCTCTTCCAATGATTTGACCCATATCTGCTGGGTTTACTTTCAATGAAAGCAATACTCCCATTTCGTCAACTTTTCTTTCTACTTTGACGTCTTTAGGATTATCAACTAATTCCTTAACAATGTACTCAAGAAACTCTTTATCGTTTTCTTGTGTCATGGTACTTTCATTTAAACTAATATTCATCCTGCGACCTTTAATTTATTTAATTTTACTCCTTTTGGCAAAAGGTGTCAACTCTTCACCATATTAAATGGTGAGGAGTCAATATTATGCAATAAAAAGGACCCAAGAGTTACCAGGGGTCCATTTACAACGTTTATTGGCACGTTGTAGCCACGAATTCAAGCCCAGCGATAGTCCCAGGAGTTGAGAAGGGGGAGTCCGTCCTCTTCGAGGATGCGCTCCATCTCAGCATAGCGAAGTGCCTCATAATCGGCTTCATCGTCGTCGTCGCCGTCGGCGAGCTCCGTTAGAAGGTCCTCGTTTACCGAGCGTTGCGGGTTATGGTCGCAAGCGGCATCCTCTTCGACATCCCGACAGTAACGGTTGGATCCCCAGTACTCCTCAAACTCCCTGAGTTCCTGCTCTGGAATATCAGTGAATACTGACAGGTTCCGATAGTTGTCACCGGCGACAACATCTCCAAAAGTGCCTTCATCAGCTTTCTGTTCCCAGTCGAAGACCTTATCGGCTATTTCTCTTGCTCTCTTAAGTGTCATGTCTTTTCCTTTCAATTCAGTTTTTTGTTTGTAGTTGCAGACAGAAAATACCGAGAATATCTGTATCTTTTGCCTGCAACCACTTTTTTGAAAGAACTAACCTCTGTAATTTTCGTTTTGATTATATCACTTTAAAATATTAATGTCAATATTAAACAATTTAAAGGACCCTTGGTAAAACCGCAGGTCCATTGCAAGTTTATAGGCACTTGCGAGCCACGATTAGCGGGAGTCCTAGTCATCGTCGCCACCCCTGTCACAAGCGGCTTGGTTGGCATCGGAAAACCAATCGCCCGTGGACAGCGGGCTGTACGACCTGGAATCGGAAACTTGGCAACTTGTGCCGCTCTCCTCTTCCCATGCCTCCGCATCGAATTCAGGCATCGCCGGCTCGAAGTCATCCTCGTCGTCACCAGGCCAATCATCATCGGAATCAAGACAACCCATCAGATGGAGAGTGACGAATTCGTCAAGCTCATCTAGGGTAATCCCAATTTCATCGGCGAACGCCTGCCAACCTTCTTGGTCGGTTTGGATTTCAGCAAAGTCCCCCTTGCCATCCAATTCCCAACAGTTGATTTTTGTTAGGATTTCCTGTGCTCTTTTCAGTGTCATGTCTTTTTCCTTTCGGTTCGTTGTTATTGTTGTTTAGTAGTCACAGACAGAAAATACTAATGATTTTAGTAACTTATGTCTGCAACCACCTCTTTTAAAGTGCTACCATCTGCTATTCCGTTATTCCGCGGAATATTGGAATAGAAAAGGGCGCTTGGGAGATCTCTCCTGTCCGATACTTGCGAAAAATTATAAAAATTTTCCATTGCCGAACTTTATATCTCGAGTTTCGCAGCCGGAGCCACAAAATCGGTCAACAAAGAGAAATCTCCTAAACGCCCTCTATATTCTAATTATAGCACTTTTAAAGAACCTTGTCAATAGACATTCCATTCTTCCCTATATATCTAAAAATCCGCCTTTCAACGGATTTTTGTTTTTATAAAATCTTATTCCGTCGTTGCCTCGCGGTAGATTTATGCGGAGGCGGGTGGCTCTTCGGTAGCTTCTGGTGCTGCCTCTTCTGGTATAACTTCTTCTTTTTCCTTTGCCTCGACGGAGCCTTCGGCGGAGGCGGGTGCCTTAGCTTTTGCTGTCTCTTCTGCTGCAACTTTTGCTTCAGCTGTTGCTTTCATTTTTTCTTTTGCTTTTTTGCTCAATTTAGAAACGTGAACTTTATCTGCTTCAATAATTTTTTCTGCAACTAAAAGGTTGTGCATTGTATCTGAAGCTTGTGCTCCTTTTGAAAGCCAATATTTTATTCTTTCTGCATTAAGGCTCTTTCTTTTTTTCAATGGGTCAACATAACCCAAATCTTCAACAGATCTTCCACCTCTTGTTGAACTTCTTTTATCAATTACAACCACTCTAAAAAATGGCTGATTCTTTTTTCCTTTTCTTGTTAGTCTAATAGTTAACATTTTTGTTTAAAATTATTTTTTAAATTTTTATTAATTCCATTTTTTAACACCAAGTGCCAGCTCGGCTGCTGCTGATTCTGCTTCACGTTTTGACAAACCCTTACCTTCGGCAACAAGCTCATCATTTAAGTATACTCCCACCACAAAACTTTTTTCGTGGTCTGGACCTGACTCACTGATTACTTTATAATTTGGCGTAATAGAAACTCTTTCTTGCGCCTCTTCCTGAAATTTTGACTTTGCATCTTTATACGAACCGTCTCTTATTATTTCTGCTAAATTTTTTAATAAATTCTTTTTTATAAATTCATCACATGCATCAAAACCAGAATCTAAGTAATATGCCCCTAAAAATGCTTCAAAGGAATTAGCTAAAATATAATCTCTTGCTTTGCCCATTTCCTTCGACTCACCCTTAGAAAGCAAAAGAAAATCATTAAACTCTAATTCTTTTGCAACGCTGGTTAACATTTTTGCGTTAACTAGGGCAGCTCTCCAATTAGTTAAGTCTCCTTCTGCTTTTTCTGGATATTCTTTATAAAGATGTTCTGTCACAATTAATTCCATAACCGCATCTCCTAAAAATTCTAATCTTTCATTATGCTCTAATTTTAATTCTGGGTTTTCATTTAAATAAGACCTGTGCGTGAAAGCATGTTTTAAAAGATTCTTATCCTTGAATTCTACTCCTAATTTTTTTTCTAAAATTTCGAAATCCATCATCTATACTTTTTCTCCTGCCTGTGCAGGCGGGTCTAATTGTTTGTAAACTGTTCCCAAAACTCCATTAATAAATTTTCCAGAAGTTGTCCCTGAAAATGTTTTTGCCAATTCTATTGCTTCATTTATGGCAACTTTTGGTGGTACTTCTTCTTTATTTGAATACAGCAATTCCAACAAACCAATTCTTAAGACATTTCTATCAATCATTGCAATTTGAGCAATTGGCCACTCTGGCGCTGCTTTTTCAATTATTTTATCAAGCTCAACTAAATGTTTTTCAACGCCATCAATTAAATTCCAAATAAAATCCAGTTCTTCTAGCCCAGGCCCAAAATCCTTAATATTTCTTTCAGTAATTTCTTTCAAATTAGGCTTTTTGTCATAAAAATCCCACTCATAAAGTGATTGCAAAACAATTGAACGCGATAAATGACGACTTGCCATAATTTAAATTTATTTATTTTGTATCGGATTTCTCAACGTCCTTGATTTCTTTTTCTCTTGCTTTCTTGTCTTTCTTTGTAAGCTTGCCTAAAACATTTATAACTTCTGTCCCTTTATAATGTCCACAATTTAAACAAACCGTATGGGACAAAATTGGTTTTTTGCATTTTGGGCAAACATTTAATTGCACATTCTTTATATATTTGTGCATTCTGCTTCTGCCCACTTTTCCTCTCGTATGACTATGTCTTGGTACTGCCATTTGATTTCAATAAATTATTTTTAATTATTTCTTATTGTATAACAAATATTAAAAACTTGCAATAGTTGCCCCTCTAAAGCCACTAAATTGAGAAACCGGGTAAAAAGATGCCCTATGAATTTTACACGGCCCAAACTTCTTAATCATTGCCATATGAAATGCAGTCCCATAACCTTTATGCTTGTTAAACCCATACTGAGGATATTTTTTATGAAATTTTTCCATAATTCTATCCCGTGTCACCTTAGCAATTATGCTGGCAATAGAAATTGATAAAACTTTCTGATCGCCTTTAACAATATATTTTTCAGAAATATTCATATTTAACCCGAAATTGCCGTCAATCAATAAATAATCGGGGTTCATGTTTTTAACGGCTTTTTTCATTGCCAGTTTTGTTGCTTCTAATATATTTATTTTATCAATGACTTTTTCTGAAACAATTCCAATTTCCCACTTTATATCTTTGTGATTAATTAAGTTCTTATATAAAACTTCTCTCTGTTTTTCAGAAAGTTTTTTTGAATCATTAATTCCTGTTACTAATATTTTTGCATATGGCTTCACAAAAACAGCACAAGCCACCACTGGTCCCGCCAAAGGTCCGCGCCCCACTTCATCTAGCCCTGCAATACATTTAAAACCTTTTTTCCATAACTTTTTTTCTTCACTAAAATTCGGACTTTGCATAATTCCCCCAGCATCATATTTTCAGCGATAGCGTAAATTATGATGCAAGTATTTTTAGCTTATTTTATATATTTTTTTAAAATAATCCTCGTTATCAATATATTCTAAAATTCCAAAACGAACAAACTTTTCCAATTTAAATAATCCCACTAAAAGTGCCACCTCTTCTTTGCAATTATATGGTGTAATAAAGATGCTTTTCTGTAATTCCCTAAACCCAATACTTTTCAATTTATTGCGCAGGGCGTCCCTTCCTTGTTTGTATTTTTCTGGAATATCAAAACTGACCATTCGCCACTTACCATCCCACTTATCTTTTTTACTTTTTAAATTATCAAGACGGCAATCTAGCGACTTTAACCTACCCCTTTCGGTTATAGTCAACTGACCAATATCGTACCCCGCACCTTGTTTATCAATATATTTTAACCTATATAAATAATCTACCGCCCTTTTAAGATCTTTACCATTTATTTTCTTCCATTCTTTGGCAAACGCTTTCAGCACCCTACTCTGCATTGTTGGAGTATAGCTATATCCAAAAGCTAACCCACCCATTATCAGCAATAATACATTTTCTTTAAATTTATTCATAGAAATAAACTTAATTTTATTTATTATTTAATTATACCACTCCATTGCAAATACGCTACAAAATACTTACATCATATTTTCAGCGGTAGCGTAAAATATGATGCTGGTATAAAAAAAGAACCCTGAGTGAAGAACTGCAAAAAAACTTCTGCAAAATTTTCATTCAAGGCCAGCTTATTCGCATTCTGCTCTCTCGAGAAAGCCAACGAATATTGCATATGGAGAAAAATTTTTCCCGCCTTCGTCGAAACGCTCATAGAGGATAACATCACCGACTTTTATGCCGTCTGTTTTGTGAGCAAATATACCCTTGAATCTGCCGACATTCACCGGAATTAAAATACTGACTTCTCCCTCTTCAATCGATTTAACGGTATTTTCATTCAAAATCACGCTCATAAAGATGTCCTTTCGTTTGGTTTTCAATTTGCATTTTTAAGCAACCCAAATAGCATTTGAAATATACCACGAATAAAAATATTTGCAATAGTTGTAAAATAACCCACAAAAGGTAAAATGGTATATTACGTTAATTATGACAAAATTTACACACTTACACGTTCACTCCCACTACTCTCTTTTAGACGGTCTGCCAAAAATAGATGAGCTTTTAGATTGCGTTAAAGAACTGGGCATGGATTCTGTTGCTCTTACAGATCACGGAGTCATGTACGGTGCAATTGAGTTTTACAAAAAAGCAAAATCCAAGGGTATAAAGCCAATTATTGGTTGCGAAGTTTATACTGCCTTTGAAAAACTTACAGATAAAAGATCTGGAATTGACGCTAAAAGAAATCACTTAATTTTGTTAGCTAAAAATGCAGAAGGTTATAAAAACTTACTAAAACTTGTTACAATTGCCAATCTTGAGGGGTATTATTACAAACCAAGAATAGACGAAGAGGTTTTAGAGAAATACGCAGAAGGCTTAATTGGGCTCTCAGCTTGCATACAAGGAAAAATTCCAAGATTGCTTTTAGCAAATAAATTAGACGAAGCTGAAGAAACTGCATTAAAGTATGAAAAGTTTTTTGGCAAAGGAAACTTTTATTTAGAACTTCAACATCATGCTAATATTCCCGAACAAATTACCGCAAACAAAAGGTTAATTGAACTTTCAAAAAAAACTGGCATACCGTTGGTAGCAACAAATGACATTCACTATTTAAGAAAAGATGACGCCGAAGCTCAAGACATTTTAATGTTGATAAATACGGGAGCCGACATAAACGACCCAGAAAGATTATCTATGACTAAAGATAATTTTTCAATGATTCCCCCAGAAGAAATGGCAGAATACTTTAAAGATGTCCCCGAGGCAATTACAAACACTCAGAAAATTGCACAAATGTGCAATTTAGAAATTGAACTTGGAAAAACCAAACTTCCTACTTTTCCATTACCAGAAGGCAAAACAGCTGAACAATTTTTAGAAGAACTTTGTTGGCAAGGGATACCAACCCGTTACGGAGAAGCCCCAGATG
The DNA here is from genome assembly GCA_903835075.1 of Candidatus Staskawiczbacteria bacterium. Taxonomy (GTDB): domain Bacteria; phylum Patescibacteriota; class Minisyncoccia; order Minisyncoccales; family Staskawiczbacteraceae; genus XYD1-FULL-39-28. The sequence goes on along the minus strand of CAILLM010000004.1, from coordinate 197,224 downwards.
AAAAGGTTGCCGAAAGACTAAAATATGAAATTTCGGTTGTAGCAAAAACTGGTTTTGCAGGATATTTTTTAATTGTTCAAGATTTTGTGAATTGGGCAAAACAAAACAGAATTGTTGTGGGCCCAGGCAGGGGCTCTGCAGGTGGGTCTATTATTGCTTATTTAACCGGAATTACAAACGTTGACCCAATAAAACACGATTTACTATTTGAAAGATTCCTAAACCCCGAAAGAATTTCTATGCCCGATATTGATATGGATTTTGCCGACAGAAGAAGAGATGAAGTTATAAAATATGTTGCTGAAAAATATGGAGCTGACCACGTTGCCCAAATTATAACTTTTGGAACAATGGCCGCCAGGGCTGTTATTCGTGATGTGGGACGGTCTTTGCAATATACCTATTCGTACTGCGACCAAATGGCAAAAATGGTTCCTATGGGAATGGACTTAAATGAAACATTGGAAAAAGTTGATGAATTTAGAGAAAAATATGAAACTGACCCACTGGCCACCAGACTTATTAATTTGGGTAAAAAACTTGAAGGCGTTGCACGCCACGCTTCAACTCACGCTTGCGGGGTTGTGATTTCAGCTGATCCTTTAACTGACTCTGTGCCATTGCAAAGGCCAAAAGATAGCGATGTTGGAGTTATTACCCAATTTGAAGGCCACAGCATTGAAGATTTAGGACTTTTGAAAATGGACTTTTTGGGCTTAAAAAACCTCACTATAATAGAAGATACTTTAGCCCGTATTTATGTTATACACGATAAACTTTCCATTGATTTAGATAAAATTCCATATGACGACGACAAAACTTTTCAACTTTTACGTGATGCCCTGACAACTTCTGTTTTCCAATTAGAATCTGATGGAATGAAAAGATATCTAAAAGAATTAAAACCAAACACATTTAATGATATCACCGCTATGGTTGCTTTGTACCGTCCGGGCCCTATGCAATTTATCCCAGACTACATTGAAAGAAAATTTGGAAAACAAAAAATTGAATATTTGCACCCAAAGCTAGAACCAATTCTTAAAGACACATATGGCATTTGTATTTACCAAGAGCAGTTAATGAAAATTGCTCAAGAAATTTCTGGCTTTACTTTGGGCGAGGCCGATGTTTTAAGAAAAGCTGTTGGTAAAAAAATTAAAGATTTGCTTGATGCTCAAGAAGCAAAGTTTATTAGTGGAGCTATAAAAAATGGAGTTTCAAATAAAATTGCCAAACAATTATGGCAATGGGTTTTGCCTTTTGCTTCTTATGGTTTCAACAAGTCTCACTCAGCAGCCTACGCCACAATTGCTTATCAAACAGCATACTTAAAAGCTCACTATCCTGTTGAGTTTATGGCTTCAGTTTTAACTTCTGAAAGAAATGATGTTGATAGAATTTCTTTTTTGATTGACGAATGCAAAAAAATGGAAGTGGAAGTTTTAGCTCCAAATATAAATGAAAGTTTGAAAAACTTTACAGTTGTTGATGGAAAGAGCCAAATTCGATTTGGCATGTTGGCAATAAAAAACGTTGGCATAAACATTATTGATGCAATTGTTGAAGAAAGAAAAAATAATGGAAAGTTTTCCTCAATTGGTGACTTTATTTACCGTGTAAAATCAAAAGATTTAAATAAAAAGTCTATGGAGGCTTTAATTAAGTCTGGGTCTTTTGATGAGTTTGCAGAAAGAAATCAACTTTTAAGCAACCTTGAAAGAATGCTTGAAATTGCTCGTGAAAATAATAAAAATGGCAATAGTAACCAAATGGGTCTTTTCGCCAGCGTGAAAATAAGTAATAATGAAATAAAGCTTGAACCTGCTAAGCCAGCCAGCAATTTTGAAAAACTTGGCTGGGAAAAAGAACTGCTTGGACTTTATGTTAGCTCGCACCCTTTAAATGAATTCAAAAAACTTTTTGCTACGCGCACAACTCCCATTGCAAAAATTGACGAAACTTTTGTGGACAAAAAATTAGTTGTTGGCGGATTAATTTCTAACGTGAAAAAAATTATTACAAAAAAAGGCCAACCAATGTTGTTTATGAAACTTGAAGATTTAACAGGAAAAACAGAGGTTGTTATTTTTCCAAATTTACTTGAAAGAAACCCCAACGCCTTGCAAGAAAATAAAATTGTTTTTGTGGCCGGCCGAGTTGATGACCGAAACGGCGAAATAAAAATAGTTGCCGACGACGTCCAAGAAATTTTAGTTAACCGCGAATCTTAAATTAAATTATAAAAAGTAAAAAATATTATTATGGAAAACGTAGACAAAATTAGACATTCATTGGCACATATAATGGCTTCAGTTGTTTTGGAGTTGTGGCCAAAAACAAAACTGGGCATGGGGCCTGCAATTGAAAACGGCTTTTATTATGATTTTCAACTACAAAAACCTTTAGAAGAAACTGATTTAGAAAAAATTGAAAAACGAATGAAGGAATTAATTGCTCAAAAAATAAAATTTGAAAAAAAGAATATAAATAAAAGAACAGCTAAGAAACTGTTCGCAATTCAGCCGTACAAATTAGAACTCATAAAAGAACTGCCTGGAGACACAGTGTCCACATACACAAGTGGCGAGTTTGTTGATTTATGCAGGGGGCCTCACATAAAATCTACTAAAGAAATTACTCCAAATTCTTTTAAATTAGCTAAAATTGCTGGAGCATATTGGAAGGGCGATGAAAAAAATAAAATGCTAACCAGAATTTATGGCTTGGCTTTTGAAACTGAAAAAGGATTACAAGATTATTTAGCAATGTTAGCAGAAGCTGAAAAAAGAGACCACAGAAAACTTGGAAAAGAATTAAAATTGTTTACCATTTCAGATTTAGTTGGCGCTGGCCTTCCAATGCTACAGCCAAAAGGGATGGTTCTTCGAAAAGAAATAGAAGATTATTTGTGGCAATTACACAAAGATAAAGGATATGACCGAGTTTGGACTCCTCATATTACTAAAAAGGGCTTATATGAAACTTCCGGTCACGCAACAAAATTTGGCGAAGAAATTTTTAAAGTAAAAGGTGGGACAGAAGATTTTTTTATGAAACCAATGAATTGCCCTCACCACATGCAACTTTTCTGTGATAACCAGTTTTCATACAGAGACATGCCTGTTCGATATTTTGAGCCAGCTACGGTTTACCGATATGAAAAAGCCGGGCAGTTATCTGGACTGACAAGAGTTAGGGCAATTACTCAAGATGACGGACACTTGTTTTGCAGAGTTTCGCAAATCGGTCAAGAAGTAAGCACAATTGTGGGTATTATCAAAGAATTTTACACAACCATGGGCATGATGGACGGATATTGGGTAAGACTTTCCGTAAGAGGCAAAGATAAAAGCTTGTATCTTGGCAAAGATGAAGTCTGGAAAAAAGCAGAGCTAGCTTTAGACAATGCAGCAAAAGAAAACCATTTAAATTACAAAAGAGTTGAGGGCGAGGCTGCATTTTATGGGCCCAAATTAGACTTTATGTTTAAAGACGCAATTGGAAGAGAATGGCAATTAGCAACAATACAATGTGATTTTAATCTACCGGAAAGATTTGACTTGTCGTTTGTAAACGAAAAAGGAGAAAATGAAAGACCGGTCGTAATTCATCGCGCGGTATCAGGTTCTTTGGAAAGATTTATTGGCGTGATGATAGAACACTATGCCGGAGCGTTCCCTGTTTGGTTGTCACCAATTCAGGTTTCGGTGATACCAATTGGAGAAAAACAATTTGAATATGCAAAAAAAATCGTGCACCAACTTAAAGAAAATAATATTCGCGCTGAATTAAGAGATGAAAACGAAACTTTGGGCAAAAAAATCAGAAGTGCTGAAATGCAAAAAATTCCATACTTGTTGGTTATTGGAGACAAAGAAATTGAAGCCTTGACTGTTAGCGTCAGAGAGCGTGGACAAGGTGACAAAGGACAAATTAATTTAGCGAAATTAATTGATGAAGTTAAAGAAAAAATTATTAATAAAAAATAATTTTTAAAATTATGAATGAACTTTCTGATAAAACAAAGAAATTAATTTTCCAATATAGTCTAGCAAAAAAACAGGGCCTATCAAAAGATGGCGTGGCAACAATCCACGTTGACGAGGTTGCTAAAAAAGTAGCTGAATTTTATGAGCACATAAGAACAATTGTTGATTGGAAAGAAGAGCATTTAATGCGCAGGGCGGCAATTATCAGAAAACTAAAAAGAAAATTTTTTGATTTAGAATTAAATAATTTTTCAGAAACACAAGATGCTGCAGAGTCTTTGGTTTTAGAGCTGATCAGGGGTGGCTTGTTTTCAAATGACAAAATTGAAGAAACAAAAATCAATGATGTTCAAAGAATTATTGATAAATATGTTTTTATATTAAAAAATAATCCCGAAAACAAAGAAGGGAAAACAGGGATTAATTTTTACAACTGGTTGATTGAAATAACTGCTTGCGAAATAGAAGAGACTTTATCGCCATCAATAAAAGAAATGGCCTTGATTGATTATATGTTTGCCTACATGAAAGAAAAAATCAAAGTCTCTGAAAAGGTCTTTGAGTCTGGTTTATTGCAGAAAGAAGACGTAGGCACTCAAATTTACGTTGCTGTTTGTTTAACACTTTTTAAGTTAGACAAACCAATGATTGTATACAACTTATTAAGATACAAATACCCTGGTTGGCAAAGAGCCGACGAGCAATTGATATCAAAAATATCCCAAAATGCATTTAAAATTTGGCGTGAAACAGAAAGAAATCTAACAAACCCCATGGCAAACAAATTTCATGCAATATGCGAAAAATATGACACACCATATTTATTAATGGGAGATATTTTATCAGAAATGGAAGAATCTCTTAACACTGCAAGTATTGAAAAAGAAATTGCTGAACCTTCTATTTTAGAAAATTTTATAAAAAAAGCTTACTTAAAAAGATTATCCACCCTAAAATCAAGAATTTCTAGGGCAGCTGTTTATTCTACAATTTCAATTTTTATAACAAAGGTTTTGTCTTTAGTTTTGTTAGAGGTTTTAATTGAAAAGGCCATTGGAAGTAAGGTTGATATGGCTGTGCTGGGAGCTGATGTGCTGATTCCTACTCTTCTAATGTTTTTAATTGTGGCAAATGTTAAAAAACCTTCTAAGAAAAATTTAAACATTGTCACAATGGAGGTCATGAAAATAGCCTACAAAAAAGAAGTCCCTGATATTTATGAAATAAAAATGAGTAGAAAAAAGGGGCTCACAATAAAGGTTGTTTTATCTATGGTATATGTTTTATCAGCTTTTGTAACTTTTGGAGCAATATCATGGATTTTACATTATTTTGGATTCCCCATACCTTCTATTGCCATAGATATAATATTTATTGCCTTAATTCTTTTTGCCGGCACAGCTGTAGCCAAAAGAGCGCAAGAACTTACCATGGAAGAAGACAAAGAAAGCTTTTTTAGCTTTATTTCCGACATCTTCTTTTTACCCATACAGGGCTTGGGCAGATGGCTTTCCAACAAATGGAAAAGATATAATTTTATTACCTCTTTTTTCAACGCTTTAATAGACATGCCATTTTCAGCTTTTGTAGAATTTATAGAAAAATGGCGCTATTTTATAAAGGAACGTAAGGAGGACATAAGATAGTTGACAGTGTCCGAAAATAACACATTCTAATAAAACCCACATCTCGCACCCCTCATTTAAAAATATATAGAAGGGTGTAAAGGAGCGTAAAGAAGATATCAGATAAAACAAAAAGCCCCGGAAGGGGCTTTTAAATTACTATTTATTCTACAGTTACTGATTTAGCAAGATTTTTTGGTTTATCAACGTCAATTCCTTTAAAGTTAGCAATGTAATAAGCCAATAATTGGAGTGCCACAGTATTTATAATTGGCATCAATTCTTCTCTACATTCGGGCACTCTTATGATGTCTTTTGTTAAATTGAGTACTGCGTTGTCATCCCCATTTACTACAGCTATTACTTTTCCGCCCCTAGCATGAACCTCCTCCATATTACTCAATATTTTAGTATAGGTATGATCTTTTGTTGCAATAAAAACTGAGATTAATTCATCATCTATTAAAGCAATATGTCCGTGCTTCATCTCACCTGCTGGATATCCTTCTGCGTGGATGTAAGAAGTTTCTTTGACCTTTAAAGCCCCTTCTAGAGCAATTGGAAAACTCAAACCCCTACCCAAGAAGAAAAAGTTTTTCGTGTCTTTAAATTTTTCAGCAATTTCTAATATTTTTTCCGACTGTTTCAAAACTTCATCAACTTTACCTGGCAATAATTTTATATCATTAAAAAATTCTTTTTCAATTATAATTTTTTTATGCTGTGCTAAAAACAAAGACAACAATGTAACAGCAGTTAACATACAGGTGAAAGCTTTTGTTGAGGCAACCCCAATTTCAGGTCCCGCATGCAAATATATGCCTGCATCGACTTCTCTAGAAACAGTAGAGCCAACTACATTTATTATCCCCAAAGTTTGAGCCCCTTTATTTTTCGCCTCTCTAAGCGCAGCTAATGAATCAGCTGTCTCTCCAGACTGAGAAATAACTACTAGCAAGTCTTTTTTACTAACAATTGGATCTCTATATCTAAATTCTGATCCATAATCAACCTCAACAGGAATCTTTGCAATTTTCTCAATCAAATATTTAGCTACTAAGCCAGAATGCCAAGCTGTACCACAAGCAACAATTAAAATTCTTTCAACTAAATTAAAATCTATTTTATCTATACTTAGCCTTACATTTAAATCTTCGTCTATCCTACCTCGTAAAGTATTTTCAATTGCTTCTGGTTGTTCAAAAATTTCTTTTAGCATAAAATGTTCATAACCCTTTTTTTCAATTTGGCTGGCTGTCCATTTTATTTCATCAATTTCTTTTTCTAAAACTTGGCCATCAAAATTCCTAATTTCATATTTCCCGTCTGTTAATATAACCATTTCATTGTCATTTAAATAAACAACTTTCTTTGTATAAGGCAAAACAGCAACGGCGTCTGAGGCAATAATATTTTCGTTTTCACCAACCCCTAAAATAATTGGAGAACCTCTTCTGGCTACAACAATTTTATTTTCATTCTTGTGCAAAACCGCTATCCCAAAAGTTCCAACTACTAATTCTAATGTTTTCATAACAGCTTCTTCTAGGTTGCCGTTGTAAAATTTTTCTATTAAATGGCTTAAAACTTCAGTGTCTGTTTTAGAAACAAACTTATGGCCCTCTTTTTCAAGAATTTCTTTTAAAGTTGTGTAATTTTCAATAATTCCGTTATGGACCACTGCAATTTCATTTTTACAATCAAAATGCGGATGAGCATTAATTTCATTTGGTTCGCCATGAGTTGCCCATCTTGTATGAGCAATCCCAATATTTGACTGCTTTAAATCTAATGCAAGTTTTTCTAGCTCAGATACCCTGCCTTTAACTTTTGCCGAATAGAGTTCACCATTATTAAGCAAACAAATCCCTGCCGAGTCATATCCTCTATATTCAAGTTTTTTTAACCCGTCTATTAAGATAGGCGCCACATTTTTACCTGTGCCCCGAGGGGTATTACCAAAATAAGCTATTATTCCACACATAATATTTATATTTTTTTAAGTATATATGGCTATTTTAAACCCGCTATAATAAATATACAATGCTTTCCAAAATTAAGAAAATGTTGTAAAATAATGGGCATGAAATACTATTTAGGAATATATGGTTGCCAAATGAATATATCAGATGCTGAAAGAGCAGCCGCTGTTTTAGAGCAGTTAAATTACAAGCGCACCCTTAACATAAATGAAGCTGATTTAATTTTGGTTACAATGTGCTCTATACGCCAATCAGCTGTTGATAGAATCCATGGACTTGTTGATAAATTTGACGTCATTAAAAAGTCCAAGCCAAAGCTAAAAACAATTTTAACTGGTTGTGTTTTAAAAAGAGACAAAAAAATATTTGTAGAAGGATTTGATTATGTTTTAGACATAAAAGATATAAAAAGAATTCCAGAACTTTTAGGCGTCAAAAAAACCCTTCGGCTACGCTCAGGGCAGGGAAAAAATCAAACTGATTATTTAGATATTACCCCAAAATACGAAAACAAATTTTCTGCGAATGTTCCTATAATGACCGGTTGTAATAATTTTTGCTCATATTGCGTTGTGCCATATGTTAGGGAAAGAGAAATTTCAAGACCTGCAAAAGATATTATTTTAGAAATAAAAAAACTTGTAAAAGGTGGCTACAAAGAAATTTGGCTTTTGGGGCAAAACGTTAACAGCTATAAAGATACTTCGACGGGCTCAGAGCAAGCCAACACTTTTCCAAAACTTTTAAAAATGGTTAATAATATTCCTGGAAACTTTTGGATTAGGTTTACTTCAAGCCACCCAAAAGACTTTTCAGAAGAATTAATTGAAGCCATGGCAATCTGCGAGAAAGTTAAGCCCTACCTCAATTTGCCAATACAATCTGGTGACGACAAGGTTATAAAAGCAATGAACAGGCACTACACCGTAGAATCTTACAAAAATAAAATCAAAAAACTAAGAAAAAAAATACCTGATATTGCTTTATCAACTGATATAATTGTTGGCTTTCCCGGAGAAACAAAAACTCAATTCAACAACACTGTTAAACTTTTTCGTGACATAAAATATGATTTGGGCTATATAAGCAAATACTCTCCACGAGCAGGAACCACAGCAGCAAAATTAAAAGACAATATATCTACAGAAGAAAAAAAGAGACGAGAAAAAGTTTTAACAGATGTTTTAAAACAAACCGCCCTAGAAAAAAACAAAAAATTAATAGACACTGAAACTACTGTATTAATAAATGAGCCTAAAAATGATTTTTGGCTAGGAAAAGACCAGCATTACAGAACAATAAAAGTTTACCCAAAAAGCCCATCAAGCAAAATAAAAATTGGACAATTTATAAAATCCAAAATAATTGCAGTTACTCCATTTACACTTAGTGCTGAAGAAATGTAGCGAGGCAGTGAATTCGTAGCGTACCCTGCAGGCAATTTTGCAAGATTCGCCGAAGGCGAAAAATTGCCGAAGCCTGAGTGAGTTGCGCGCTGGCGCAACGAACGCTAGCGGAGAATTCACTGCCGAGCGAAAGTTATGATACAAAATAAACTTTTAGTAATTTTAGGGCCAACGGCTTCGGGAAAAACCGATTTGTCTATTAAATTGGCCAAAAAATTCAATGGCGAAATTGTTTCAGCTGATTCAAGACAAATTTACAAAGGAATGGACATTGGCTCTGGCAAAGTTACAAAAAAAGAAATGGCTGGCATTCCTCACCATTTACTAGATGTTGCAAATCCTAAAAATAGATTTTCGGTAGTACAATATCAAAGACTGGCACTAAAAGCCATAAAAGATATTCAAAAACGCAATAAATTGCCGATCCTAGTTGGAGGCACTGGCTTTTATATTCAATCTATAGTTAATGGAATTGTTATCCCCGAAGTTAAGCCCGACTGGGCCCTTAGAGAGAAATTGAGCAAAAAGTCCCTCCCAGAGCTCGTAAAACAGCTCAAAAAGCTTGATCCTGTACGGGCCGGTAATATAGACCCAAATAACCCCCGACGCGTTGTAAGGGCACTAGAGGTTATCCTTAAGCTGGGCAAGCCCGTGCCAACACTTGGTTCAAAAGAATCGAGTTTTATTACCCTACAGATTGGTGTCACCAAGTCCCCCGAAGAGCTAAAAAACCTAATTCATAAACGCCTCATAAAAAGGCTAAAAAATAATGCCATGATTAATGAAGTAAAAAAACTTCACCTGCCTGCCGGCAGGCACGGTAAAAATGGCGTTTCTTGGAAACGACTTGAAGAATTTGGATTAGAGTATCGCTTTGTCGCACAATATCTACAGGACAAAATTACCAAACAAGAAATGATAGAAAAAATACAAATCGAATCTGAACATTATGCCAAACGTCAAATAACTTGGTTCAAAAGAGATAAAAAAATTAACTGGATTAAAAATTATAAAGAAGCAGAAAAATTAATAAAAAACTACTGATTAACTCAGTAGTTTTTTTAATATCTCCAATACTTTCTCTGGCTTAGCTGTGCCCCTAGTCTCTTTCATTACTTGACCTGCCATAAACTGTAGAGAATTTTGTTTGCCCGCCTTATAGTCTCCTACCGCCTTTGGATTTTTATCTATAATATCTTTAATAATTTTTTCTAAACCATCATCATCAGACATTTGTCGCCAATTATTTTGATCTACAATGTCTGAAGGGTCTCCGCCAGTATTAAACATTTCCAATACAACCATTTTTGCAACCTTGCTAGATATTTCGTCTTTATAAATCATCTTTACAAACTCTGCAAAGTTTTCAGCAGTAATCTTAAACTCACTCTCTACAAAAATTTTACCACCCAATAATCCCTGCACATCAGAAATTAAATAATTAGCTACTAACTTATACAACTTATCGCTATCTTTAATTTTGTCTACGCTTAGCCATTCTTTAAATTCCGAAATTACTTTTTCGTAATATTCACTTAGCTCTTTATTAGTAACAAAAAATTCTATTGAACTTTCATCTATCTTAAATTCTTTTTTAAATCTTTCTCTTTTTTCTTGTGGCAATTCGGGCATTGTTGATTGCACCCCTCTTACATAATCCTTATCAAAATGCATTGGTGGCAAGTCTGGTTCTGGAAAATATCTATAGTCATGAGCCTCTTCTTTTTCTCTTTGTGAGAATGTAATTTCTTTTTTGTCGTGCCAGCCTCGTGTTTCCTGAACAACTTTTTCGCCAGACTCTAAAACTTCTTCCTGTCTTTTAATTTCAAAATCTGCAGCTTTCTCAACCACCTTAAAAGAATTCAAATTTTTAATTTCAACTTTTGTACCAAATGTTTTCCCTTTACTTATGCTTATGTTAAGCTCAACTCTCATTTGCCCCTTTTCCATATCAGCATCAGAAACGCCTAAATATCTAAAAATCCTCTGCAACTCTTCCGCAAATTCGCGCGCTTCTCTACCCGAAGTTATGTCGGGCTCGGTTACAAGCTCCATTAATGGCACCCCTGCTCTATTTAAGTTAACTAAAGAGTAATCCGCGCCTTCTGGATGTACTAAGCTTCCGGTATCTTCCTCTAAGTGAATCCTAGTTATTCTAATTTTTCTGCGTCCTGAGCCTGTCGAAGGGCTTCCGCCAATATTTAAGTGGCCACCCTCGCACAAAGGTTGATCATACTGTGAAATCTGGTAACCTTTTGGCAAATCTGGATAAAAATAATTTTTTCTATCAAATTTAGAATCTTCAGCAATTTTACAATTTAAAGCCAGCCCAGTTTTTATAACCTTTTTAATTGCTTCTTCGTTAGCAACGGGCAAGGTTCCTGGTTGTGCTGTGCAAACAGGACAAATATTATAATTTGGCCTTTTTTCATCGGGGTCATTTTTACACCCGCAAAACATCTTAGAATTAGTTTTTAGCTCGACATGAATCTCGAGCCCTATTGTTGGTTTATATGCCATAATATTTTATATTAATCTATTTCTTCAAAATTTCCAATAATTCTTTATGAATTTTTGTTCCGTTTGTTGTCAGAAAAGTATTACTCTTTTCATCTTTTTCCATATTACCATTAAAGTCAGTAATCATCGCCCCGGCTTCTTTGGCAATTAATTTTCCTGGAACAAAATCATGCAAAGGGCAGTCGTGGAAAACTATTGCCTCTATTTTCCCCGAAGCTAAAAGACAAAAATCCAACAAGCAAGACCAATTAGTTAAACACCTTTTAACTCCCATTCGATTTAATGTCTCTGTCAATCTTTCTTGTAATTTAATTAAGTCTCCATATTCCACCACCAAAGAAACACTAGAATTTTCCATAGACGCTTCTGTATTAACGCATATTTTTTTGTCATTTAGGAACGCGCCTCTACCCTCTTGTGCAACATATAAATTTTTCAATATAGGATTATAAACAACGCCAAAAATAATTTTGTCTTCTTTTATCAGTCCAATCCCAACTGAAAAATAAGGAATTCCCAAAACAAAATTATTTGTTCCGTCTAAGGGGTCTATAACAAAAGTATATTCTGAATTTTTATTATTCTCGCCAGATTCTTCTGCAAAAATATTATAAGTAGGAAATTTCTCAGACAAAATTTCCAAAATAGCTTTTTCAGAACCCAAATCAGCCTGGGTTCGCACATCGGAGGGCCTAGATTTTACAGTTATATCTAAAATTTCCCCAAAGTATTTTTCCAAAACTTCGCCCCCTGCCACCGCTGCTTTTATTATATCTTCGTATTCTTTATTTATCATATTTTTTGTCTTTAAAAAACCATACATAAATACCATAAGACCAAGTGCACACATAAACAACATTCAACAGTTGAATGCCCCACTGATGGTTATAATAAGCAGTTAGAATCCAAAATGGTTCAGAAGCCAAGCCCAAAACAAAGCCCCATTTGTTTTTTCTTGCAACTAAAAATGTAGCTGACAATCCCAAGATAGCAATTCCTATTTGCGAAATTTGATCTAGCGTAATCATATTCTTTCTAATATTACAAATGAATAATCAAATGAATTATTTACCTGCCCTGAGTCTGTCGAAGGGTCGTCGGCTTTAAAGTCTTCCCTACTCATCTCTTTCCATTCGGCCAAATTAACTTCCGGGAAATAAGTGTCACCCTCGGGACTTACATGCACATAAGTCAAATAAAGCTTTCGCGATAATGGTAAAAATTGTTTATAAACCGAAGCCCCTCCACAAATCATTAACTCGTCCACGCCTGCCTGCGCAGTCAGGTCTTTTCCTAATTCTAAAACTTCTTCAATTGAATGAGCTATAACACAATCTTCTGGCGCAACATAATTTAAATCGTTATTTAGAATTATGTGTTTTCTACCAGGCAAGGGCTTGCCCCCAATTGAATTAAAAGTATTTAAACCCATTACAATTGTTTTGCCAAAAGTTGTTTCTTTAAAATATTTAAAATCAGCAGCCATTTTGTATGGCGGAAAATTCCACGGTATTGTATTTTTATTTCCTATTACGCGGTTTTCGGCCACGGCCGCTATCATTGAAATTATCATATTTTACACAGCCATTGGGGCTTTAATTGTTGGATGATATTTATAATCTATTAATTTAATGTCTTCCATTTTAAAATCAAAAATGTTTTTAATCTCTGGGTTTAACCAAATTTTTGGCAAGGAATATGGTTCACGGGCAATTTGCTCTTTTACTTGTTCAAAATGATTTAAATAAATGTGAGTGTCACCCAAAATGTGCACAAATTCCCAAGGCTCCAATCCCGTAACTTGAGCCACCATATGTAAAAGTAAAGAATAAGAAGCAATGTTAAATGGCACGCCCAAAAATGTATCACAACTACGCTGATACATCAACAAAGATAGTTTTCCGTTTACTGAAAAAAAGTGAAAAAACATATGACATGGTGGCAAGGCCATCATATCTAATTCTGCCGGATTCCAAGCTGTTACAATAATTCTGCGGTCTTGTGGGTTTTTCTTTAATTGTTCTATGGCGTTTGTAATCTGGTCTATTGGCACGTCGGTGTATGGCGATTTCCAGCTTCTCCATTGTACACCATAAACTCTGCCCAAATCCCCCTCAAATTTTGCTTTTGGCTTCCAATAATCGGCCTCAGCATTGCCATCCCAAATGTGGCAACCCATTTGTTGTAAAATTTTATTGTCTGAACTACCCGATAAAAACCACAATAACTCTGCTTTCATTGTTTCAAAAGCCAACTTTTTTGTTGTCATTGCGGGAAACCCATCTTTCATATCAAACCTCATTTGTTGCCCAAAGATTGCACGCGAACCAACACCTGTTCTGTCGGGTCTGTCCGTGCCCTCATCCATTATTTTTTTTAATAAATCTAAATACTGTTTCATATCTTTTTAGAAACCTCTTTAATTATTTTTTGATTTATTGTTTCGGGTGGTAGCAATTCATTTTTATCCAAACATTCTATTACTTTAAAATCTCTTGGAAACTCTTTTGCAGCCATTAAATATGAATTTAAAGCATTTTTTAAATGATTTTTATCTTTCTCGTGGATGTCTTGTTTTTTAGAACTTCCCAAATATGCTTTTCTTCTGGCTTGCTTTGTTTTGTCTGTTATTTTGTTTGCCATTTTCAAAGAAAATTCAGGTGATGTTTTTAAAATAAAAGTGTAATCTGGTTTTGGAATTTTAAACAATTTATATTCTAAATCATACAACCAATTAATATATTTTTTCCAAGCTAATTTGTTGTTTATTTTTCCGCCTTGGTGGCCAATGTTAGAAACCAAATATCTATCTGAAATTACAATTTTGCCTTCGTCTAACCATTTTCTAATTTTAAAACTAGCATCATACCTGTCGCAAGCATAGAAAATTGAGGCTACATATGGCCCAACATCTTTTGCCTCCCCATATTTTCCGGTTAAATATTCGTCTACCAAGCCCGAAGCTTTTTCGCCGTGCTGAGGAAAATCAATTTTTTCTACTTTATATCCTTTTTTTATAAAAAAATCTGCAAGCAACTTTGTTTGCGTTGATTTTCCACACCCGTCTATTCCCTCAAATACAAAAAATTTTCCTTTTTTTGCCATATCTTATAATTTGCTTAAATATTCTTCGTAAATTATTGGAGCCCAACCTTCGGTGCCGACAACTTTTTCTCCTAATTCTTTTAAGGTAAACATTTCACCTTTCATTTTGTCAGTTTCTTTTACTGAAATGTCTGGGCTGTCGCCTTTAAATAAATAAACTAATCCTAAATGTACTGCTTCAACGGGCCGCCTGTCATCATTTAAAATGCCAACTAATTTTTTATCTAAATTTCCATTAAAACTAACCTCTTCATCCCACTCTCTGTCGCGCCCGGCTTCCAACACATCTTTCTTCGGCTCGCCGGAGCCTTCGGCGAAGGCGGCTCCATCCCCCACATCATCTTCATTTATATGACCACCCACTCCAATAATATAATCATTTCTTAATCTTTGCTCACCGGCTTGTTTTAAATAATTATAAAGAAAAAATTTACCTTCGGCGGAAAAAATAATATAAGGAATTATTTGTTGCCAAGAAGAATCATTTTCCATATCTCCCCTTCTCTTAAATTCACAATTATTTTTTATCAAATCAACATAATAATCCAAATTATCAACCCGTAATCCTTGCCATTTACCTTTCGCAAATATAATATCAGCTTTTACCACTAAAATTTGCTCGTCATCTTTATTCATGCTATTGATTTTTATATTGCATTACCTCATTCTCCATAATATCAACTTTTACGCCACATTTCTCTAACATATCAATTGATTTTTGACCTGCATGATATTTTTTTTGAGACACCACTCTTTTTATGCCCACCCTAATAATTCTCATTGCACAATTATAACAAGGCGACATACGCATATACATAGTACCGCCCTCAATTTTCACTCCATCTTTAGCGCATTGCAAAATTGCATTTTCCTCACCGTGGATTGTCCTGACGCAGTGTTGAGATTGAGTGCCGTCTTCATGAATTACCGTATTCATCATGTGACCTACTTCATCGCAATGAGGCATTCCTGGAGGTGAGCCCGCATAACCAGTGGCAATGATTGTATGTCCAGGGCTTACTATCATTGCAGACTGACTGCCCCTATCACAGCTACCCCTTTTACTTAATGGCTCCAGTAAACCCAAAAAATACTCATCCCAAGAAGGCCGGACACGTTTTTCTTCTTTAGTATCAGTATTTTTTACATCTTGTGGCGTTTGTTTTACTTCTTCCACGGCCTTGTGAGCGAGGCGAACAAGGTTGCTTCGGAAATGAGGCTATGGTATATCTTATACATTTAGGCCTCATTTACGCTGAACACATTATTCGCTTGCAGTTTAATTGATTAATGTTTTATAATTCTACCAAAATTAATTATGGGGGGCAATCCTTTACAAAAACAAGTCTATGTTGTAAAATTTTTATACTAGTTAATTAAATGAACCTTCACAACCAGATAAAAATACACCAATGAAAACATGCAAATTTGGAGGGGGTCCCCTCGCCAACGCTGCGCAAATTGCAAAAGTTCTTGAAATAATTAGGGCAGACAAAGAACGCCGCTGTATAGTAGTTTCTGCGCCTGGCATAGCCAGCCCTACCGATCAAAAGATAACAGATTTACTTTACACCTTGGTTAATCCTCCGTGTGAAACTACACGAAGAGAAGCGGCAGCCACAATAATCTCCAGGTACCAGGCCATAATAAACGGACTTGGTTTAAAAATAGCTTTTCGTCTTTGGTTTAATGAAGCAATAGAGTCTCTCAAGCATATAAAAGCTGATCGCAGAAAAGACTTCCTTGCAAGCCGTGGAGAATACTGGATGGCACAGATTTTGGCCGAGGCCCTTGGATACCGCTTTGTCGATGCTACCAGTTTTGTTGTCTTTGACGGAAATGGCATATTCGACTTAAACGAATCAAAAAAATGGGCGCGTGCTACTAGTCTTAAAAGGAAACTTGCCGAAGCAGAAGGTATTGTTGTGCCCGGATTCTATGGAACAAGCATACGATACGGAGGGGTTATAACCTTCCCGCGCGATGGATCTGATATTAGCGGAGCAGCAGTAGCTTTCTGCATTGACGCTGATATCTACGAAAATTGGAAGGACGTATCAGGAGTAATGATGGCAGATCCAAGGATTGTAGAGAATCCACGCAAAATTGATGCACTAACCTTTCCAGAATTGCGAGAGCTTGCTTATATGGGTGCCAAAGTGCTTCACGACGAAGCTATCTTGCCGGCTCGCATGGGCAATATTCCAATCAATGTGCGGAATACAAACGAGCCCGACGACAAAGGGACTCTCATCTCTTGCAAGATTGATAACGACACGAGAGTGCCGGGATCTTTAATCGGAATCGCCGGGAAGAAAGGCTTCTCGGTCATTAGGCTTGAAAAAGCCGGCATGAATAACGAGGTTGGCTTTCTAAGGTCGACCTGCCAAATTATGGAAAATCATGGCATCAATGTGGAGCACGTTCCTGGTGGTATCGACACTCTTAGCGTGATTGTTGCGAACAAAGATTTCGAAGCATCCCGAAAGTCCGTCATCGAAAAGATTGGCCTCGCATGCAAACCCGACCTAATAACCGTTGAGGTCATGGCGCTAATTTGCGTAGCAATCCATGATATGGTTGAAACTCCCGGAGTTGCAGCCCGCCTGTGCCAATCGCTATCAAATGCAAAAATTAATATCCGGATGATTAATCAAGGCGCCAGCGCTATTAGCATCATCATTGGAGTGAATGAAAAAGATTACGAGGAGGCAGTCCGCGCAATCTACAAAGATTTTACATCTTAAGCAATTCCCTTTGCCCTGCACTGGGAATCTTTTTTTACAAAAAAACAATCTCACTTATGAGATTGTTGAATGTCTAAAATTATAACTCGTCTACCACTTCCAATAAATTTGCCGCAAAATTTAAATCACCCGCCTCAATGGCAGCGCTGGAAAGACCACGAATTCCATCTTTAAAATTATTTCTCCATTCTTCATAGTCTTTTTTTAGAATGGAAAACGTGGCAAAGTCGTCGCTCCTTGCGGTTTTAACACGACGAGATTTATACTGGCCCTTAGCATCTTCGGCATATTTTTCAATAAATGCAATAAACTCATGTTTCCCGGCCTCATTATTAGTTAATCCATCTTTAATAGTCTGGAAACCTTCTTTACCCAAAAAAGAGAAACTGAGTGCATCTCTTTTTTTAAGAATGCCCTCTATTGTGGGAAAAACAGAGGCAATTTTTTCCAAATCACATAAAAAATACGACGTTCCAACTGCCTTGTCCACAGCCATAGAATTTTCTTTTTTAGGTAATTCATATTCATTTTTTTTATGTTGTTCAAAAACTCCATTTCTTTTTTCTGCTTCAAATGAGATAATTTTTCCGCCCCCTCCAACCAATACCACTGGAATATTCGGATATTTTTCAAAAATAATTTTTTTTACTTCTTCCCTCTCGTCGTTTCCAATCTGTGCAGAATCAAGATTTATGTAAAAAGCATCAAAAACTGGTTGCTCAACTACAAATTCATTTATTCCATCTTTAGCACCGAATCCAACATACTCATCATGCTCTGGGTTAGCATCTCCAATGGCTATGTCTATCTTTCTTTCTATGTTTCTTTGTACAGAGGTAACTTGAGCTTCTGGGTCATGCTTAGATTTTCTTTTAGTAACATCTTCCGCAAAAGTTCCTGCATCATTCCTATAAGCACTCAAAATAACTCCTTCCCTGATCAATAGTCCAAAAGGATACATGGTTGCTATTTTTCCTTCCTCTGGCTTAATAGCTGAAGCAGAAACCGTTGGAGATATATTTATAAGAGCATCGATTTTTTCCTCTACTGTCATTTGTTCTGGAGAAACATTATTATTCATGCCTGTATTTGCCTTAAGATGCTCAACCACAGGCATAGCATGCACAAAAAAAGCATGATATTTTTCTGACAGCCCCTTAACTGATCGGGCGCCATTTTCTAAATCAGACTTAAATTCATTGTAAAGTTCCTGCTGTTCCCCAAAAAACTTTCTTCTTTCTTCATCAATTTTAGATTTTTTCTGTTCAGGACTTAATTGCTCGCCTTTTTCCCTATAAAATCTAATTTTTTCAGTAAGTTCATCTCTACCCCAAGAAGAATAATCCTTAGTAAATTTCTTTAATTCGTCATCGGGCCTATTGTCTAATTTTGGCTCATTATCCATTGTTTTAAAAATTATTTTACTAATCAATAAAAAACTAGCTTGCGCTAGTCTTTTACTTCAACTCCCATATTTTTAGCTGTGCCGGCAATTATTTTAATTGCTTGTTCTATGTCTGTAGTGTTTAAATCAGGCATTTTTTTCTTTGCTATTTCTGCTAATTGAGCTTTGGTAATTTTTCCAACTTTTGTTTTATTTGGAGTTCCTGAACCCTTTTCAATTCCAATTGCTTTTCTAATTAATTCTGCGGCCAAAGGTGTTTTTAATATGAAAGAAAAACTTCTATCTTTAAAAATTGTCACTTCAGCTGGAATTGTGTAACCAGACATTTCTTGAGTTGCTGCATTAAACTTTTGACAGAACTCTGCAATGTTTAATCCATGAGGAGCCAATGCTGGTCCAATTGGAGGTGCTGGTGTTGCTTTGCCGGCTTGAATTTGTACCTTTACTACGGCTTTAATTTCTTTTGCCATATTTTTTTTAATTACACACTATGTAGTGACAGATACAATAAATATTGGATAAGCCAAGGCAATGTGTTAATTAGCTATCGATTATTCTGATTTTTTTATTTGTAATGAATCTAACTCTACCGATGTGTCTCTTCCAAACATATTTACCAATACTTTGATTTTGCCTCTTTCTCTATCAACTTCTGAAACTTTTGCTTCAAAACCTTTAAATGGTCCATCAACAATTTTAACCATTCCTCCAACTTCAAAGTCAATTGTAAATTCTGGTTCGCCAACTTCCATTCTTTTCATTAAATCATCCATTTCAACTTTTGAAACTGGAATTGGGGTTGTTCCTGCTCCCAAAAATCCTGTGACTCTTGGAGTGTTTCTAACAACATACCAAGATTCATCATTAACTACCATTTGAACCAAAACATATCCTGGATAAATTTTTTCTTCAATGGTTTTTCTTTTTCCGTTTTTTATTTTAATCTTTTTTTCTTTTGGAACTATAACATTGAAAATTTGATCTTCCATGCCCAAACTCTCAATTCTTTGTTTAAGATTTTTTGCAACAGCATCTTCATATCCTGAATAGGTATGAATAACGTACCAATTTTTCTCTTGTTCTATGACTTGTTTTGGCATATTACCTTAAAATTAAAATCTTAATAATTTCTGTAAAAATATAATCTAAACCGCCCAAAAAGGCAGCTGAAATTATTACTACTGCGAATACAATTCCTGTATACTTTAAAACATCTTTATTAGAAAGCCAACTGACCCTTTTCATTTCAACCCATACTTCTTTAAAAAATACATTTATTTTTTGCGTAATTGTCATGGTTTTTAAAACCGCCCCAAGGCGGCTATTTATGTTTACATGGTAATAATAGCCGATTTTACTTTTGTTGTCAAGAATTAGAAACCTATCCCCGAGGCCATCATCATTTTAGCCAAACGCTTTTGTATAGTTTCCCTAGCTTCATTCAAGCACCTTTTCAAAATTTCCTGCTGTTTTTCCGTGCTTAATTCGGGATTTAACTTTATATTTTCTATTTCAAAACCCCCATTGATCTCAACAGAAATTCCATCTCGTTCAACAACTTCTTTTTCTTTTTTAAAACTGTCTTGGAGTTTTTTTAACTCCGCCATTTTTTTAAATTGATCAAATACCATAAGTAATAATTTTTAATTTCTAAGTGTCTATGTTTTTAGCTGCCTTAGCGTGGGTTTGAATAAATTTCTTTCTTGGTTCAACTTCCTCACCCATTAATATATCCAAAGTTTTATCTGCGTCACGTGGTTCTTCAACTGCAACTTGCAATAAAGTTCTGTTTTCGGGATTCATTGTTGTTTCCCAAAGTTGTTCGGGATTCATTTCTCCTAAACCCTTGTATCGTTGAATTGTAGCTGTTGTTTTTCCCATGTCTTTTAAAATTTTATCACGCTGTTCATCGGTATAGGCATACTGAGAATTTTTTCCAAATGAAACTTTATATAGCGGTGGTTGAGCAATATAAATGTGGCCTGCTTCAACAACTGGCTTAAAGTGTCTATAAAAGAATGTTAAAAGCAAAGTTCTAATGTGAGCGCCGTCAACGTCAGCATCAGTCATAATAACAATGCGGTGATATCTTAATTTTTCAATATCAAAGTCTTCACCAATTCCAGTTCCCATGGCAATAATTAAGGCCTTAATTTCTTTTGAGGCTAACATTTTATCTAATCTTGCCCTTTCTACATTCAAAATCTTTCCACGCAAAGGTAAAATTGCTTGAAATCTTCTATCTCTAGCCTGTTTTGAACTGCCTCCAGCAGAATCTCCCTCAACAATATAAATTTCTGATTCTTCTGGTTTGCGGGATAAGCAATCTGCCAATTTTCCTGGCAATGCCAATCCCTCCAAAGCTCCCTTTCTTAGCACTGTTTGTCTGGCAGCTTTTGCGGCCAATCTTGCCTTCGTTGCCAACAAACAATTTTCTATAATTGCCTTGGCGTCTGAGGGATTTCTTTCCAAATAGTCAGACAGTCCTTCTGATGTTGCAGCTTCAACTGCGGCTTTTGCTTCTGGGTTTCCTAATTTAGCTTTTGTTTGTCCTTCAAATTGAGGCGTACGTATTTTTACAGATACAACGGCGGTTAAACCTTCACGCACATCATCTCCAGAAAAGTTTTCATCTTTTTCTTTTAAGAAGCCTTCACGTCTAGCATAATCGTTTAAAGACCTTGTTAGCGCAGTTCTAAAACCAGAAACGTGCGTTCCTCCTTCTACTGTATAAATATTATTTGCAAAAGATTCTTCTGTGCATTCCATTTCTTGCGTGTATTGAAAGGCTACTTCAACAGCAATGCCGTCTTTTTCTCCCGCCACTGAAAATATGTTTGAGTGCCTTGCAGTATTCCCACCAAGCAAATATTTTACATAAGAACCAACACCTCCCTCAAAATAAAAAGTGTAACTTGATTCTTCGTCCTTTTTCCTTTTGTCGTTAAAGGTGATTCTAACTCCTTTTGTTAAATAAGCTTGTTGCCTTAAGTGGTTTAAAATTGTTTTTGGATTGTATTCTATTTTTGAAAAAATTGTATCATCTGCTTCAAAAGTTTGAGTTGTTCCCGATGTTTTTGATTCACCAACTTTTTTTACTGGGCCTTTTGGTACTCCCCTATAATATTCTTGTTGGTAAACTCCGCCATCTCTACGAACTTCAGCTTGCATATAATTAGACAACGCACAAACAACTGAAATACCAACTCCATGCAAACCTCCTGAAACCTTATAAGCTTCTCCTCCAAATTTTCCGCCCGCATGCAAGGTTGTTAAAACTGTTTCTAATGTAGATTTGCCTGTGTCTGGGTGTTTTTCAACTGGAATTCCCCTACCATCATCTGAAATACTTACTCTATTTTCTGGCAATAAAGTTACTTCAATATTTTTTGCATATCCAGCCATTGCTTCATCTAAACAGTTGTCTACAACCTCCCAAATTAAGTGATGCAAACCATCAACACCAGTTGAACCAATATACATTCCAGGACGCAATCTAACAGGCTCTAAACCCTTTAAGACATAAATATCTTTGGCAGTATATTCCCCTTCTTTCCTAACTTTCTTAGCTTCAATTTTAGGTTCTTCTTTAGACAAAACCGATGAAACTTTTTTGTCTTCGACTTCTGTTTTTCGCTCATCCTTTTTTGCTTCTGCTTTTTCTTTCTTTTCGGCTAAAACCTTAGCAGGTTTTTCTGCTTTTTTTGTTTCTACTTTTTTTGTCGCCAGATTTTTTTCCGACTTTGCTATTGTTTTTTTCTCCACCTCGTCCTCGTGGGATTTTATGTTTAGTTTCATATTATCTTTTACTATTTTTTAAATTTAAATTATTGCCAAAGAAACGCTGCTGAAATTTTTTCTTGTTCATTCAAATAAAGTGCCAACCTGCTGAATGATTCTTTTTCTTCTTCTGACATTTGGCGGTCTTCCCTATCAAATTGACCATCAGTAAGCTCTACAGATCTTTTGATATCTTCGGGAAACTGTTCGCACATGCGACTCCAAGCATTATCATATCGTGCATTAATATAGAATGGTTTAAAACCCGAAGTCATAACCATTCCATCGCCACCGTTAAAGGCCGCCTCAGCTTCGGTTGACGAAAACATTACCCAAAAATTATTAGATTCTTTTTTGTCTTTTAGCCCCTTAATAACTTCCTCTTCCCAACCATCAATTTCGGCCAGTCTTATTATTTCTCCATCATACTGTTTAAATTTTTCTTCTTTTAAAATCATTTTTCCTGAAACATCCCTAATCGTTTCGGGCAATTCGTGTTTCCAAATTTCAACAGTTCCTTCAACTGCTTCGCCCTCTTTTTCTAATATATCTTCTTTGTAAGGCATATTTTATCTTAATACTGCATTTAATTCCTTAACTGTTTCTGCGCGAATTTCGTCTTGAATTTTATTTACTTCTTCATTGGTTAAAGTTTTTTCTGGCGAGCAGTAAACAATTCTAAAAGTATAGCTCTTCTTATCTGCTCCAAATTTTGCGTCATCTTCAAATTCATCAACTAATTTTACTTCTTCAATTAAGTTTTCAGCGAAGTCGCGCACAATCTCGTAATAATTATTTAAGTTTATGTTTTTATCAATTATAAAAGATATGTCACGTGAAGTTGATGGAAATTTACTTACTGGGGCAAATTTACTATTTATGTCTTTAAATTGACTTGTGATTCTTTCGTCGCCAGACCATAAAATTCTAATATCAGGAATCCCCATTTTTACCATAGCCAAACGTTCAATTCCAAAACCAAATGCCCAACCATTATAAACTTCTGGGTCTAAGCCCAAATTTATTAAAACTTGCGGATGCACCAAACCTGAACCAACAACTTCCATCCAATCCCCATTAGACATAATTTCAATTTGCACCGAAGGGTCTGTAAAAGGGAATGAATCAACCAAAAATCTGTACTCTATATCTTTTCCAAAAATGCTTTCTGTCATGTCTTTCTCAACCTCCTTCAAGTCATCTAGCGTTATAATTTTCTTTTCTTTTTTACAAATTAACAATCCGTCAATTTGGTGAAAAGCAGGAAAATGTTTTCTATCAATTTCATCTTTTCTAAAAACTATTCCCGTAGACAATGCTTTTACTTCTCCTTCTTTTTCCAGTTTTTCTAAAATTTCAGGATTTTTCAAATAATAAGACCACATTACTGTCATTTGTGTACGTAAGTGGTTGGTATTGTCTATAAAAAATGTGTCGGTTTCTCTTCTGGTTGGGTGGTCTTTAGGAGAATTAAGAATATCAAATTCTTTTTCTACGGTTGCTATTTTGGGAATTTCAATTAAATCAAAATCAGCAAACCTTGGCAGTTCTAAAATGCGGTCAACCAAAATCTTCACAGGAGAATTATCCTTTTTAGTTAAATCAGGCAAAGTCAAAAGCCTTTTTATTCTTTCAGCCTTAATGTCAGTTCTTTCTTCTAACGCCTTAATTAAAACGCCCTCATTAGGGTCATTTATTACAATATTCTTATTCATATTATTACCTTATTTTACTACTTTTTAAAGGCGGGTGCAAGACCTAAAATATCAGCTCAAGATGCCCTGCTATTGACAACGGTTTATTATTATGCTATAATTAATATGTAGAACATTGACATCTGTTCTCACCCCAACCACCAACCAAACCACCATGAAAAACACACACACCGCCGTCAAACCCGAATGGAAAAAAACCGACTGGAAGGCCGTCTTCGTGATGGCCATACTAGTCGTGGGTATCTCTGCTGTTTTTGGCGGAGGACCAATTTGGGTGGCAATGCTCTTCGGCCAATAAGCCGAAACCGCCGCCAGGCCCCGGAAGAAGAAAAGATGCTTGCATCTAATCTTCTCTCCGGGGCAGTTTTTTTGCTTTTGCAAGCTCAGTATGCGCAAAAAATCATTGACACGCTTGCTTTACAAGGGAAGATGTGCAATCATTATAGTATAGGCACTTAATAATTAAACATTTATCTTGAACTATCAGGATAATTAATTGAAACATACAACTTGAAATCTGACACATTAGTTTCATATTTCATGTTTAATGTTTCTTAAATCAAATGCCAGGAAAAGCAAATTCGGCTTTCATGAAGCCGTTAAAACTTACTGCTGAATTAGAAGCAGTCGTAGGAAAAGGTCCTATGCCAAGGAGTGAAGTTGTAAAAAAACTTTGGGCCTACATTAAGAAGAATGATCTTCAAAACCCAAAAAACAAAAGAAACATTTTTGCTGACGACAAACTAAAACCAGTTTTTGGCAAAGCAGAAGTAAATATGTTTGAAATGACAAAGTTAGTTTCAAAACACTTGTCATAATATCGCATTCAAATAAAAATCCCTCCGCAAAACGGGGGGATTTTTTTAAACAAAATTAAACTGCTAGCAGCGCCAGGCCAGCAATAATTAATATAATAGAGAAAACTTTTTGGAAAATTATTTTTTTAGATATATCTTCTTTCAAAAATTTTGGATAAAAATAAGAGGTAAATAAAGTCACTATAAAAATAAACGCGTACTGAACCCCTCTTAATGAATTTATTGTTGCTAAAAATACTACTGGCGCTAAGGATATAGCAAAAGCTTGCAAAAGATTACCTGCGCCGCCAATTGTTTGTGCAAACATAAAAATCCATTGCTTTCTTTTCTCTAAAACTATTTGTTTAGAAAAAATTTCTTGTCTAGATTTCCTGCTAAACAAGAAAAATAAAACAAACAGGGCTATTGCCAACTGAATAAGAATAACACCCGACAAAAAAGGCATGCTTGAATAGGTCTCTTTAGCAAAAATATAATCAAACGAAAACATTAGGGAAGAAAAAATAGTAATTTTCAAATAATCAGCTGTAAATTTTATGTTCTTTTCAAAAGAAATAATAACACTTCCTAAAAATAAAAAGGCAAAAGCTAAAATCTCTGTTGCTTGCATAGTTTGAGCTCCCCAAAAAATCCACGTTAAAATAAAAATAAAAATTGGCTGGGTTGCACCAATTGTTGCAATAACTTTAGAAACATCAAATTTTGAAATAGCTAAATACATTGCATACAAACCAAACACGCGAACCAAAGCATCTAACAAAATCCAAGTCCACCCCATTGAGCTAGGAAAAACAAATTTTATAAATGGTATTAATGCAATTGCAAACAAACCAAAAATCCCAACATAAAAAGTATATGCTTTTGGGCGTGACATCCCCTCGGGCGTTCCATTTAAAACAAGCTTATCAGCCAATGAGGCAAACCCAAAAAATAAATAAGCAAATATTGCTGTTACTAACCAATAAAACATAAATTTAATTATTTGTTTGTATATTTTAATTCTACTAGAAAAATAAACTCTATGCAAAAAAAATGCGCGATTTCCAAAGGAAATCGCGCCTATTTAATGAAAAAATCGTCTAAACGATGATGGTCTCCTCTGCGGCGGGGCCAACAGAAATCATTTTCGGTTTAATGCCTGCTTCTGCGCCCACAAAATTTAGAACGCTAATTAGCTGAGGAGGCAAGTCTTGAAAATGCCTTATGCCCCGAATTGACCGTTGCCATCCTGGAAGGATTTCGTACACCGGCTTGCAGTGCTCTAAAACGCAAGCCATGGGGGTCGCTTCACGCAAAGACGTGCCCTTGGTTAAAACACGAGTCCCAACACGATAGTCTGGCCCATCGTATATATAGCTAGTGCAAATCTTTATTTGTTCACAAGTGTCTAGTACATCGGGCTTTGTTAGGATAACATTTTCACTGCCCCAACGCATTGCATAGCGTAAAAGCGGTAAATCAAGCCATCCCGTACGACGAGGCCTTCTAGTAGTTGCACCGAATTCACGACCAAGCCGTCTAATTGCTCCACCTTGCGAAAATTCGTTGATGTCGTTAGTTGAAGCTGTAGCAAACTGTTCCAAATCTTTTTCTTGGGTGGCGTCACGGCACCATTCTTCTGACATTCTATCACCAAACTCGGTTGGAAATGGCCCGCTACCAACTCGCGTCATGTAGGGGAATTTCACTACGCCAAGTGCCAAGTCAACGTGATGCTTATGGAGATTGAACCCCGCACCAATTGCCAAGCCGTCAACGATTGTACTTGTTCCTGTAACATAGGGACGAGTTCCGTTATCAACGTCAAGCAATGCGCCTTGCGAGCCCTCAAGCAGGATTTTCCTTCTTCCAACAGCCGCTTGAACAAAGCTATCGGTGTCTTGGATAAATTCAGCCAACTCTTCGCCAAACTGCAAATACCGAGTAATAATGGAATCAACATCGAATATTTTTTTTGGATGGTAGTAAAGCCCACGGCTCAAGTGCTCGTGATGCATAACATCCTTGATAATTTCGGGATCATAACCCTGCAAAACCTTCAGACTATACGTAACATTATTGCGAACGTTTTTGGCCAGTATGTCCGGGTTTAACAAGTCGTTAATTTCCAAGCCAATGCGTAAAGCGTGGTCGCTGTATGTTGGGCCAATCCCTCTGCCAGTTGTGCCAATTACCACCTTGCCACCCGCTTTGTCCACAATTCGATCGCGAACAATTTGTGTGGGCAAAGTGA
The DNA here is from genome assembly GCA_903835075.1 of Candidatus Staskawiczbacteria bacterium. Taxonomy (GTDB): domain Bacteria; phylum Patescibacteriota; class Minisyncoccia; order Minisyncoccales; family Staskawiczbacteraceae; genus XYD1-FULL-39-28. Next base: position 169,896 of record CAILLM010000004.1, on the reverse strand, counting down.
GTTTGGCATTAAGTGCCAACATGAAATTATTATATGACTGATTCTTGGCTTTCAAAAGTGCCAGTTCGTCGCAAAGAATTCTTGGGTCAACGGCAACTCCGTTTCCAATAATGCTAACTTTGCCATCAATGTCATGTAAAATACTGGACGGGATTAGGTGGAATACATATTCCTCATCACCCAACAAAACCGAGTGACCGGCATTTGCTCCACCCCTGCCCCGCACAATAACGTCTGCCCAATAAGTTATTAAATCAACAAATTTTCCTTTGCCAGTATCTCCCCATTGGAGACAATTTATGGCGATGTTCCAATAGGCGCGAAGCAAGTCCATCAATTGCGAATGCATGCTTATATTCGTTTTCATAACGGTGTTTTCTTTTTTCGTTTTGTTTTTCAGTCTATGTAATTATCCTTGATAATTTGTTGTTCCATCAAATTGCACCAATCCTGATCCAGGATGCGATTCTGTTTTACCAGCCGGCGTAATTCTGACAAATTCTGCTAATTCTTGTAATTCAGAAATAGTTCCTGCGCCACAGTTGCCCATTCCGCTTCTCAGCCCTCCCAACATTTGGTAAAGCACGCCGGCAGCATCGCCTTTATACAAAACGTTCCCTTCCACTCCTTCGGGGACCAGTTTGTCTCCAGCAGTTCCTGTTTGTTTGTAACGATCTCGAGATTCTTGATGAGCCTTCATTGCCCCAAGAGATCCCATTCCACGATAAAGTTTCCATTTTTTACCTCCTGGGAGTTCAATAACATCTCCGGGAGACTCAGTTGTTGCGGCCAAAATACTTCCGAGCATAACAACGTCAGCTCCAGCTCCCAAGGCTTTAGTGATGTCACCAGAAAATCTGATTCCGCCATCGGCCCAAACTGCCACACCTGATCCTCTCAGGGCTCTGGCACACTCATAAACTGCACTAAGTTGAGGGTAGCCAACGCCAGAAATAACTCGCGTAGTGCAAATTGAGCCCGGACCAACTCCGACTCTAACGGCACTCACTCCGGCGTCTCTAAGGAGTCTCGACGCATCAGCTGTTGCAATATTGCCCGCCACAACATCAATGTGAGGATAGTTCTCTTTGCAGAATTTAACCATCGCAACAACATTGGCGGAATCGCCCTTTGAAGTATCAATAACTAAAAGGTCCACGCCTGCTTCCGATAGAAGTTGTACTCTTCGCTGAGTCACATCGTTGTTCTTGTTCAAAACCCCCACAGCAGCTCCAACACGCAATGTGCCGTCAGGCGCCAAATTATAATTGGCTGAACCCTTTTCAACGATTCTTTTCGCATCGGTCCAAGTATAGATACCCAGAAAATCTCCACAATTATTGAATTTGGGTAAAATACCGATGTGCTTGTCCTTCATGACATTATAAGCCATTTGCACGTCGTCCAACTCTTGTGCAGAGATGATATTTGTCACCATTATTTCGGAGACCTTTCTAGAATGGTCAGAGCAATACTCGACCTCCCTATTTGAAAGAATTCCAACAACCTTGCCATCTTCATCTTTTACGGGATAACTCCTGAACGGATATTTTTTCCTCGCTGCAACTTCCATAACTTCTGCCACTGTCTGATTAATTCTCACACAAATTGGCGAAGACACAAAAGCAGCGATGCGGTGCTTTACCTTCCTAACCGCCTTAGCTTGGGCTTCAGGAGAAAGATTCTTATGGATGATTCCCATCCCGCCTTCCTCAGCCAGAACAATCGCCATATCCTCTTCAGTGACGTTGTCCATCGGTGAACTCACCACCGGAATGTTCATCATAATATTTCGAGAAATTCTGGCGCGCAAATCAATCTCTGATGGCAAAACGTCCGAATATCTCGGAATCAATAAAACATCATCGTAACTCAAACCCAGAAATTGGGCATCCATTACAGCAAAAAAAGCGTCGCAAGCGCGTGGTATGTTTTTCATGGTTGCTGTGGTTGTGATTGTATGTGCACTCATTTTTTCATATTTAATTTTAAAGGTGCACACGATAAATTACCTTACCTAAAAAATATAATTTTGTCAAAATACTTTTACAAGCCCAGTGCAAACAAAAACCGCCCAAATGGGCGGTTTTTTATAAGAAAATTTATTTCTTTTTTCCTTTCTTTACTACTTTCTTTACTACTTTCTTTGCTTTCTTTTTTGCTGCCATGTTTTTGATATTTTTTTGATTAATATTGCGACCTTTAACTAATATTCCTTTCTGAATAAACTCAATATTGTAATTACTTATTTTATTATATCATATATTAAAATATCAATTAACATGTGTATAACTTTTTAAAATAAAAAACCGCCTCTTGGCGGTTCTTTTATTAATTTCTAAAAACCAAACATGTGCTTAAAGAAATTTCCAATTCCTCTCATCATTCCACCCATTCCTGTTTCTGACTTTTGATTTCCTGAATTATCATCGCTTACTGCTTGTTTTACTTTTTGATCAATCACCGATGAAGCAGTAATGTTGTTTCCGTTAACTGTTCCCTGCACTACTACATTATCACCAACTGCAAGACTTGAAATTGTTGGGCTAGTCACCCCTCTTACAACCAACTTAGCAGTTGCCACATCAACTGTATAAACTACATTGCTACTATTTGTAATGGTTATACTGTTGCCACTAATTGCTGTGATTTTTCCAGCAACTATTGGCTGACCATTGCCTCGGATTGGTGGCTGAACCACACCATCACGAATGTTTTTTGCTACAATATTTGTCCCTGTAATTGTTCCTTGGACTGATAATTTGTCTCCAACTACGATTGCAGAAACTGTTGAAGCTGTACCATTTTTAGTTACTTTGGCATTTGTAGCGTCAACCGTATAAGTTGTAACTGTTGAATTATTTTTATCACCCAACCCTCTTTTAGCGGAAACTGTTATGGTATTGCCACTTACAGTTAAAACCGTTCCGGAAATTACTGGACCTTGCCCACCCCTATTCATCATTCCACGGCCTACTCCATTGCTATTTGTTTGTGCAAATGCTGAAGTTGTAACCAAAAAACTTAAAGCTATTAAGCCTGTTACTAATAAAAAACTATATTTTTGTTTATTCATGTGTTATTGTTCTTCGCGAAGTTTTTAAAAAACTTCGCGAAGAACGCTTAATTAATTACTTATAAAATGTTGAAGAAACCGACCCATCCCTCCAACATAAAGTAATACGTATTCATCAAAAATTTAGATGCAAATTTAAACTCTTTAATTTCGAACATTTAGTGTTTTGCTATTTCCAGCTTCACCGTTCCATTGGCAATTTCCAAACTAGCTTCACCGCCTATCGGAAAAGTGATTATTGGAGATGTATGTCCAAAATCTACATTTGCAATTATAGGCAAATTATTTAATTCTTTTTTGGTTTTGATAATTTTAATTAATATATCATCCGACATCTCGCTCTTCTTTTGGAATCTACCGAAAACAATACCCTTAACATTTTCAAAACCAGGTTGGTGAATAAGTGATTGCAAATCTCTGTCAAAAGTAATCGGCAGAGACATATCGTCGTCCTCAATAAAAAGAAAAGAATCTTTTAAGTTTGGGGAATATTCTGTACCCTGCAATAGGTTAAATGTGCAAAGATTGCCTCCAAGTATTGTGCCAGAGGCGCTACCTTCGTTAATAACTAAATGGCCACTATTTTTAATAAGATTTCTTTTCTTTTGGTTTTTATACCAAACGTCATCGCTCCAATTGTCGCTAGGATTAATAGTAAACGAATCGTCTGATAATAAACAATTTTTGAAATAATCTAAAGTGTAATCAAAATATAACTCTTGACCAAAAGTCGAATAATGAGGCCCGTAGTAAGTGACCAACCCGGTCTTAGAAAATATAGAATTACTTAAAGCTGTGATATCAGAATAACCGCAAAATATTTTAGGATTGTTCTTAATTAAATCCCAATCTAAATCTCTTAAAAGTTGGTTACTGTTGAATCCCCCTATAACAGTCAAAATTGCCTTAACGTTTTTATCAGAAAATGCATCATGCAAATCTTCAACTCTTGACTCGATGTCAGAAGAATTAAACTCGTCGTTAATTTCAATATGTTTACCAAAACTTAAAACCAATCCCAACTCGGCAAATCTCTCGTTTGCAATATCTCTGGTTTCTTTTGAAATTAAAGCCATTGATTGAGATGGAGCAATGACTCTTACCTCGTCCCCTTTCTTTAATTTAGTTGGATATATTTTTTCCATATTATATATCAATATTAAAATTATTCATTAACTTTTTTTATTTTATTTTTGATACCTTCTTAATTACAGCCCCGACAAATAACCTAAAAGCAGGCCTACTTTCTTTTTTGTAGATGATTGGAACACCAATTATATGTTTACAATGAGAACACGTGAGATTGGCTATTTTTTTAAATGAAACTTTTTGTAAGTTTGCTAAGTTCTGCGGAGAAAATATTCTATCTATATACATCCTCTTCAGTGGACCAGGGCCATCCTTTTGATACAGAGCGATGAAAGCACTACAACTTTCACATTTTATTTCTAAAAATCTTGAATAACCTCCACGATTCTTTTTGTATTTATCTTGTTTAAATTGTATTTTTTCCATTATTTATTACGGCTAAATACTAATTGCATTTCCGGCATAATTTTTCCATTCGGAAATTTATAACTTTTAGTAACCGTCGTTTTGGCAAAGCCATGTTTTTTGTAAAACTTGATTGCATTTTCGTTATAGATTGCTACTAATGTCTTTATGTTTTTCTTGTCACCAAGCCAATTAATTGCTTTATTAAATAGTTTATTTCCTATTTTCATTCTTTGGTATTCCGGCAAAACATATATAGTTTTTAATTCGTTTATTTTCTCTCCTTTTGAAATAGAACAAAATCCAACAACCTTTTCTCTATCTTTAGCAACACAAATATATTCCTTTTTTTTGCCGTTATTTTTTATTCTTCTTTTCCATTTATTTATTTTTTTCTCACTATCGAAATCTTTCAATAAAATATCTTTTTTAAAAATCTTATATTTTTTATTTGGATACGTATCTAACCATGTTTTCTTATGTACAAAAACTAATCCCAAAACATCTTCCAACGTGGGCTCAGTAATTATTATATTATTTTTACTTAATGTCATGTGTTTAGATTTAACTTATTATATTTTACATCTTTTAACAGAAAAATGCTAAAAAAAGAACGGCCAGTATTGCACTGTCCGTTATACTTTACAAAGCTCCAAAAAGCAACCCGGGTCTGCTCCCGTCAGCTTGCCCGAAGAGTCTAACGCCCTTTTACGGCATCCCCCACAATACGAAAGATGCTTACAAGAACCACATGGCTCATCGAACTTATTTCTGGCCCTCAGCGAATCAAAGATTGGCGATCCAAGCCAGATATCCTCTAATGTTTGCACGTGAATATTCCCTGCTGAAACTGTTCTGAAAAATGGGCAAGGAATAACATCCCCGTCAACCGTCACAGAACATGTAGCTATTCCGGCTGTGCATCCGCCTCTGTTGCCGATATAGCCATCGGATTGCTTATCCTGAATGACGGCAACTAACGGCGAGGTGAACCTGAGAATTCTTTTAGCAAGATACAGATCGAGCAGTTTTTGACTGGTCTCAATCGTTTGCTTGGGTGAAAGAACTAATTCAGGACTCTCATGCGTTGAGATGCAGAGATTAAAACCGATATCCAACCCCAAACTGTTTGCGGTATCCACCATGGTATCGATCCTGTTGATATTTCCCTGGTGAACTGTGACAAAAAGGTAAGGATATATTCCCCGATCCTTTAAGTCCAATGCAAGACGGATAATGTCAGCACCTACAATTTTTCTAACCGTAGAATCGTCAGGCTCATAGCTTATATGGACAACCTTGAAGCCTTTCAGCATATCAAGATTTTTCCTGCGAACGATTCCGTTTGTTTGCAGGACGGTCCTGATGTCAGGCTTAGTTTCCAGCAAATAATTTGCCAAATAGTCAAATTGCGGATGAAAGATGCCTCTCCGCCCGAAACCACAAACGAAGAAACTCCGTTTTGCTGGGAAAATGCCAATAGCGAGAGGATCTCACTCATCGGCATGTCCGCCATAACCCGGTTACGATTATAACAATGTTTACAGTCAAGATTACACCTGGTGGTAATCTCAACCTCCAACAAATGCATGCCCAATTTCACACCTGAAGTCGTTGACGTTTTCATAATTTTCATTTCTGTATCCTTCTGTCCATGCCAGGCAACCGCCTGCACATTTAAAGCGTTTGATGCAATTGTTGCATTTATCCGGGAATGACTCGTTCAAGCTCAGTCTCCTGAAATGATTAAAGCCTTTTCCGGTATGCCATATCTCCTTTGCGTCTCCGGAAAGGATATTGCCACACAAGAATTCCGGACTTCTGAAAAAGTTACAGGCGTAAACATCGGCATCATAGTCAATAACGATTTTGTACTTGCCAGCGGCGCAGTTTGCCAATGGTATTGTAGCCGAAGTATAACAAGTTGGATCGTTAAGATAGATGTTCTGGTAACCGTGCTTTAAGCCAAGTTTTGGAGGAGGTATCATAGATAACTTCGCCCGATATTCTTCGAGAAGTTCCTCGGTCACTTCCAAAGAATCTTCACTATAGTCGAAACCAGAATTAGATTTAATTGGAATTGGCGAATAGAATGTAGATAATTCACATCGTTGGCTGAAATAGGCGAAAACATCATTCAGCTCATGAAAGTTACGCTTAATCAGCACCATATTGATGGAAACGCTGGTCATCGTAGAAGCCTCTACGATGTGCCTACGAGCCAGCAAAAATGAACCTGGTTTCTGAGTAATCGCCTCATGAGTTTCTGCCAGACCATGAATCGAGAAAATGATTTGGTCGACATCCTTAGCCACCTTTGCACAACTGAAAGTGCCGTTAGTGGTCATCCATATTTCGAAACCGTGTGCTTTCCCGAAAGAGAGCAATTGAGCGAATCCTGGATAAAGAAAATTTGATGGTTTTAAGACAAGAAGTGGATGATATTTTAAACCATACTGAAACTTTAATATTTATTTATACAATGAATGAGAAGTTCAAATGGAAATGCAAAAAATGCAGTAGTTTTTTAGGAAAAGAGTACCCGACTGCTTCGCCCGATAAAATTAAAAAATTATTGAGAGATTTCAGCATTGGAAAGTACTGGAAATGCCGCTTTTGCAAACATATGAATTATTTTAAATTTACCCCTGACGGCATAATTTATTTTTAGGTAGGGCTTGACTGACCAATTGGGATCGCTATATAATAGAGTAAAGAGTTCATTAAAGTTCAGAAATCATCTTGTGTGCGGGATGCACACATTAAAAATATTGTTTCCTTACTATAGGTAACTCACAGAGGTGAGCTATACGAGCCAAAACAATAGATTGCAGTTTATTTTTTTAAACTGTCGTTTATTGTTTTGGCTTTTTCGTTTTATAAAATCAAGTCATACTCTAAGCCGGCAGCGAATAAACTGTCGGCTTTTTACGTTTTAATTTTTAATAGCTGACATAAATTTCATCCTTTTAGAAAGTCCGTTTATTTGCGGGCAGGTGTCATGTAAAGGATGAAAACCTGCCAGCAGATGAGCGGATTTTTTTATGTTAGACAAGCAAAAGTATATACAAAAATTTAAGGAGTTATACGAACTCAAAAATAAGAAAACCATATCAGATGACGAAGCTTTGAATTACTTTGAAAATCTTATATGCCTAGTCGGGGCCATTACAAAAAATGTTGATATTTCTAAATTAAAAATTAAAAAGTAAATTATATGTCATATGATGCATTTCCTCAAATATTAAAAGAGCAAAAACAGTGGATAGTTTGGAAATTTGAAAAAGTTGCCGGAAAAGAAAAACCCACTAAAGTGCCATATAAAAATACTGCTCAAAAAGCAGCTAGTACAAATCCTAATGACTGGCTGAGTTTTGAAAATTGTAAAAAACTTTTAGAGACTAACCAATTTAATGGATTGGGGTATGTTTTTACACAGGGGGTAGTCGGGATCGATCTAGACCACTGTTTTGAAGAAGACGGATTCACTTTAAAACAATGGGCAAAAGATATTGTTGATTTATTTCCAAGTTATATAGAAATCTCTCCATCTGGAACTGGTCTTCATATCTTTATTTTATGCGAGGCTGATTTTAAAGGAGCCAAAACCTATATTGGAGACGGCGATATTGAGAGATATTGTAGGGGCAGATATTTTACAGTTACTGGAAACATTTATGGCGATTATAAAGAATTAAAGCAATATGACCAGGATTTTTTCCTAAAATGGCATAATTCATTTATTAAGGATAATCCTAAAAAAGAAAAACAAATTCCACAAACACAACAGTCCACTCTTTTGCCGGACGACAACAAAATATTAGAGGTGATGTTCAAAAGCAAACACGGAGAAAAACTAAAAGACTTATATCAAGGAAATTGGGAGAAGTATTTTAGAAAAGAAGAAAAAAAGTCGCAATCCGAAGCCGATTTATCTTTTGTGGGATCATTAATGTTTTTCTGCCAAAATAATACAGTAGTCGCAGATAGGATATTTAGAAGCTCCGGCTTGATGCGTGAAAAATGGGATAGAAAGGATTACAGAGAAGGAATGTTTGAAAAATGTTATCACCTAGAAACCATGAATTGGAACAACCAAAATCAAAACAGTCCGGAGAATGATGTTGTAAATAATTATCTGCCGGCCATGACCCACGCTGAACTTATGGCGACAATATTTCCTCCGGTACGATATGTAATTGACATACTGTGCGAAAAAGGCGCTATGAATATGATATCGGCACCGCCAAACGGATGGAAATCGTGGTGGCTATTTCTTTATGCTAAACATATTGTCACCGGCACTTCTTTGTTTGGAAAATTCGCGACAGAGAAAAACAATGTAATGATTGTAAATGAAGAAGATATTGCATGCTTAATTCAGGATAGACTAAAGCTTCTCAATCTTACGGATCCCTCGCTTTCTATTTTCTATCGCATCGCTCAAGGCTCAAAACTCACAGATGAATTTGTTGATAATCTTATTAAAGAAGCTAAGGAGAAAAATATTGGAGTTATTATGTTTGACAGTTTAAGGGCAATACACGATGCAGAAGAAAATAGCAGTCAAGAAATGCAGAAAGTTTTAGACAGATTTAAGAGAATCAATCGAGAGGGCATAACGGTTATTTTCACGCACCACAATAAAAAGAAAAATGGTTTTATGAGGGCCGACGACGCTGAAATGTCTCGCGGTTCATCAGCAATAAACGCTTCGATAAGCGGACACATAGCCCTTGAGGAATTTGAAAAAGATGGAGAAAAATTTTTAATAGTTAAACATTTAAAAACTAAAGCTGGTAAAAAACTTTCTGATTTTGATATAAGCATTAAAATCAGCGATAGCGGAATTGATTTTGAATATTTGGGAGATCATAAACCGAAAGAGCAGGCCTTAAATGAGGCGGTGGCTGGGATCATTTATGAGCTTGAGAGGAGGGATGAATTACTCGGCAGAAAAGATTTTAAGCATTTAAAAATTGGAGGGGATACCGCCATCAAAATGGCAACTAAATTATTAGCAAATGGGAAAGAAGGCGTTAAAGAAATAACCAGAGCAGAGGCTATAAAAAGAGGGCTTAAACTTTTTAATCCGGTAGGAAAGAGCAATGAACTTTTGTATTTTATAGAAAAAGATAGCGGACTGAATCCTCCCGATATATCACAGATTGAATCGTGCTAGTTATAGGATATCTATCTATATAGTAATAACTAGTAACCAGCAGTATTTATATGTATCCACGCGGTGGGATGCGTGGATACAAAACATTAAATCAGTTGCCTGTTGCTGGTCATCTGCTAGGCAGAACTAGCAAAATAGAACATGTTTAATTAAATAATCAAAATATGCAAAACAAATTTATACCAACAACTGAGGCTCATATAAACGCACTTTTTATTCAAAATTCGAACTATTGTAGTGATTGTAAAAAACGCTGGAGAGAAGATGCTTACTGCCCTCATTCTTTTGATAACTGGGATGTTTGGAGGCTAAAAAAAATAAGTAAAAAAATAAAATTTTCCGAAGTAAATGGGAAAGAAATTATCGAATTTTTCGATGAAATTGATAGTATTGGGAGGATGCCCCCAACGCCAATGAGGGGTGGCGGACATGCAAAACGTTGATAAAACCAAGAAATGTTATATAATTAAATCGTTAAGGACAATTCAGCATGGCAAAGGGTATTTTATTTATATCAATAGAATACTACAAGGGGCTGGAAACTGGGTTGTCCTTAACAAATAACCTTTTGCTTTCCAGTCCCTTTTAGTATGTTTAAAAATATGAATAAAAAAATACAAGATACAACAAAATTTTTTGGGTATTGCCGAAAAAGTTCAGAGGAGTCCTCCCAAAGACAAATCGCTTCTATAGGCGACCAGAAAGAAGTTTTAAGGCGCTTAGTTGAACGCGAGCAGTTGGATTTGGTAAAACCACCATTCACCGAAGAAAAGAGCGCCAAAGACCCAGGAAGGCCTGTATTCAACGATATGTTGAATAGGATTGAGAATGGGGAGGCCAACGCTTTAATCTGTTACGATTGTGACAGATTGTCGCGCAACCCGATTGATAATGGCAGGCTACAATGGATGCTCCAAAAAGGCGTTATTAAGGTTATTAAAACTCCTGGCCGTTCGTACTTTCCAGAAGATGCCGGGCTCCTAATGAGCATAGAGGGTGGCAGGGCTACTGATTATGTAATGCGCCTTTCTAAAAATGTGAAGCGCGGATTGAACAGCAAGGCTATGCGTGGCTGGCGACCGTCCGGGGGGCCGATTGGATATATAAACGTAGAAATAGAAAAAGGCAGCAAGACTATCGCGCCAGACCCAGAGCGTTTTGAACTTGTCCGCAAAATGTGGGATTTATTTCTTACTGGAACTTATTCGGTTTCTAAAATTAGAAATATCAGCGATAAAGAATGGGGTTTAAGAACAATAATGCACAGAAAACAGGGAGGTAATCCCCTAACGATAAGTCTTATTTATAAGATATTTAATAGTCCTTTTTACTATGGTTTTTATCCGTGGAAAGATTCAGAGACTGGAGAAATCGCTATGATTAAGGGCAATCATAAGCCCATGATCACCGAGAATGAATATAGGAGGGCACAAATTCTTTTAGGTAAAAAAGGCAAACCACAACCAAAAACAAGAGAATTCGCTTTTACCGGAACAATGAAATGTGGAGAATGTGGCTCATCAATCACGGCCGAAGAGAAACATCAAATAATCTGCACTAAATGCAAACATAAATTTTCTCATGTGAATACCACCGCTTGCCCAAAATGCTCAACAGATATTTCCTTAATGGAAAACCCCAAAATCTTAGAATACATATACTATCGATGTACAAAGAAAAGAAATCTTAACTGCACTCAAAAATATATTAAGGTTAAAGATTTGGAAAATCAGTTTAATAAAATATTGGGAGATATAACTATTGATGACGGTTATCTAAAAATAGCTATAGATTATTTACAAGAAAAACAAAAAGAGTCCGGCAATGAAGAAAAAGTCATTCGCGTTTCTCTGCAAGACGCATTTGATGACTGTCAAAAAAGATTAGTAAATTTAAACAGAGAGTTCACCTCCCCTCTTAATTCAAAGTATGAGCTTTACACGCCCGAAGATTTTATGGCCCAGAAAAAACAAATAATTTCTGAGAGAACAAATTTAGAAAAACAAATGGGAGGCAGCAAAGAAAAATTAGACAGAGATCTTGAGACATCCGAGCGTGTTTTTAATTTCTGCACATTTGCACTAAAACAATTTAATACGCCAAACCTAAGAGAGAAAAGAGAGATATTTTCTACTATCGGCTCGAACCTAATCATAAAAGATGGAATCCTAACTATCGATAAGCTACACCCCTATATGTTGATAGAAAACGAGCTTAAAGAACAGAAAGCGCTTTTAGCCACGCTCGAACCTGGAATTTTAGCCGATTTTACAGCTAAAAACGGCGCTTCTACGCCGTTTTCTCCACGATGGCTGAATGAGTCAGTTGCGAACCCAATCCCCTAAGGGGAAATTAGACCCTTTTGAGTTTTCCAACTGATGTGTCCTAGTAGGGCTTAATTATAGAAAATTTATATAAAATTGGCGAGATTCTCCGAGTCTCACTTCTTATAATTTTATTCGGGAAATGAGACTAATGAGACAAAATATCGTACCATTTTAGTGTCTCATTTGTTTTTGATTTTAACAAATCTTGGAAGTGTCTTATTTCCAGTAATTTTAGGTGAAAATAAGATATATTACCTTTTTACTATTTTAGTTTTGCCACCTTTTTGGTTATAGCCCCGACAAATAATCTAAAAGCAGGCCTACTTTCCTTCTTGTAGATAATTGGAACACCAATTATATGTTTACAATGAGAACATGTGAGGTTGGTTATTTTTTTAAATGAAACTTTTTGTAAGTTCACTAAGTTCTGTGGAGAAAATATCCTATCTATATACATCCTTTTCAGCGGACCCGGCCCATCTTTCTGATACAAGGCGATGAAAGCGCTACAACTTTCACATTTTATTTCTAAAAATCTTGAATATCCGCCACGATTCTTTTTATATTTATCTTGTTTAAATTTTATTTTTTCCATATTTTTAAAAGTTTATTTACAACTACTGAACTAAAATATTTTTCTTACTAACATATCGTCTCGATGCACAGAATATAAAAAATAATACGTTTACTATAGCGATTGAAGCCAAATAAGTCACTGTTAAAAAATTATATTCGCTAAGTGCCAATATTGCAAAGATATTAGATAACGCGAATATAATCCAAGTTGTCAGTGTTTCACTCCAAGGATCCTTGTATGTCTTCCTGAAAGTTGGAATATATCCGAAGATATCTATTGTAGAAACTAATACAACTGACAATACTGGCTGTTTTAACTGCCACCAAAATAAAATTGCCACAAATGCCATTATCAATATAATCGTATCGGATTTTGTAATATTTTTAGTTCCGTCTTTCAAGGAAAATAAAAATATAACGATGACAAAAATAGTTCCTATCGTCAATTCCAGCCCTCCCCAACCACCACCACCATAATATATCCCAAGCGTTGCAGTGCCCTGGGTTATCGCCCAAATAAGCCAAGTGTACACATGCGGTTTCGTTTTCCGATAGAAAACATCTCCCAAGTAAGGCAAAAAACCTACCAACCCGGCAACGACAGAAAAAATAACAAAAAATATTTTATAGTCCAATTTTTCTATATTTAAGTATTTATTGTATTTATCTTACCACAATGCACAAAAAAATATTCACACCCTAAAGGTCGTAGCCTAGCACAAGATCAATGGCATTGCTTTTTAGATATTTTTTTAAAATTTTAGCATTTGGAATAACGCAGTGCCCTCCGATTCCGTGTGTTGGTGGGTAAAGAACTGGTCTTACAACATATTTTTTACCTAGTTTTGTATACCCGTCATTATAGGTATCGTTAAAATCATTTACAGCTTGCTCAAAATTTATTCCCAATTTATCGCAAACTTTTTTCATTTCACCATGCCAGGCTATACAAACCCCATAATAAGTTGTGTCAAGAAGTTTACCCATCTCTGTGGTCTTTGAAGATATAAAGACTTTTGTTTTTATACCCATATTCTCTAGATGATTTTTAGCTAAAAGTCCAGTCCTTTTATTGTCTGAGCCGATATATTTTGTGAAAGTTTTCAATCCTTTAAAAAGATTAGGATGGGTTCCACGGATAGGACTATGGACAACCATCCCATTGAAAATATCGGCCAACTTTTTTGTAGTCCCGGGCTCTACGGTTGAATGAATAATAGTTAATTTAGGGTTAATTATTTGAATTTCTTTTCTTACTATAGTTATAAAATCTTTGCTCCATGGTATACACACATTCAAAATATCAACACCCATAAGGCCGTCATCTCTTTTCAGGTCTTTTATCTTAGGATTTTTGTAAAGCTTAGCAATTGCTGAGCCCACTTCTCCAAAACCTAGGATACCAACTCTATGTTTATTTATCCTTTTTTTCATATATTTAAAATATTATTGAATACTAATGCCTGTTATATTATATAAATTTATTCAAGAAATAAAAAAGGGGAAAGACACAATGCCTCTCCCCCCGGCAGATTTCTCTACCATTTTTGGTCGGGGACAGATCATCATATCGTCGCTTTGCCCCAAAGACATTGGGAAACAAGTTCCCTATCGACACATAATTGTATGCCAGCCTTGGCGATCTCGCATTCTTTCTCTTCGGGGAGCAGCAAACTGCTCTCTAGAAGATCCATAATTACGAAACTGTTGTCATCGCCTGCGATACGATTTCTGATAATCTTGTCGCAAGCTACACATTGGTGAACAATCATTAGCTCTTCGCCAGGTTCTTTGATTGAAAGCCCCAATGGCTTCATAGCTGACAAACAAGTCGACCTTCTGTCCCCTACAGAGTTATCAACGTGCCTTGACCACAGACACATCGGACAATGATTCCGATGGGCCGTTGCAGTGGCATTGGTGGAAATCTCAACGGAGCAATGGACGCACCGAAAAGATATACCACGAGACTGCTTGATGAGTTTCCTTTTTTGCCTGTCTAGGCGTTTTCCGTCAATTCGGACAGGAAAATCATCATCATCTCCATCACCAATCTTTCTACTATGCTTCATCTCGATCTCCTTTCTGTTGGTTGCTAGGTATTGAATTTTTCAGTAGAATGTATTATTATATTATAATATACAAAATTAGTCAATACCTGGCTAGCTCGCCAGGTTATGACTCAAAAATGAAATGAATAAAAAAAATATCTTAGTTATAGTAGCCCACCCCGATGATGAAGTGATCGGCCCAGGCGGAATTATTATAAAACATACAAATAATGGAGATAACGTATCCCTTCTTGTGTTGAGTGAAGGACGGTCATCTCGCAATGAACCGAATATTGAACACGTACAAGAAAAAACTCGAGCCGAACTAGAAGAATCAGTAAAGCTTTTAGGTATTACTTCTTACGAATGGGCAGATTTTCCGGATAACCAATTCGACACAGTCAGTTTCCTAGAAATAGTCAAAAAAGTATCCGACGTGATTAACAGAATAAAACCTGAGATAGTTCTGACCCATCATTTTGGAGACATTAATATTGATCACCACTTAACGTCTAAAGCAGTAATAATTGCATGCAGACCTACAGAAAATAAATGTGTAAAAGATATATATATGTTTGAGACTCTTTCTTCAACAGAAAATGGAAACAATATTCCCGGTAATGTTTTCCTACCTAATATATTTGTTGATGTAACAAACGAAATAGACCAAAAAATAAAAGCGATGTCTTGTTATGCCTCTGAACTAAAAGACTTCCCTCACCCCAGATCACTAGAAGCCATAAAAATAAATGCCCGACTATGGGGGGCAAAAAATTGCCTAAACTATGCTGAAGCTTTCTATTCTTACCGTAGCTTAAAAAATGAGTTATGATTAAATACTCCGTACCTTTTTTGATAACTGAATTGCCTCAAATTCCGGCTGGTCTTCTTAAAAAAAATAATCTTTTTCTAGAAGGCACTATTTTTGATTGTAAGCAACTGGAAAATAAAAAAAATTGGGATTTAATATTAAGGAATATGTCTGCGGTAAATGACAAATATAAAGGGAAAATGATTGCCCTTCATTTTCCAACAGAAAATGCCAATTACTTAAATTCTCCTATAATTCAGCAAAAACTTATAGATTTTATTAATGTTGCCGATAGCTTTGGAATAGAAAAAGTTGTGTTGCATTCAAATTACATTCAGAAAGAAGACGTATATGATAAGACTAAACTGGAATCAATAAGAAAAAAATTCAATACTTTTTTCAAAAAGTTAGATAAATTTTTAGAAGATAAAAAAACTATTGTTTGCATTGAAAATATGCCGATCATTGGGAATGACGGAACTGATTTTGATTCGATTTTTGTTTTTCCACAAGATTTTTCCGATTTTAAATATAAAAATATTAAAATAACTTGGGACATCGGGCATTGGGCTTATACTTTTTATTTTATAAAAGCGCTTAGTGATATCTCTCCGTTGGTTAAAACAGATAGAATAAGGTTTGAAGACTTCAGTTCGCTAAAAAATAAGATTGCTCATTTTCATTTTAGCTCATTTAAAAAAATAAATAATGTCTGCCAAGAAGGAGTCTGTCCCCAGTATGGTGCTTTTGACCAAAAGACTTTAGGGAAAATTATAAAAAAAATCGACTCCGGTTGGAGCGATATCTATATGACGTTAGAAATAGGAGAGAAAGACTATACAAAACGTACAAATCTAAAGAAAACGCTTGATTGGATCAAAACCATTTAATTAAAATCAAAATAAAAAAAGGGAATTTTATTGCTTCCCCACAACAACTTACCTCGCTCTATTCTATCATTGTTAGAACTTGCCATGTCGATATACTTAACTCCTTTTGTTCGTGCAAACTTTATTGCACTATCTATTAGAAGATAATTGGCACACAGATCTCTTCCCTTCTCGTTGGAAGAATTCCACCAATAAAACATAAAATCGCCACTAATCATAAAAATACTACCGGCGAGCAACTTATTGTCGAGATATGCACCTAGGAAATGAACATTTGTCATTTCGCTCATTTTTTCAAATAATTTACATGGAGTCATATACTCGCTTCCCACTCTTTTCATTGTGTCAGAGTAAATTGAATAAAAATCTTTTATTTGTGAACTACTGATATTTTTTACCTCTATTCCACTTCTTTTAGCATAATTAATAGAATTTCTGATAACTTTCTTGTATTTTTTTTCTTGGTCTAACTGGTCATTCAATACTTCTAACATAACAGTAATGTGAGTATTCTTTTCAGGAAACTTATTACTAGATTTCACATTCGGGAACATTTTTACCCTTTTTATTTTAGAGCCAGTGAAAACTTCTATTTCTGAAAATATTTCTAACAACTCATTGTAACTTAAATTTGAAGGATTAATAATACCGGCGTAACCCATAAAAGGTGATAAAATTATACTACTCTGTATGTGGGCAAAAAAATAATAAAGACTACCGTTGTATTTAATTTCCAAATAAACATTTTCTAAATCAAATACTTTTGAGACTAATTCCAACCAGTCCTGATCGAGAAAAAAGTTGTTCTTAATATTTGATTTGATTTTTTCATCAACATTATTCAAATTGTCGATTTTTGTTATTTTAATAGCCATAAAAATTATTTACTAAATAAGCAATTCTAATAATACTTCTCTCTGATAGCGGATAACGAAATGGTAAAGATAAAACTTGCCTCCAAATTTTATCGGTTTCAGATAAGTTTTCTTTTCCAGCAACATTACTATATGCCGCATATTTATACAATGGATAATAATTCCAAACTGTCGCAATGCCATTTTCGGCAAGATATTTTGATAGGAGAAACCTGTCTTTTTCAGCCCTGATTGTTGCATAATGAGGCACGATATTTTTATAGCTCTCAGGCACGATAAGTTTAACCTTAGCATTGAGCCTATTTTTTAGTAACATGAAGTTTGCTTCGGTCTTAATAATTCTTTTTCTATATTTCTCGATCCCTATCACCGCTAAAAATATTTGGAATGGATTGGCTTTTTTTACTATTATATTTTCGTATAAATTTATATCAGCATCTTCCTTCTTATCCTTAAACAAATAAATCAAATTACATTTAGCAAATAGATTGGCTAATGAAAAAAAATATTTATTAACAAAAAAAGTGAAATAATATTTCCATCGATTAATAAATATACTGGCTAAATCCGCTGACGATACTGTCTTCTGGGTGTAATTTTCAGATATTTTAGTTGCTATGTTTTCCTCCTTTGTTGTTATTATGCCTATATTTAAGCTAAAAATAGGCTTTTCGGGCCCAAAACTGTATATTTGGACACTGCCAAATTCATTTATATCTTTTGAGAAAAAAGAATTGACTTGAGCAAGATCGTTGATTATTAAAACATTATCTGCTCTGCAAATTTTCTCTATCTCTTTAATATTATCCACTATTCCATAAACATGAGTTATGATGATCGCCTTAACGCCCTTTCTTATACTTTTTTTGAGATGGCTCAAATCAAAACCACCACAATCATTAATATCAACAAATATGGGCTCGGCCCCAACATTTAATATTGAATCTATTACTGCAGGACAATTGAATGCTGTGATAGCAACCTTGTCTTTTCTTTTTATACCAAGAGACGATAACGCTAATACTAAAGCAGACCTTCCACTATTCAAGAAAAATATTTCTTTGCCTCTAAAATATTTCTTTATTTTTTGACTATAGCCATAAAAATACTCTTTAGTAACAGGTGATGTACATATAAAAAAAATAAAAAAAAGATGATCCATCAAGCAATCCAACCACGGATAAATTTGTTTAATAGAATACTTTTTAATTGGAGGATAATATTCTTCCATCTTCGAAATAATCATGGGTATTTATTTCTTTTACATAACTAAATGCAATATTTTTAACTCCATCCTCTATACTCGTAACAGCTTCAAAACCTAGTAATCTGTTAGCCTTATCAGTAAATGGTATTCTTCTCTTTATCTCTAGGTATGACTCCCTAACGTTATCAATACCATAATTTTTAAAAACTATTTTTGATTTAGACTCTGGAATGGAGCTCAAAACAATTTTTGCTAAATTTTCGATCGTAGATTCAAATTTACTACCAATATTAACTATTTCGTATGGAGATTTATTATATTTAAATAAACTGTAAACTCCTTTTACGGCATCGTCTACATAAGTAAAACATCTTGATTGCTGTCCGTCGCCAAATATGACTAACGGCTCATTAGTCAAAGCAGCTTTTACGAAAATACTAGAAACAAAATCATCTTTCTGACCAAGACCATATACATTAAAGAATCTTACTATTCCAACTTTTATTTTAGTAGTCTTGGATATCCCCATCAGATAACCCTCGATCATCATCTTACATTTTGCATAAGTAGAAATCGGTTGCAGTATAGCGTTCTCTTTATATGGTATATCTTCTGAATTTCCGTATACTTCCGAGGAGGAAGTAAAAATAATCTTTTTTATGCATTTTTTTACACATAAATCGAAAAGGTTTTTAGTATCTACGTAATTAACCTGCATAACTGCATCCGGGTTATTAGCGCAGTTATCAACGCCTATCATCGCGGCAAAATTAAAAACATAATCGATGTCATTTAAAATTGGTTCAATCTTTGACAGGTCTGAAATGCTCGCCTGGATGAATTTTACATTTTCTGTTTTCGGAGGAACGATATCTAAAACAGTAATTTCATATTTATCGAAAGTTTGCAGATATTTAATCAGATGGGTTGCGATAAAGCCAGAACCGCCGGTAATCAATATTTTTTCTTTTCTTTTTTTAAACATTATTTTAGAATCTGATTTATAGTATCAGATATATAAATAATTTCTTTATCTGTTAGTAGTTCATACATAGGCAAAGACAGGATAGTATCACCGACTTTTTCTGTGACTGGCAAAATTATTGTTGAATCTTTATAAAAGCTTTGCTGATGATTCGGGATAAAATGAACGCTCGTGCCAATATTAAATTCCTTGAGTTTTATAATCAAATTGTCCCTACTAATGGGCGAATTACCACTAACCCTAATCGCGAATAAATGCCATGCATGTTTGCTGTTTTTATCGACCGGATCAGGGGGCAGTATGATATATGGATTTCTAGACAAAATTTCTTTATATTTTGCAGCTATTTCAACTCTCCTTAAATTAGATTTATTGTAATATTTTAATTGAGAAAGGCCGATACATGCATGAACATCAGTCATATTATATTTGTAGCCTGGTTCAATTACATCATATCTCCATTTTCCTACTTCAGAATATCTATTCCATCCATCTTTAGAAATTCCATGCATAGATAACATTCTAATCCTTTCTGACTTTTTCTTGTCCGCACAGACAACCATGCCACCCTCGGCTGTTGTTAGGTTCTTTGTCGCATAAAAACTAAAACAAGTGATGTTATTCCCTGAACCTATGTAACTCCCATTATATTTTGTAAGAAATGCATGTGCGGCATCTTCTATAACGATTAATTTATGTTCTTCCGCGATTTTATTAATCTTATCCATTTCGCATGGATATCCTGCATAATGAACTACTACTATAGCCTTCGTTTTACTTGTTATCTTTTTACTTATATCGTTTGGATCTATGCACAAAGAATTTTCTGATATATCACAAAAGATTGGCTTAGCGCCCAAATGGACAAGCATATTTATAGTAGAGCAAAATGTAAAACTTGGCACGATAACCTCGTCTCCAGACCTTATGCCAGATACAATATAGGCTAGATGTAGGGCAGCTGTTCCAGAGGATACAGCGATTGCCTCATTACTACTTCCAATAACTTCTAAAAATTCTTTTTCAAACTCCTTTGTTTTTGGCCCCGTAGTAATCCATCCGGACATTAAAACATCAGCGATTAAATCGTTGGCTTCGCTTGGTACATAAGTTTTATTAAAAGGAATAAAATCCATATAATGATTTTAATAAAGGATCCAAATTGAAACCCTCATTAATTCCCATATAATTAGTTTCTTCGGATATATTTACATAAAGAAGACATATTAAAGTTAAATTTCTCATTCTCATAAATAAACCTAATAATTTATATTCTTTTTCCGAAATTTCCCTTATTGTTTTATAACTGCTAAAATAACTTTGTAATATATCTTTATATTTCTCTTTTTTATTATTAAATAGCCACCACCAAATTGAATTTGCGCTATCTAAAATAAATGGTTGCATAGAAATATCATCGAAATCTAAGATGGCCTTTATTTTACCATCGCTCACAATAATGTTATCGCTATCATAATCCAAGTGAACGTCTCCGAATGGTAATTCCAGTATACTTTCGTAATTTAATTCTATATCCTGTTTTAGTTCGGTATATATATTTTCTATTTTTATAAATGTTTCTTCGCTTATTCCTTTTGATTTTGTCTCCTTAAATTCTTTGTCCATCCAATCAACCATAACCTTAAAGTTTGACACATCAGAATTTTTATTGAGTTTGGCAGAACATAAATGCATTTTCGCCTGATAAGTAGCAAATTCGGGAATAATATCAAGATCATCCGGCTTAAGGTGTCTCCCATCCGCAAAGGTCATAATGATGGCTCGCCATTCTTTCCCATTAGAGTCGCTAAAAATGGTCATTTTCCCCCTATTTTCATTATTCATAACTGAAGGAACCGGAATGCCGGAATTATTCATTTTTTCCATGAAATCCAACTCTTTTCCAATGGCATCACTACTCTTGTCACCGTTTTGATATACTCTTAACACTAGTTTTGATCCATCTTCTATATCAAGGCAATAAGATGTATTTATTATTCCATCTTTAAAACATCGAATACCTGAAACTTTCAACCCATAAAGGTTAAAAACTTGCAATAAATCATCTTTGGAACCATTAAATCGTGAATTTGATGCCATTTACTGTTTATTTTAAATGATTATTATAATTATTATTTATGACACAAAAACCATAAATAATCAAGCATTTATCAATTTTATTTTATCATGTCAGAAATAGAGATGATATTAAGAAATCTAATGGAAATAGTAAAATCCGATATCCCTAGCCCGCACCACCCTACCGCTTTGCGGATCTTTGGTTAAGGTATCGGCCATAGTTAGCGTAGTGCCTGGGATATAGCTATCTAAAGAAAATCCTTGGTAATCTTTTAGTGCCCATGCAGAATACTCCAACGTTTTATAAAGATAGCCAAGGAACGAGCCCGTAAATCTATACCAATAAATACAATGTTTAATTTTTAAATCTAATTGATCAGTATGTCCAACCCATCTTGACAGTCGCGAATACTTTTCAAGCCACTCTTGTATTATTTGTTTTAAGAAAAAAGTAAGTTTCTCCTCAGCTCGTCGGTTTCCTCTTTGAGCAATTCTTACTAAAGATACAATAATGTTGTTTCTTAAAATATCGTCTTCCTTATTAAGAATAGTAATAAAAACATAGAGCTTGGGTTGATATTTTTTAATAATTACCTCAACCTCTTTTTTATTTCTATAGAAATTTATTACTTTTGGCTTATACCTTGGTGGAACCCATTTACTCTGAAGACTCCTGTTTAATGAAGAAACTACCTTATCCCAATCAATATGGTTATTTTCAGTTCTGACATTTTTATAAATAAACCGATATGCCGTCGGGCTATTTTCTAAAATCCAGGAACTGGTAAATTTTTCCGGTTTTTTGCTGCGTAGTAGCTTATTTAAAGTTTTAATTACCTGTGGATAACTCATATATAAATTATATATCATAAAAATTAAAAATTTAAAGAAATAGAGCTAAATCGTTACAAGCATTAATAAGTATTGACAAGAAAATGAAATCGGTGTTTGACACGGATTTTGGAGCACGTTATAATCAAGCTAATACTCCCCTTTTGTGGTGAACTCTAAAGCGGTACTTTAGAACATCCTGGGCGACGTATAACCGCTTGCCAAGGTAAAGGCAATCGTGATTAGATGCAAAAAACTCGACGGCAAAACCAACGAGAATCATATCTATTCTGCAAATATAGAAACCGGGGTAGGAAGTGGTTTAAAAATCAACTGAACCCGATCAGTCTATGTTTGAACCGGATTTCATCTGGGTCTGACCGGACCTAAGTTATCCAAGCAACAAAGTATGAGCAACAACGTGTGACTATTTGTCACTTAGGTTTTGTTGCTGATATCACTACTGCTTGGTTTTTTTATTAACATAATTTAGATACCATGCAAAAAATAAAATACACGTCAGTAAAGGATTTGCGGGTTCATCCTAACAACCCGAGGCTTATTAAAGACCACGAGTTTAAAATACTCTGTGAATCAGTAAAAAATAACCCGGATTATTTTGAAACCAGACCTATCCTCTGCAATAAGCAAGGAATAATATTCGCAGGAAACCAAAGATATCTTGCCGCCAAACAAATAGGAATGAAAGAAGTTCCTGTTTGTGTTATGGATATCTCCGAAGAACGTCAAAAAGAAATAATGCTCCGAGATAATCGTCAAAACGGAGAATGGAACTGGGATATCTTAAAAGATTTTGGAGAAGAATTCTTATCTGAAATCGGCTTCTCAAGCGAGGAATTAGATAATATTTTCGCTATTGAAGATGTCCCTGAAAAGTTTGACCTGGAAAAAGAACTTAAAAGTTTGGACATCAAGAAAATTGAAATTAAAGAAGGTGACGTTTGGCAAATTGGAGACAATCGCTTGATGTGTGGCAGTAGTCTCAATGAAGAAGACGTTCTAACCCTAATGGGTAATGAGAAAGCGGACATGTGCTTCACCGATCCGCCATATATATTAGATTATTTAAAGGGGAAGAAAAAAAAGAATGGCAAAGTCACTGAAGGGTTTGGATTAAAACGTGACCGCATTTATCTTGGAACCGAATCCTTACCCGATAACTTCTCTGGTTTATGGATGACTAATATAGCAAAGGTGCAAAAACCAAACTTTTCAATTATCATTTTTGAAAATCCAAAAAATCTTCGCACTATTTGGAACGCACTTGAAGCACACTGGAAATACCGAAATACAATTATTTGGCACATTCCAAATCGCGTTCAGGGATTTTCAGCAAAGTACAAGCTATTTAATAAACATGACTTCGCTATCGTGGGTAATTCTGGGGAAATTGCGCTAAATACCGAACCAGAAAAAGATGAATTACTACAAAGCGAATATGAAACCGCATTATTCGCGACTTCTGGTTCTCCGCACTGGGAAAGTTATGGCAAGGGTAAAAAATATTGCCCAACTGATTTTATTGAGTATAAGGCGGCAGATAAGAAAAGCTCGGGTCAGGGAATAATCTTCGGAACCAAGCCCACAGAAATATTAATTCCATACATAAAGGTGATGACTAAACGAGGAGATTTAATAGTTGAACCTTTCTGTGGTAGTGGATCCACGGGGGCTGCAGCCATAAAAATGCATCGCAGATGCTATTTAATGGAAAAGTCGAACGTATATGCAACCGTTGCGTTGCGAAGACTCGAAAAATTAACAGGCTGTAAGGCCACAAAAATCAATGAAAGAACAACAAAGGAAAACAGTTAATAAGCGGATTAAAAAGGAAAAACAAAAATTCCTTGAAATTTTGCAGAAGAATCCGGTAATTCAAATTGCCATAGAACACTCCGGCATAAGCAAAGCAACATTTTATCGCTGGAAAGAAGCTGATAAAGAGTTTTCACAAAACGTAGAAAAATCTTTAGATGAAGGCAACAGCCTCATCAGCGATATCGCCATCGCCCAGCTTATTTCCGCCATAAAGGATAAAAATCTGACAGCTATAAAATTTTGGTTAGAAAACCACCACGAAGATTATACAAACAAGCTTCAGATAACCGCTCACGTTGAACAGGAGATGGTTCTATCTCCGGAGCAGGAAGCGTTAGTGCGACGAGCACTTGAGTTAGTATCAAAAAATAATATTAATGAATAATAAAAACATGGAAACAGAAAAAGAAATTCAAGCGATCATAGAAATTATGGTCAAAGATCAAAAGGTGAGAAAAGTTTTGGCTACTCAAAGCTTTAAACTGTTCTTTGGCGCTTACCTCGGTCACTATATAAAATATCCTTTTGCAGATTTTCATTTCGAAATGTTTAATCTGGCTCAGGATGAGAATAATAAAACTATTGTCATAATGGGTGCACGTAATAGTGCAAAGTCCACCATTATGAACACTGCCCTATCCATATGGTCAGTTCTTGGCGAACCTAAAATGAAATTTGTTGTTATAGCAAGTCGAACTCAACTAAAGGCCAAGCAACATTTTATGAATATGAGAAAAGAGTTAGAAAGTAACATTCTTCTCAAAAATGACTTAGGCCCGTTAAAAACCGAAGATTCTCAATGGGGTACTTCAATTGTGCTTTCAAAGTATGATGCACAAATAACATTTGCTTCAGCAGAACAAAGTTTGAGAGGTATGAGGTATAAACAATATCGTCCTGATTTGTTGATTGTTGACGACATAGAGGATAGTGATTCTGTCAGAACTATTGATGGGCGAAATCAAACTTACTCATGGCTGACTGAAGATGCCATACCCGCTGGAGACTTAGAAAATTTACGAGTTGTTTTATTGGGAACATTACTGCATGAAGATTCCGTTATTATGCGTTTTAAAAAGGATATTGAAGCTAAAAGGCGAAATGGTATCTTTTGCAACTATCCTCTTATGGATGCTACCGGAAAAATTCTCTGGAAAGCAAAATATCCTAACCTCGCAGCGGTAGAAGCCGAACGGATGAGAGTGGGAAACGAAAAAGCATTCACCCAAGAATTCTTGCTTCGCATTGTTTCAGACCACGAACGCGTTATTCATCCTGAATGGATACAATACGGAGAATGCCCGATGCCAACAACTGCTAATCGATACAGAGGAGCATTTATTGGAGTTGACCCTGCAATTTCTGAAGAAAAAAAGTCTGCTTGCACGGCTATGATTGTTGCTAAAGTATTCGGTTGGGGCAAAGATACAAAGATATATATTCAACCTTATCCAATCAACGAACGCATTGGCTTGCCAACAATCATTGAACGGGCAAAATATCTTTATAGTAACTATAACGTAAAAACAATTTACGTTGAAGATGTTGGTTTCCAAAAAGGATTAGTACAAGTTCTGCAAGAAAAAAGATATCCAGCGTTAGGCGTAAGGCCACAAGGAGATAAACGTGCACGTTTAGCCTTAATCAGCCATCACATCAAAAATGGTACTGTGCAATTTGCACCACGAGGCAATGAAGAAGTGGTAATGCAAATAGTTAATTTCGGCAGCGAAAATTACATGGATCTTGCAGATGCTTTATCCATGCTAGTATCAGAGGTTATGGCCGAGGGTTCGACATATTGCCCATTCCCCGATATTCATGGACCGGATGATCCAGAATCAGGAGACGATGATAATAGCAGGCCAATTACTTACGGATTGTTAAAAAAGAAATTCTAAATATCAACTGCAATTAATACCATACGGAGACTCCACCGTGATGAGAGCAAGCTCCGCTATGATTAATCGCAGAAGTATAAGTTCCGTCATTGCATTTTCCGGTTACTCCTGCTGGATGGCCTGTTGTGCTCGGCGTTACAACGGGAATAATGGTCTGGACAGGTGTCGGCGTTACAACTGGAGTTGGAACTGGATTCGGAGTTTGAGTTGGTGTTACCGTTGTAGGAGTTATTGGCTTGCCCGCTGAAACTGCTTGGTAGTATGTGACCCAATTCGATGAGATTTCTTTTTGAGCTTCTACCAACGTCATTTTTCCTTTACAAACTTGGTTATGTAAATAATTCTCAAAATTATCTTTTGAAAGTGAACCGTTTTTGATTTTGGAATTCTCTGGCCAGAGGTTTGAAATATCGTTACCACCTCCGAGTTCAAGACTAATCAAATGATCTACTTCATAGTTGCTATGTTGGCTATATGGTATTCCATATTCTGCAAACACTTTCTTCTTTGTTGAATCAGAAACGCTCCTTACAGTTTTTGTATAGCCGGTTTTACAAATAACAGCCGTATTGGTTGTTAAAACTGCACCCGGCGTGCAGGCGGAGTCTTGGAGAATTTGATTTGCGGTACAATTTTTTGTTTTAGTTTGAATGCCATAAGTAGCAAAAACGGGCCCAGCAATGCTAGCCGACAATAGGATTGTAAGTAATAAAATTGGTTTCTTCATGCTATACCATTTATACTCTTTTTCTTAGGAAAATCAATCTATGTAGGGAGAACATCCTGTGTGATTATTATTTAACTACTAAATAGGCATTCAAGACATTATTAATAGCTTTTTTTTCAGTTTCAGTTATTACTCTGTCATCATAATATTTTGTTCCAACATATCTTATTTTGGCTACCTTAGAGTGTGCGATGGCAAACGCTAATGCAGACCAGTCTGTTGTTATAGGGTCATCAGACCATTCCCAGATAGTGTTTGAATTGTCTCTTTCTACTTTGTAAGGATTCACCTCAACATTTTTTCCATCAATGTTAAATATATATTTGTTTATAAACAACCACTCTTCACCAGCATACGAAACAGCGAAACGGAGAATAGCACTTTCATCATCTGGTTTAGAGATATAGACCTCAACATTATTTGTGTTGTGTGATAATGGTGACGAAGGGTCTAGATAAAAAGTAACTTGTCCTATATCATCACGATCCTTTTTCATGCTTGCCAAGGCCTCCTTGCTTTTTTGGGTAAGTTCCGGACTTAACTGCGTTTTTACCTTTGTTTGTGGCTGATTATTTGTTGTACTGGTGCTAAACCCAGAGATAAGATCACTGATCATACCCATAAATATTACAAGCAATATCATAAGTAAAAAGCCCGTAAATATTATATGTCGAGCCCAGAAACTTCTTAAATCGCTTTGACAATGTGGACATTTCTTGGCTTTTAACGGAATATCCGTTTGGCAATGCAAACACTTTTTTGTTTCGCCGTTATTTTCCATATTTATTATTTTTTCACCCAGGGAAGGATTTCGCTTTAACAAAAAACCCACCACGGGTAGAGGCCGAAACCTCTCATACCAGTTTCCCGATATGGCTAAACAAGCAACCCCATGATGGGATCTTTATGCTTGTTTAGACTTTAGTGCCATGCCCATAGAAATATATGAGTTTAGGCGAATTATTAAATTGTTAAATTATTATATCACAAATATGAAAAAATCCTAAATCTGTACGATCGTTAATTTAAAAAAGCGTTCCACATATTACCATCTCCCTGAGGCACACCTATTATTAATATTTTTCTAGGCCTTGTCATCGCTACGTATAATGTCCTCAACTCCTCCTCTAATAACTTGTCTTTTTTACACCTGCTTAATATTGTCTGATATTTTGTATTCATTATTCTATTTTTCAAAATTAGAAGAGTCGCATCAAACGTTTCCCCCTTCACCGAATGAATTGTTCCGAGTCGAATAGGTAAATGTGAAAATTTAGAATCAGCGTCAGAAATTCCAAAAATATCTTTAATTAATAGACTTTTTTTATTATTCTTAACGGCAGTTAATATATTCATTTCATTGAAAAAGCTTTCTGCCATCGGGGAGAAAGAAGATAGATAAGCAGATAAATCGCCGGATATATCGGGCGCAGAGACTATTATATCATTAATAAATTTTCGCCAGTTTACTAGTCCAATATTTTTAATATGCAACCTCAAGTTTTCCTTTGAATAATGATTTTCATTTAAAATCTTAAAGCACCCCCTTTCTAATATCCTATAGCCATTTTTAAATTCTCCCTTACTTATTAGATAGAGACCTTCACAGATGTCTCTGCACCATATAAATCTCTCTTCCCAAATATCAGAGTCATTAAAAAATGTAGGGCCTGTTACGATGGGTGCTCCTTCAAACACATTTACAACTTCATTAACAGCGCCTTTTGTTCTACATAAGATAGAGACATCCTCTTTTTTTATAGGAATATCTTCAGATTCACATCTTTTTATAAATGTATTTTTTATAGATAACAGGTTGTCATATTCTATAATATCTGGCTTTATGCCTAGGGTTGCAACTTCAGTAGATACAGAGCGCGCTGGTGCACTTAATGTCGATAATTTATGAACGAAATTGCAAATATCTTGAGAGCTCCTCCTGCATTCTTCTAACTGTTTTAGTTCCCACTCACTACATTTTTTTACAAAGAGATCTGGATTAGCATCATTCCATTCAAATATAGCCTGATCTGGATCTCCAACAATAAGAATTTCTTTTAATCCAGCTCCTACTAATTCATCTATAATCGCCATTTGTATTTCTGTTGTATCTTGTGCTTCGTCAATTAACAATATTGGAAACCTTGCGACTAATGATTCTGCAATTTCAGGATATTTTTTTAAAATTTTTAAAGCAAAGTAATTTGCATCATGTTGGTTCGCATAGCCAAGACTTATCAATTCCATCTTTTTATTCTTGATAGCCTTAACCACGGCCGCTTTAGCGGTTGGAGGTATAGGATATTTCTGAGTAAAGATAAACTCATCGTTTATATTGAACGAAGATTTATCGAACCATTGCTCGCTATAAAAACGCCCAGACCATTTACTGTGCGGTTCACCAACTAGCTTCGGTCTTTTTTCACAGCCCATAACCAAATGACCAAACGGAAGAAATATATAATTATTTATAAAACTATCAATCGTACCTAAAAAATGCGGCCTCTTTATTGGTCCACATTCAAATTTTGGTAAATTTTTTTCTATTTCTTGCCAAGCAGTATTTGTAAAAGACAAAGCAGCTATGCCGATATATCTATCTTCCCACTTTGAAATTTTATTTGCCAGTCTAGCTGTTACTGTAAAAGTCTTGCCGCTTCCCGGACAAGCCCTAACAACTATTTTTTCTAAGTCAGCAAAAACAATCTTTTTTTGCTCATCTGATAAAGAATTAAACATTTTTATTCAACACTTTTGGTTACCCACTTTATAGTATTACTAATATACTCTGGAATCGTAAAATTATCATTATTGATCTTTTCAGCTAATTTTTGAGCAAACTCTCCTTTATCCTTATTTGATTTTAATCTTTCCATGAAATCGTTGACATTTTTTATTGATGTCTGAGGATGCATTTCTTTATAAACTTCTTTTATTGTCACTGAGTTCTTATCTGAGTCATTGAATAAATCATGCTCGAAAGTCTTTTTAGAAAGTTGTACATCAAGAAGACCAGATTTCATTTCTGCCGCTCTTTGCGCTCTTCCAGATAACATAACTTCATTCTCCTTTGGATCAGAGTCTGTTACCAAAACACACCTACTGTTTAATCTTTTTTTACTATCGATTGAATTAAATATTTTTGCGAAATAACTAAAAGATACTCCGCCGACGTTAACTATCTCTACTCCCCATTTCGTAAGATTATATTTATTTTCATCGCCTTCATTTTTGCCCATGATCTCGGCAAAAACCGGGAAAAGCAACGCCTCCGATATGCCTTCTACAAGAATCACCCCATTTGCAAAGAATAACTGCGCCTTTGTCACATCGAGGAACCTATGCAAGTATGCCTTGTCTTCTATATCTAAGTCAGAATTTTTCATAGCCAAAACATGAATTTCATCGTTAACATTTTGGAACACCGTGACGGTATTGAGTAGCGTTTTAGCGGTAATTGTTGGAGAATGCGAAGTAATAAATACCTGAATTTTGTTAGATAATTGTTCAAAATATGAAAATAGAATATTCTGTAGCTGTGGATGTAAATGAGCTTCCGGTTCCTCAATCAACAGTGCGACATAAGTTTCACTTTCTAGTTCTCGTATGCCCAACAAATCTCCTAAAACAGAAGCGATATATATCCGGTTGTTATCTCCAAGGCCATTTTGATTTATTTGAAACCACTTTTGATTTTTATCGTTTTCTGCTAAAGAAGGGTAAACTGGCAATCTAGCCCTCAAATCACCTACTATTTTTTTAAATTCAGAATCTATAAATCTTAAGTCGATCTCAATTTCCTTGCCTTTTATAGAAGAATTATTAAGGTGCTCATTAATTTTATTCTTTGCAGCTTCCCTGATGATTTTCCAGTCTACATCTTTATGTAATAAGTCATCTAACTTTTGCGATAGCTCCAGTTGGCGTATTTTATTTGGTTCAATCTTTTCCAACAAACTTCCTAATTTGTTGCCCTTACTAAGTTGCAAATCTCTTGACGCATCTCTCAGTGCTCCGAGATATATATGCCGGATTAAATCAAGAATTTCTGCTGGAATGTTCTGACCTTCGTTATCTCCTCCCCATATAGAACAACGAAATAATTTTCTATCATTTTTTTCTTCAAAGAAAAATCTATAATGAATTTGTAATTCTAATTCTTCGCCCTTTTTAGATAGCAAATCATAAAAAATTGACTGCTCTATCTCGTCCTCAATTCTAAATATTAAATCAAATTCAATCGGCTTAGGACCAATCTGGTAATTCGATCTTTCTATATATAAATCATCTGGTTTAATAAAAACACCTTTATCTTGATCGCCCCAACCTAAGCATACCCTTAGTGCATCCATGGTTGTGCTTTTACCAGAATTATTTTCTCCAATAAAAATATTTAGACCTTTCTCCAATAGCAAATCTAGTGTCTTAATATTTCTAAAGTATCTAATTGAGAATTGTTTAATAAACATAAATTACCATATTGATGACTTCCTACCTTAGAATATCACCTAAAATACCATTTTCAATCATATCTAGACTAATCAAATAATCATTATGATCAAAAGTTTCTCTTAAGGGTCTTTGTAGGTTCTTCCAACCAAAACCATCTGTAATCCAAATAAATTTATATTTCCCGCCAAAAACATCGAATAAATTTCGATATTCTCCAGCTGTAGATTTCAGCTTAGAACCGCCCCCTCCATAGAAATTAGTTTCAAAAATAAATAATTCACTGCCATTGCTAACTACATAATCATAACGGCGAGAGGACTTATCAAACGGAACGTCAAAGTCCCATTCTTGCTTAATTTTTTCAGCAGTAGCTTCTTTTAAGTATTTAAATCCTTTGCTCTTACAAAAATCATCAATGAAAAATTCTACGATATCTTCCATAGAGTGACCGCTTCTATTCTTGCGTCCGTTACTATCTAAACCAGCCTCCACCCCTATCATATAATCAACTAAATTTTTTATTTTTTGCGAAGTTATTAGATCCTTTAACCCGGTTTTTTTAACAAACATTAAATACTTCTCAACATCTTCATCGCTTAGATTAACCTTAGTAAAGTCATAATTTTCGTAAACAAATTTTTTATTTTTATAATCGACTAAAATATTAAATTTGTCCGTGTTGCCCCCGTCTCTAACGACTAAAGCTGGGACGACCTTAACAACTTCAGGATATTGCTTGATTAAAAATTTAAATTCTTTATCGAAATCATCTTTGCCAATTAAATAATTGAGATTATTTAAAGCAATTTCAATCTTTCTAGTATTCTCAAAAACCTTATCCCAATTTACAAAATATGACCAAAGCAAAATACTCGGCTTCAAATTTTTTATGAAATATTCGAAAACATCATTCTCACTTTCACATCCTAATTTTTCTTTATAAAATGGTAACAACTTCATGATTTTAAATGCTTATTTATTAAATTTTTATCTAGCTCTTCAAACCTTTTTATCGATACATCTAAAAAAATTTTTTCGGTATCAATGCCTACAAACTTTCTTCCTAATAAATGGCTAGCAATTCCCGTCGTAGAGCTACCAGTAAATGGATCTAACACAAGATCTCCCTTATTGGTACTCGCAAGTACGACTCTTCTTAGCAAATCTTCGGGCTTTTGGGTTGGATGCTTGCCAAACTTCTTTTCAATGGGTTTTGGTGTTCCTATGGCCCAAACTGACCGCATTTGTAGGCCAGGTTTCTTCAATTGATCTTCCGGCCAATCACCATTTTTCATTAAATCATAATTAAATGTATGTTTTGCTTTTTTTTCTTTACGTGCCCAAAGCAAGGTTTCATGGCTAGCAGTAAAAAAGCGACAACTTAAATTAGGTGAAGCATTGGGCTTAAACCACGTAATATCATTTAACATGTGAAATTTGTTAACCTGTAAAGCAAAACCGCATGAATATATAGAATGGTATGTACCACTTATCCAAATAGTTCCCCCTGGTTTTAAAACTCTATGACAAGCTTTTGTCCATGCAAGATGAAACTCAAAATCTTTTTTTAATCCATTGCTAACATCCCATTGTCCCTTATCAACACTTACCATTTTTCCAGAATGGACACTAAAACCACCATTTGAAAGAAAATATGGTGGATCTGCGAAAATCATATCAACAGAATTTTCAGGCAATGACTCTAAAAAATTCAGACTATCAGCATTGTATAAGGTGAAATCACCTTTTTTATAATACGGTTTAATCATAAATATATCTTATAATTTATTTAAGTTTATACCTAAAACAGCTCTTCGTAAAGCTGGGAGTTTTCAACTGATGGGGTCTGGACTCCTTAGCACCGTTGCGTCATCCTTGTCCTTGCAAAGGTCGAATATGTGCTATTAATAACTAAAACAAAAATTATGCAACAAATAGCAACAACGCAAAACAGTCGGCAATCCCCGGTCATAGTCGCTCCAATACTCAAATACTGCCTCTATGCGAGGAAATCCACAGAAGCTGAGGACAAACAAGCTCTATCCATAGAATCGCAGGTAAAAGAAATGCTGAGTCTGGCACAACGTGATAATTTGAATATCATCGATATTAAACGCGAGGCGCACTCTTCCAAAGAGGTTGGACAAAGAGCTGTATTTAACCAAATGATTACTGAAATTCGTGAAGGCAAATACAATGCCATTTTAACATGGGCTCCAGACAGGTTATCAAGAAATGCCGGAGATTTGGGATCTGTAGTAGATTTAATGGATCAAAAACTGCTAATTGAGATAAGAACTCATGGACAAAGGTTCACTAATAATCCAAACGAAAAATTCTTACTGATGATTCTCGGCAGTCAAGCAAAACTGGAAAATGATAACAAGGCGGTAAATGTAAAGCGTGGATTAAGAACGCGATGTGAAATGGGATATCGCCCCGGCGTAGCGCCGACAGGATATCTAAACGAAAAACATGTTGATAAAAAATGCCAATGTAGACTAGACCCAAAACGTGCTCCGGTAATTAAACAGATATTTGAGAAATTGGCTAATGAAAATTGGTCTGGCAGAAAAGTATATATGTGGCTACGTGATACAGGATTCAAAACGAGAACAGGCAAAGCTTTGGTGCTTGGTAACATTTACCTAATACTGAGAAATACTTTTTACTATGGTGAGTTTGAATACCCTGTTGGCAGTGGCAATTGGTACAATGGAAAACATACACCGATAATATCTAAAGAGTTGTTTGATAAAGTTCAAACCACATTAAATGACAGGTATATACCAAAATCAGAATCAAAAGAATTCGCCTTCACCAAATTGATTAAATGCGGGTATTGCGGATCAGGAATATCAGCCGATGAGAAATTTAAAAAACTACTAAATGGCGGAGTAAATAGGCACGTCTATTATTTCTGCAACAAGGCCAGAGATATAGCCTGTAAAAATCCAGCCCTGAATGAGCAGAGCTTGATAGCTGAACTTATTGAGTTGATGGATAAAATCAACTTAGACGAACTCGGGGTAAAGGCTACAGTTGAAAAAGAATTAGCGAGATTCAATAAATTTAGAATTGGAGTGCTGGGCCATAATAAAGAAACCCATAATTCAGATATCGATGTTAGGAATTATGCGAAATATTTACTCAACGAAGGAACCCTAATTGAAAAACGAGAACTATTATTTTTCCTAAAAAGTAAACTAATTCTAAAAGATAAAAAAATTATATTAGAATAACTAAATTTGATGTCTGTATATATATTTAGGCTTACTCTTCTTCCGAATATGGGACGCCTAATTCGTTTTCGTAAAAATCTCTAAACTTTCTATCTAACAAATTTTTATGATCCTCGGCCGTTAAATTATTTTCTTTGAAGACCTTACTTATTTGATCAATAACGCCGGCGCCAGGTGTACCTTTTACTTTATTTACCAGATCCTCTATAGAAATATAATCTTTCACATAGTAATAATTTTCCAGCTCCTCAATTGATAAAAAAACATATTCAAAATCTTTAATTCCTGGGTATCTAGCATTTAGCCCGTTTAATGCTGATTTTATATCGGGGTCATACACGTTTGTAGATACAAACGGTATGTCGTAAAATACAGCAACAACAGTTATTTTTTTATTCCTAAATTCTTTCAATTCATCGTGACTTTGAATATCTTGAAAGCGCCGATAAGTTTGCCTGATTGTTTCTACTAATTTATTAAACACCTCCTTTCTAACAAGATCGGGACTACCCGTTTGTAGAGTTTTCAAAGGAAACTGATACCCCTTAGTTTCGAATAAAATTATTTCCTTTTCCCTGTTGGCTATCCAATCAAAAAATTCTTGGTTATCTTTGCCAAATCTTATCCCTGGCCTTACGTTTTCCCTACCAAAAATGTCTTGAATCACTGTGCCACAATATTTTTCAAATAATAATCCGAAATAGTCTCTAAATATTTTAGCCTTTACATTTTCAAATATCCAATAGAGCCCTCTCAAAGCCCCCTTGGCATAAGCACTTATACTCGGCACTACATAGTCATTATCTCCTAATATTACGATAGGCTTTTCCCATAAAGGGTTATATCTACTTTTTGTATGTTCTGGACTTAAGCCGGCATTCAATTCTTTATCTAGTTTAACAAATTCATTCTTAGACACAGACAATTGTTTTAATATCGCAGAAATTTTCTCGCTATTTAGAACATCGTCCAATCCGGGAATTGTAGGCTTATCAAAGGTCCCAAAATTAAACCTTGGTTTGGTTAATATTGTTGCTAAAATTAAAAAACACAATTTTATGTACTCAATAACGGTCATTCCATTTTCTTCTAGCAATATTTTATCCAAATCAAGTTTATTTTTTGGGTCGACTAGCTCTTGCGCACCTTGAAATATCAACCATTGCCGAATAAAAGTATCTTTTATATCTTGCTGGCTTGTCATCTGTTGATAAAACATTGGCACTAACAACGATGCTATGTTGCCCGATTGAATTCTTGGATGAATTATAGAGTTATGATAAATACTGAATATTGCCACAACATTATCTTTATTTTTGATACTTTCATTTTTAAAATCATTTGAACCAGAAATTAATAATATATTTGCAATGTATTCAACCGCAAAATCAGTCACAAACTGCTCGCTTGGTTTATGTATAATAAAACCAACTTTTTCTTTTTTCCAAATAGGATTTTCTTTAAAATTAGGATCAAACAATTTTTCTGATATTTCTGCTAAAACAATCAAAAATTCGTCGAGCTTATAGCCCTTTAATGCCGCCTTAAATTCCTCTTCTGATACTTTTAGCTCTTTATCTTTGGTTGTTAGCTCTAAAAGTCTATTATCAATTTCTATTGCATATGTGCCATTATCCAAAAGTTTCATTTATTTATTCATAGCTTTTTTTATATCTTGAGCTACGGCTGTATCCATTTGATTAGAAGGAAAAATCTCACTTAACCGATATGGGAAATAACCATCTACGGCATTCCATATTTTTATTGTATTTTTTATCTCGTAAGATCCATATAAAATTTTGCCCTCCATTCTGTCTTTAAATCCCTCGGGATCTTCTGGTGAAATTATATAAATTTGTATATGATTTTTTTCTATTGCATCTATAATTATCTCGTTTACATGCTCATCACGGAAACTATAACCGAGCACAAATAGTTTGACTCCATTCTGCGAAAGGGCGTCTTTGAAAATATCGAAATACCAATTAAGCAAAGGCTCTTTTTTAATGTCTTCTATTTTATTTGTGCCTAAGATTAATTGCTGGTGCCCATAGTGTGATAACCATCCAAGCGAGCCGTGCAATTTTATATAACAATAGCTACCGTTAGAAGGTAGGTATTTAGATTTAAATTCTTCTAGCGACTGATCATCGGGCAATACCACCTGCTTAGTAAAATCAATCTGCTTTGAATTTATGTCATTCCGATAAGTTGAATTTTGTGGCGTAGAGAGACCAAGGGGTATTATTTGTGTTTCTCTTTCAACTAATAAATCTTGATTAAGTGTAAAATGAGCACCAACCTCTCCTCCCAATCCAGAAAATTCACCCAACAATTTGGTAACATTACCTATATAAAAACCTGATTTTGGGAAACCACCAATGCGATAATTTTTTAAAGCATCGTCCATGCTAGAATAGCTTTCAAAAACAATCTTTTGAAATAAATTCTTATCGTCCTTACTGATTGATACATTTTTTTTGACATTTGAGTACACTGACTCAAAATCGAAATCCTTTCTTAGTATTTCTCTTATTTGTGGCAACTGATCCATTTTTGGATTGCTTAGTATTTTTGACCACATTTCCCTAGATAATAAACCGCCGAAGTTAGCACTGAAACCAGCGCCAGTTAATAAAATATTCTTTTTGGTAATTAATGGCATATATTAATAAATTATTTTACAATAATGCATTTTACCAAAAAATCGCCTGTTTGGCGATTTTTTATCTGCTTGGTATTGTTCGAGACTCATTCCCATACGGGAATTATATTTCGAACTTTTTACTAAAATAGTCGGGACGACTCAGTTACTCGGCGTGTAATATCACTGCTGCGGGACTAGGACTCGAACCTAGATACCAGCCTTCAAAGGGCCGTGTCCTACCATTAGACGATCCCGCAATGACTACAATATTTTAAAATAATAACACTTTTTGCAATTTTTTTCAATATCAAAACTGTCGCACAATAAAAGCCCTCTTTACGCGAAGGGCTTTTAATATAAATTTTACTTACAAATAGTTTGCGCAGAAATGCAATTCACTGTTCCAACAGTTGCCCCACTGCCCACGCACAAATATGTTCCGTCAGATAATTGGGTTGATACACAATAACCAGTGTTATTAGCAAAACATTTTGGATTTTTTGCACCTAATTTCAAAACACCATTTGCAACACTTATAAATGTTTGACCATAGGGCGTTATTTTAGAACCATTTAAAAATCCGTTTTTACACAATAGATAATAATTTTTATTAACATCAAACAGCGATTCTGCTTCAATTGATACTCGGCTTAAATTGGAAGCTACTTTTTGGGTCTTTATCATTGGCAAAATAACTTCTTCTATTTTTTGTGCTCCTTCTGGTGCATGCACTGTTATTGGTTGGTTAAAATTAGAGTTAGTGACATTTAATTTTATAGCCAAGCCTAAGGATGTGTTGCTTAACAATGAATCATTTAGATTAATTGTCTTATTAACTTTATATTGATAAAGCAAATAATCTTTTTTTCCAATCCACATTTCCACATTCACGTCTCCAATAGAATCTGCAATAGAGCCAACCATAGACTGTAGAATATCTTGTGATGTACTTAACGTTGTTATTTTTAATAACAAATCTTTTAATTTATCTTTTGCAATTGTTGCAGAATAATGATATGTGTCTTGGCCACCTATGGTTTCTA
This sequence comes from Candidatus Staskawiczbacteria bacterium, assembly GCA_903835075.1. Classification (GTDB taxonomy): domain Bacteria; phylum Patescibacteriota; class Minisyncoccia; order Minisyncoccales; family Staskawiczbacteraceae; genus XYD1-FULL-39-28. The sequence goes on along the minus strand of CAILLM010000004.1, from coordinate 131,661 downwards.
TATTTAATTGTTTTATATTAGAAAATAATTTATCTGCTAAAAATAAATCACTAAATTTTTTTACTAAATCTGAATTATTTTTAGACGAAATATCTGTTATTGCCAACGCAGACTGACCGTTTTCAGCTTGATAAATTGCATTATAGGAATCTTGATCGGCCTTGAACCACCTTCCATTAATTTGTGAAATATCAAACCCAGAATAAGAAACATTATTTGGGAGAGACACACTATTCATTTTTAAATAAGTTGTTTCCCCAACTGATGTTGCATTCGCGTCTATTGAAGCGATAGAAGAAGCTGACGCTTGTGATGTTAAATCAAATTTAATACTTATGTTAGATTTTTGATTTCTAGCATCAGACATATCTATTGAGCTATCTGCACTTAAATTCATTTTTCCTTGAGGAGTTTTGTTAGAGTTATCTGTAGAACTAACCTCTAGCTGAGTCACTACATGAGAAGTCTTAACTTTTCCCATATTTGTTAACATTTTAGCAACAACTGTCTGAGGATTTGGCGTAAAAGGGTTCCATGGAAGATTAACATATTGACCTGCTACAAAATACCCCGCACCACCAAGCACAACCAAAATAATCAAAACTATTAATGTTTTTAAAATTGCATGAGACTTTTTTCTCATTTCAGGCATAGCATTGGGCATAGAAACAGTTGCAATAGGTTGTGCCTGAAATTTTTGTGATTGTATTTGAGATACAGGCTCGGGCTGAGATTCTGGTTGTGGCTTACTATCTAATTTATCTATTTCTTTGATAGTATCTGAAATCACGCTTAAATCATCCTTTTTCTGCTGAGCGGGCTGGGGCTGAATTTCTGTTTGATTTTGAGATTGAATTTGTGGTTGTGGCTCAGGTTGAGGTTGAGCTGGAGTTAACGCCAAAAATGCCTCTCTAACTTCGACCTCTGTCCAGCCATTTTTATACAACAAACTACGCGTTTGCTCATCTGATTGACCAGCATCTTTTGCTTTTTTTATGTAATCTAATAATTGTTGTTCGGGCATAGTTTTGAATAGATAAATACTATTCTATTATTATAACCTTTTTACAGCACGCAAGTATGTGGATAACTAATCTTTTTGAGTTAGGGTGACAACCGCCAACTCTAATGGCAGTTGAGCAATAGCTGAATATTTTATTTTATTCTCCGCTTCAATAAATAATTCCAACATATTTTGCAAATCTTTTTGAGATAAGCTGGCTATTTGCTCTTTCATTTTTTCCAATTCCTGATTAGAAAGACCAGAATTTTGTAAGTTTAAAAAGTTTGAATCAATTTTTAAAAGTAATTCCTGCCTTAAATAAAAAACTAAAGTTTTTGTAAATTCCTGTAAATCAACCCCTGCATCTATAATAGAATTCAAAAACTCAATTGCATTTTTTGTATTTTTAGAAACCAAGAAATCTACAAATTTTGAAATTTCAGCAACCTCAACAATTCCCAATAATTCTTTTATGTCTTCTGTTTTTATTGTGCCGTTATTGCCAGAAAAACTTAAGCATTCATCCATTAAAGATTCTGCGTCACGAAACGAGCCTCGCGAATTCAAAGCAATCAAAGACAAAGCAGATTCATCAAACTTCACGTTTTCTTTTTTTGAAATAAACTGCAACTTTTTTATAATTTCAGGAACTTGCAATCTTTTAAAATCAAACTTTTGACACCTAGATAAAATTGTAGGCAACATTTTGTGAACTTCTGTTGTGGCCAAAATAAAAATTGCGTGAGCTGGTGGCTCTTCTAACGTTTTTAGCAAAGCATTAGATGCTGATTTAGAAAGCTGGTGACATTCGTCAATAATAAATATTTTATATTTTGATTTTACTGGAGCAAATTTTATGCCTTCAATTAATTGCCTTACGTCATCCACTCCTGTGTGAGATGCAGCATCAATTTCAACTAAATCCATAGACCTTGAAGCCATAATTTCTAAGCATGAGTCACACTTATTACATGGTTCAAAGCTTTGCGGTTTTTCACCCTCGGCCGTAGCCTTGCGGGCGAGGCAATTAATTGCTTTGGCAAATAACCTAGCAATAGTTGTTTTTCCGCTTCCCCTTGGCCCACAAAGCAAATATGCATGTGAAATATTATTTGCTTTTATTGAATTGGTTAAAGTTTGGACAACATGCTCTTGCCCAACCACTTCTTCAAATGTCTGCGGTCTATATTTTCTGTATAATACTAAATTGTTTGCCATATTATTTTTAAATTATTTTATGCAACTTCGTTATTGTAACAACTTTCGCAATAAACTATTTCTTTACGGTCTGGGGAATAACTAGTCTCAAATTCATTATTACACCCATCTTTCATACAATGCCTGTGCCACAATTTCATTGGGCTTTGATTTTTTACACGCAACACGTGCCTACAATTATGGCACAATCTTGGTATAGGAATATTATTTGCTCTATAAAAATCAAGTTCTTGTTTTGTTATTTTAAAAGCACTTGTGCATTTACAATGGCACTGCCCTTTATGTGCACATTCAACTGTTTCACTAATGATTTCGTCCCCTACATCTTTGATATGATCTGGAATTAATTTAGATTCAATTGTAATTTTATATTTTTTTTGATCTGGCTCTTTCCATGTATATCCCTCTGACAACGCTTCTTCTTTTGTCATTGGAAAATCGCTGAAAACCAGTGTTTCATTATAAGAAAAAAGAGAATGCTCGGGTGGAAAAAATTCGCCATATTTATAGACTCTTCCTTTTTTATCAACATAAGGCATTTCATCCATATGCTCAATGATTTTAGGCACCAAGGCTTCATATTCTTCTTTGGTATATTGTTTGTTAAAAATACAATATTGCTTTTTTTGCAAACCAACGCAACCGAAAAGATATGACGACGATGCGCACTGCATACAATACGTACAATTATGAGAACCACGATATGTTCTATAACTTAACTTAATTTGTGAAGAATTTTCTCCGCAACTTGATACCTCATAAATAAGTTCGGCGTTATCGCCCCAAAGAGAGAAATCCATACAATCTTTACTCGAAGGAGTAAATAAATATTGAACATATTTGCAATCTTCGCCGTTATTAACATAAAAAGAATTACGAACATTTTTAGAATTATTAATATATTCTCCCGAGACATTAAAATTATGCTTTCCGTGCGCATATCGAACAATATTTTTAGCAAATAATTCTTCAGTTTTTGTTTTAAAATTTTCTAAATTTTTGACTGAACCGAAATCAAACTCCAGAAATTTCTTTTTATATTCCTCTTTAGAATAAGATTGATTAAAAATATAATATTGCTTATTTCGTAAGTTTACACAACCAATGCAATTCATGCATCCTTGAAGATTTTTTGAAAACCAAACATCAACACATTCCTCACAATCAGAAGAGAAAAAAACCTTAGATGACTTAATAACGCCAAACGATTCATAACAAAATTCTGAAGACTCTGTTCGCGTAGTGTCAATTGAATTTTTAGTATCATTAATTAGCGCACAATACATACAATCCTCATTGTGCGTGGCTACAAAAGTAAGATAACAATTTTTAAGCCCAGCCGCACCGGTGCAATAATCGCTATTCACTGAATCCCAATTTGTTGTGCTTGGCTGAGGGACTTTAAGCGTCAATTCCCTATATTGTTCAAAAAATGTTTTTTTAAAATCATATTCTTGTCCATATTCCATAGGATCCCACTTGTCTGATTGCCACACCTCCACCTCATAGACCTTGTAAGGTGATTCCTCAGAAAAAATAGAAAAAATCTCATTACCCGACCAGTCGCTCTTTCTTTTATATAGCACACGAAAATCTCTCGCCGCCAACCTCCGTTTAGCTCTACAAGACGGACACCATGTTGGAGCAGGTACCGTCATTTTTTCATAAAAATCAAAATCTTCTAGCTCAATTACAAAGCCTTGTTTACAATTCTGACATTGTTTTGTTTCTTGATTCATAAAAATTTCATTTTCTTCAGGTTACCATATGGCAACCTGATAACTTTTTTGCCACGTGGCAAAAAAGTTGTGGCTTACGTTATGCGACTTCTTCCTGATAACATTGCTCGCAATATACTATTTCCTTGCGATCTGGAGAATAACTAGTTTCAAATTCATTGGTGCACCCTTCCTTCATACAGCTTCTGTGCCAAAGCTTGGCAGGGTTACGCCATGCAAATCTTGCATAATGTCTGCAATTTTGACATATTCTTGGCAATGGGATATTCAACAATTTATAAAATTGCAATTCTTGTTTAGTAATTTTAAAAACACCCGCACATTCATGGTTACACTTTCCTTCATGGGCACAACCTACAACTTCTTTTGTAATACTTTCGTCAACATTTTTTATGTCATCGGGCAAATCATTACCAAAAATAGTTGCGTTAAAATTCTTTTCTGAAACATCTCTCCAAACTAATCCCATTTTTTCTACTTCTTCTTTTGTTAATGGAAAATGTTCATGAGCAGAAGTTTCATTATAAGCTAATGGGCTTATTTCCATTGGGAAAAATTCGCCGTACTTATAAACCAACCCTTTTTTATCAACATAAGGCATTTCATTCATGTGTACAATAATTTTAGGAACCAATGCTTCATATTCTTCTTTGGTGTATTGTTTATTGAAAATACAGTATTGTTTATTACGTAAGCTAATACATCCAAATAAATATGAAGAATTTTGACAAAAAAAGCAATACTGCAAATTAGAGTTAGATGGGTAACATTGCGAAGAAAATGCAATATTATAAGCCCCGTCACCCACAACAAGAGAATCATAAACTAATTCTGTTTTGTCTCCAAAATTACTATGGTCATAAGAATCTTTAGCTGGCCCCAATGTAAAATTTTGACAGTATTTAAGGTTCTCACCCTCAACAATTCTCCAACAATTTTTAGCATTTTTTGAATTAGTAATATAATCTCCTGAAACTTCTGCATTGTGCCTGCCATGAATAAATTTATTTGGATATTTCATCCAACTTTCTGCACATTTTTCTCGGAGCTCTTCTACATTATTTCTTGAAGTGGTTCCCAATTCTTCTATTTTTTTTATATATTCTTCTTTAGTATATGCCTGATTAAATACATAGTAAGATTTATTTTTTAAATTAATGCAACCAAAACAATTATTACAACCCACACAGTTTTTGCAAAACATTATATCATTGCAGTCTTCACAATCTATGGAATACAACGTTCTGTAACATTTAGTAATGTTAACACTGTCATAGCAAAGCTCAGACCCATTGTAAATGTGACAATCAAAAATGTCTTTAGCCCTACTTCCCCAAATAGAATATGCTGAGTTTTCTACGTATGACAAACCAAATGTTAAATAACAATCTTTTGGCTGAGTTGCATTAGCGCAATAATCACTATTTACTGGCCTGTTAAGGGACCTAGACATAGCTGGCACCTGGTGAAGTAGGTCTCTAAATTGTTCAAAAAATGGTTTAGAAAAATCATAATCTTTGCCATAACTTAGAGGATCCCAAGAATCAGAGTACCATTCAGCTACATCCATTATTTTGATTGGTGAATCTTCATGGAAAATAGAGAAAATTTCTTTTCCATGAATATCTTTTTTTCTAAGCAATTTCCATTCATTCCTCCACATAAATCTGCGTTGTAATCTGCATTGCGGACAAAATGTTGGAGCGGGCACCTTCATTTTTTCGTAGAAATCAAAATCATCAGGCTCTATGACAAAAGGAGACTTACAGTTCTGACAAATTTTGGTTTCTTGTTCCATAATATTAAAAAATAATTTTATTTTTTAAATACTAAAAACTTGTAACCAAGAAAGTTCCAAATTGCAGTAATTAGAGCTGCAATTATTATGCATAATTCCAACCAAAGAGTTGCTGAAATTCCAATGTGAACTTTTTCTAAATAATAAAAAGCAGCAATATCTATTATTAACCCAACAATTGTTACGCTAAAAAATTTTAGTATTTCCCAGCCCTTGGCTGGATTATTTTGAGCAGAAAATGACCACGTTTTGTTTGCCCAATATTTTATAGCAGTTGCCACTAAAAATGAAAATGCTTTTATAACAATAGAAAATGGCAAAGCCAAAATTACTAGCTGATAAACCTTTATATCAACAACATCAGCAAATGCGCCCGCCAAAGCAAACTTACCTGCTTGGTGAGCAAACAAAAATTTTCGCCCAATTAATTCAACTACCCACAAACCAAGTATAGAAAGTAGGGGTAAAACAATATAAAATAACCAGCCATATTTAGTTATGAAGTCTGAGGCTATCCAAGCCACTGCCAACCCACACAAAAATGCAAACAATATATCTTTTTTATTCATATGTTTATTTTTATTAGGTCATATTACCACAAACAAATTGCTATTAACAAGTAGCAAAAAATCTGTTAATATGACATAATCTTACTTATGAACAATCTTATAGAAAAATTTAAAGATTTCTTGGAAAAATTAGACTATTATAGAGATGAAATTCTCTTTGTTTTTATAAAGCCCTACTGGCCTAGAAAAATAACCCCAAACCAACTAACATACATAAGGCTTGCCATAGGATTATTATTATTTGTTTTGCTTTTTTATTTTGGGATAGAAAACAAAGCTCTAATTGTTTCTTTATTTTGTGTGGGGGTTTTAACTGACTTATTTGATGGTTCTGTAGCAAGGGGCCTAGACAAGATAACTGAATTTGGTACAATGTTAGACCCACTAGCTGATAGAATATTGATACTTCCAATTGCAATTTACAGCTTAGATGCACATCACAGATGGTTGCTTTTGTTGTTGCTTTCAGTAGAAATTATAGGGGCTTTAGTCTCGTTATTTCATAAATCAAAAGAATCTGACGTTAAAGCAAATATTTTTGGAAAAGTTAAAATGGCCTTGTTATTGCTTGTATTTATTGCCATATTAATAGCTTGGCCACATGAGCCATCAATATTTTTCATTGATATAATTTGGCTTTCTTTAATCTTTTCTTTCCTGAGTATTCTTGCAAGAATACTAGAACTAAACAGCAAGGGGTATATAAAAAATAAAATTGTCACAAAAGAATTCAAAAAAATAAAATAAAATGAAAATATATAATACATTATCTGGGAAAAAAGATACTTTGAAACCAGCAAGTGGTAAAAAAATAAATTTATTTGTTTGTGGCCCAACTGTTTATGATTATTCTCATATTGGGCACGCCAGAACTTATGTTATTTTTGACGCATTTGTAAAATATTTAAGGTTGCAAGGGTTTACTGTTTTTTATTTGCAAAACATAACCGATTTAGATGATAAAATTATTGCGCGCGCCCGAGAAAAAGGCGTCACCCCAAAAGACTTGGCAATTGCCTTTGAAAAAGAGCACTTGAAAGACATGAAAACCTTAGGGGTTGACGGTATTTCAAAATATGCCAGAGCCACTGATTACATAAAACAGATAATCAGCCAAATACAAAGGTTAGAAGAAAAAGGATACGCCTATAAAATTGAAGGTGACGGAATTTATTATAATATTGCAAAGTTTAAAAATTATGGTAAATTAGCGGGCAGAACCGCCCTTGGCGCAGAAGATGCCGTAACGCGAATAGATTATAGCAAAGATAAAAAAAATAGAGGCGACTTCTGCATTTGGAAATTTACTGAGACATCTGACGAGTCAGAACCTTCCTGGCCAGCCCCATTTGGAGCTGGAAGGCCAGGCTGGCACATTGAAGACACGGCCATTACCGAAAAATTATTTGGCGCACAATATGACATTCATGGAGGCTCGCGCGATTTGATATTTCCTCACCACGAGGCCGAAATAAGCTTAATGGAAGCAATTTCCGGTAAAAGACCTATGGCAAAATATTGGATGCATACAGGGTTTTTAACGGTAAACGAGCAAAAAATGGGTAAATCCATTGGGAACTTTATAACAATAGGAGACTTTTTGAAAAGATGCCCGGCAAACTATTTAAGATTCTTTATTGTTAAAAACTTATGGAGCTCACCTTTTGATTATTCTGAATCTGCAATGATAGAGGTAAAATCAGCTGTTGAAAAAATAGAAGAATTCCTAAGAAAATTAAAAAATAATAACTCAAAAATAAAAACCTCATCTTCAAAAATTATAAAAGATTTTTCGAATAGTTTTTACAAAGAGCTTGATGATGATTTTAACACTCCGAAAGCTTTTGCCGTAATGTTTGGATTTATTGGCAAAATAAATATTTTAATGGAAAAAGATTTAATTTCCAAAAAAGATGCTGGCGAAATTTATAAATTTTTCCAACAAATTAATAAAGTTTTTGGAATTATAAATTTTGAAAAAGTGAATAAAACAATTCCTGCTGAAATAAAAAAATTAGCAAAGTTGCGTGAAGTTCATCGCGAAAATAAAGAGTGGCAAAAAGCTGATGAAGTTAGAGCTCAAATTGAAAAGCAAGGCTTCGCCGTAGAAGACACAAAAAACGGTTCTGACATAAAAAGTTTATAAACACTTTATCCTCTTGCTTTTAAAATCGCCGGTGTATAAGATATATTATTATGGCTAAAGAAGGCGTAGACAAATTACCACCACAAAATAATGATGCTGAGCAATCTTTGCTTGGCTGTTTGATGTTGGATAAAGAGGCAATTGTAAAAGTTGTTGATTTTATTAGATCTGAAGATTTTTACAGAAGCATCCACCAAGACATTTATCAAGTAATGGTTAATTTGTATGAGAAATCAGAACCAATTGACATACTGTCTGTTTCAGCAAAATTGAAAGAAAGAAATAGATTAGAAGACATTGGAGGTTCAGCCTATTTAACTTCTTTAATAAATACTGTACCAACGGCCACTCACGTTTATAATTATGCCAAAATTGTAAGACAAAAAAAGATTCTACGCGACTTAATTTCAGCTTCTGAAGAAATTGGACTTTCTGCTTTTGATGAAACAGAAGAAGTTGATATTTTACTTGATAAGGCTGAAAAAATTGTTTTTGGCATTGGACAAAGATCGTTAAGCCAATCTTTTGTGCCAATAAAAGATATTCTTGCAAACACTTTTGAAAGAATTGATGAACTTTCTAAAAACACAGGACAATTACGTGGAGTTTCAACCGGATTTGTTGATTTAGATAAAATTTTAGGTGGTTTACAAAAATCTGATTTAGTTATTTTAGCAGCCAGACCTTCTATGGGAAAAACCTCCTTGGCTTTAGATATTGCCAGAAACGCGGCTGTTTTAGGGAATCAACCAGTTGGTCTTTTCAGTCTTGAAATGTCTAAAGATCAATTGGCTGACAGACTTTTGGCCAGCTTAGCAAACATAAATTTGTGGAACCTACGAAATGGAAGGCTTGCACAAGATGATTACTCACGGTTACAGCATGCTATGGGAAGTTTATCTGATGCACCTTTATATATAGATGACGCTGGTTCTGTTAACATTCTACAAATTAGAGCCATGGCTAGAAGATTGCAGGCAACAAAAGGATTGTCTTTGATTGTTATTGATTATTTGCAGTTAATGGAACCTATGAACCGCTTTGCCTCACCGGTTCAACAAGTAACAGAAAACTCGCGTGCTTTAAAAATGTTAGCAAAAGAGCTGAATATTCCGGTACTAGTGCTTTCACAGTTATCTCGTGCTGTTGAACAGAGAACACCTTCAATACCTAAACTTTCAGATTTAAGAGAATCTGGAGCTATTGAGCAAGATGCAGATGTTGTATTAATGATTTACAGAGAAGATAAATATTCAGAAAATAGCTTGAACCCCAATATTGCAAAAGTTATGATTGAAAAACATAGAAATGGACCGGTTGGTTCGGTTGATTTATACTTTGATGACCACAGAGTAAGCTTTAGAAACCTAGATAAAAATGCCTACACTCCCGAAACTGGAGAAAATTAGAAATTAGAAATTAGAAATTTTCAGTTATGGATACTGTAAACAAACTTATAAATATTTTTAGAAAATTTCCAACGGTTGGCTCACGAACAGCTGGCCGTTTTGCTTACTACTTGATGAAATTACCAAAAGAAAAAACTGATGAATTAATTAATGCAATTTTAGAATTAAAAAATAAAATAAAACTTTGCGAATTTTGTTTTAACCCCTACGAACCCTTCGACTCCGCTCAGGGTAAAATAGATGATGGCATCTGTTTTATCTGCAGAAATCCAGCACGAAATAAAAATTTGCTTTGCATTATAGAAAAAGAAACTGATTTAATTTCAATTGAAAACACAAAAAAATTTAACGGTCTATATTTTATTTTAGGCGGAACAGTTGCCACAATGAGAAAAGAAGATACTGGTCACTTGCGCGTTGAAGAATTAAAAAAACGTATTTTACAAAATAACTTTTCGGAAATTATTGTTGCCTTAAATCCAACGCCCGAGGGCCGAACAACTTCTGTATTGATAGAGCAAGTAATTAAAGAAATCTCATCCGCCCAAGGCGGACCAGCCTCGGGCTGGAAGATCACTCACTTGGCCAGAGGAATTCCTGTTGGCGGAGAACTTGAATACGCCGACGACGAAACATTAAAATCCGCGCTAGAGGGCAGAAAATAAAACAATAAAAAATCTCCGAAAGGAGATTTTTTTGCTTAGCTGCTTCGTTTACGTTCTGCCGAACGTACTTGCTCTTCATCCATTCCAAAATGATGAGCTATTTCGTGCCAAACAGTATTGGTAACTATTTTTTTAATACACTCTCTATGAGACATAGACCCTTCGGCAGGCTCAGGGCAGGCCCTCTCAATTTGATTTTTAAAAATTGTAATTTTATCGGGTAAAACTTGTCCGTAAGATTGTCTTTTTGTTAACGGCACACCTTCATACAAACCAAAAAGCATTGCCCCGTGAAGTTTTAATTTTTCTATTTGAGCTGGCGTGGGGTCGTCTTCAATAACAATTTCAACATTTTTCAACGCAGATAAAAACTTTTCGTCAATTGCATCAATTCCCTGCTCAACTAATTTTTCGAATTCTTCCTGTATCATATATTTTATTTACAATTCTAGAATGGTGATATTTCTTTCCACAATGGAATATTAGACGAAGCCTTCACAGTTAAAGGTTCTTGTGCCGTACAACTATATCCCTGAGCATCTGTAATTTTTAGTTTTTGGTTATATGTTCCTATTGTGTTGTAAGTATAAGGAGCTGGCGGGTTTAACTTGGAAACAGTATAAGTATTACTACCATCTAGCGCCCAGCTAGCCCAATTATCTAAACAATCAATAGCAGCCCCATTATCAGCATAACAAGCTGAATCTCTTCCTGAAAAATACACTGCATTTTTAACTATTACAGGAGAAGCTGAAAATGTAATTTTAGGATTTGGATAAGGATGAATTGGAGTTGTAAATGAAGCTGCTAAATCTTGGTTGGTTGTAACGTTATAAATATGGTTTCCGCTACCATCTATTAACTCTGTATTTTTATTTCCATAATACCACGCTGAATCACCTGCAACATTGGTTATTTTGACTCTCCAATAACGTGGCACTGCTGGGTTTGCAAAAGAAATTTTTGGATTATCTGATTGAACGCCTGAAGGCAAAATATATAATTGGTGATAACTGGTAGATTCAAATATTATTGTGTTGAAATTTGGGTCTTCAGAAACTTGCAATTTGAAACCTGTTTGCAAAAGTCCAGCATTATTTGTATCTTGATAATCGCCCCAATCAAATCCCATTATACTAGCCCCAGAAATAGATGTGCTAGCACTAGGACAATTGTTAATGTTAAAAGATAATGTGCCAATTGTTGGAGCTTTTAACCTTGTTGCCGTGCAAGTACCACTGTCTTTTGCACCATCATTTATACCCTTGCATATCCAAGATGTGGTTGTTGTCCCAAGCGACGCTGGGTCTTTTTCTGGCGGGCAGGTAGACCCTGCCTTACAAACAGTCCCCGACGTGCAATATTGGTTATCACCAGGAAAGGAATCCCCTGTTCTGTATGTAGTTGCGGCACTGCCACAAATACCATCAATAGGGCCGTCTGTAACAGTTATTGAGCAAGTAGCTGGTAAACTATCAAATCCGCCCGAGTGGACAACAATAGTTGCTGTTTTTAAACCAACGCCTGTTGTGTAATTAAATGAAGAGGTTATTGAATTACCTGAGGCATCTCCACCCCATGTGTAAGAATAAACCCCTGTCCCTCCTGTGCCCTTTGCTAGCCAACTGCCAGATAATGGTGGTGATATTGGGGGAACGTCCTCTCCTCCAGAAACTGCTTTACAGGAAGCTTCAGGTAATGGCATTTCCCTGTAAGCGCTACATTCTATAGAAGCCGACCCTCCATTCAACCCTCCACAATGCCAAGAAACAGTTGAGCCTCCTTGCCAAGGCAATAAAACGTCACCAGTAGGCACTGTACCTGCATAACACAAATCATAATCTGTTATATAATTTCCAGGGTGCGTGCCAGTATATTCGTACACATACATTGATTGCGCTGCCAAACCACAATCACCGTCAACTTTAAGATTTGCCGAGCAACTATCAGTGCTTCCATTATTTGTGCCTTCACAATCCCAAGTCCAGCCAGTGTCATTTTCCGAGAAATTTTGCACATCACCTGCCGAACATAAATTTGATGACCAAGAAAGTTCATAAAAATTCTTACCATCATATGTGGCGTTACAAGTGCCAGGGCTTGATTCTGATCTTGAGGCAGTACAATCTCCACTAGCTTCTCCTCCATCTGTGCTATTACAATGCCATGTTACTGAGTTGCCAGCAGTTGGAAATGCGGTTGAAGATGGTGAGCCTGGCTCACACTGCGTGTCATCACCATATCCAGTTACATCAGCGTCATATATTTGACCATCAGCAGTTCCGCAATATGCAGGAGTACCGCCGGTTCTTGTCGCTGTGCAAGTTTTACTTCCTCCACAAGTACCAGTACAAAGCCACGAAATTTCATCTGTATTATTTAATCCAAGTAACAATGGAGAGATGTCTGTATCTTGATAAATAAATGTTGAACCACTTACTGTTGTTGAATTTTCCCAAGTATTTCCGCCATCTAAACTTCTTTGAACCTCATACTTTGTAATTGCACTACCATTGTTGCTTGCCGTTGCAGACAAATCAATTTCTGAATCTGTAACACTATCAACAAACAAAGTTGGTGCCCCTGGTGCTCCTGGAACGCTGGGCGTATTGGTGATAATAACAACGCCTCCCGTTGTTGTAGCTGGATTACCAGCATTATCATAAATTAAATATTGGTACCTATAACAATGCCCAGTTTGTACGGTGCTGTCTGTGTAAGGTGAATCATTATATCCAAAATGTAAATCTGTAAAATAAGAATAACTTCCGCAAACACCTCCCGAATAAGTAGCCACCATGCGCCTAATCTCGCCAGTAGCAAGATTTAGCCCAGAACCAGAGTCATAGCCATAATTATATGTAATTACAACTGATGACGTTGCAGTAGTTGTTGTGTCATAGCTAACTGATACGTTAAAGGGGCCTGTTGTATCTAATACGCTTACAACTATTGAAGCAACCCCAGAGGCAGAAGACCAATTACCAGCTGTATCTTGCTGTTTTGCTGTAATAGGGTGCGTGCCATTACTAATAGCGGGGGAAACAGCAGCCGTGACAGATCCACTAGAACAAGTATAATATGAACTAGCAACAATACCATTATCATAAAGATAAACAGTATCTCCTGTTTCGCAAGAAACCGTAAAACTTGGCGTTGTGCTAGTTGTAGTGCTACCCCCAGTTGTTAAAACTGGTGTGCCTGGAGCTACTGGGGCAATTGAATCAATCGTATATAAAAAAGAATAAACTGATGCTACTCCGTCCCCCTTATTACCTGCGCTATCAATACATCGCATAAAAACCGTTTTTGAGCCTTGGCCAGTAAGATTTAACGTACAACTTGTGGAGGACCCGCAATCATGAGCCATGGCATTATAAAGCACGTTTGAAGTGTTCCAATGGCAATCTGCAACATGTGAAGTAGCAACATAATTGACTATTGTACTGCCGTCATCTGTGGCGTCATAGTATGGAGAACTATTATCTCCTGCAACGCTAGTTATAGAGCTAACAGCTGGCAACGTTGTGTCAATTGTGTAAGTTACTACTTTAGATGATGTTGATTTATTTCCAGCAGCGTCTAGACATCGCATATAAGCTGTATGTACTCCTAGGCCAGCAAAAGTTAAATTGCAACTTGAAAGGGACGTGCATGCCGTCATGGTATCATAGCTAGTATCTGCAGTACCCCACTTACATGTAACTGCATCTGAAGAAGCTACATATACTACCGCTGTGTTGTTATCATTTGTAATATCAAAATATGGTGGGGCCGTACTCCCCGCAACACTAGTTATTGAAGTAACAGATGGCGGAGTTGCATCAATCCCAGAAACAATATTAGACAAAGCGTAAGCCCAGTTTCCAGCTGCATCCTCTGCCGCAAAACAAACATATGTACCATTGTCTGATTCATTGTTAAATATTATTGATGTACTGGGAACATAAGCCAAAAAAGATAAACTTCCACTTCCATTACAAGTAGTATTTTGAGTTTTAGCCATATACATTGATACCGTGTCCGTATTGAGAGAAATTGCCGATACTGTTTTACTTGATGCTTGTGTGGTTGGTGGCGTTGGATTTGTAATACTAAAGTTGGTTGGTGGTGTTGTATCAATTACAACTGAATTATTATAACCCAAGGAATAATTACTTGTGGGATTCACTAATGTTATTGTGAGGGTTGTTGTGCCAACTTTTATGGTACCACCACTCAAAGAAGTACTAGAAACATAATTTAAATCAGAAGAATTGTCTCCTGCTTGAACAATGTATTTAAATGTTAGAGTTCTTCCATCCGAACTAAGAGAATAATAGCTAGCAGCCCTATCCACAGTTCCGGTTTCAAGTGTAAGCGTTGGCGTACCGGAAACAGAGGTTACCACCGAAGAAGAAAGTAAAACATTAATATATATTATTGTGCCAACTCCGTACGGATGTATATTAACATCTAAACCAGAATATGTGGCTCTATCATTCGCAGGCACACCAGTATTAGATATAGTAGCATTGTAAGTTGTGCCGTCAGTTTTTGTTGCAGATGACACATAAACTGAGGACACATTAGCAGCGTAAGCTTTTTGCGGGACAATAAAAAAAGACAAAGCAATAAAAATTGGTAAAATTAGAAAAATTATTTTTTGATGTTTTGTTATTATTTTTTCCATTATCTTAAAATAATATTTTTATTGTGAAGGCGGTGTAGCATTAACAACATTTGACCAATTCCCAGTTTGGTCAGCGCCTGTTTGGTTATTTTTATTTATTGCACGCACCCTATAGGTGTAAGTTGAGGCTGAGGATGTATAGGTTCCTGTCGCACAATAGTTATAAGGGTAATCCCATGGTTCTCGTGGAAAATCTTCTCCAGCAGAATAATCACCTTCAGCATTTCCGCATTGCAAGTCAGAGCTAGTAATAGTTGTAGAAAGAACTGCCGTACAAGTTGGGCTGTCATACTCACTGCTTGAGCCCAAGCATTTCCATGTTTTTGTTGGATTAGATATTGTTGGATAACTTAAATCTGTTGAAGGGCTAAGTGCAACAGCAGTTCCTGCGTTGCAAAGTTCACTTGAATAATTATAAAAGCTATCTGAATCTGTAAATGTTGTTGCTGAGTCACCGCAAACTCCAAATGTTTTAAGATATGCTATGCCTGTGTCAGAATTTCCTGTGTTAGGGGAAAGACATGTCCACCTCCAAGGATTTGCCGTAGTACCCGAACCACTAAATGATGCCACCGTACCAAAGTCGCAAAGGTCATAACTGCCATTTGTATTTGGGTCACTACTACTATTTACATTTGGTTGTGTTGATAATTGTTGATTATCAACACTTACACTAACAGCACCATCAATTTTCAATTGCGAAGTAACAGTTACGCTATCAGTCCCACCGTTTTCTCCCAAGCACTTCCATGACCAAGGTCCAGTACCAGAAACTTCTGTTGGAATACCAGAAATACAAAGATCATCCACGTTAGGCTTGTGATAAGAAGAAGTAACTGCTGGAGATGTATTGGGTACTCCGTTAACCTTCAAACCAGCGTAACATGTTGCAGTTGCACCCCCGTTTGACCCTGCACAAGTCCATTGTGCTGTTGTTCCACCATTAGCAGGAAAAGCTACGCTAGGTGAAGCATATGGATAGCTAGCACAGAAAGCACCCGCAGAAGTATCAAAACGAGTAGATCCTGGATCCCATGCTTTGGCATTTGTTCCACACAAACCATCATATGCTACTGGGTAAAGATAGGGCAAATACCACGTTGATGGGGCTGGGTCACCGCCTGTATAAAAACCATAATCATAGCTATAACTACCCGTTGAGCCAGACCAAAGATAAAAAGTTCGTTGAACAGGGTCATCTGTTAATAAAATAGGGATGCAATTGTAAGCAATGTCGCCATAAGAAGAACTTGTACTAGCATTAGCCCACCACGTTCTTGTTGATGTTGGATACACTGCACAAAACTCATAATAACCAGGGTCATAATAACCGCCCGTGTTATCTATATTATACAAATCCCATTGATAAGGAAATCTTGAGTCCAAACTCGTATCTTTACCGTATGGGGCAAGAACAGTATAATTGTTCCCACCCCAAGAATATGTAGAATTCAAAACAGGAGTTCCCCAAACAGGTGGGTAATAATGAGAAGAATTACTTCCGTAAGTGCTTGTTTGGCCATGCAAAGTCATGTTTATATTACTGGCATAAGAATCTGCATAAACTGTGCCAGCCACCAAAAACAGCCCAAAGGACAATATAAAAATAAATAATAATGATAATTTAATATTTTTCACTTTTTATTTTTTAAATTATGCGTGCCAATTAATTACAAACACCTGGCGTAAAAATAGCACCACAGGTTACATATGAGGCACCATTGGGGCATGTCCAAGTTGTTGGTGTAGATGTTGTTGGGAAAACTGGTCGCGAAGGAGTTGGAGTTAGGTTGTTAATGCAAAAAGTACCAGTAAAAGAAGTAGCTCCTGCGGGGTATGTTTTTCCAGGTGGGTAAGATGCACCATTTGTGCCACAAGCTCCAACAATTCCAGTGTTGGCAACTTTGCATGGTGTATTACTTGGGACACAACTTGCGTCAGCATTGCTGGGGTAATTATAATTTGTATCACATGACCAATCCCAAGTGCCATCACTTTCCTTTCTTGAAACGTTTGAAGGATTGCCCGTGTTACAAAGCCCACTGCTTGGCCTTGTTGCCGTAGGCGTGTTTACTGCTGAGCCACAAACTCCCTTTTGTCCAATTATAACAGGTACATTATAGGTAGAAGTGTCTGTACTATTATTAGCATTATTAATAGTATCGGCTGAACCTCCATGATAAGACACAACGCTTAAAACCAAATTCATGTTTGTAGGACCGCAAGGCGTTGTAGGGGGGACAATCACACATTTGTTCCAAGTAGTAGTTGCATTTTTAAGATAATTAAGATGTCCAGAAAACTGCTGTCCTGCCAAATTAAGTGTATATGATACATCACTTATTACTGTATTCCCGCAGGTCGTGGTTGTGATAGTCCCATTCATACACATAGTTTCTCCCGGATAATATACCGTATTGGCAGTTGGAGATGACACAGAAAAAGTTACACCAACAGAAGCATTAACTGCCTGTGGTGCTAAAAATAAACCAAAAAATAAAAATAGAAAAATTAGTTGAATGCCAATTATTTTTTTCATTTATTTTTATTTGCTAATTTTTTTAATTTGTAAAACACAAACCACGCTACAACAATTATTGCCAAAGCCAACAAACCAACAATTAAGTAAAATTGAAAAGTTTTTTGATTTGCTTGTTTTTCTATTTGCTTGGCTTGTGCAGAAAACACTGGCAAAGTAATTTTTTGCTCATCTAAAATTTTGCTTGCCTTGGTCAACTTAACATCAATTATTGGAGAAACTAAATCAGCTTTAACAGGAATTGAAATTAATGAAGTTACCAATCCGTCACCCAATGAAACTGCTTCTGAAGTTTTAGAAATTAATTTTCCATTTTTATCAGAAACAGTAATTTCTAATTGTCCTTGACCACCATTACTACCATCAGCTGGGCCGATAGGTTGAACTGTTAAATTAATGGTATCCCCTGCTTTATAAAAATCTTTATCTGCTTTTATGTAAATTATTTTCCCGCTGTCACCTTCTACTACCCACCTGAAATATTGTAAACCTGAAACTTGCTGGTTGTTTTCAAAAAATTTAACTTCAGCCAAATATGATTCTGGTATATCTAATTTTGGCATTTTTAAAGTTATTGTTTTTGTTTCACCTTTGGCAAAAGTTATTGCCGTATCATTATATTCTTTTACCACAGGCATATTAATTTGCCTTTTGTAAATTTTTATTTGTGGAACAACAGTAATTGCCTTACCTGTATTTTTAATTTGCAAATATGCTGACACGTCATCTGTTGAGCTAACATTTATCCCTTCCAGTGGAGTAGCAATTTTATGAACAACAGAAGAAATTACTGGCGGGTTGACTGGTGGTTTTATTTTTCCATCAACAGATGTGCTAGTGGCATTTGTTGACGTGCTACCAGTTTTATTAAAAACATTTGCATTGTTATCAACCGCAACTTTAGAACTATCTACAATAATATTTAAAAATTTGTTTTCACCAGTTAATGGAGTTACTAAATCATACCAACCCAATTCTGTGCCACGTGAAGTCATGGCCTCAATTCTTACAGCATAATTTCCATTGGTAATATTTTTAGGGTAAGTATATGTAAAATTTTTTGAAATAGTATCATCAGGAGCTACAAAAAATGTTCCACTTGGAACCACAACATCAATTAATTTGTAATTATCAAAAGAAGTCCCTTGCAGTAATTTTATTTCATAATTTAAATCACTCAAATAATATTTTTCACCATTTATAACAGAAAACTCTCCTTCTATTGTATTGCCACTTATTTTAGTAATATGAGCTTCTGGTAATTGTATTAAAGGAGCCAAATCTGCCTGCGATACTGTTGTAGCTGCCTGTGCCTGTAAAATAAAACAAGCTGATGTTAAAATAATACTGCCAAAAATTAAAAACTTATTTATTTTCATAAAAAGAATATATTATATTATTTTAAACTTATTAAAATAATAAAACAAGTAGTCAATATACACAATCCTTCGACGAACTCAGGACATAAAAAAGCCGTCCCGACTTTCGTCGCGGACGGCTTTTTTATTTTTATGTTATTTTCCTACTTTTTGTATTTTCTCAATTCTGTTTAAAAGCTCTTTTTGCGCGTGGTAACCTCTTCTTACTTTTCTTTTACTATCTAACCATTTCTCAATTCCAAAAAACATTCCCAATTTCCACATCCAAAGCCCAATTACTGTTATTAGTAACGGCAAGAAAAATGAGTCCACCCAAAAATTATTTGTTAAACCAGTTGAAACATACGAAGCTCCCAACACTCCTGACTTTGTAACAATAACTGAGGCCGTGGCATTTGGCACATAACTAACATTTGAGCTGGTAGTTGTAACTGTATTATTTAATGTTGTAGTACCATAAATAAAATTTGTTGAACTAGCCACTTGAACTTGGTAAGTTATTGTAACTGTTTGACCAGAAGAAATTGTATTTAAATTTAACCCAGACATTACATCTCCAGAATAACTGTTGTAAGAATTATTAGATCTAGCAACAACAAGTTGGTTATTATAAATTAAATTGACAGGCAATATGTCTCTAACATAAACATTTTGAGCATCTGTTCCATTTGCTTGCAATGTTATCATATACAACAACATATCTGATGGGCTGGCATATGTTGAAGTTGAAAATGCTGTATTGGTTGTAATGTCTTTAACTGTTTTTGTTACAGTTAATGTAGAATTTGTTTGACCACAAGTTCCTACATAATTTCCTTGAGTTCCACATGAATCATACCAGTACATACTAGTACCAATACATCTTTGTTGATAATTTTGCGTGCAAGAACTGGTGCAACTTCCGTTTGTACAAGCTTGGCTTCCATAACAAGTTGTTTGCAATCTTGCGGTTATAGAGCTTGAACAAGTACTTGAAGAAGTCCCCGGGTTATTGCAGGTATATGTTTTATAATTTTGATAAACATTATTTCCTTGGCAAAAAGCACTTCCATAAACTGCATCTGTGCCACAATCTAAATTTGTACGACAACCTATGTTTTGGTCTACGCACAATGCATTTTGACAAATTTGATTCACACCACAATGCTTGTAAAGTTCTAGTCTTTCATTGCATTGGTTAAACCAATAAATATCATTGCCAGAACAATCAGTGTAGTCTATGGCGTTTTGGTTGCCACTAGAATTACATGCTAAAACCACGGGAGCTGTTGCATATAAAACAACCACTGTTAATGATAATAATATAGCTGAAACAATTAATTTATTCATTGTGTTCATAATATAGATAAATAATTAATATTTGATTAATTAATAATCTTACCATAATATAATAAAGATGTCAATAGTTGGCGGACATAAACCAACACAAACAAAAACCGCCCTATTAAGACGGCTTTTCGCATGTGCTCCCGCCGCGACTCGAACGCGGAACCAATAGCTTAAAAGGCTACTGCTCTACCATTGAGCTACGGGAGCATATGTTACCCATATTACACTAAAATCCTTCTTCTTTCAATCTCTCAAACAATTCTTTCTGTTTTTTAGACAATTTTTTAGGTGTTTTTACCTTAAATTCAACATACAAGTTTCCCCTGCCATATCCTCCAAAATGCGGAATTCCCTTCCCAGAAATCCTTAAAACTTTACCTGTTTCCGTGCCTGCGGGAACTTCCAGTAAAATGTTTGCCTGCCTGCCGGTTGGCAGGTCCCCATCCAATATTTTCATTTCAACATTATCTCCCATTGCAGCCTGTGAAAAATTAATATCTACAAAACTAAACAAGTCATCCCCCCTTCTATCAAATACATTATGTTTTTTAACAAAAATTCGCACAAACAAATTCCCTGCTTTAGCGCCTTTTCTTCCTGCCTCACCTTTTCCATCAATTCTTATAACTTGATTAGTATCAATGCCTGCGGGAATTGTAACATCTATTGTTTCTTGACCCTTTGTTCGGCCTTCACCTTTACAAACATTACATGGCTTTTCGGGAATTGTTCCCTCACCCTTACATTCAGGGCAAACACCCAAAGAAGTAAAACTTCCAAAAATTGTTTTCTTAACTTGTTGAACTTGCCCTGAACCCCTGCAAGAAAAACATTCTTTTACTTTTGTGCCTGGCTCAGCCCCTACACCTGCACACCTGTTACAAACAACTTGTTTTGCTAAGTTTATTTTTTCAACAGATTCTTTCAAAGTTCTTTCTAAATTAATTTCAATATCAACTTGTATATCTTTTCCTTTTCTAGCATCTTTTTTTGTTGCTCGTCTTCCTCCACCAAAAGCACCTGCTCCAAAAAATTCTTCAAATACATCGCCAATATCACCCATATCAAATTCAACGCCTTCGCCTTGTGCTCCGTTTCCCCAAGCCCAATTAAAACCTTGCCCTGCATCACCAGCGCCTTGATCAAAAACTCTTCCGTACTGATCGTACTGAGCTCTTTTTTGTTTATCTGAAAGCACTTGATAGGCCTCGTTTATTTCTTTAAACTTTTTTTCATCACCACCTTTATCTGGGTGATATTTGTGGGCTAGTTTATGAAATGCTTTTTTTATCTCATCCTCAGATGCAGTCTTCTGCACCCCAAGAAGTTCGTAATAATCCATAAATGATTGTAGCGAGGGAAATGATTTGTAGCGTACCCTGCAGGCAATTTTGCATGGTTCGCCGAAGGCGAAAAATTGCCGAAGCCTGAGTGAGTTGCGCGCTGGCGCAACGAACGCTAGCGTAAAACCATTTCCCGAGCGCTATTATTTCTCTTCTTTAAACTTCCCTTCTTCAGCTTCTGGCTGATTTTCTTTCTTTGCCTCGCCAGAGCCTTCGGCGGAGGCGGGTGGGATATCTTTTTCATCTGGGTTAGTTTGGGTTTGCTCTTGTTTATATAGTTCTCCCCCAACTTTTTGCATTAATTCGGAAAGTTCTTTAGTTTTTACTTTAATTTCTTCCATATTATCACCCTTTTGTGCTTCTTTCAAGGCAGTTATTTTGTCCTCAACGTCTTTTTTATCTTCTGGTTTTACTTTGTCACCAGCATCTTTTAGAGTTTTTTCACAAGTATAAACCAAAGCATCTGCAGTATTTTTAACTTCAATTTCTTCTTGTTTCTTTTTGTCATCAGTTGCGTGCATTTCTGCATCTTTTTTCATTCTTTCAACTTCGTCCTTCGAAATTCCTGAAGAACCTTCAATTTTAATTGATTGTGATTTTCCTGTTGCCTTATCTTTTGCTGAAACATTTAAAATTCCATTTGCATCAATGTCAAAAGAAACTTCAATTTGTGGCACGCCTCGTGGTGCTGGCGGAATTCCATCAAGCATAAACCTACCTAATGTTTTATTGTCTGCAGCCATTGGACGCTCACCCTGCAAAACATGGATTTCAACACTTGGCTGGCTGTCAGCAGCTGTTGAGAAAGTTTGGTTTTTTGAAGTTGGCACAGTTGTATTTTTTGCAATTAAAATTGTATCTACTCCACCAAATGTTTCAATTCCTAAAGATAATGGAGTTACATCAAGCAATAAAACATCTTTTCCAGCTGTTCCTTGCATAATTCCACCCTGAATAGCAGCTCCAATTGCAACAACTTCATCGGGGTTAACTTCTTTGTTTGGTTCTTTGCCAAAAAGTTTTTTAATTTCTTCTTGAATTTTTGGCATTCTTGTTTGCCCGCCCACCAACACAATTTCATTAATGTCTTTTACTTCCCAGCCAGATTCCTTCAATGTTTGTTTTAACAAGCTAATAGATCTATCAATGTCTTCCTGTACCATATTTTCAAACTCAGCGCGTTTCAATTTTAAATCCAAGTGTTTTGGACCTTCTTGATCTGAAGTGATAAATGGCAAATTAATTTGAGCTTCTATACTGCTAGACAATTCAATTTTTGCTTTTTCAGCCGCTTCTTTGATTCTTTGCAAAGCTGAATTGTCTTTTGAAAGATCAACTCCACTATTTTTTTTGAATTCGGCAACAATCCAATGCATAATTTTTTGGTCAAAATCATCTCCACCCAAGTGAGTGTCACCACCAGTTGATTTTACTTCAATACTTCCCTGTTGCTCTTTATCTTCACCTTCTGAGGCTACAATTTCCATTGCTGTTACATCAAAAGTTCCACCACCAAAGTCATAAACTACAATTTTCTCATCTTTCTTTTTATTTAATCCATAGGCCAAAGCTGCTGCAGTTGGTTCGTTTATAACTCTTCTTACATTAAAGCCTGCAATTTCTCCGGCAATTTTTGTAGCTTTTCTTTGTGAGTCATCAAAATATGCTGGGCAAGTTATAATTGCATCTGTAATTGTTTCACCAATTTTTGCTTCCGCATCAGCTTTTAACTTTTGCAAAATCATTGCTGAAATTTCTGCTGGATTTAACCATTTGTCACCCATTTTAACATCGACTCCACCGTCAGCTGATTCTTTAATCTCGTAAGGTAATGTTTTTTTATCTTTCTGAACTTCTGGGTCAGAAAATTTTCTTCCAATTAATCTCTTAACTGAAAAAATTGTATTTTGCGGGTTTGTGACAGCTTGTCTTTTTGCCAAAACACCAACTGTTCTTTCCCCAAATTTTGTAACAGCCACAATCGAAGGCGTAGTTCTTGCGCCTTCTTTATTTTCAATTATTTTTGCATCACCACCTTCTACAATGGCCATAGCCGAATTAGTTGTACCTAAATCAATTCCTAATATTTTTGACATAATGTTTTTTTTATTTATTAATTAATTTGTTTTTTTTATTATTTTTTTAATTCCCTGATTAATGCTTCCAATCTTTTAATTTCATTTTCACTTTCATCAATGGAGATACCCTTGCTTCTATAAGTTACGGCCGCAATACTATTCAAAGGATCCGCCTCCAAAAGCATAAGATATTCTTGCTGTAATTCGTGCAATTTTTTAAAATCTATCATAGATATAATTTTAATCTTTTAATAATTTATCGAATCTATCTTCTATCTCATTTATTTCGACATAAAGCCGTTCGTTATTTTCTTTCCACTCTTCTATATCTTCCTTAGTCGCCTCCTGCCCTTGTGCTTCGGGATGTTCCACATTATCAATCGACATATCTGCTTTTTTCAGATAATTAGCCCAGTCTTCTGTAATATTTAATTTTTTCTCCGTTTCATATCTAAATTTTTCCGCTAAAATGAAATATTTTATTTTGATTTTTTCTGTCCGTGCTTCTATTATATGTGCAAAACTATTTTCCCAATATTTAGGATTTTTTTCCATCATGTGCCTGCTCGATTCTCTCTCACGTTCAATTGTTTCTTTCAGACTATTTGAAAATAAATCAATCCTATCTTCCTGTTTCTTGATTTTGTCCTCTAACACTTTTTTAGGATCTTCCGTCAACTTTTTATATAAATTAAATAATGGCATGATTTTATCTTTTAATTATCATTTTAATAATTCTTTCACTAAATTTATTGGCTTTGCTCCGGCAATATGCATCGGCTCCCGAATTTCTAAATCGCTATATTTTGGATTTACAGAAGGAGTTCTGAAAGAAATACTCATCACTCCAATCACTTTATTGCTTTCTACATCAATTATTGGACAACCGCTATTGCCAGGGTTACTAATTGCATCAATAATAAACCAATTTCTAGGATGTTTTGGGTCAACTCCATCCCTCTTTATATTGCTAACAATTCCTCTGTTGACTATCAACGTTACACCGAATCCACTATTCATTAATTGTGCAGCGTATGGGAAACCTATGAAATATGCTTCTTGTCCTATTTCCACGCTATCAGAATCCTCCAATTCTAGTTTTGTTAATTTAATATCTTTTTCTTGATTTAAATCCAATTTTAAAACAGCTATATCGTCCTTGACACTCATTTTGTTCTTATCCATGGTCAACGGTATCCATTTATAAACTTCTGAATCTTTACTCTGCTCGCTTAGCATCACATTGGCTTTTAAATTTTTTATTTGCTCGTCGTTAAGACTATTAAACAAATGTGCAACAGTGACCACCACCCCTTCTTCGGAGACGATAAAGCCACTTCCTATTATCGTGATTTGTTCCGGATTAGGGCTAAATCCTATCGCAACTATAGATTTTTTTATATCTTTTATTTTTTCCTGCAATTTTTCTGCCATAATAATATTTTTATTTATTTTTTATTATTCACCTATTTTCTTTTCTAATTCCATTTCTCTAATTATTTCTTCTTTTTCTTCCTCAGTTAGCTCGGGATAATAATAACTCGGTTTTTCCTCTGTAGTTTCATTGGTACTCTTTAGGTCCTCCTTTAATGGCGCATTTTTATTTATTTTTGCATTTAATTTCTCTCGGTCTAACCAATCTTTCCCGCTAGAGACAATCTTATCTGTACGATACCAAACTAAAATAAAAACTAAAACGATAACTATAACAAACAAGACGGCACCAATAATCATCCCCCAAAAATAAAAACTTTCACTTAAATTTCCTTTCGAAAAAATTAGGACTATCCCTAGGAAGCCTTCTGCGATCAATAAGGCTAAAGCAAAAAATCCCAATGGCGTCGTAATCGATTTTATTATCGTACTTCTTTCTTGTTTCATTTACTAATTTTTATTTTTCTAAAATCATTTTAATTCTTGGTTCGCCGTCACCAAAATAATTTTCTATTTGCTCTCCTGTTTTTTTAAAACCAAAAGATATATATAATCCAATCGATTTTTTATTTTCGGGATGTGTAAAAAGCTCAATTTGCTTAACATCTTTTAACTCTTCCAAAATCATGCCAATCGCCCGCCTTGCTATTCCCTGCCCCTGATATTTTGGCAATATTACTAGTCCGCTCAAGTATGCATGGTTATTGTCCTTCAATTCGTACGACACATTGCCAGCAATTTCATTATTTTTTTCAATTATATAAAAAATATCATTTGCAATATATTTTATAACATCACTTCTATCTGTCAGCGCAGAATAAGTTTTAACCCCATCAGCCGTCTTCTCAATTTCTAATACGTTATCAACATCTTCCAAAGTAGCCCGCCTTAATTTTATTTCTCCATTTTCATTCATATTATCTGACTTAAATATTATATTCCCCAGGTTTTGTCAGAATATTTATCTTCTGTAAATATTTTTTCCATTTCTTCTTTTATTCCCAAAACATCATCTTTATTAAGCGGTTCAAAATTATCGTAAAAACCTGTATCTCTATTAGGAAAATGACAAGCATCTCCATATTTATTAATTTTTGCACTTTTAGCTCTTCCATAAAGGTGTATGTGCAAAACTGGTCCTTCAGGAAAAAACACCGTCCAGTTTCCATTGTCTTGGTAATTTATTCTTCCAATATCAACGCCTCTTTTGTTCATGACAGTTGTCATTGCCTCTCCCGCCACCATCGTTAAACGCATCAATTCAATTGCAAGTTGCGGTGAAAGCTTAGTTCTATCGGAAACTTTTTCTTTTGGAAGAATTCTAATATGCCCGCCATCTGCTCTTGTTACGTGGGGAGCTTCTGCTGATTCAACTATAAAGTTTTTTGTTTGATAAATTTCTGCCATATTTTTATTTAGATATTTTAACTTTAGCTACTCTAATTAATTTTTCATTCATTGTATAGCCGCGTTGGGCTTCTTCTGTTACTACGTTGGGTTGGTCACCCTCGGTCTCGCCAATAATTTCCATTAAATTTGCGTCAAAAGTTTTGCCTAAAACTTCTATGGGTTCAATTCCCTCTTTTGTTAAAAATTCAGACAATTGATTCTTTATTAAATTAAAGCCGTTAATCCAAGCATTACCTTTCAGTTTTTCGGGCACATGAGCTTCAGCTAAATAGATATTATCTAAAATTGGAATAATTTTTAAAATTAACTCCTCATTAGAATATTTTACTAACTGGCCAATGCGCTCCATTTCATCTTTTTTGTAGTTCAAAAAATCTGCACGCTCACGCTTCCAACCGTTTAAATATTCTTCGCACTTAACTTTCGCTTCTTCGAGTTGTTTTTTTATTTCCTCGACTTCGTCAATTTTTATATCTTCTTGTGCCATTGTTCTATTGTAATTAATATTTCAAAAAAATTATCTTGTTCAAGTGATTGCATTAATTCTTCCATTCTTCGCATCTCACGGGCCATTTCTTCATGAGCAAAACGAACTTGTCGCACTATGAAATCATCAAACTCCTTTTGTCTTTTCTGCTCAAGTTGCTCAGAAAAATGCTTATAGGCTTTTCTTGTTGGGATTCTACCTGCCGAAGTATGTGGCTGTTCAATATAACCTTCTTTTGTTAGTGCCTGCAAATCGTTTCTTATGGTTGCTCCACAAACCTCTAAATCACAAACTTTTTTTAAAGCCAAAGAACCCACAGGTTCTGCTGTGCTTATATACTCTCTAATAAGAAAGTCTAGAAGTTTTTCTTGTCTCTCGGTAATCATATATACCTATATTACAAAATTAGCAATCTCGTGTCAAGAGTGCTAATTTACTTTTTGATTACCATTAGAATAGCGCCTATTACCATGAATAGTGCACCAATAGCTGTGTACCAAGTTAAGCTTTCGCTTAGGAATAATGCTGCAAAAATAACTACGAATACAACAGATAATCTATCTATTGCCGCCACGCCAGTAACAATTCCTGTTTTCAGAGCCAAAAAATAAAACAGCCACGACATTGCTCCAGCCACCCCAGATAAAACAATAAAAAATAATGTTTTATTTTTTATTGTATGCAGCATACTAAATTTACCCAAAGACAAAGAAATTATAAACAGAAATAGAGCCATAACAATGGCTCTAACTGTAGTTGCTAGCGTAGAATCAATATTTTGCAAACCTATCTTCCCAAATATTGCAACCATTGCGGCAAATACCGCTGACAAAATTGAATATATAATCCAAAGTGCCATTTTATTTCTTTTTATTAGCACGTGGTTTTTCTTCACATTCGTGCTCACAATCACATCCGTGATCATGCATCTTTCCTACCATTTTATTTTTCCATATATGACCTTCGCACATAGGGCAACCTCCTTGCTTCATGCACATTCTAATTCCAACTGCTAAAAAGATTATTCCCCAAAAAATTTGCCACATTCCAACAAACCACCCCAAAGAATTAAGTAATAATGCTAAACCTATTGCTATAAATATTATTGCAAAAAACACGGTCGTGTGAGCGAGGCGAACACGATTGCTTCGAAATTTTAGCAAGATATATTTATACATTACTGCTATAAATTTCGCTGAACACCTAACTCGTCTAATTATATTAACTTAATTATACTCCTTTTTTAAATTTCAACAAAATCCTCTGCCTTATGGCCATGCGTCATTTGATCTTTAGAAACATTTATCAACAAAGATAAAAATGCACCAACCAATAAAACTGCTGAAGCTGTCCAAAAAACAGGTTTATAAGCATCTATTTGAGATTTTAAAATAATCAACTGTACTGCCTCTTGGTAAACCGTTGAATTGGTGACATTAATAATACTATGATAAGCAGTATTTAAAACATTTGTTTTTGTGGCGTCTGTTAAAATTGTTCCAAAAATAGCAATTCCAAATGAACCGGCAATATTTCTTCCAAGTGCTAAAACCGAAGAAGCCATTCCCATTTCTTCAACAGGAACAACAACTGTAATTACATTTGTACGTTGCGACATTCCAAAGCCCAAACCAAATGCCATAACAGAAAGCGGGATAATAACACTCCACATTGTTGACCTTGGATCTAAAAATGAAAACATAAAAACTCCTATGGATGCAATAAGTGTGCTGGCAAAAATAATATATTTTGGTTTTAACTTCCCGGTTAAACTTCCACCTATTGCCGAAGAAATTACCATAAAAAATGCCATTGGAATAAATATGTAACCGGTTTTTGTGGCGTCATAACCCAAATAAGTTTGGCAAAAAATAGGGATTAAAAATACCGCGCCCATTAAAGCCATAAAAACAACAAAATTATTTACAATAGTATTTACAAAAACACTATTTTTGAAAAACTTTAAATCAACAATTGGTTCGTCAGCACCTGCTTCAATAAGTATAAATATTGTAGTAAAAATAATTGTGGCAATATAACAAATTACGCTAGAAAGCGAAACCCAACCCCAAATACTTCCCTGATCTAAAACCAAAACCAAAGAAGAAAGTGCCGATCCCAAGGTGATAGCACCCCACCAATCAAAATGAACTGTTTTGTGCTCTGAGACAGATTCTCTTATGAAAATTAAAGCCATAACAATTCCTACAATACCAATTGGAATGTTTAATAAAAAGATAGACCTCCAGCCAAAAATATCAATCATGGGCCCTCCAATTAATGGCCCAAAAACAGAAGCTGCTGCAAACGATACAGACCACAAACCAAGTGCCTGCGCCCTTTCTTTCCCGTGACTAAAAGTTACCGCCAAAATTGCCATTGCTGTTGGGTAGTCGGCTGAACTGGCAATTGCCTGAATAATTCTAAAAACAATCATGGAATTTAAATCCCATGCAAACCCAGCTAAAGCTGAACCAAAAATAAAAATTCCAAAACCCCAAATATAAACTTTTTTCCTACCAATGGTGTCGCCAAGCTTTCCCCAAATAGGAACAAAAACCGCGTTAGCTAAAATGTACGCGGTTGCAATCCAACTAGCAGAAGTAACAGTAATTCTAAAATCAGTTATTATTTTTGGTAAAGCTAAATTAACAATTGTTTGATCTAGCCTACCTAAAAAAGTTCCAATAACTACCGTCAGCAATACCAGCCATTTAAAATTTTTGTGGTCTTCGTCCATTAAATATAATTATTTGTATATCCAAAGTTTAGCTGACATTCCATTTTTTAATTCTGGATATTGCGTTGCATCAAACCTCACCTTAACATCAAAATCATTTTCTTGCCTTGCGTTAGAAATATTAAAAACAATATCACCCGCATTAGATGTTGGAGAAATTTCATCAACAATTCCTGAATATTTTTTCGAACCAAATGCATCAACAGTAAAAACAGCAGTTTGCCCAACTTTTATAAATTTCAAACCTTTATCTTCTTGAACTTGCCCAACTACCCTTAAGTCTTCTGGATTAATCATTGTGGCTACAGTTTTTCCTGGGCCATAGGAAGCGCCCACGTCTGTGCTTATAGACATAATTTGCCCAGCTGATTGAGCTTTTAATAATTCATTTCCTACTCTTGCAATTGGAGCAGACATTTGTACAATATCTCCTGTATTTACAAAAACTTCTTGAAGAATTCCACCAACAGCAGGGACTTCATTGATTACAGGTGCTGATACAGTAGAATTTTCTACATAAACATTACTAGAAGAAACAGCCCAATAAATATATCCTGCGATACTTCCTAAAACTATTACCGCAATAGCAATTAATAAAATTATTTTATTTCTTTTGTTATTTTCCATGTTTTTTAAATTAATACGTAAATACTTTTTCCCCTAATTGCAAACCAGAAATTATTTCTATATTTTTATTGTCATGCAAACCAACTGTCACTTGCCTTGTTTCTTTTTTAGAATTTCCATTATCTATCAACACAAAATAATTACCATTATTTTGTATAACAGCAGATTTTGGAATTGCTAAAACATTTGCATGAGTGTCAGAGATCATGCTTATATTCGCTGTCATACCAGATTTTATTCTTGCGTCTAAATTATCAAATTTTAACCTAGCTCCATAAGCTGAAATGCCATTTATAATTGTTGGAGCAGAATCTACAGAAAAAATTGTTGCTGGAAAATTAACATTATTACCATAAGCATCTAATGATACATTTGCTTTTGCTCCAATTTTTGCATTTGGTAAATCAATTTCAGATACAGTTGTATCTATTTCTAAATTATCATTTGAAATTGTCACAACTGGCACGTTAGATGAAACTAGCTGACCTACAACCACATTGTCTTTATCAACTTGCCCGTCAAACAAAGCAGTTATAACTGTTTTGGCAAGTTGTGCTTTAATTGCGTCCACATTTGCCTTTGCTGCTTCAACCTGCGCATTGGCAGTTGATATAGTTGCTGTATTATTCACCTTTAAATTTGCTATTGCCTGCATATTAGCTGTTGTTGTCATAATTTCCGCATCAATGCTTGTTTTTGCTGAGCTTATAACAGCCCTTTCTGCAGGAGTGACAGTATCTGTAATAGGCATGGCATCAATCATATTATTTACATCTTGTAAGGAAGCCTTTAATGCTAGAAGCACCGAATCAATGTTACCCTGAGTTGGATTTTGGATGGCGTTTTGTACCAAACCAAAAGTACCACCATTTAGTGCTCCTAAAACTTCCGAATTGGCCAAGCTGGTACTAGATTGACCCAATAAAGATAATATTGCCTCTTGTTTAGCATTAAAAAGAGGCACATTTTGCATGCTTTGTGTTTGAAAATGCGTATTTTGGATATCCGTTATAGTAAGCAATATATTTTTTGCTATTCCAACTGATTTTTGTGCCGCGCTTAGACCATTTTGGTAAGCAACTTGCAAGTTGGAGTTTGTTTTACTCTCAACCGTATCAACATTCAAAATATCAAGCTGAGCCTGAGCTTGTTTTAACTGAGACCTTAAAATAGAGCTATCAATTGCTACAAGGGGTTGGCCTGCGTAAATTTTATCACCAACCTTAACATAATTTGCTACAATTTTTCCTTGCGACTCAAAAGACAAATCAACTCCCTGAGAAGCCTTAACCCCTCCATTTAAATTAACAGTTTCAGTAATATTGCTGGTTTTGACTTCAACAGAAGTTAAGTGAGCTGGCGTATTATTACCAAAAATAAAGTACAACAAAACAATAATTCCAATTAAAACTACTGCAGAAGCTAATATAATTATATTATTTTTAGATATTTTCATTGTTTATTTTTTCAAATATATTTATTAATATTTTTTTATCTTTTTCATTTAACTTCCCAAAAATTTTATCAATTGTTTTGTGTATGGTTTTATATTTTTTTTCCAAGGTTTTTTTTCCTTTTACGGTTAATTCAATATATACAACCCTTCTATCATCTTTGTTTTCAACTCTTTTTATATTTCCATTTTCAGCTAATTTATCTATTACGGGAGTAGCAGAAGATGGTTTTATATATAAATAATCTGCTATAGCCTTCATGGTTACATTTTTTTTATTATGCAAGAATTTTAACACTTCCACTTCTGTATGCGTAAAATCAGCCAAGCAATTGCTAGCATGGATTTCTTCTCTTATAAGCCTGCCAACATTAAATATGGCAGATAACAATTTTTCATTTTTTTCCATAAGTTTACGTAGCGTAGCGATATTTATAATATAGTTTGATTACCTAACTATTAGATAGTCTATTATATCTTACTAACGTATCAATGTCAAGACTTTTGCCTATTCCTTGCCCCAACCCGAAAGAGTATAATAAAAGCATATTATAATTAAATTAAAAAACATGCTTATTTTAACTCAAGAAGAAGTAAAACAATTAATTCCCTTATCACAAATTGATAAGGTGGTTAGACAAATTGAGCTAGCGTTTTTAAAATATGGAAAAGGTGAAGTTGATATGCCACCAAAAACTTATTTATATTTTAAAAAAAATAATGGGGACCTACGAGTTATGCCAAGTTTTTCAGAAGAACTAAAAATGGCAGGTACAAAAATTGTTAACGTACACCCCGACAACCCCCAAAATAACTTACCTACTGTGGGAGCAGTTATAGTTTTAAATGATGCAGAAACAGGCTCGCCTATTGCTTTGATGGATGGCACATATATTACGGGCATGAGAACAGGAGCTGCGGGAGCTGTGGCAGCAAAGTATCTTGCTAAAAAATATGCCCGCACAATGGGAGTTGTGGGCGCTGGCCAACAAGCCTTATTTCAAATAGCTGCTACTGCCCACACAATTAAACTGCAAGAAATCCTTGTTTATGATGTTAATGAAAAAAATATTGAAAAACTTTCTGCTGAGTTAAAAAAAATTGGCATTGAAATAAAAAGTGCTGAGCTGGAAGAAGTTTGTAAACAAGACATTGTAACTACAACCACACCCTCACGACAACCAATTGTTAAAAATGAATGGGTTGTCCCTGGGGCTCACATAAATGCAGTTGGCGCTGACGCTGAAAGCAAAGAAGAGCTAGAGCCAGAAATTTTAAAACGTGCAAAAATAGTTGTTGATGATTGGACACAAGCCTCACACTCTGGAGAAATAAATGTTCCTGTGACTAAAGGAATTATAAAAAAAGAAGATATTTATGGCTCTTTAGGCGAAATTGTTGCTGGACTAAAAGTAGGCAGAGAAAATGATAATGAAATTACTGTTTTTGATTCAACTGGACTTGCTCTGCAAGATTTATTTACTGCCTCAATGGTTTACAGGGAAGCTGTAGAAAAAGGAATTGGCCAAGAAATAAAAATTTTCTAAAAAAAATCCCGCAACATTTCTGTTGCGGGTCTGTAAAATTTGTTAGCCTCTGCTAACCATGTCTGAAATGGCGATAACCGGTCATCACCATTGCTGCCCCAGCTGCATCTGCGGCAGCAATCACCTCTTTGTCTCGGATACTACCTCCGGTCTGTATTATGGCAGTTGCGCCCGCCTTGAATGCTGCTTCCGCACCGTCTGCAAATGGGATGAATGCTTCACTAGCAAGGACACTGCCAACCAGCGATAGGTCGGCTTGTTCAGACTTCCAAATCGCAATTTTGGATGCATCCACTCTGCTGGTCTGACCGGCGCCAATGCACAAGGTACGATAAGTTCCACCTTGGTATTTGGCGTAAACCATGGCATTTGACTTGGCGTTTTTGACAACCTTCCAAGCAAACATCATGGCAAACTTTTCTTCTTCGGTAGGTAGCCGTTTAGTCACGACCTTGAAGTCGCTCCACGCTTCCCGAAGAACATCCCGCTCTTGCACCAACATTCCACCCGGAATTGATTTCAAATCCAAATCGAAAGGCGGGATACCGGTGCGTTGGATGATTCTCAGATTCTTCCTTCTTTGAAGAGCCGCCAGCGCTCCAGGCGTGAAACTTGAAGCAATGACTATTTCCACAAAAATGTCCTTGAGAACATCCACAAGGTCAGTGTCTACTTCCGTTTTCCAAGGCAAAACAATCACGCCACCAAAGGGAGAATCTTTGTCTGTGGCAAAAGCAAGATTCCACGCTTCAACTGGCGATGTGCCGTCAATGGCAACGCCGCATGGTGTCGTATGTTTCAGTATCGCGATTGAATCATCACCAAGGTCGTCTATCAACGTCGAGGCCGAGGCAATGTCCAGAATATTGGTGTAGGAAAGTTCTTTGCCACCATGCTGACTGTAATACTTCCAAAAGTCGCCATAAAGCGCACTCTTTTGGTGTGGATTTTCGCCGTAACGGAGGTCCTGTGCTTTTGGCAAACAAAGACGAAGCGTTGAGGGCATAACCGAGGCATTGTCAGTATCTTGGCTCTCAAGATACGTAAGAATGGCGGCGTCGTAACGGCTGGTCCGCTCAAAAACCTTCAGAGCCAATTCCCGCCGCAATGCGAGTGTCGTTTTGCCGTCGTTCTCGCGCATGCATCCAATAACGCGGGGATAATCGGCCGGGTCAATCACAACGGTGACATCGGCAAAGTTCTTTGCGGCGCTACGAAGCATCGAGGGGCCACCAATGTCGATGTTTTCAATGGCGTCGTCAAATGTCGTATCGGGTTTAGCGACGGTTTGTTCGAAGGGATAAAGGTTCACCACAACGAAATCGATTTGTGGTATATTGTTTGCCGCAGCCTCCTCGATATCTTTTTTGTTACGACGACGCTGGAGCAAACCACCATGCACTTTCGGGTGCAACGTCTTAAGCCTGCCGTCAAACAACTCCGGTGCGCCGGTATATTCGGAGACATCAGTAACAGGAATTCCGGCTTTTCTCAATTCCTTGGCAGTTCCGCCGGTCGACAGAATTTGAATGCCGAAAAGACCTAGTTCCTCGGCGAATTTCGCTAAGCCGGTTTTGTCTGAAACACTAAACAGTGCTCTTGTAGTCTGTGTACTTTGTGTGCTCATTGCGATAATATGGTTGGTTGGTTTGATTGTCGGATTTTCAAATTGCTGTCCCGACTGCATACTAATACATTACAACAAAATTTTTAAAATGCAAGCAAAAAGCCCCAACAATATCTAGGGCTTTTAAGTAATTTTAATTTATGCTCAACATATCAATTTCAAAAATTAAAGTAGCACTTTTTGGAATAATTGGTGGCCTTCCTGCATCGCCATAAGCCAGCGATGGCGGAATTGTTAGTTTTCTTTTTTCGCCAATTTTCATTCCCAAAATTCCCAACTCCCAACCCCGTATCACCTGATTTTTTCCTAAAGTATATGGAAACGGATGCTTTCTATCTATTGAAGAATCAAACTTTGTGCCGTTGGTTAGTGTTCCAACATAATTTACAACTATTCTATCTCCAACTTTTGCTCCTTCTCCAGTTCCCTGCTTCAAAACTTCAACTTTCATTCCCCTAATGTCAAAATTTGCAGGAGTTTGCTGTTGCGTATTTTTTTGATTGGTATTTTTACTTGGTTGCATTAAATTATAAGCACCCACAACCAACACAATTAATATTATTACAGAAACTATTATTGAAATTATTATTGTTGATGTTTTCATATTTCTATTTTACCACTTTTTATAATTTCAACAAAGACTTTATTGTACAGGAGAGTTCCCCGAAGGTGCTGTTGCAGGTTTTGCTGGTCTAATTTGTATACTTTGTGCTGTTACGCTTCCATCAGAATTTGCCGTGCCCGCTACACTAATTGATGTCCCTGCTGACAAATCATTAGAAGTTCCTGCAGCATATTTATTAATTTGTGTTGTGTCTGAATAAAATATTATTTTTGAGCTACTGCTATTTTGGAGTTTCAATGTTATGCTACTGGCATCTTTAGAAATAATATCCCCGGAAATAAAACCTCCGCCCCCTCCCCTATTAATTCTTGTTTGAAAATTTCCGTTACCAGCGCCTAATTTTGGACTTTGAGTTTTACCATAAAGCATACCTCCATAAAATGAACCTCCCGCAATAATCAATAATACAACTACCCCATAAATTATTTTATTTGTTTTGTTCATATGATTTATATTATTTTTTAATAATTATTTTTAATTTTATTCGTATCTTAATGCTTCTATTGGATTTAATTTTGCAGCACGCTTTGCTGGATAATATCCAAAAATAATTCCTATGGCACCAGAAACAACTACTGCTAAAATTATTGATAATAATGAAACTTGGGTTTGATAAAAATTAAAATATTTGATTCCCCAAGATATTCCCCATCCCAAAAAAACTCCTAATATGCCACCAGTAAAAGTTAACATAACTGCTTCTGTTAAAAACTGAAAAGTAATGTCTTTTGCTTTTGCTCCAATTGCCTTGCGGAGCCCAATTTCTCTTGTTCTTTCGGTTACTGTTGTAAGCATCATATTCATAATTCCAATTCCTCCTACTAATAAAGAAATTCCTGCAATTGCTCCTAACAAAATTGTGAGAGTTTGACTTACACTTGAAATTGATGACAATATGTCTGCTTGATTTTGAACATTAAAATCAGCTAATGTAGAATCCGAAATATTATGATTAGCTAACAACAAACTTGTTACATCACTTTGAGCTGAGGTCATTAAATTAGAACTACTAATTTGTAAATCAATTTCTGATAAATATTTGTTCCCCGAAAGATATTTTTGTGAAACAGTATATGGAATATAAATTCTGTCATCCTGATTTTGAAATCCACTACCACCCTTTGCAACTGTTACTCCTACAACCTGAAATTGCATTTTATTAATTTTTATTGTTTGACCAATTGCGTCACTTGCAACAGCGTCTGCTCCAAATAAATCTGTAACCACCGTAGGCCCCAATACTGCCACGCGAGAAGTGCTAACAACATCTTGAGCTGTAATAAAAACTCCCTGGTCTATATTCAAATTTCTAACCATGGAGTAAGTATCACTAGTTCCTACAACTGATGTGTTTGTATTGTTCCCTTTATAAACAACCTGATATCTCCCCGTAACTTCAGGGGTCATATATTGCACAGATGGGACCTGGCTTACAATAGAATTTGCATCTTCAATGGTTAAAGATTGTGCTGTTCCACCAGCCGAACGGACAGGAGAGCCCACGGTTCTTGCTGCCCCAGGCATTACCATCAAAAGGTTAGACCCCGTTGCTTCAATGCTAGATTGAATTGAACTTGTTGCTCCCTGTCCCACAGACACCATAACAATTACTGAACTAATTCCAATAACAATACCTAAAATAGTTAAGCCAGTTCGGGCTTTATTTGATGAAAGTGCTAAAAATGTTTCTTCTAATGTATCTGAAAGTTTCATTTTTTTGTATCATTTATAATGAGTCCATCTTTCAACGAAATAATTCTGTCTGCATGTTCGGCAACATCGTGTTCATGAGTAATTAAAATAATTGTTCTTCCATGTTCTTTATTTAACTTTCTAAATGTTTCTAAAACTATTTCTCCTGTTTTAGAATCTAAGTTACCGGTTGGTTCGTCAGCCAAAATTAAAGCAGGATCATTAACCAGTGCCCTGGCAATTGCCACTCTTTGAATTTGCCCGCCTGATAATTGATTAGACAAATGATCAAAAAATTCTTCGTCTAAGCCAGCAGATTTTAAAGATTCTTTTGCACGTTTTTCTCTTTCCATTGGTTCTACTTCTGCATAAACTAAAGGCAATAAAACATTCCGCAAGGCCGTTGTTCTTGGCAAAAGATTAAATGCCTGAAAAACAAAACCAATTTTA
Source organism: Candidatus Staskawiczbacteria bacterium (assembly GCA_903835075.1). Lineage (GTDB taxonomy): Bacteria > Patescibacteriota > Minisyncoccia > Minisyncoccales > Staskawiczbacteraceae > XYD1-FULL-39-28. The sequence continues at coordinate 93,682 of CAILLM010000004.1, read as the reverse complement.
TTTTTTCTTATTTCAGCTAGCTCATCTTCATTTAATTTAGAAACATCTTTACCATCTAAAAAATACTTTCCGGTTGTTGGAGTATCTAGGCATCCCAAAATATGCATTAGCGTTGATTTTCCCGAACCCGATGGCCCCATTATTGCCACAAACTCTCCTTCTTTTATTGAAAAACTAACTCCTGACAGTGCTTGAAATCCAACTGTTCCTGTTTGATAAATTTTTTCTATGTTTTTTATTTCAATCATTCTATTAATTTAGTTTCCAGGCCTCCCACCGGTAAATCCGCCACCTGCACCTCCCCCCGTGATTAATCTTGTTGCCGATGTTGTACCTGCTCTACCCGTAGAAGTTGCCGTGGTTGTGCTAGAAATAGTTCTCAGTACAACCTGGTCTCCTTCAGCCAAACCACTAATTATTTCTGTATTAGATTCGTCTGCTAGCCCTATTTCTACTGTTTTTTGAGTTGGTGCTATGGGCGAAGCAAAACCCTGACTAGCAGTTGGACTAGTTAAATCTTGCTTTTGGTTTAGAACAAAAACATAATAATTTCCATTTTTTGATTTTACGGCGCTATTTGGGACAGTTAAAACATTTTGTCTAGTATCTGTTATAATATTTACACTCGCACTCATGCCAGGCTTTATTTTACTATCTGTAATATCTAGAGCAATTTTTACGCCATAACTTACCACCCCTTGACTCACAGTTCCCACTGTGTCTACATCTGCAACATACCCCGTTGCAGTAATATCTGGCAAAGCATCAAAAGTTATTGCTACCTTTTCTCCTGTTTTTACTTTTACAACATCAACTTCATTCAAAGAAAGCTGGATAATATTTTGATTAGCAATCATAGAACCTAAAACAGTACCAGAAGAAACCGCATCTCCAACTTTTGTTGTTGAATCAGTTGAAGATATAATTCCGTCCATGGGTGCATACACATAATATTTAGCCAAAGCATCTTTAGCATCAGCCAACGCATTTTGATATTGCAATATATTAAGATTTTGCGCCTGCGTATTAACTCCTACCTTAGAGTATGTTTGTTTTTGAGTAGTTATATTTGTTTTAGCAGTTGAAAGTGCGGTGACGTCTTTAACAAGCAATGCCAAGGCACTACTCAACTGAGTTGCCTGCGAAGTAGTTGTACTAACTGAAATTGGCGTTGTTAGACTTTGTGTTAAAAGAATCTTTTGATATCTTTGTATGAGATTTGAAGCTTGCCTTATCAAATCTAAAAAATTATTATTGGCTGTATAGCTTTGATTAATAGCATTTTCTATTTGAGAGGACGGAGAATTTTTATTTAAAGTCCATGCTACCTCCTCAATCGAATCTAGCTTACTCTGCAAGTCATTATATTTCTGTTTTGCATCGGTTGTCCAATAACTCAACTCGCTCGAACTACTGCTATCATAATATTTTACAAAATTCAAATAATAACTCATATCACTGTCGCTTCCCTTATAACTGCTCTGCAAAAAAATTGCGTCCAAACTAGCTTTCATAGATGTTAAATCATTAAAGGTGTTTGTTAAGCTATCAAGGCCACTACTGTATGAGGCGTCAAGCGCATCCCTAGCTGTTCCGCTTATGTCTTGAGAAGATAATTGAGCGCTTGCTAAATCATTTTGTGCACTTTGCATAACCATCTGAGCATCCCTTGATTCTACTTGCGCCAAAAGCGTACCTGCTTTAACAGACATATTTTTCGTAATATTAACGTAAACAAGGTTTCCTGAGACTTGGGGCTTAATATCAAGTTGACTAGAGGCCGAAACTTGTCCAGTGCCTGATATTGAAGAAACTATAGTTGCTTTTGCGACCTCAGCTAAAACATATTTATTTGTTCCACTATTACTGGCTATTGGTTGGTACCAGAAATATCCACCACCTAATAAAAATAAAATTATAATTATACTTGTTTTTTTATATTTAAAAACAATTTCTTTTATTTTTACTAAAAAATTCATTTTAAAAAAATTTAATTTTATTAAGAATAAGAATGCTTATAATTTGGGCGTTATAACGGGCGCAGGCATAACCCTAATAAGCTCTGCTTCTATTTGTCCAGAGTTGTTGGGTTCTCCTACAACAACTGCACTATCCCCAACTTTGAGTTCGAGTAATTTTATATTTTTCCTTTGATAAACAATTATTGTTTTATCAGTTACTAAAATTATTTTTTCAACATTATCTTTTCCTTTTATAGTTAGAGATTGTGAATTAACTTTTATAATTTGCCCAAACACTCCGTTTGCTTCAGTAAACTCTTGACTCATCATTCCACCCAAAAAACCACCCTTTGGACCACCAAAATTATTATGATATTCATCAGCCCACTTAAAAGAAAACTCTGCGCGCTTTTCGCCAACAAAAACTCCTAAGCCAAAAACAAAGGTTAATATTATTACCCCCAACATTCCTATTATTATTCCCTTGAATAATTTAGATTGAAAAAATTTGTCTGTGTCCATTTATTTTTATCCAGCAATTTTTAAATGGCTTATGCCAGATATTGTTTTAATATTTTTTGTTAAAGACTTTGCTGATTGCAAAAATGTTAATAAAACTGCCAAAAATAATGCCAAACTTACCGCTGGCAAAGATTCCAACAAAATCATTGTAAAGCTTTGCCAATTGGCTACAACTGAAGAAAAATCCGAGAAAGCCAAAGAAGAGAAGCTGATAAATCCTGATTTGTTAAAATCAGAAAAAAGTATTTTAAGTGTTGGAATAAATGCCGCTAAAGAAGTCAGCAACATGGCTGAAAATATAAAAATTCTTCTTAAAACTAAAAGACGCTCTTCGTTATGAATGCGTTTTAATATTCTTCCTAATAATTCTTGGGGAGGCTCTATGTAGGAGTTTTCCATGTTTTATATTATTATTACGCTTGAATATGGTATTTTGGTGCTTATTTGTGTATATTTTTCCTTAAATTAGAAAGACTTCTACGATACCTGCTCTTTATTGTGTTCACTGATTCCTTAAGCCGTCCTGCAATTTCTTTAAAACTAAGCCCCTCTGCATGCCGGAGATTAATAAGTTTTTGCTCCTTCTCAGACAAATTGTGCATTGCGGTTGCCAATGTTTTTTTATCACTTAAATTTTCTAATAAATTGGTAGGCTTAGCTGGTGTGTTCTCAACCAACACATTTTGCCCTTTTTCATTTTCAAATTTAGAAAATGGTATGCTCTTCTTTTTTCTTAAAAAATCAATCGAAGTATTTTTGGCTATTTGGAAAATCCACGGCTTAAAGCTTTTAGTTTGGTCAAATTTTTTGATATTCTTCCAAACTTTAATAAAAACTTCTTGAGTTATATCTTCTGCGCTAGCTTCATTGCCAACATTTTTATATACAAAATTATAAATTAATTTTAAATTCTTTTCAACCAAAAAATCAAAGGCTCGTGCTTCGCCTTTCAAATATTTTTTTATTAATTCTTTGTCTTCAAGAGTTTCTAACATAGGATTATACAAACCCCGGAAAGAAGTCTGTTTTTATGCGATTCTTAGGAATGCCCATCTTACCAAGAGAATCCTGGAAAGCAAGTATCATAGACCTTGGTCCAGACATATAAAAAGTTCTTTGTGCAAAATCAGGAACATATTTTCTGATCATTTCTGGCGTTATAAAGCCTTTTTCTCCACTCCAATCTTTCGGCGTGCTTTCCGAGTCACTCAAACAATAAATTGTTTTAATCCCAAGATTTAAAAAAGCTTCATCAAAAATATCTTTATAAGTGATATCTGATATGCCTTTATTAGAATAAAAAATTGTGATATCTCTTTTCTCATTCTTATCAATAAGATATTTTATCATACTTCTAAAAGGAGTAACCCCTATGCCTCCAGCAATAAAAACTAATTTTTTATTTTTATCTTCTGGTAAAGTGAAATCTCCTGCCAATTGCGAAGCAACAATTGTACCCTGTTCGCCCAAAGAAATTAGCGATTGCTTGTAAGAACTAGGGTTATCGTAAAACTTAACACCCATTATAATTTCTTTTTCTGTTGGCGAAGAGGCAACAGTAAAATACCTCCTCATTCCCCTATTATCTATTTTCTCGTGCGGTAAAGTCCATTCCAAATATTGCCCTGGCTTATAATTGAATTTTTGATTTGACAAGAATACAAAGTCATATGTTTCGTTTGCAATTTTATTCTTTTTTTTTAATTTTAATATAAGTTTTCGTTTTGAACTTACAGCATAGGAATAAATGTTTCCTAAAACCAATGCAATCTCTGGTGTAGAATAAAATCCTGCTATATTTATAAATGGATCCCCTAAAAATCCAATCAATGCCCCATAAATTATTCTTGATTTTTTGATTGGCGGAGTTGTCATGGGTTCTGTTAACATAACAGATCCTAAATAAATAATTGGTGAATTAAATAAGGTACTACCAATTGCCGAGATAAAATTTTGACCTACAAAAATATCATAACCAATAATGAAAACAAACGAAGATACTATAAAACTTAAAAATAAATCAAACCTTTTAATTTTTTTACATATAAGTATTCCTACAATTAAAACAAACGGAGCCATATAAATGGTTCCCATCCACCACGTTGCGGCGCCCCCAGAAACTAGAGACGCCAAAACAACTCCCGCAGCAGCGGGGTTAAAAATATGTTTTTTACCAATAGCTAAAATATATTTTGTAGCCATTGCTAGAATGCAAGCCCAAAGTAAAAAATAGAAATCTGGCAAAGAACTTATTGGAGAAATTATAGAAGCTAGAATAAAGGCTGTTATATATACAGATTCATTATTTGATGGTGCGCCAAAAGTTCTAGCAAAAACTTCATTAACCAACACGCAAATCCCAAATGCCAGTGCTAGGGTAACCACCAAATCAATGGGGTTGTAGTGTAAAATTCCAACCACGCTAAAAAATAATGCTAAAAACCACAAAGAAACAACGCCATACAGGGTAAGCCTGTACATTGTTGTTTTATTTAGAAAATCATCAATTATTTTAAAAATTTTCATTTGTGTATTTATCAAAATTATTAGTCATATAAGCTATGCCATTTTTGTTTATCATGTATCCAGCATATTCTGGCATTTCATTTAAAAAATTTATTCCATCTCTCCCCATTGCAAAAACTGCTGTTGCAAACCTATCAGCTTCACAAACGTCTGGGCCTATTACAGTAAAACTAACAATATCTTCAATTTTTTCTTTTCTATCATTAGGATTATAAATATGATCTCCCCTAATATAATTTCCAGACGTGGCAATCCCATTGCCGTCTTTTAAATAAACTACCTTAACTATTTCTTTTTGATTAAACGGATTTTTTATCCCAATACTCCAGGTTTTGCCATCATTATTTTTTCCAAAAAATTGTACATCTCCGCCAGCATTAACATAAAAATTGTTGAACCCCAGGTCTTTTATTAGTTGTGATGCTTTTAATATCGCCCAACCCTTTACAATGCCAGAAGGATTGTACTTCCCATTATTATCTACAATATCAAAATATCCTTTTGTTTCTTGTTTGGTTTTTTCAGCAAGCAAAAAAACTTCTTTTATATCTTTGTTCCAATCACTTTCTATAATTTCTTTGCGATTTATTTTTGAAATTTCGCTATCTGGCTTAAATGGACTAAAAGTTTTATCTATATATCCAAAATATTCAAAAGCCTTTTCAAATATTTCTTTGTTTACTGCTTCATCAACAATTTCTATTGTTATGGGCATGCCCATTAATAATCTTGTTTCTTTCATTATGACGCTTGGCTCAGCGCTGATGATATTGATTGAATAAAATAATAACTTGTTTCTGTTGCCCCTGACACTGTGTTTACGTTTGCACTTTGGCTTTGAATCACCTCTTGTTTAATTACTGGCATAGCCATTTGGCTTTTTCTTAAGCTAGCAGGCCTATCATTAGGATATTGTAAAAAATTAACATTCACAATTTTGCCAGAGCTAACAACAATTTGTGCTTGGACCGGCCCATACATTGATTGGGCTACGCCTCCAGTGTAAGTCCCATTTTTAAACCCAGAAGCAACTGGCGCAACAGGGGTTGTGGGGACAACTGGTGTTGTATTTTGTGGTGGCGGATTATTCCCTGACACCTGAGTCTGATCATTATTTATAATTGGAGTTTGGTTTGATGGAGTTACAACAAATTTTTCATATACAAAAAATCCACCTAATAAAACCGCCAAACCAGAAACTAATAAAATTTTTTTACTCATATTTTTGGGACAATTAATATTTTTAAATTATATACATATCTTGGCCATAACCTCCAACACCAATATATTCTGCTTCACCTTTTAAAATCTTTTCAAATGGCTTACAGGCGAAACATCCTTGTGGCCCCCTTGGACAACTAAATTCTTGGTTTTCTCTGGCTGTTTTAATTCTTCTGGCAATTTCTAAAACTTGTGCGTGAGCCTTGTCAGCATTTGGTAAATTAACTGCAACTGGTTTATCAGCCATATCTAAATACCAATATGCAGCTCCAGACACTTTTCTTTTTTGTAGATTATTTAAAAGCAACAAATAAATTGGAAGTTGTAAAGAATCTGCTTTTTCTTCATTTTTCCCAGTTTTAAAATCAATAACTCTAATACTATCATCTTCTGGAACATATTCTATCCAATCAATTTTACCATTTAAAATAATATTTTCTTCTTCAGACAAAAAGAAATTTGGTGGCATATTGTTATGAGCAGGTGCAAGTTTTATTGTTTTATTTGCAAGTGGCCCTGGGTTTTTTTCAACTCTTAAAACCATTTTTCTGCCACGTTCTTTGGCCTCGGCTTCTTCTTGTTCTGTTTTAAAACCACCTTTTCTACCAGAAACTTTTACCCATTCCTCCTCAAATGTTTCTTCTAGGGATTTAAAAAATCTTTCCTCAACTTTATATTTTGACAACCCCTCAATTGTTTCGTGAACAGCAATTCCCAAAGAAAGAGCTGGGCTAGTTAGATTTATTTTTCTTCCAAGTTCATTTTTATAAACATTATGTAAAAAATAAAGCCTTGGACACTTTAAAAAGTCACCAATTGAAGAATGAGAAACCCAAACTGCATTGTATTTATCTTGTACCATATTAACTATTTAATTATACTACCCGCAAGCACCTCTTTATCGGGGTGTAATAATACTGGTCTGCCAGCCTCATCTGAGGGGCACATAAGCATCCCTTGGCTCTCTAGCCCCTTCATGACGCGCGGGGCTAGGTTATAGGCAAAAGGACACTCTTTCCCCACAAGTGACTCTGGGGCATAAAATTGGGCTATTCCAGCCAATATTTGACGCCTGTCTTCCCCAAAATCAACCTCTAATTTTAGTAATTTATCAGACCCTTCAATTCTTTCAGCCGAGAGAATCTTGCCCATTCTTATGTCTAATTTTTTAAAATCATCAAAATTAATTGTTTCCATGCTTTTTTGTAATTCTATTAATAGCTATTTCTAAACCCACGTCGCGCGGATCCTTTTTTTCCTTAATGCTCTTCTTCATTATAATCTTAACATTTTTCGTTATTTTTTTCTCTATTGTTTCCATCATTCTTTTAGGATTATAACCCCTGTATTCTGCATATGAAGAAATAACTCCACCAGCATTAGCAATAAAATCTGGCACCACGGGAATTCCTTTTTTAAAAAACTCTTTCTCTGTTTCTTCAGACATAGGAATATTGCCCGCCTCAACAATTAATCTTGTTTTAATTTTATTTTTATTACTTTCATTAATTACGTTTGTAATTGATGCAGGGATTAAAATGTCTGTTTCAATTTCCCAAAATTTTTCTGCAGGAATTTTTTGACCATGGGGATAATGTTTTAAAGTTTTTCTGTCTTTGATAATTTCTGAAATTAATTTATGATCAAAACCATTCTCCTCATAAATAGCAGCTTCATGATCTGCTAAAACAATAACCTTTGCTCCCATTTCTGTTAAAAATTTATAAGCAAAAGTTCCAACATTTCCAAAACCATGTATGGCAACTTTAGCACCCTCAATATTTATTCCTAAAATTTCAGCAGCAGCTTCTGCTGTTTTTGCAACTCCAAATCCCGTGCTTCCATACTCGTGAGGGATGCCACATCTTTCGCCCTTTTTACCAAATGCTCTCATGCAGTAAGTGGCTGGCTTTCCCGTAGCAGACCTCCAATCTCCTGTGGCCTCTACAAACCACTGCATTTCCTTCTCTCCTGTATAAACGTCTGGAGCGGCAATATATTTTTTAGGCGTTAAAAGCTTAATTGATTTTGCAAAGCTTTGTATAAACTGCTTTTTTAATTCATCACTTCCACCCTTCCAAACTATCCCCGCTTTAGCTCCACCAAAAGGCAGGTCTGCTAAAGCATTTTTAAAAGTCATTGTTCTTGCTAGCCTAAAAACTTCTTCTGGTGTTACATTTTCAGTCATTCTTATTCCACCCTTTCCCGGCCCCAACACAGTGTTGTCAATAACTAAAAAACCCTCCATTTTTAATTTAGGGTCATAAATATTTATTACATATTCTGGACCAAACTCATCTTTTATGATTTCTTTCATTTTAATATTTATTTTTTATTATATTAATACGTAGGAATAACAAAAATAGTTCCTATCTTTGGGCAAAATCACACAAGTCTTTAAAGTCGCAATACTCACAATTAAAACCTGGCTTTGCATCAAACTCGTTATTTTTAATTTTTTTAATTATTCCTTTTATTTTTTCTCTCAAATTTTCTATTTCGTGCTCTGTCCCCAAAAATGAAATTTTCTTATCTTCTTCTAAATAATGATAAGTAAGCTTGTGGGGTTTTATATCCAAAACTTCTTGGGCAGCCATTTGGTATATTAAAAGTTGCTCCTTTTCTTCTGGGGTTAGCTTTTCTTTGGGTTTGCCGGTTTTGTAATCTATAATTTCAATCTCGCCATCATTATTATCAATTCTATCTATTCTTCCATAAATTGTGTCTTCCCCAATTTTTAAATTAAAAGGAGTTTCAAGCGCTAGTGAACCATTAATCTCCAAAAGTTTGGGCGGATTTTTTAAAAAATTATCATAAAAATTTTTTATTATTCTTTCACCATTTTTTCTATAATCTTGTTTTTGTTTTTTAGATTCATACCATTCATCAATCCAATTTCGCTCATAAATTTCTCTTAAATTTTTGAGCGACCCTTCCGTAGCCTCGGCGGAGGAGGGATTTTCATTAACTAGTTTTAAAAATTGGTGGAAAGTGTTGTGCACTGTACTTCCAAAAGAAAAAACTGCTTTTCCTTTTTGAGGAATTTTTAATATATATTGAAATTTATATTGTAACGGACATTTTTCATAAATAGCTAATTGAGAAAAAGAAAAATGATCTGGAATAGCATAAGAATATTTTGGCTTTATTGCTATGACCTTATTTCTTTCTTTTAATAATTCACTTTCCGCAACCGAAGATAAATCTTCTTGTTTATATCCCATTTCTGTTAAAAATCTAGATAATTTCTTTTTTCTTTGTCCACCGTAATCATCTGCTGAAGTAAAGTAAAGACCATTTTTAGCCCTAGTCATGGCAACATAACAAAGCCTTCTTTCTTCCTGCAAGTGGACATCTCCAGTTGGTTTTATGTCTTTAATAAGAGCATCTGGTAATTCTATTGGGTCTTTTCTTTGGTCTGTTGGAAATCTTCTGTCTACCATGCCTACTAAAAATACATATTTAAACTCTAATCCTTTAGCTCCGTGGATTGTCATTACTTTAATCATGTCAGGGCCCTGTTCTGGGTCAAATTCCAATTTGCCCTCCTCACCAGATTCAATTTCAAGGGTCATTTGCTCCATAAAGCTCTTCAAGGTTGGCTCTAAGTTATTATCTTCAAATTGTTTTGTTTTCTTTAAAAATTGGTTTACTAAATCTATTTTATCTTGGTCATCTTTAATATATTCTAAGTATCCTGAGTCAACTAAAAAATTGACTAAAACCTCTGAGACCCCCTTGTCTCTCGCCATTTCGCTATGTTTTTGTATCAAACTTAATAGAAAAGCCACTTTCTCGTGTGTATTTTTAGATATACCGGCAATAAGAGTTAATTCCTGTAGCGACTCAAATAAAGACTTTGTTTTTTTGTGGCTATATTGAGTTATTGTAGCTATGTCTGCATTATCAATTTCTAAAAATGGCAAACTTAAAATTCTGTATGTTGCAATTCCTTCATGATAATTATCTAATATTTTAAAATAAGAAATTATATCTAAAACTACTGGCTTAGAATAAAGACCCCTTGAAGCTAAAAATTGATACGGCAATTGTGCACGCTCTAAGGCTCTAATAAATGGAATTGCTGAATCATTTGCCCTAACTAAAATTGCAAATTCGCTGTATGAAATCTTTTTATCGCTTTTTTTAATTTCCAAAATTTTCTTTACAACTTGTCCAACTTCCTGCTCCAAAGTTTTACAGTGAATATGTTTTATAGTTCCTTTTTCTGGAATATTAGCAACTAATTTTTTATTTATTTTAATTCTAAATTCTAGTCTATCTGGATCATTTTGTTTTATAAAATTATATGACTGGTCTAAAATGTTTTGGCTAGACCTATAATTATTTATAAGGGAAATTTGTTTAGCCTCGGGAAAATCTTCTTTGAATTTTATGATGTTGGAAAAAGAAGCTCCGCGCCATCTGTATATTGCCTGGTCATCATCAGCGCAAACAGTTAAATTATTTTCTGGCTCCGCTAATATCTTGATTAATTCATATTGAGCCCAATTAGTATCTTGGAATTCATCAACTAAAATATATTTAAATTTTTCTCTGTATTTTTTTAAAATTAAAGGTCGTTTTTTGAATAGTTTTAAACAATAGTTTATTAAGTCTCCAAAGTCTAAAGAGCCGTTATCTAACAAAATTTGCTGGTAAACACGGTAAGCGTTTGCGACCTCTTTGACTCTTTCTGTTTCTTGACCCTCTATGTCGTCATTAGTAGTTTTTAGGGTGTTGGCATATTCTAAATAATTTTCTGGATATACTTCTTGGTCTTTGCAATGAGAAAAATGAGAAATTAAAGCTTGAATAAACTTCGTAGGATTTCCCAAAGATTTATAATATTTTAAATCAAACTTATCTAAATTTTGCCTAGCTAAAAGCCAAGAGGCTGTTCCATCTAACATTTTAAAGTTAGGAGCCAAACCAATATCTAGCGCATTTTCTCTTAAAACTTTTTCGCAAAAAGCATGAAAGGTTGAAATCCACAGATCCGTATAACCATAATCTAAAAGCCTATCAACCCTTTCTTCCATTTCAAGTGCGGCTTTTTCAGTGAAAGTAACCGCTAAAATTTCTTCTGGCCTAGCTAGCTTTTGCTCAATTAAATTAACTATGCGCTGGGTTATAACTGTTGTCTTCCCTGTGCCAGCTCCTGCTACAATTAAAAGCGGACCCTTGTCGTGCAACACAGCTTCTTTTTGCTCTTTATTTAATTTATTCAAATCAATTGCCATTTTTATCTTTATAATTTATAAACGGATTTTCTCCACCAAAAATAATTTTTGAAATATTATTATCAATTACATTCTCTGGCAAATTATATTTTTTACTATAAATAGTATCTACCGCGCAAAACATCGCAGTAGAATAATCTAGCCCAAGTTTTTCAGAAACATTTTTAACTTCTTTTTCGGACTTCCCTTCTATTTCTAAATATGGCTCCAAAAACGGCCATTCATCAATTGTTATTTCCACTCCATTTAAAACCCATAACTCTCGTTTACTTTCCTGGTAACCCTTTTTAGTACATCCAATACTAATTAAAAATTCCGTTGCATGTTCAAAATTATCTACTCTCAAACATAGCTCCTTTTGATTTTCTATTTTATTGCCATCAACTATCTTTAAACTCATTGTTATTTTGTCACCTTCGTCTCTTACTCTAAGCCAGCCTCCTTTAATTTCATGACCTTTTGGTAATTCAAAGACTACCCTTTTTTGTAAAAATTCTGATTTCAATAATTTTGCGCCAATTCCTTCTAATTTCTTCCTGTACTCGTCCTTATTTATGTTAGTAAATGTTGCTTCGTATTCTATTTCCATATTTAACTATATTAACAAATTTATGAGTAACAAAAAAGGGGCAAAACCCCCTTTTTTATTTTCTAAATTTTAATTTTAATCTATTAGCTAACTTGTCCACTCTACCCGAAAAATATAACCATAGACTTAAAATAATAATCAGCAACGGCATAAAAAATGAATCTGTAAAAAAATTATTAGTTAATCCCGTATCAACAGTACTAACTCCAAGCACCTGCCCACCGCCAGTGTAATTATAAACAATTGGTGGTACATAGACCGTACCGCCATAAGTTGTAAACACAACATCTGGGCCATAGATTGTAGTCCCATAATATCCACTTTGTGATACAGCTCTGTAGTGATATATTGTATTGGGCGTCAAATTCCCCATAGTTTGCGAGAATGATCCAGAATAACCAATTGTGGTTTTGGGCGTTTCATATCCATAACCTTGAGTTGTGCCCCACTGAAAATATGCATAATTTGTTGACTGAGAACTTCCATACAAATAACCATTAAAAGTAGCACCCGTATCAAAGATGTTTGTTGGTAAATTTGTTTGCACATAATTTGATCCGCTAACCTCTTGTTGCCCCATATAGAAAACCACATCTTGGCCATAAACAGTTCCGAAACTACCCTGCGCCACGGCCCTATAATGATAGGATGTATTATAATTTAATCCAGAAATAACTTGGCTAAAAGAACCATTGTTTAAATATTGTTGATTTGTTTGATTACCATATCCATTAGTTGTACCCCATTGAAAATATACATAATTCGAATTGCTTATGTACGGGATAGATAAATTACCATTAAGCGTTGTCTGATAATTAGAAACATTTGTTGGCAAATTTGTTTGCACAGTAACCCCGCCAACCCATTGAGCAAAAACCGCCACGCCCGAAGTTACAAACAATATTGCTGTTAATATTAATACAAAACTTAACTTTTTAACGTTTATCATATTTTTATAATTATTTACTATTTAGCTTAACATTATCTCTAATTTTATATGTGTCAAGGTTTTATAAACTTTTTAAGACCTTCTATAGTTTGGTCGTAAGTTTCTGTGTCAACAGGATAAGGCGTGGCGTCTTTTCCACCATGAGCAAAAGAATACCTAGCAGGATCTTCATAAGAAGGTTTTGCTCCATAAATTACTTCAGAAACCAAGGCCAAGGCTCTTATAGTTTTTGGGCCAACGCCTGGAGTTGCTAAAAGTTTTTCATAATTTTCTGGTTGTTGGTCACACAGTCTCCATAAAATTTTTTCTAAATATTTTGATTTTGAAAAGTCTTCTGTAACAACGGGGTGCCAATTAAATTCTTTATTTTCCAAGTTTAAAAGCGTCAATTGCTCCTTCCCGTCTTGCACAGCAACCATTTGCGACAATGGCGTAAAATATTTTCGCAACAAAGTTATGTCTTTCATCAAAGTATTAAAACTTTGCGAAACAAGCTCTGTACTTAGTCCCCTATTTTTTTCACTTTTGTTTGAGGTCATATTTAAAACTTCTTTAATTTTTACTTCAGAAGAAATTCCTGAGTGCGGCTCTTGAATTAAATCTGTTAAATCTTTTGAATACCAGTGATATCTTCTTGCTGATTGTTCTTCTACATTCATGCCCTGTTGCACAACAGTCCATGCACCATTTTTAGAAAAGAAAAAACAATGGTGATAAATTTGAAAACCATCTTGTACAAGAGAGCTATCAACTTTTGCCGCCATTTTTGAATTGTAAACTAAGGCGTTGGCTGATTCTTCTGGCATTGAAATTCTTTCAGCCCAAGTTAAAATTTGTTCTGGTGTTTTTAAACTTGTTTTTCCTTTTCCTCCACAAATAAAAATACCCAAATCTTTTTTACTTCCGCGTATTGCCTCTTTTAGAGCTGCTGTTAAAATTGTTGTTAAACCAGAAGCGTTCCAATCAAAAGCCAAAACTGTACCCAAAGGTTGAAACCAAACAGGGTCTGAAATTCTTTTAATAAATTCATCTGGCCCTTCTTCGGCAATAATTGCATAAATCATTCTTTTGGACAACAAAACCATTCGGTCAAAAAGCCACTTCGGGCATTTTCCGTAATCTAAAGTAAATGTGGCAATTCCTTTATTTATCATAATTGTATGGTGACACTGTATTTTACCACAACAAAAAATCGGCACAAGCGCCGATTTTCACAAATACTATTTTAAAATAGTATTTTTATTGTGAAGGCGGTGTAGCATTAACAACATTTGACCAATTCCCAATTTGATCAGCGCCTGTTTGAGTATTTTTATTTATTGCACGCACTCTATAAGTGTAGGTTGAGGCTGAGGGCGTGAAAGTTCCTATCGCACAATAGTTGTAAGGGTAATCCCATGGTTCTCGTGGAAAATCTTCTCCAGCCAAATAACCACCCTCTGCATTTCCACAAATTACAACAGCTGGGTTTATTGTAGCAACACAAGAGGCGCTAGTTGCAGAGTTACCCGAAGAGTCGGTCACTGTGACATGTTCTGTTTTGGTTGATGACAATCCATTAGATATTGAATAAGTTTTGTTAACACTCTGCCCATAAAAACTCTCCGTTCCACTCCAATAATAGCTAGAATAAGAACCTGTGCCTCCGCTAGCAGATGCTGTCCAAGTTACCGAGGTTCCTGCACATGCAGAATCTGGAGAAACCGAACAGGTCGCAACAAGGGGCGCCTGATACTGATATAGTGCTGTGCAAGCTTGGTCTTGCCCTGCACAACTTCCAGTAGCTCCCTTACATGTCCAACTCCATAGACTACCACTGTGTGTAGGAGTTGTATTTCCATAATTTCTGCTTTGGTCACAAAGAGTATTAGTGGGTGGCGCCGAAGAATATGTGCCCCCGCCCGTTGTGGCTGTACCACAATGACCAGCGTGCCCTATATAAATAGGCGTCTCGACATCTCCTAAATCAGTTTCTACCGGGAGTCCAGAAGTTTTATATTGAAAAGGTTCAATATATCTTAAACCTGCAAAGGCTGCTTCACCACTTCCCCCACCAACAGCCCAATATGAATCCCAAGTGATCCCTCCATTAAAGTTATTAGAGATACCTGTAATAGCAACGCAACTACTGGTGTCGAAACAAACCTCCACAAGTGGGGCTACGGAATTGCTACATGCGGTTATTGTTGCTGATCCACTAGTAGGTATATGATCACCTGGGCAATATTCAGCATTTGCTGTTGGCCCTTGGTTTATAACTAGTGAAAGGCGACTACTATAAGTACTATCGGGACTCCATGTGCCACTATTATATGCGCCACAGGAATCATATGAGTAAGCAAAAGAACCATTATAATAAAGTGGCACGTTTGTATATTCTACGCCACCACAATTTGTAGAGTTGATAGTACCTTTATTGGGACAATATCTATTTGGCGTACAGCATGGCGTAGATAGCGTACAATCACCATACGCGTCTGTCATGGTGCATTTCTGACTCCCGTAAGGACAGCTGGAATTACAAGCTCCAGATAGATTAGGTAAGCTATAAAGAGACTTGAGACTGCAAATATCAGGAAAACTAGTAGGATTGACAGGGAATGTGCCTCCGCTCGTACCCGTGCTTATATTTATAGTCAATGAAAGAGCTGGCGAACTTGGAGATAAATTGTTAGGATATGAACCATAAAAATCGTATGGCAACCTGTATTGAATGGCAGTTATATTGTGTACTACCCCTGTACTCAATTTACCACTGGGCACTGTAAGGGCTACCAACCCGCTTGCACATCTACCAAAAACATAGTCTGGTGATACTCCTATACCATTTCCGTCTGACATTAAATAAACATCATCACCAGTTTCACAGGAAACTGTAAATGTTGGATTTGTAAGACTTGTGACATTTGGATTATTGGTATTTTGTAAAATAGGCTTCCCAGGAGCGGGAGGAGCAGCAGAAACAACGCCAGCAAAACCTAAGGCGAAGGTGATTATAGCAAAAAATAATGCGCGAGATATTTTCATTTAATTTTTCTAAATTTCAATTTATAAAATATGAAAATCAAAATAATAGCCACGATAACTAAGATCGCAAACACATATATTAAATAATTTATGTTTGATGATTTTTTTTGCAATATCTGTTTTTCTAATTGGATAGCTGTTGAAGAAAATACGGGTAAATTAATATTCTGCTCATCTAATATTTTTCCTGCTTTAGTTAGTTTAACGTCAATTATTGGAGAAACTAAATCATATTTAACAGGAATTGAAATTATTGATGGAAGCAATCCGCCGGTTAGCGACACATCTTTTAAAATTTTAGCAATTTGTTTTTTGTTTTTATCAGAAACAATTACTTGCAATTGGCCTGTCCCTGCGTTGCTGCCATCGGCAGGACCAACTGTTTGAATTGTTAAATTAATTGCGTCTCCTGCTTTATAAAAATCTTTATCTGCTTTTATGTAAATTATTTTCCCGCTGTCACCTTCCACTACCCATCTAAAATATTGTAAACCAGAAACTTGCTGATTGTTTTCAAAAAATTTAACTTCAGCCAAATATGATTCTGGTATATCTAATTTTGGCATTTTTAAAGTTACTGTTTTTGTTTCACCTTTGGCAAAAGTTATTGCCGAATCATTATATTCTTTTACTACGGGCATGTTAATTTGCCTTTTGTAAATTTTTATTTGTGGAACAACAGTAATTGCCTTACCTGTATTTTGGACTTTTAAACTGCCAGAAACATCATCTGTTGAGGCCACGTTTATGCCCTCTAAAGGAGTTCCCGAAATTGTTCCAGATAAAACTTTAGCAGTTAAAAAATCTATATCTAAAAATTTATTATTTCCTTTTAGCAAAATAACTTTATCTTGCCAACCGAGCTCCATACCCCTACCTGTGATTATTTGTATTCTTAAGGTGTAATCTCCGCTAACAATATTTTGTGGATAATTGTATACAAAAGATTTGGCGACTTCTCCATTTGGTTGTATAAAAAATGGATCACTTATAGCTACGAGATCAATTAATTTTAAACTTTGGAAATCTGTGCCTTTAAACAATTTCATTTCGTAATTTAAGTCTGCCGTATAATAATTTTCTTGATTAGTCGTCGTAAAATTACCCTTTATTTCGCTTCCCGATATTTCATTAATATTTAAATTACTAACATGAAAATTAGGCGCTAAAAAATTCGCCTTAGAAATATCGACTACTTGAGGGATTATAGCCGGAATGGTGGGCATAATACCCGGCTTAAGTGAGACAGCTAATGTAGAAGGGGATATTATCGTTAAACAATATGCCACCAAAAAAGATGCTATAGATATTTTATTTTTCATTAATAAAAAAAATTTATATTACCTAATAATACCCCCCCCCCCGGAACCTACTGTCAATTTTTCAGGCAATCATCTCCAAACTATACATCTGCATCACTCCCGCTATAAACGAAAAAAACAGTACCAAGATGGCGCCATATCAAAATCCTATTTATTTAGAGATGGCAGATAGCAAGTTGCCACGAACAATAATGTTTGAGGCTTTTATATTATTTGATTGTTCAGAGTAAATTTTTTGGCAATCAGTTATTGGTAAAGATTTTTTTGTTGTTGCAGATTTGCATGAACCATTCAAAAATAATCCTGTTTCATCAGACTCGTATGACAAAGTTGGAGTTAAAATTGCATCTATACCACCAGAAACAAGTTCAAAGTGGGTCTCAACAGGTGTTTTTGTGTTTAATAAATCTTGTCCCAAAATTGATTTTGGTGGATTAATTCCCAATAAATTTGTTATTGTGGGATAAATATCTAAATGACTTGCAGGCTCAGACATTATTTGATTTTTAAAACCAGAATTTAAAATAATTAACGGCACCTGGCTGTTACTCAATTCTGGCAACATTTTATTTTCACCAACAACAGAAGAAATATTTGTAAAACTGCCGTGGTCTCCCCAAATTAAAATTAACGAATTGTCATAAAGCCCGTCCTTTTTTAAACCATCTATAAACTCACCAATTGCTTTATCTGTATAATGAATACTTTGTAAATATTCCCACTGAATTTGGTTTAAATTTGTTTTTTCGGGAATGTTTAGAGTTTGCAAATTTTCAGGCAAAATAAACGGCGTGTGGGAACTCATTGTTATTAAAGTTGCCATAAACGGTTGTTTGAAACTTTGCAACCTTGGCAATGATTGAAAAAACAAATCTTCGTCACCCAGCGCAGAAGGCCCCTGTCCAACAGGGGTTGTAATTTTATAATCAGATAGACCATATGCTTTTTGATAACCCAAGCCAGGGTAAATATTAGACCTGTTCCAAAATGTTGGTACATCGCCATGCATGGCAAAAGTCTGATAGCCATTATTTACTAAAATTTTGGGCAAAGCTTTATAAGAATTTTTAGCGTAGTTTATGAAGACAACATCATCTGGCAATGGATATAAAGAGTTCATTGTGGAAAATTCGGCATCAGCTGTGTTACCCGGGCCAACTTGCGTATAATAATTATTAAAATATAAACCTTGTCGTGCTAGCTGATTTAAATTAGGTGTTATTTCTTGCCCACCAATTGTCTGGTTGATAACAGCATCCTCTAAAGACTCAACCTGAATAATTATTAAATTTTTCCCCTTTGCCTCACCGAAGCCTTTGGCAAAGGCGGGTTTTGGTAAATCTACGCGCGAAGCAATCCTATTTTGTTCAAATGTTTTTAAAAATGTCTTATCGGCTTCACCGACTAAATTACTTCGCAATGCATATTTAAATCCGTCTTCAAGAAAAAAATTCATGATGCCCATTTTTCCAACTAAAGCCTTTAAATCATACACATCTGTATAAAGCCTGCTAGTGCTTCCCCACTCTTTTTTCTCTGTATACAATAAATATTTATATCCAAAAAATACTATCGCCATCATTGCAAAAATTATAATTACTTTTTCCCAATTAGGGAGAGATAATTCTTTAGTTTTTTTCCTAGCAAAAATTAACCAAACAATTAAAACTAAAATGGTATTGCTAAAAAATAATAAAAGCTCTGGCGTAAGTAAAACCTTAACAGTGCCTGAGACACTATCTGCTTGTGCTAAATATTTTATTGCTGAAAATTGTAAAAAACTTTGCGAATAACGATAATACAAAAATTGCGCTAAAAAAATAGCAGAAATTAAAAAAGAAATTAAAAGAAGATACCAATATTTGTATCTTCTTTTTCCTATGCCCAGAGGAGTAAAAAGTAACACCGGCCCATAGAAAACAACCCCTAATCCAAAAGTAACCCAAAGCAATCTAAAAAAATAAGTTTTTGAATAAATATTAAGCCAATAGTTGAATGCTTCATTCTGTATTACAAATAAAACCACCAAGAAAAGTGGCAAAGATAAAATTTTGATGTAGTCAATTATTTTATCTCTATTCATTAAATACCCTTTATTGAGCGAGTTTCACCCGGTTTTAAAGTTCCTATTTTTATTTCACCAATGCGAACCCGTTTTAAAGAAGAAATTGTATAATTTAATTCGTTAAACATAACCCTTATTTGATGGCGTTTCCCCTCATTTAAAACTACCTGAATTTTTGAAGGATTTATAATCCGAGCTTTCGCAGGCAATAATTTCCCCAAAGCTTGTGTGTCCACACCTTCGTTAAAAATTCTAACAACACCAATCCTTAAAGGCTCTTTTACTGTGACTACGTATTCTTTTTCATATTTAGAACTTGTATCTAAAACTTCTCTAGCAAACCTGCCATCATTTGTAAGCAACAATAAACCTTCTGAGCTTTTGTCGAGCCTCCCAACAGGATAAAGCCCTTTTGGCTTCCATTCTGTAATTACGCTTTTTTTACCTGGCAAATCTTGAGTTGGCAAATTTCTTGGCTTATAATATGCCAAATATACATATTGTTTTTTATCTTTGCCTTTTTGCTCTTTCACCATTACTTTATCAGTTTCAGCAACCATTGCTCCATTATCAACGCGCTTTCCATTAATAAAAACAAGCCCACTCTCAACAAGCTTATCAGACTCACGTCGCGAGGCCAAGCCCTTATCTCTTAAATATTTATTAATTCTAATTGGATATTCCATGTAATCAATATACCAAAAAACCGTCCCGATGTACATCGGGGCGGTTTTTGAAGATACTAGATGTGTTTTGCGATGTGCTTCCAGGTTTGCTGGGCTTCTTTTACCAATTCATCTGTCATAGCTGTAGTAAGTTTCTTTGCTTTTGCATATTGATCCACTGAATTTTTCATAAATTCTTTGTACTGCTTCTCCCCCATTTTTTGAGCTTTCTTTAATTTTGGAGAAATATATTTATAAAAGTCAGCAGAAATGTCAGCAATGTTATTTTTTAATTCTTTGCCTTTTTTTGAAGACATAAACATACTAGCAGCAACTCCCAAGGCTAGTCCGGCAATTGCTCCTTCTAACATTTTTATTGCACCATTATTTTTTGCCATAATTTTGTTTATAAGCGAGGCAATAAGCTTTTCGAAGGTCTCAGAGACACGAAGTGCCTGACCACCGAAGAAAAGATTGTTGCCGAGCGATTTTTTAGCGACCTTTTTTCTTTTTGTTAAAAAATTTCGTTATAAAAGATAAACTGAAAAGCGCCTCTAAAGATTTATTTATCTTTTCATAGATTTCTGAAGAGCCCTTATTGATACTCTCTACTAATTTTTTAAGAGACTTACTTAATTTAATTATGTCGTAAGCAATTATGCTAACAAGCGTGGTAAGCAAAACAACCGCAAGCGATACAATTAAATTAAATATAATTTGAGATGTTTCTAATGCTGTCATATTTTTATTGTATCATAACTAACAAAAACAATACAACCATTAAAAATTAAATATTTGTACTTGAAGAAACAATACCCATTAGGGCTGTTTTGTTGATATCCCAATCACCTTGATCTATTTGGCTAAGCTCTACTGTGATAGCAGGCTTACCTGTGGTTCGCGTAAACCACATTGTAGAGGTACCTGGAAAATTCCAATCTACATTGTCAGCGGCAGCAGCGGCGTCATCATAATACTCGTAACCAGTTTTTTGGGCATACCATTTTCCTAAAATAGCCGACGGCCCACCCTCTTCTGGGGAAACTATCCCTCCCGCAGTGTGATAAGAAATCATCATAATAGGCCTATACCTTTCAACAATTTTTTTAACAATCTGACTCTCTGGCTCAGAAAATGGTTTTGGCCCAGCATAAGTCCCCTGCGGACCATAATTTGCCCAACCCGTAGTATTAAAATTTAAATTTAAATTAACTCCATTAGCATTAAATTTTTGCTGTATATTATATCCATCTGGATTAACAACAGGAATAATAATTATTCTTTTATTTTTAGAAATAATTTTAACATTAGATTTTATTTCAGAAACCAAACGATTAAGCAAATACGCTGAACCAACCTCATTCCCGTGTATAGCGCCCATTAGCAAAATAGCTTCTTTTCCGTATCCTATTTCATAGCCTTCTATTAGATTACCTTTTACAGAATAACCAAACACTTTTTTTTCAACTTTTATAGGCTTTGGCGCGGGTGCAACAACAGAAAGAGATTGTAAATTTATCTCTCTTTCTGCAGTCCAAATATAAAGTTGAAGACATATGGTGACTGATAAGACTACGGCCATAAACACTGTCCAACACAATATACTTCTATGATTTTTATTTTTTTCTAAATTATCCATATTTTATTATTCTATCACAAAAAAGGCTCTTTCTATAAAGAGCCTAAGTCTAAAATATAATCAAATTTTATGGTGTCCACAAATTCTTTCGCATGACTTACCAATATCATAGCTCCCTCAAAGTTATTTATTGCTTTTGCAATTACGGGAATGTGCCTGAAATTAATATGGTTTGTTGGCTCGTCTAAAATTAGTAACCCTGGTTTTTCTAATGCTATTGTCGCAAAAGCAACCAAGCCTTTTTGCCCCTCAGAAAGTGAGCCAATTTTAGCTTTTAATATTTCTGCATCCAGTAAAAATCCTGCTGCATGAGCCCTTAGCCCCTGCTCTGTTCCATCACTATCTTGAGCTTTCATAAGAGTTTGATATACTGTTGCATTAAAATCTAAGGTAGAAAAATCTTGCCTGTAATATCCAATTTTCACTCCTGCTTTTATGTGTTCACCTTTTGCATGTCCAGAAGCTAACTTCTCCAATAAAGTTGTTTTGCCAATTCCGTTTGGGCCAGTTAGCAACAACCTTTCTCTTTTATTTAAAGTTATGTTTACTTTTTTATTTATAAATTTATGATTCTTTGAAACTGCTACAGAATCTAATTGCAAAATTACTCCACCAATATCTTTTTGTGCAGGAATAGAGAAATTTTTTATTGTTTTATCTTCCCTTCTCAAAGAAACTATATCACCCTCTAATTCTTCTATTTTTTTTCTCATTTTTGAAGACACATCTCTTAGGTGTCCACCTTTTTGTGCAAAAAAGTTTGCCTGTTCCTTTCTATGAGAAATATCTTTTTCTAATCTGGCGTTTTTCATTCTTTCTCTTTCTAAGCGCAATTTTATTTCTTCTACTACGGTAAAATAATCTCCAGTATATTGTTCAACTTTTTTTGAAAAAATATCTAAATATAAAACACCTTGCGTAAAAGTATTTAAAAAATCCGCATCGTGAGAAATAACAATACAAGTTTTTGGATATTCAAGAATAAATTTTGTTAAATGCTCTATGCCAGCTTTATCTAAATTATTTGTAGGTTCGTCTAATAAAAGCACATCTGGATTTTGTATTAAAGCTCCTGCCAAAAGAACTCTTGCCTGTTGCCCGCCAGAAAGATTTTTGAGGAGTCTGTCGTGAGGACTTGTAAAATTTACTACTTCTAAAATATCATCTATTTTTTTATCAATGTCATATACTTTTTCGGTAAAACATTTTTCAAAGAACTCTTTAACGGTTAATTCTAAGTCTTCTCTGGGGATTACTTGTTTAGCAGTTGCTGTTGTTAAATTTTTATTTAAGTTAATGGCTCCAGATTCCGGATGGGACTCACCAGTTATTAGTTTAAAAATTGTGCTTTTGCCTGCCCCGTTTTGCCCCATTAATGTAATTTTTGAACCTCTGCGTACAGAAAAACTGGCCTCATTTAAAATTGGCTTGTTCTGGCCCCACTCAAAGGAGACGTTGCTAAATTTTAGTATTACCTCATCGTCTGCCATAGAAACATACTACCATATTTTTTATACTATATCTACCCCAACTTTCGTAACAGCTCTTTAATCGCCGTAGTGTCTTTTGTGATTTGTTCTATGGCCTCTGCTTTAGTTTCAAAAATTTGCTTATCTCTAATTTTTTCCAAAACTTCCACAATTACTTCTTTACCATATAGATCTTCAGAAAAATCAAAAATAAAAGCTTCTATAAATTTTTCTCCCGAATAATAAACTGCGCAGCCATGTTTTTTCCCGCCAACAATTATTGTGCCCGCATAAATTCCTTGCTCCAAATCTATATTTTTTATTTCAACATTAGCCGTAGGAAACCCAAGCTGTCGGCCCTTTTGCTTACCCCGTACTACTGTGCCAATAATTTTTATCATTTTAAATTTGTACTTCTCTTAATTTTGCAATTTTATAAATACTAAAAATAAGCAAACAAGCAGCCACCCATTGCGAAACAGTTAAAAAATTATGATACAGCGTCATATCTATTAAAATTGCCACAAATGGAAAAGTAAGTTCCAAAATTGTTGAAACATGAACTGGGGTCTTAGCTAGCCCCTTGTAATAAATAACCAATGCCACCATTCCAGTTGAAACAGCTATCAAAACAAATAACCCAAACTGGAGTGGCGTGACAGCAAACAAACTAGCACGGTATCCAAAAAATATTACAATTGGCAAAGCAATAATAGCTGTAAATAAAAACCTATAAAAAGTACTTACTTCCGCACGCACTTTTCCTAAAAGCATTTTTGAAAATGTTGTTGAAGTCCCCCAGGCAAAAGCTGCCCCTAAGGCATAAAGTGCTGCTATTATTGTGCCGCTACCTGTTGCAAGATTTATATAGCCATTTGGAAAAGTAACAAAATATGCAGAAACTATAGCTAAGATTGCCCAAACCATATATCTTTTATCAAGTTTTTCTTTTAAAAAAACTGACGCTGTACTTACAGCAAAAATTGGCTGAAGTTTCTGCAATAAAAATACAACTGAGAAAGAAATAAATGAAACTTTCAAAAGCGCTGTTGTAAACCACAGCGTGCCTAACAACCCACTCAAAACTGCAATTAAAATTATCAGCCACCATTCACGAGCAGTTAGCTTGGCTTTCAAAACATATTTTAAAACAAAAGGCGTTAAAATAATTAATCCTATTAAATGCTCAAAGAAAATTATTGTAATTGGCGGTAATGAATATAAATTCCTGCGAATTACCCCATCAACTGCCCACAACAAAGCTGCTGTTATTATTAGAATTGAACCTATTGGTATTTTTTTTATTTGCATAATGAATAAATTATATCACACCGAGAATAGTTAAAAAATACCCTGTTGACAAAAAGGCTAATATCTCATATGGTTAAATTACGAAAAGGCTCCTTGAAATAATATTATTCTCTGCACGAGTGTACAGGGTTTTTGCTTCTAAGGGCTTTCTCAAATCACCACAAATCAGTTATGAAAACCACCGCCTTCGCCACCGCCATTGCATTAATTCTTACAACCACTGTATTCGGGGATACCACCATTTTCTCCGACCACTTCACAGCCGCTCCCGGGGCAAAATACCCGGTAGTCAATACAAACTTTTGGCACATCCCAAGCTTGAATGAGGGTTTCTATATTGGACGCACCTTTCTCAACACCGCCCCAGGAGATCTACCAATTGTTGGGAACAGCACCGTAAATATCACCATCGATTCCTATAGTTATAGCGAAGGTTCATGGTTTGACGGAACCGACCTCATCAGCAACGGCCCGCTCTTTGTGGGCAACGGACTTACAATCACAGCCCGACTCAAAGTGGACACTATCCGTCGCGGAACTGTTTTTGCATTCTTTTTGTACAGTCCGCCGGTTTCGTATAGCGACACACGCCATGATGAAATTGACTTTGAATTTATGGGAAACCACCCGGAAGGCTTCTACACCAACACCTACGGCAACGAAGTGCTCGGAGTTGGAAACCCACAATTTGTTAAATATTCTGCAGGTGGCAACACTTCAGGATATCATACATATCAAATTGTCTGGTTACCCAACCAAGTATCATGGTATGTTGATGGCATATTGGCGCGAACAGTCACAAACCAATCACCCATACCAAAGGGCCCTATGTACATCCATTTCAATGGATGGGTTCCCGATTCTTCGTGGACCGATGCATATGACTCCAGCTTCGTCTTCGGAAAATATCAAGTTTGGTCTATGAGCGTTGATTCTGTTAGTGTCTCACAAGTAAGTCCCCAGGTTTTAACAACCATAGAAATCGACCCTGCTGGACCGCTATCTTATGGCGCAAACAAACAGCAACAGTTCCTTGCGTCGGCAATTGACCAAAACCAAAACACCATTGTTACACCCATTAAATTAACGTGGACTTCCAGTAATCCGGCGGTTGCGAAAATTAGTTCAACCGGTTTAATAACAACCATAAGCCCGGGTACCACAAATATAACTGCGTCGGCCAACGGCATAACAAGTGATCCAGCCGCGCTTACAGTGAAATCACCAATCAATGTTGTTATCCAAAAAACGCCAGCTCTTGGTACCCAGGGCTATGCCTCGGGCATCGTTAATGGAATTGGTGCTGATTACAAAAACTGGAAAATTGCTGTTTACATCAATGTCTTCGGCGGTTGGTGGACAAAACCCACCTTTGCTGCTCCGTTAACAGACATCAAAAAAGGCGGCACATGGACCGCCTACATGACCACCGGGGGTTCGGATGTGGATGCAGAAGAAGTTCGTGCTTATTTGGTACCAGCCAGCATAAACATTCCACTGAGTTCTGGTGGCGGATTACCAGCATCACTCAACGGCTATTTGTTTGATGATGTCTTCAGGACAGGTTCGGGAACATCGCCCGTGTTGAAAACAATCACACTGTCGCCAACCAAATTCTACTTGTCATTGACATCAGGCACGCCCCAACAATTAGTCCCCAGCGCAGTTGATATGGAAAGATATCCAATCACTGCGGGCGTCATTTGGGCGTCTAGCAATCCGGCAATTGCCTATGTTGATTCAGATGGCCGAGTTTGGCCAAAATCTGTTGGCAAAGCAACAATTACCGCTACTGCTACCACCAATCCAAAAGCCGTGGCAAAAGCAACGGCTGTGGTACGATAACGTACTTCAAACTCCTAACAGGTCCGGCGACCGCAAATCGCCGGACATTTTTTTATTTATTTTCGGTTACTGTGACTTTTTCCATTGTGACTTTTGAAGCTGGCATATCATTTGACCCAGTCTGCACTTTTGAAATTGCGTCTGCCACATCTTGCCCCAAAACTACTTTACCAAAAATTGTATAATTATTTGGTAAAGGATAATCAGACACCATTATGAAAAACTGACTACCGTTGGTGTTTGGTCCGGCGTTAGCCATTGCCACAACTCCTTTTTTATACCCTGCTTTATAAGAATCTGTTTGTGGATTTAATTCATCATCAAATTTATACCCTGGACCGCCAGTACCATTGCCTACGGGGTCACCGCCCTGAATCATAAAACCTGGAATAACCCTGTGGAATGTTAAGCCATTATAAAAACCTTTTTCTGCTAAAGTTATAAAATTTTTAACTGTGTTTGGGGCGTCACCGTCGTAAGTTACAAAACTTATGTCACCCATATTTGTTTTTATTGTTATTGTGTGTTGCATATTTTTTGTTGTTGAATTATTTGCTGGCTGATTATTTGTTGTTGGCGTGGCAGTATTTGTAGGTTGCTGGTTGGGCTTTACCACATATACTACTCCAACAATTATGCATGCAATAATTATAATTATTGCAACAATTGTTATTAAAGTTTCTTTTTTCATATTTTTATTCTACCAAATAATTTTTGGGCCGACAACTCTTGACATGTTATTTTGTTTTTTATAGACTTAATATAATGTTTAGCATAGTTCATTAACAACAATCTCTTACTGGTCGCAACCACAAGGTTCTAAGTATTTTAGGACTTTATGGTTGCGACCACTGATTCCTCGTAGGAAGTCCAGGTGGACCAGCGCCAAACAATAAAATACAACGGCCATGAGAAAATACCAGTCATGGGCGCTGATCGCGCCCATCGCCACCACATCCGCCGCCATCGAAGGTGAGTCCAAGAAGGGCTCTACGAAGAACACCGCCGCGTTGCTTGCCTCTATCAAAAATGGTCGAAGTTGCTCCTACATTAGCTATATACGTTAATACCGTTATTGAAAAAATTACAATATTCTTTTTCATCGTTATTGTTCTTTCAAAGTTCGCCCAAAACACCACGTTGTGGGTATGTAGAGATTACAACGAAATTAAATAAAAGTCAAACTAAAACCACCTCTATTAAAAGGTGGTTTTTCTACGGTCTCAGCATCACTAGATACTAAAACTGATGGCGCGGGCAGGGGGATTTGAACCCCCGATCTCCTCCGTGACAGGGAGGCGTCTTAAACCAGGCTGGACTATGCCCGCCTGTGGTTCGCCATAGCGAACCTTCGGCGAGGCAAAGCCCGCAAATTCGCGTAGGCGACAGGCGATAAATTTTCAATCTTATTTGTGCCGAGGGTGGGAGTCGAACCCACGACCTCAACGTTATGAGTGTTGCGCTCTCACCAACTGAGCTACCCCGGCATTTTATGACTCTCAATAAGCTGCAATTTTTTACTTCGTGGCCATCCCTTTATTTGTGATTCTCTCTTTAACGCTTCACTTCTACTTTGACATTCTTCAAAAAATAAAATTTTTACTACTTTATGCGAAGCAGTATACCTGCCGCCATTTCCCGATCGGTGATTCTCAAACCTACGTTGTAAATTATTTGTACATCCAGTATACAAACTTTTATCCTCACATTCAATAATATATGTAAACCATTTTTCCATAATGAACGCCCTTCGACAAGCTCAGGGCACTTCGACTCATTAAGTATTTACTTTTAATAACAAATAATTAATGAATAGACAAATGCCTGCACTGAACGAGCGAAGCGAGTCGAAGTGTTGGGCCGCCCCGAATTGCACGGGGGCCTGCAGCTTATGAGACTGCCGAGGTACTACTCCTCCACGGCCCACGAATTACGTTAATTCGTAATAGTATTACTCTAACACAAAAATTTAATCCAATCAAGATACATTTCGTTTCGCATATTATGCTCCACTATGTTAAAATGGCTTAAGATAATTAAATTACTAAATAAATGAAAATAAATTTTTTGGGAGCAGACCAGAATGTAACAGGCTCTAAACACTTAATACAAACTAATGGCTATAATTTACTCTTAGATTGTGGGTTCTATCAGGGGAAAAGAGCTGATTCAAACAAGCTTAATAGCACCCTCCCTTTTGAAGCTAAAGACATAAACGCTGTTATACTTTCCCATGCGCACTTAGACCACTGTGGTACCTTGCCCATTTTAGTAAAAAATGGCTTTGAGGGAAAAATTTATTGCACACCAGCTACAGCTGAAATAGCAAAATATATTATGCTAGACGCTGCTGAAATTCAAAAACAAGATGCCCTATATTTTAACAAGCACGTAGAAAATCCTGCTGACCAAATTTATCCGATATATAGTGAACAAGATGTTTTAAATGCAGTAAAACATTTTGAAACAATTGATTATTTTAAACACAGCAACCAGTGGACTGTTTTAAATGATAATTTACGATTTAAACTTTATGATGCAGGTCATATTTTAGGGTCTGCAATAATATATGTAGAGATAAAAGAGGGCGACCCTTCGGCAAGCTCAGGGCAAGTAATAAAAACCCTAGCTTTCACTGGAGATTTAGGTAGAGATAACTCGCCCATTTTACCAGCTCCACAATATATTGAAGAAGATGTCCATACACTTATTACAGAATGTACCTATGGTGATAAAAATCACAACCCAATTTCTGATGCAACCGGTAACTTCAGAGGGGCAATTACAACAGTGATAAAAAATAAAGGCAAAATTATTGTTCCTGCTTTTTCATTGGGCAGAACGCAAGATATTATTTATATTTTACATAAACTTATAAACCAAAAAGCAATCCCCACAATTCCAATTTATATAGACAGCCCACTAGCTGAAAAAATTACAGACATTTTCCCCAAATATGTTACAGACTTTAATGGTAATTTTCAAAAAGATTTTGGTTACCGCGGAGCTTCCCCATTTTTGCTAAATAATATAACCTATGTACGCACAATAGAAGAATCAAAATCTTTAAACAATAAGCCTGGCCCTATGATGATAATTTCCGCTTCTGGGATGTGTGAAGGCGGAAGAGTTTTGCACCACTTAAAAAATAACATAGAGAATCCACAGAATATAATCTTAATTACAGGCTATCAGGCGGAAAATACTTTAGGTAGAAAAATTCAAGAAAATGTTTCGCCAATAAAAATTTATGGCAAAGAATATAATATTAGAGCTCAAGTAAAGACTCTTCATGAATTTTCAGCTCATGCTGACCAAAATGATTTGTCTTCATATATTTCTCACGTCAAAAATTTGCAAAAACTATTTTTAGTTCATACAGAGCTTCCCCAAGCAACAATTTTTAAAGATTTAATGGAAAAGTCTCATCCAGGCTTGCCCATAGAAATTCCCACAATGGGCCAATCTTTCGAAGTATAATTTTTTAAATGGAAAATACAAAAAAAATCCAAGAAATAATCTTGGACTTTTTTAAACTGTAAATTTATTTACGGGGTTATGCAATGCGTTCCTGTTAGAGTTTTTGTTGTTTGGACTACCCCATCCACATAAACGTTGCTAGTGCTATAAGTTTCTTCACACGTTTTACCTGTAGCACATTTTGTTGGAGTCCCCGAACAACTTATGGCCCATATATCACCAGACTGATCTAAGCATTTAGCTACACAACAAGTTTGGCTGGTTGATAATTTTCCTGTTGTTGTGCCACAATTGTTTGTATCAATGACAGTTCGAGTTTGTTTGCCGCCCACACAATCACTCCATGAGCCAGGTTGCCAAGAAGGTTTGCAAGCAACAACTGTGCAAGACTCAGAAACTGCAGGCTTGTTTACCAAAGACCCACAGCCGTTAGAGTCTGTGCAGGTTCTAGAATGTTTTCCGCTAGCACAATTACTCCAAGCAGTGCAATTCCAGCTTGTGGTACAATTTGAACTTGCAGTATAAAAGACGTTTACTGTTATACTGTCATTGACCTTAGCACCAGTTAAAGTTGAAATACAACTTATTTTAAAAGTATCAGAAACCTTATTAGTACTTGAATCTCCTGCTATATTTCCGGATAAATTAACCACTTGTGAACCGCTGGCAGACACGTACCCTGAAAAAAATGTTGGAGTTAAAGAGTCAGAAGCTGTGCAAGAAGAAACACTTGGCCCAGACCATTGCAGATTTACACTTGTAGATAAATGAATGCCCGTATTAATCACGCTAGCCCCTGTCCCCAGTGTTAAAAAAATATCTACAGGACCATCAGAAGCATTAACTGAAACATCAATAGGCTTAACTGTACAAGATTGCTTTTCTGCTGGCTTATTTGTTGTTGTTCCGCAATTATTTAAATCAACAACTGTTCTTGTTTGTATGCTATTTGCACAAATACTCCATGGACCAGACTGCCAAGAAGAAGTACATTTACATCCATAGAGTGAATTTAATTTTGTTCTAGTTGTTTCTCCAAAATATCCTATTGTTGTTGCCTTAATCTTGTATTTCGTTTGAAACTGTTTGACTGCCTCAGAAGTTCCCGTTGAATAAGTTGTTACACCATCAGGAACATAAGAAAACCCAGATTTTTGCAAAGCTGTATGCAAATTTAAAACTTCTGATGAGCCAGAATCTGCAAACCCCAAATTATTATTAAAAGTATAACACCAAGCAACATCGCTAGCTTGTCTTTGTGCTATAATATTAGCTATTTGCTGAGTTAATTGAGCTATCTGTGCTTGAAGTTGTGCAATAAATGATTGACGTTGTGCCTCTGTCATTACCTGCGCAGACACAACAGACGAAATAGCCAAAATCACGATTAGTAACATTCCAATTAAAAATATTTTTATTTTCATTTTTAAAAAATTATTTATATTCTATTATTATACTACATATAAAAAAGCCCGCCAACATTTTGGCGGGCTTTTAATTTTTTATGCTCTAAATACTTCTAAAAACGCTTTCGTGGGAACATTGACCTTTCCTTTTTGCTTCATTAATTTTTTACCTTTTTTCTGCTTGTCTCTAAGTTTGTTTTTTCTGGTTACATCCCCGCCATATAAATATCCTGCCACATCTTTCATGTATGCCTTAATTGTTTCTCGTGCAATAACCTTTCCCCCTATCACTGCCTGTAAGGCAACAGAAAATTGCTCTGGAGGTAAAACATCTTTTAGTTTTTCAACCATTTTTTTACCTTCAAAATAAGCTTCATCTTCTGCAACAATTCTTGAAAAAGCCTCTTCTTTTTTACCAGCAACCCAAATTTCCATTTTTACTAATTTTGCTGGCCTATATCCTAAAATATTATAACTCATTGAAGCATAGCCCTGACTGGCTGTTTTTATCTTATCGTAAAGGTTAGCAATTATTCCACGCAAGGGAGTTTCAAAAACAATAATAACTCTTTCGGCACTTAAATAATTTGTTGTAACATAATTTCCTCTTAAACTTTTTAAAATTTCCATTAACTTACCCATTTGACTTGCTGGGGCAATGACCTCTAAAGAAACCCAAGGCTCTTCGGTGTGTTTTATAGAGGAAGGATTTTCTGGCCAATCTGAAGCAGAATAAATCATTGTTTCTTTCCCTTTTAAATCAAAAATTTTATAAACAACTGATGGTATGGAAATTACTAATTCCAAACCAAATTCTCTTTGCAATCTTTCTGAAATTATTTCTATATGAAGAGTTCCTAAAAATCCACAATTAAAACCCCTCCCCAAAGCTTCTTTCATTTCTTGCTCATAAACAAGCGCAGGATCAGAAAGCTTTAATTTAGATAATGCAACTTTTAATAAATCAAAGTCATCAGGACTTTCGGGATATAGACTGGCAAAAACCATTGGTTTTGGTTTTTGATATCCTGGCAAAGCTGAAACAGTGCCTTTTGTTGCTGCTGTTTGCATTTTTATAATTGTGTCTCCGGCAGTAACTTTACCAGGTTCTTTTATACCCGTTGCTATATACCCAATGTCTCCTGCTTTAATTTTACCATGTGATGAAAATGTAGGGTTTAAATATCCTACTTCTTTTGCCTCAGCCAAAGCACCTGTCGCCATTAATTCAATTTTTTCGCCACTAGAAATTTCTCCATCAATAACTCTTACATAAGCTATAACACCCTTAAAAGAATCATATTCTGAATCAAAAATTAAGGCCCTGAAATCATTAATAGCTGATTCTTTTGGAGCAGGGACTTCTTTAATAACGGTTTTTAAAACTTGCTCCACATTTAATCCACTTTTGGCAGAAATTTTTAAAATTTCGTCACCAGAAATTTGTAATAAATTAGAAAGCTCTTCAACTGTCTCTTCAACATTGGCAATTGGGCTGTCTATTTTGTTTATAACTGGAATAATTTTTAAATTTTGTTGCTTTGCTAATTCTAAATTCGCCAATGTCTGTGCTTGGACTCCTTGGGTTGCATCAACCAATAAAACTGCACCCTCTACAGCTTCCATAGATCTAGAAACTTCATAAGAAAAATCTACATGACCAGGAGTATCAACTAAATTTAAGATATACTCTTGCCCTTCAAAATTATAATTCATTCTTATGGCTTTTAGTTTTATGGTAATCCCCTTTTCTCTTTCCAAATCCATTGAATCTAAAAACTGTGGCATCATTTTCTTTTTATCTATTGTATTAGTCAACTCCAAAAGCCTATCAGCTAAAGTTGATTTTCCATGGTCAATGTGAGCAATTATTGAAAAGTTTCTTATGTTTTCTTGCATATTATTTATTCTGGGATAAAAACTTTTTTAAGAATGAATCTATAATAGCTTTGTTTTCTGGAGATTTTAATAAATATGTAGTAACAGCATATACTGCAACACCAACAGTACCAGAAATCACCAATTGAAAAAATATTCCCCAAAATGTTTGTAAACTTATAATAGAACCTAAAAATTGTCTTGTTGCAAAAGTTATAAGAAACATTATCAAACTAGCTGTTATTATTTTATAGAAAGAACTTAAAATTTGCTTAGTTTTTAATTTTGGAAATTTTTTATTAAATAAATATAAAAGCAAAGAACATTCAATTACAGCTGTTATTGTATAAGCCAAAGATAAGGCAATTACGCCCACATTAGCTACTCCTCCCAACCTTAAAA
The DNA here is from genome assembly GCA_903835075.1 of Candidatus Staskawiczbacteria bacterium. Taxonomy (GTDB): domain Bacteria; phylum Patescibacteriota; class Minisyncoccia; order Minisyncoccales; family Staskawiczbacteraceae; genus XYD1-FULL-39-28. The sequence goes on along the minus strand of CAILLM010000004.1, from coordinate 60,162 downwards.
GATTTTGTAAATACAGACTAAATCCTGCTGAAAATCTTACAAGCCATACAAGCAAAAGACTTAAAATAATATTAAATGCAACAGTCAATCCGCTAACCACTGCAGGAATTTTTGTGTTATGGGCTGCATAAAAAGTCTTTGATAAAAATAGAATAATAGATTGAGCTATTAAATTTAGGGCCAGTATTCCAAGGCAGGCTGTTGTTAATCTAGTATCAGCCCAACCAAACTTACCCACACCTAAAACCACTCTAACTATTTGAGCCCTTAAAGTTAAAAGCAACAAACTAATTGGAATTGTTAAAAAAATTATTTGACGAAATATGCTTGAAAATTTATTTAAAAATTCATCATTCTCATTTTTCAAGAACGCCATAGACATCGATGGGAAAGAAGCTGTTGAAACAGAAGCTGCAATGGCATTAACCAAAATTGATGATAAATTATTTGCCAAATTAAAAACAGCAATAGACCCTGCCATTAATGTAGAAGCAATAGATGTGGTAGCAATTGTGTTTAACTGCCCTGCCCCCAGTCCCAAAGACCTCGGCGCCATAAGCTTAACTGTTTTTACCACTCCTGGATCTTTGTAATTAAAACTTGCTTTGTATCTAAAACCAGAAAAAAATAATGAAGGCAATTGAATTAACAAGTGTAAAACCCCACCCAAAACAACCCCCCACGCCAAACCCTGCAAACCAAATGTTGGTACAAAAAATACAATTCCAATTATTATTCCCAAATTATATAATAATGGCGCCAAAGCTGTCACTAAAAATCTATGGAAAATTTGCAAAACCCCACTTATCATATTTGAGGCCCCCAAAATAATTGGACTTAAAAACATAATACGCATTAACAAAATTGCCAGTTCTTTTTTTTGTCCCGAAAATCCAGGAGCTGTCACTGAAATAATTGATGGGGCAAAAATTATTAAAATAAATGAAATAATAATTAAAAACCCTAAAAAAACATTTAAAAGAGTTGAAAAATATTTCCAAGCTTCGTCTTTTGATTTAATTAAATACCCGCTAAATATTGGAATAACTGCCGCTGATATAGCACCAAAAATTAAAATTAAGGCAATAAAATCTGGCACCGTAAAAGCAGAATAATAGACATCTAGCTTATCACCTGCACCGAATGTCCCAGCCAAAAGACGGTCTCGTAACAAACCCAAAACAGCTGACATTAAAGATGAAACAGCTAGAATTAAAGAAGCTGAGCTTATACTTTTTGATTGAGAATTAAGAATTTTTTTAAACATTTTTGTGAACTAAAATAAATGGAGTCATTTCATCATCTTGCCCCATTGGGTTATCCAACAAAGATAATCTAGCTAATTTTTCATCAACAGGCACACTTTTGCTCATTGAAATAATTTTTACGTTTATATTATTGCCATCTATAATAACTGTTGGCAACTTTAATTTTTGCTCAATTTCATTACAAAGCTGTTCAGGATTTTTTGGTGGTAAAATTGCATACTCTGTATATGGCCACATTGCATCTGGGTTAAACCCATCAATTTCTGAAACTCTATTACCTGCCACCATCCAAAAAACTCCTTTAATTCCAACAACCTTAGCAAGTGATCCTAAAATTATTGCTAGAACCATTCTTATGCGTCCAGCCATTTCCACGGCCACCTGCATTTTTTCAGCACGAGAATAACCAATATCATTTGGATATTTTTTAACAAACTTAACAATTGTTTTTGCTAAAAATCCAGCTTTTACTGTGTCTATATGCCTTACATTATTTTGACAAACGGAAACAACTTTTTCAGATATTGCCAACCAATCTCCTTCCTGCTTTTGAGGCAAAACATAATCTTCTACTGCTTTTAGTAAATCATCTCCAAAATTAAACAAACGGGTTTTTATTGCCTTGCGCTCAAAAATTATACCATTAACCTCTTTAATTGGATTCATAGTTGATTGAGTTAAATAATGTTTTATCTTACTATTTTTTACGTGTTTTTACAATTTATTTTAAACTTGACAAATGGACGTATTTTGTTATTATAAAGATGTCTTAGCAAGATAAGTGATTGCTCTAAACGCAAGTTTGGAGAGGAAAGTCCGAACACCAACGCCCCTAACGGGAGTTAAAATAATAGCGGCTAACGGCCGTCCACAGTAATGTGCGAGGTGCGAACAGAAACGGCAAAGGTGGAAACGCCTGGCATACCCTACGGGTATATCTCAGCAGCAATGTTGGGCTGAAACGGCTAAATCCTTATTGGGCGCAAGAACAAACCCTTCGACAAGCATGGGCTTAAAGCCTAAAAAATTCATTCATGGATTTTAAAACTTGTTGACGGAGAAAAGTAGTTCGCTTGACCCTGAGAGTAATTGAATGGGCAGACAGATAATCACAGTTCCCCCGTTTTACGGGGTAATACAGAATTCGGCTTATAGTCTTACTAAGACCTGCCTGCCATCAGGCAGGTAATAAAAAATCCCGCTAAAGCGGGATTTTTTATTTACATTTCCATAAAGCTTGCTTAGCAACACTTGCAGTTTTTTCCTCTCAATTTCACTACTCCTATTACAATTAACAAAAGTGGCCAAATCATACTAACGGCACTTAGTGTGAATATGTTCATTTGACCTAACAAAAACGTTAAACCAATTAAAATTATACACCAAGGCACCATGCTATGATGTGGGCATTTGCAACTGCAGTTACCACAACACTTTTTTTCTTCTTGCATATTTTCCATATTTTTATTTACAATTTATTTAAATTATTGATTAATGACCTTTATATAATTATATCATTTATTAGCTCTCTTTAAAATAATCCTGCAAACGAGCTTCAAAATCTTTTAGGTTTTCATTTTTAATGCGGAACCCCGAGGCCATTGTATGCCCGCCATAGGTTATTAATATGTCTTTACATGACTTCATTGCCGCCACAGAATCTGTAATATGGGGGTTTCTTACTGAACCGCAAGATTCTTTATCCATTTTTTTAAAAATAAAAGCAGGCTTGTTGTACTTATTGCAAAGTATAGATGCGGCTGAACCAGCTAATGTTAATTTCCAAGAAGGATCCCCCTCAAAAATAATTACGCTATTTTTCTTTCTTGACATCCGTTGCTCAACATCCTGAACAATATTTTTAATTTGAACTTGTTTGTATTGGCTTCTTCCCAACAAGTCTTCCGCAAAATCTTTACATTTCTTCTTGTCTGAACAAACTAATAATTTATATGATTCATTCTCAAAATTTACTGACTCAGCAGTGTTTAGCGCTGAAATAATTTTTGGCAAAGAATCTACGAATACGCTTCCATCCCCTAAAATGTCTAAAAACACTCTTAATGCTGGCCTAAAAGTATTTTTTAAAGACCTTAAACCTTCTTCAATAATTTTTTGATTTTGTTCAATTTGCGGAACCATGTCAGCAATAGTACCAAGAGCTGCTAATTCTAAAAAGCTATTTTTTAAACTCTGAGAAGTTTCTTGGCCAACTAATTCCATGCAAAGGTTATATGCAATGCCAACATTGGCCAAGCCCTTAAAAGGGTAGTCGTCATCTTTTTGTTTTGGGTCTACAATTATGGAAGCATTTGGCACGCCAAACAAAACTTCATGATGATCAATAATTATAACTTCAAAACCCATTTTATTTGCTATATCAACTTCTTCTATGTTCCCAATTCCTAAATCTAAAGTTATTAAAAGAGCGGGGACCTTATCTTTAAGCATGTCCAATGCTTTTAAGTTGATACCATAGCCATCTGTTTCCCTGTCTGGAAAAAAACAATGTTCAACATGCCCTCCTAAATTTTTTATTGCTTCTTCAACAATAACAACCGAAGTAATTCCATCCATGTCAGAATCTCCATACAAAATAATCCGTTCTTTATTTTGAACGGCTTTTTTGATCCTTTCTGCGGCTTTTTCAATATTTTTTATCTTTTGCATATAATAAATTTTATTCTAGTGCTTCTAATCCAGGCATTGGATCTCCTGCTAAATAACTAAGCATTGCCCCGCCGCCAGTTGATACGTGGCTGAACTTATCAATCATACCTTGTTTATTTAAAAATTCAACAGTTTCCCCACCTCCAACAACTGAAAATGCCTTACTATTTATTATTGCATTAGCAATTGCCAATGTCCCCTTAGCATATTGGTTGTCTTCAAACTTTCCAAAAGGACCATTCCACACAATTGTAGCTGCTTGTGATATTTTATCTTCAAATATTCTTATTGATTCGTCATCAATGTCTGGACCATCTAATTTACCAACTGGTACAATTATTTTCTCAGGAAAATCAAACTTGATATTTTTGTCTATAATTTCCTTAGCTATTAAGCCACTCACTAAAACATAGTCAGCAAATTTAGAAATATTATTTATAAACTTAGTTTTTGTTTCAACTTTTTTCCCACCAACAATTGCTATTAACGGCTTTTCGGGATTTTTTATAATTTTATCTAGTGATGTGACTTCTTTTTCCAATAACAAACCGCCGCAATGAGGCAAAAATTTTGGCACACCAGAAACCGACGCATTGTCCCTGTGGCAAACCCCAAAAGCATCATTTACATAAATATCCCCCAAATAGGAAAGCTTTTTTGAAAAATCTAAATTAACACCCCCATCCACTAATTCTGTTTCTTCCTTGTGAAACCTCAAATTTTCCAATAATAAAATTTTTCCTGACTTTAAACTAGTACTTTGCCCTTCTACTTCCACGCCTACGCAATCATCTTCCTTGCCAATAGCCACACCAAGATATTCTGCTAATTTTTCTGCAACTTTATCTAATTTTAAATTGAGAGAAACAACGCCGTTGGGTTCACCTAAATGGCTCATTAAAATTATCTTTGAGTTTTGATCAATTAGATATTGAATTGTAGGGATTGTCTGTTTAATCCTGAAGTCATCAGTGATTTCTCCGCTTTCATCTAACGGAACATTAAAATCACACCTTACTAAAACACGTTTATCAATTAAATCAAAATTTTTAATAGTTTTAAACATTTTATTTAAATTAATGGTTCTTCCCGCCCAGAATCTTTTTCTGGGCGAGGCTCGCCCTCTTTTAAGGGCGGCGGGTTTATACTTTATTTTTAAATAAGGGGTTCCTCTGGTTTTTCCTCGGTTTTTTTAGCTTCTTGTACTTCTGGCCCCTTACCTTTGCCCTGAATAATAGATTTTTCATGGGAACTTCTCATAATTTTAGACTCTTCAGAAGCCATAAGTTTTTGCGCGGCTTCAGCTGAAACAGCATATTTTTCGCGAGACATTGCAACAATTTCTTCTCTGAAAGATCTGTGAGTTGGTGGCATAACTTTAAGAGTTTGTGCAGAAAAAGGATCATAAGCTTCACCATCAATTGTTTCTTTTATGTAAAAATTTTGCACGCCCAAGTTTACCATATCTTTGGCTCCAAATACTGGTGCCATTTCGGGCTCCAATTTTACAGCGTCCTCTCCACCAACTCTAAAGACAATAATTGTTCCTGTATTTCCCAAAACTGCTTGTTGGACTTTCGGCAAAAGCTGACCCATGTACTGATGAGCAACTGTAAGACACATGCCATATTTTCTAGCTTCAGATAATATATTTTCAAAAGTTTCAGTCATTAAGTTGTGGAACTCGTCAACGTACAAATAGAAATCAACTCTATCTTTTTCTGGTATAGACTGACGTGCCATTCCAGCTTGTTTTAATTTAGTAATAAACATTGAACCAAAAAAGCTAGAATTTTCTTCACCCAATTTTCCCTTAGATAAATTTATCAAAATAATCTTTCCCTCATTCATCATTTTTTCTAAATCAATTTTGTTTTCTTCTTGACCAAAAATTCCGCGCAACATTGGATCAGACAAAAATTGAGCAAGTTTGTTAACCAAAGGAATAATAGCTTCTGTGTCATATTTTTCTGACCAATCAGCAAATTCAATTGCCCAAAATCTTTTCACCATGTCATCTTGAATGTATTCAACAACAAGCTGACGATAATTTCTGTCAGTTAACATGGAAATCATTCCACGCATTGTGCCGTGCGGATAATCCAAAAGCGCCAAACAAGTAAACCTAAATACGTGCTCTAACCTTGGCGTCCAGTTGGCTCCAAATTGCTTTTCCAAAACCTCAATTAATCCTTGAGTTAATTGGTGCTTAAAATTAACATCAATGTTTGCTAAAGGATTAAAAGAAATTGGAAATTTAGCGTCAGAAGGGTCAATAAGTACAACGTCGTCAATTCTATCTTCTGGAATAAACGGCAAAATATCTTCAATAACATCTCCGTGCGGATCTATAAAGCAAAGTCCGTGACCGTACCCAATGTCTTGCCTAACAAAAAGTTCCAAAAGTTTTGACTTTCCCACGCCCGACTTTCCTACAATATATAAGTGCCTTCGTCTGTCAACGCGTTTTACGCCAAAAATAAATTTTTGCTCTTGAAGTGCTGCTTCATAATTGGTTTTGCCAATAAAAGAACAATCTTCAGGATTTACCGTACCATAAATAGGCAACTCTGGTGGTGGAGGCGCCAATTTGAACCTTCTAATTCTATTATTTTCTGCCATAAAAATTTCTAATTAAATTACTTAGCTATTGTATTATAATAGCTTTTTGAAACGATTTTATCAAGAAAATCACTAGCTAGTAACGTCTATAAGCCAATCCTTAAAATCACGGTTAAGGCGATATAGCGAAATTGTAGCCATACAGGGAACGCCATCTTGGTAATATTCTCTAACAATGTCCTCTATGTCTTGAACATGCTTATCTATGGTCATAATTATCATGGTTGCCCCTGCAACTTCGGCTACACCTTCATTTTCCCGCGAAAATGAGTTGGTGGGCATAATGTCTACCTTGCCTGCTAATCTTTTTTCTACCAAAATTTTAGCTATGGTTTTTGCCGTATCAAGGTTCTGACATGGCACATAAATAAAGATCATATGATTTAAATTAATAATAAATATTATTTAAACGCGACCTTTTTTATTAATACGTACTTATTAGGCTACCTCGTTGCTGTAGCAATTTTCACAGTAAACAATTTCTGGCCTATCGGGTGCATAAGATGTTTCAAATTCGTTGGTGCAACCTTCTTTCATGCAGTGTCTATGAAATAGAAAGGCTTCATTCCTTTGCGATATTCTTTCAGCGTACCTGCAGTCAACACACAATCTAGGCAAGGGCAATTCTTCTTTTCTTAAAAAATCTAATTCTGACTTTATAATGCGATATGCTTTTTTGCATTTATTACAAGCAATTAATTTTGAAACAATATTATCTTCGGCATCTTTTATAGAGTCTGGTAATTCGCTGGCAGTTATATTTACTTCATATTCTGTCTTTGCCGTGTCATCCCAAGCATAACCCTCTTCAAACGCCTGCTCACGAGTTAATGGAAAATATTCATTTACCACAGAGGTGTTATATTCAAATGGAGAAAGTTCTGTTGGAAAAAACTCTCCATATTTATAAACCCTGCCCTTTTTATCAATATATGGCATTTTATCCATTTGTTCTTTTATCTTTTCAATAATCTCTCGATATTCTATTTCAGAATATTGTTTATTAAATATACAATATTTTTTGTTTTTTAAACCAATGCAGCCAAAACAATCTGAACAATTTTTCATAAACATACAGTACTCAAGATTTGTATTTTGTGGCCAGCATTCCACGCAGAATTTAGAATTAAAGCACCCATACCCACAAATTGAATTCTCATAACACAATTCATTGACGGTTCCCCAGACAGACACATCCATAGAGTCTTTTACTCCAGGGACTGGATGGTGCTGGCAATATTTAAGGTTATCACCTCCATGGATAAGATAACCCATATAAACATTGCGTGAATGTGAGACATACTCTCCAACAACATTCATATTGTTTGTTCCCTGTATATACTTTACAGGAGACTCTAACCAAAATTCTTGTACTTTTTTCTTTGTATCTATGAAACCGTTCCACGTATTAATTAAAAAATATTTGATTTTCTTTTCATACTCTTCTTTAGAATAGGCAACATTAAAAATATGATATGACTTATTACGTAGATTCACGCACCCAAAACAATCTATACATCCCTTACAATTTTTTGAAAATATAACATTCGTGCAATCATCACACTGAGATGAAAAATAAGTACGATAACATTTGTTAGACCAAAATATCTCATAACTTCTTTCACAATAATCTATGCTAGTAGAGTCAAAACATTCGCTACAATGAGTGGCAGAATTACAATAAGCGCAAGACTCCATGTGGCTTGTATTAAAAATAAGATAAGAATCTTTTGAGTAATCAGAATTAGCCACAAAATCTGACCTTAAATTACTAACATCACAAGAACTTCCCCAGTGAGGCACGGTCATAGTTAGATCATGAAATTGTTCAAAAAATGATTTCGAAAAATCATAATCAACCCCATATTGCGTTGCATCCCAATCATCTTCATTCCATTCTACATCACTATAAATAGGAATTTTTGATTGCTTTGAATATAAAGAGAAAACTTTACTTTCTGTTTTCAAGCTAGTATTAAAAAATGCCTTGCGCTCATTTCTATAAGACATCCTTCTTTGAAATCTACACTTCCAACAAAAAGTTGGTGCTGGCACTTTCATTTTTTCATAGAAATCAAAATCCTCAGGCTCTACAATAAAATCCTTTTTGCAATTTTGACAATTTTTTATTTCACGTTTATCCTGCATGGTTTATTTTTTAGGTTAACCATGGTTAACCTGACTATTTTATGCAACTTCGTTGTTATAACATTGTTCACAATAAACTATTTCTGGCCTGTCGGGTGTGTAAGAAGTTTCAAACTCATTAGTGCAGCCTTCTTTCATGCAATGTCTGTGCCAAAGTTTTCGCGAATTACGTTTTGCCATGCGGTCTTGGCGGCGGTCATGAAAACATCTTTCCGGCAGAGGCAATCCCATACTTCTATAAAAATCTAGCTCCGCTTTTGTAATTTTAAATGCAGTTGTGCAATTATAATATTTTTGCTTGTCATTTTCTGACAACTGAGTTTTACATAAAATTGTTTTTTCTAAAATTGAGTCGCCCACTTCTATAATTGTTTTTGGCAACTCATCGGGCTTTAAATCAATTTTATATTCCCTATCTTTACGTGTGTACCATTTATAACCTTGCTCTAGCACTTGCTCGCGGGTCAATGGGAAATAATCTTGAGCAACAGTTTCATTATAAGCAAATGAAGAAATTGAAGCTGGAAAAAATTGTCCCCACTCCCCATTTTTTTTCATATGTTCAGTAATTTTTAGCACTAATATATTATATTCTTCTTTTGTATATTGTTTATTTAAAATACAATATTGTTTCTTTTGCAACCCCACACAACCAAATAAATTATGCACTTCGCCACACAAATCAAGATAATAAGAGTCAGATACATTCAACATTTTTGCAATAAAGGCAGAACGGACTGCAGTTGTCCCCTCAATTTCAAAGCTTAGCTCCCCGTATGCTTCTGTTGCGTCACAAACATCTTTTGCAAACCAAGTGTCTTGGCAATGTTTAATGTTTTCTACATGACGACAATGAAAAGCGTCTCTAGCAAATTTCGCTTCTTCCAAATAATCACCAGTTGAAATTAAAACTTTTTGTCCATTATAGTACTTATGTGGTTTAGTAAGTTCAATTTCTTTAAGTTTTAAAATAAAATTTTGTATATTGCTGTTACTGAATATAAATTCCTTAAACCTTTTTTTGTATTCTTCAACAGTTAATTGTTCATTTAACCAATAATATGACTTGCTCCTAAGTCCATATGAACCAAAACAATTTATACACCCTCGGCAATCTTTTAAAAAATAGCTGTCTGTACAATCAGCACAATTTTCTAAATAAGCACCACGACTACATTTTGTACAGTTTATTAGTTCATAACCTCTTTCACATTTTTCTACTGAATATGAATCAACGCAGTCTCTACTATATATATTCCAATACCCATATAAACAATTTTCAGAATTTCCTGATGAAACACATAAATAACAATTTTTATTATTCTCTGACTGATTGGTATATTCAGAATTCACGCTATGCGCATTTGCCATAGCAATTCGCGGAGTCCGTAAACGCAATTCATTAAACTGCTCAAAAAATGGCCTTGAAAAATCAAACTCAGCACCACAATCAAATGCATCCCACTTGTCAGACCAAAAACATGGCTGACAATAGACTTTCCCCACATATTCAGGATTATGTATTGTAACCATTTGTGTCTTGCACAAGTCACATTCTCTAGCATAAAAAATCCACTCGTTGCGATTTGTTAGCCTTCGTTGGTACCTACAATTTGGACAAAATGTTGGTGCTGGCACTTTTATTTTTTCGTAGAAATCAAAATCTTCGGACTCTATAACAAAGTCTTGCTTACAATTTTTACATTGTTTTGTTTCACTATTCATATATTTTTTATGCAACTTCTCGTTGATAGCATTCTAAACAAGCAAATTTTTGGAAGCCAAGCTCTGGACCATAATAATGTTCAATTTCTTTTTCGCAAAAATGACATTTTCCTTTTTGTGCAACCACCATTGAGCTGAAGGGTTTAAAGCGTTCTAAAGTACGCCAATCAAAATGCCTTCTTGGAAGCGGAATTTTGTGTTCTTTATAAAAAGCTAATTCTTCTTTAGTAATATTATAGCTAAGTTTAGTTTCTGGACATAAAATTCGCTGCCTTACTATCTCGTCGCTAACCTGATCAATTGTGTCAGGCAAATCATTAGCACTAATTATATTTTCATAATTAGGTTCAACTGTCTCTTCCCATTTTACGCCGAATTTTAACGCCTCTTCTTTTGCCATTGGAAAAGCCATTTGTGCCAATGAGAGGTTGTATCCAGCATATGCACAAGAAGGTAACCAAAACTGTCCCCATTCGCCCCTTTCTTTCATATCCTTTTTAATTTTTTCAACTAAAATATCATAGACTTCTTTTGTGTATTGTTTATTTAAAATACAATATTTTTTATTGCGCAAACCGACGCACCCAAAACAATATTCACATTCCTCACAAGCATCTAAGTATGCAGAATATCGACATGAAGTAGTATACAGGTTACAAATGTTGCCATAACTGCCAAACTGGTCCATTGTACACATCCCACACTTTTCTGTTCTAAAAACACCTACCGAATCTACGGTTTCTTTATTACCGAACCCTCTATAAATATATCTACAATTTTCTGATTCTTGTAAAAAATATGACTCAAAACAACCTTTATTGTTATCCAAAAAATTGCCAGAAGAGTTAGCCACCTTAACGTTATAATCTTGCCTGTGTACAGCATCTTGCTGTGTGTGTTGCCACAATTCTTTTTTTAGTTTTTCTATTGAATCACGAGATTGCAAGTTGTATTCTTCAATCTTTTTAAAATAATCTTCTTTTGCATATTGTTGGTTTAATATGCAATATTTTTTATTTCTTAGATTCCAAGACATAAAACAATTCTGACAATTTCGGCAATCATACAAAAATGAGCTGTCCATGCAGTCTCGCGAGTTAAAAGAATACTTAAGATTATAGCTTGCAAAACAGTTAAGACAGTCATAAGAACGCTCCAAATCAAAACAAAAGGTTAAATCAACTGAATTTTTGCAATTAATTAATCTATATCCGTAAATCACATTATCCATATGCACACCAGAACGTGTAAGATATGCATCTTTTGATTCCCATGCGTCGTCTGCCCAGTCACAATTTATATTTTTAGTTCCCACATTATGGGGATGAGGAACTTTTGATTGTAATTCAAAAATCTGGTCTAAAAATGGCCTAGATGAATCATAATCAGCACCATATGTTAAGGGGTCCCATGCATCAGATATAAATTCTGCATGATCGTAAATAGGAAAGGGGGCTGATTCTGGAATAACAGTTATAATGGTCTTACCGCTTAAAGCTGACTTAGCAATTCTAAGTCTTCCAAATATCCAAAAGGCCAAAAGGTATTTCCACCTACAATAAGGACACATTTTTGGTGAAGGCAAATCCAGCTTTTCATAAAATGCAAAATCATCTGCCTCAACTACAAAATTATTTTGACACTTTATACATTTTTTATTTTCTTTTTGCATATATATTTAATATACTTCTTTTTGGTAACATTCCTCGCAATAAACTATTTCTGACCTGTCTGGCGCATAGGATGTCTCAAATTCATTTTGGCATTCTCCTTTATGAGCATGCGCTTCCTGGCTACACATACATTTTCTATGCCAAAGCTTAAACGGATTCCTCTGGCTTAGGCGCTGGTGGTGTCTACAATTAGGACAAAAACGTGGCAATGGAAGATTCAAATTTTTATAAAATAAAAATTCCTCCTTAATAATTTTAAATGCTTTTGTGCATTGGTGATTACACCCCCCGTTGTGAGCACACTCAATAACTTTACCCACAATTGACTCGTCGACATCTTTTATGTGATCGGGTAAATTTTCTGATGTTAAATCAATTTTATAATTTTTAACGTCATCATCCCGCCATATATAACCGTTTTCTAGCGCCTGTTCTTTATTTAAAGAAAAATATTCTTGGGCTATTGTTTCGTTATATGCAAAAGGAGAAAATTCTGCGGGAAAAAATTCTCCATATTTATAAACCATACCATTTTTATCAACATATGGCATTGCATTCATATGCTCAATAATCCTACCCCTAAGCGCTTCATACTCTTCTTTAGAGTATTGTTTATTTAAAATACAATACTCTTTTTTATCTAAACTGACACAACCAAATAAATCACTAGACACGGAACAATTAATTGAATACTGAATATTTTTACTTCCTCTAGCAAAAATAGTAAAAGCATAATCTGAGTTTTCCATCATATCAAAGCCAGAAGAAAGAGCTTCGTAAATTCTTTCAACTTTTGGCATACCATAACTATCATATGAATCCTTAACTCCTTGCACGGCATATATTATATGCTTTGAATTTTCAGAGTCATTACCAGTTATATCAAAACAATCCTTACATCCTCGGGCATTTCTTATGTTGTCACCCGTACAGTTTACGGTATTAGTTAATTGAGCGTATTTATGAATTGCCTGGTCATACATTTTATGGAATTTATCCCAACCCTGATTAATATTTTCAAAACTCCCCAAATCAAATTCTTTTAATCTTTTTTCATATTCTTCCTTTGTGAGCTGTTCATTAAAAAAACAATTTTGTTTATTTCTTAAATTCGCGCAGCCAAAACAATCGACACAATTTCTGCATCTATATAAAAAATAAGAGTTTGAGCAATTATCAGAATATTTACTAAAAAATAGCTTCTGTGAGTTTTGGCATTGGATATCTTCGTAAGAAAGCTCTAAATTATTACAGTTAGAAAGGTCTTGAGAATCTTGTGTAAATGAAGAGTTGCTTGCATATCTAATATTTTCACTTTCTTTCCCACCGAATGCTAGATAGCAATTTTTATTTTTAGCAGCAAAATTTGTGTATTCAGAATCTACTGCTTGCGGGTGCCATAGATTCACAACTGGAATTGAATAAAATAACTCTTGAAATTGAGATAAAAAAGGTCTTGAAAAATCTATTTCTTGAGCATAATCCATTGGATTCCATGAATCAGAATACCAACAATCATTACAATATACTGTCATCGGACCATCTGCGCGATACATTGAAATTAAATCTTTTCCGCATTTTCTACATCTATTCTTATATAAAGTTCTCTCATTTCTAAACGCAAGCTTTCTTTGCAATCGACATTCGGGACACCAAGTTGGTGCTGGCACTTTTATTTTTTCGTAAAAATGAAAATCCTCGGGCTCGATAGTAAAGTCGTTTTTGCAATTTTGACAAGCCTGCACTGAGCTTGCCGAAGTGTTTTTTATTTCCTGATTCATATTCTTTATTATCTTATCCTAACAAAAAACCATCCTAATTAAAAGATGGTTATTATGTTTTTTTGGTTACTCGTCTCCCGACACCTTGTCTGCATCTTTTTCCTCTTCAATCCTTTCTTCGAGCTCCTCTTCTGAACTTTTGGATTTACTTGCCAACGACTCCTCTAATGTTTTTCTTAAATCATCTAAATCAACTGATTTTCTGGGTGTTTTTTGGGCTTGCTTGTCTTTTTTGCTATTACTAAACGATACAACCTCTCCTTTTTCCATTATTTCATTTAAAGAAAATGATTTTTCTTTTTGCTGAGATGGCTTTGGTCGTTCGGTCATTGAATCCCGTCGCATAACAGGACGACTAGGTGGTTGGTCTGACGGCGGGGTAAATTCTATGCCCATATCAGCTAAAGCCGAATTATTTCCTGACATTCTGGATTGCTCAACCTGTTTAGTTATAACAGGAGACTCTTTTGGCTGGGAATTTGATTTCTGCTGAACCCCACCACCCTGTTGTTCTTTTCCCCCTGCGGGCGATCTCCCGGAGGGAGACATTTTTTTCAAACAATTTTTACAATATACAGCTCTTCCTGGCTCGGGAGGAAAAATAACCTTAGTGTCTTTACCACAATTTGAACATTTAACATCATATAATTTTGGCTGGTCAGAGGGCCTAGAATTATTTGATTGGCTGGGACGTTTTGCATTATTTTGGAAGCTTTGAGAGCTTTTTGAATTTGGGTTAGAAAAATCCGTTGGGCCTTGTCCGCTACCCATAGGAACTTCTTGATTTGATGCCCAATTGTTTATTTCATCTTCAACATACTTTACAGTATGAGCATATTTTGACCTAGAAATTCTAATTATTTCTGCACGCTTTTTATCATCTTCAGCCACTGGAGCAGGAGCAATTGTTTTGGCAGAAAAAGGCCTAGAAGTAATGCCATCAATCATTAATTTTAAGTAAATATTATAATTTGGTAAACGAATTAAATCATTTTGTAAAAACTCTGGCATATATTCCTGCTCCAAAAACTCTGCGTCAGCTGCACCCACGCGAAAAGTGATCATTGTTCCCACGTTACCAAAAACTGCATCTCTTACAGCTGTGCTAGTGTCAGTAGTTAATTGCCCAATGTACTGGTGAGCAATAGTTAAGTCGAGCCTATATTTTCTAGCCTCAGACAAAATATTTACAAAAGAATCTGTAGCAAAATTTTGGAACTCGTCAACGTATAAATAAAAGTCTTTTCTGTCGTCTTCTGGTATTCTAACACGCTCCATGGCACACAACTGAATTTTAGTAATTATCATAGCACCCAAAATAGCTGAGTTATCTTCACCAATTCTTCCTTTGGAAACATTAACCAAAAGAATTTTTTGGTTGTTCATTATTTCCTCAACATCAATGGTATTTTTAGCCTGACCAACAATGTTTCTTACAAAAGAAACATTTAAAAATTGCCCTACCTTATTTTGAACTGGAGCAATAGCTTCATTTCTATATCTTGGTTCCCACTCTTCGTATTCATTAACCCAAAATGATTTCACCACCGGGTCTTTTAAATTATTAATAATTTTTTGACGGTAATCTCTATCAACCAACATTCTTGGAATACCCAAAAGCGTTGTACCGGGGGTATCTAGTAAAGCTAAAATACAATTAGCTAAAATATATTCCATACGAGCAGACCAAACATTTGCCCAAATTTTTGTAAAAATACCAATTAATCCCGAAGCAATTAAGTGTTTATACTTTGGATCTTGCACATCCATAATATTAAAACTAATGGGAAACTCCATGTCCGCAGGATTAAAATAAACCACATCATTAATTCTATGAGGCGGAATATTATCTAAAACTTCTTCAACAAATTCTCCGTGAGGATCAATAATAGCAAGACCTTGGCCATTTTCAATATCCTGCAAGGCCATATTCTTTAAGAAAGCTGTTTTACCAGCACCAGTTTTACCAATCACATACATGTGTTGACGGCGGTCTTTTCTTTTGATTCCAAATATTTGCTCCTTATTTCGGAAATTTGTTTTAGCTATATAAGTTAAATCTTTTGACATAAAATTTTAATGTTATTCGCTGATTGGCAAATTTGGTGGCGCTCCTGCTTTTTTAGATTCAATTTTACCCATAGCCAAACTTCCACCAGAAACCCTTAATGGAAAATGCCATAATGAGGCCATTTCTTCTGTACTCATAATTGGTACTAATTTTTGCCTATCAGGATACATTGGAGGGAATCTTAAAACAGTATTTCTAAACATTTTTCTTGCTCTTAAGAATACTCTTCTTTTACGCATAAAAAAGTGGACTCTTGGTCTTGTTTCTGCCTTAAACCTTAATCCATTCATGTGCACATGAGTAAAATGACCCATGTAAGTACGACTAATAACCCTATTTGGCGCTCTCCATGATTCTCTTTTAGCAACGTAAACTCCCCTAATACTTGTTCTAAAAACTGGCTTCTTAATTTTATTTTCAATTTCAGTAATAATTTCTCTTTCACCAGCAGTTAACGACACTCTCAACTCATCTGTTTCTTCATCTCTTTCTAACGGAACCCAACTATATTTTTCACCATCTTTTTTTGGTCCAGAAGCCAACTCATTCATAGTGTGAGACAGCATTTGAAAAAAGCTTATTTCTTTTTTCTCGGGACGCTTAGCTATTTTATCAATGATTTTTTGTCCTTCTTTTATAAAGTTTGGCTCATCGCGCTCTCCAACCGGCACTGAGATGAACTGCATCCAATAATGCTCACCTGGCCCTAGTTTAGACATAGCCTCTAATAAAGAAATAATAGGGTCAATTCTTTTTTCTTCAGCTGAAATTCTTTCGCCTTGTGGCTCAAAAAATGTTGAATATGTTTTTATTGGATATTGGTTTTCCCTATCAAAATCCCAGTCTTCTCCATACATGTCCCATTCTTCGTTAGGTACTGTTGGAGGAACTAATTTTACATAGTCAGGCACTGCTTTAATCTCAATGTCTGGGTAATGACCCCAAAGTGCAGATTCTATGCTTGTTCTATGTTGATCTAAGCACCTTACATAAAAATGGATTTGCCCTTCTATACTAGTAATTTCCCATGAACACCAATATGGCCCCCAACCTAATTCTCCGTCACACCACAATTCTCTAAAATTAGCCGAGTCCATAAGTGGCCAAATAGCAGCAAAAACATCTTCCATAGCTTTAAGTGGCATCAGCATTGATTCCATTGGAGTGATTTCCAATAAAACCCACTTCTGTTTTTGATAATCATAATCCCAGCTAACCCACCAGATATACAAAACTTTTAATTGTGCCATAAGCATCCATGGCAAAAAAATCCACCACCATACTCTTAAAAATGGAACCCATAAAATAAACACAAATAAAATCACCCACCAAAATGGATCCCAAATAATCTTTTTAACCCAATCCCACCAAAATAAATATTTAGGTAATGCCATTATAATCCTATGACTTTTATTAAGTCTGGTAAGTAATTAAGAATAATGGAAACTATTGCCACAACAAAAAATCCTGTAATAAAAAATTCAAAAGTAAAAATAAGTGGCACAACAACAAAAGTAATTTTTGTTAAATGCCAATAATATATAAATGAAAACAAAACAATATAGAATACTGCTGTTGAAACAAGCAAAGTGGTTAGGCCAATAACAAGTAAGCTCATATTATTTTATTTATTATATTATTATATCTTAATAAAATAGCGCAAGCAACCCCAGAAGCATACAACAAAAAACCACCCAAGGGGGTGGTTTTTGATTTAACTTTGTTTTACTCCTTTTAAGAAATAATTATCACCTGCATCTTTATCAAAATGTTTTTTATTGTTTAGATTCATCAACACTGTATTTTTTGCAACCAATCTTTGAGCTAATACCGCTTTTACAACTTCGTCTTTATGGGTTGGTGTATTTTTATCTTTTAACACTTTTGTGATTATGTCTTTTATGGTTCCAGGAACATATCCCCATTCTGACAATGCGTAAGTTCCACGCCCCACCAAAACAAATCTTGCATCTTTAATTAATTCATTATGAACTGTTTGTGGATAGGTTTTTTTGTTTGGCATGTTGTAGTCAGAAGTATCAATCAATTTTGCAACTTCAGTGAAATGCAAAGGTTTTGCATGTTTTTTAAAAACCAAAAATGCTTTGTCTTTTACGCCTCTTGGTTTTATTTCTGGCCATTCTACCAACCCTAAACCATTTTCTTTATTAGGCTGAATTCTTTTTGAAACCTCTAAACTGGAAAATGTAGCTGGTTGAGAAATACCTTGTTTTGAGGCAACTTCCGTATAAAAAGATTTCTCAGAAATTGGTTTCCCAATTTTTTGCATTTGTGAAACCAAAGAAGCCAACATAGCCTTAACTTTTACTTGAGCATCTGGAATATTAGACCAAAAATAATGGTAATCTTTTTTCTCACAGACTTTTGAAAATTGCTCACCTAAAGTTAATAAAAATAAAACATATGGTTTTTGATTTTTACCACCTAATTCTTCCAAAACCTTATCTTCTTTTTTAAATCCTCCATGCTGTTTAAAGTAATCTGCAAACTCAGCATAAATAGCATCTAAAGTATCTTTATTATTCTTTCTTACATAATTAAAACCAACTTCCTCTATTTGACGAACTCTTTCACGGGTGATACCCAATTTTTTACCAATTGAGTCTAAGGTTTCTGGCTCTGCACCCTTAACACCAAATCTGGCATCAAAAATGTCCTTAGTTTTTGGGCTAAGACCTTTGGTAAGCTTTTGATATATTTGCGAATAGTTAGTTTTGTTCATTTCTTAAGGTTATTTAATCTATTTAATTAGTTTATCATATTAATCAAACAATGTCAATAGTGGGCTATCAGCCCAGAAGCACTATTTTTTTGCCTCTTTTTTAGCAGCTCTTTTATACCACGACACAAGCACGGGGCTAGCAATAAATATAGAAGAATATGCCCCTGAAGTAATACCAATTATAAGGGCTAAGGCAAAGTATTTTAAAGTTTCTCCGCCAAAAAAATAAAGCGATAAAAGCACAAACTCAACTGTTAGAACTGTACTAATAGATCTGCCTAAAGTTTGAGACAAGCTTAAGTTTACTGTTTCTTCAAATTGTCCCATTCCCCTTCTTAAAATGTTTTCTCTAATTCTATCAAAAATAACAATCGTATCGTGTACCGAGAAACCCAAAATTGTTAGCAATGCAGCAACAATTGGAATTGTGATTTCAACATTATAAAGTTTTCCTAAAATAGAGAAAACACCAATTGGTATTAACACATCATGAAATAATGCCACCAATGAAGCTACTCCATATTTCCAAGAATTAACAGGTCTAGAAACTTTTCTAAAAGCAAAAGCTATATATAAGGTAATTGCTAACAACGCTAACGCAATTGCCACTTCTGTTTTGTTTCTTAATTCCTGACCAATTGAAGGCCCGATGTATTGAAAGCTTTTTTCTGTAACTGGGGCTAGGTTATTTAACATGGCCAATATTTGCTGATGAGTGGCTTCATCTACACCCTTAAATTGCAAAATAGCACCACTTGCTCCTGTTGGTTGGACTGTAACTCCACCTAAGTCAAAACCTTTTATTGCATTTTGGATTGCTTCATTTGAAGGTCTGGCATTTTGGAAACTCACTTCCATGTTGCTTCCGCCAACAAATTCAATTCCAAATTTCAAACCAAACATAGACAGTGAAACAATTGCACCAACTATTAAAATCCCTGAGATAATATAATATATTTTTGAATACTTTGTAAAATTAAATTGCATATAATAATGAAGCGAGACAATAAACTTTTAAGCGAGGCAAATAAATTTTTGGAGAAGGAGTAATCGCCCTTGGGACATTCCCCCGACGAGCAAAAATTTGATTTGGCGAGCGAAGAAAAAAGTTTATTACCGAGCGTAATTTAAAGAATCCATTTAGCTTTTTCAGCCCACTTGCCGACAAAAACCATTAAGAAAATTCTTGTTATGAATATTGCCGAGAATAAACTTACAATTATACCCAATGCTAAAGTAAATGCAAATCCTTTGATAAACGAAGTTGCAACAATAAATAAAATTAAACAAACAATTAAGGAATTGAGGTTTGAATCGCGAATAGATGGCCAAGCTCTTCTAAAGCCCTCTTCTATTGCTTGCTCTAATCCTTTGCCTAAATTTATTTCTTCTTTCATTCTGGCGAAAATAAGAATATTAGCATCAACTGCCATACCTATAGAAAGAATAAACCCTCCTATACCCGACAATGTCATTGTTACAGGAATCAGCTTAAATAAGGCCAAGGTTATTGCTACGTAGATTACAAGGGCCAAGCTGGCTAGTAACCCCGGAAACCTATAAAATACCACCATAAAAATAACAACTGCCAGTAGGCCGTATAGGGCCGCTACGAGCGACTTCTGAAGAGACACTGAGCCTAAAGTAGGCCCAACTGTTTCTTGAGAAATAGGAGAACCAATCTTTACGGGCAAAGCTCCTGAATTTAACCTTGAAGCCAAAGAATTAGCAACTTGGTTTGTCATATCTCCTGTAATTATTGCTTTTCCACCTGTTATTTTATCTTGAACAATTGGGGCATATTGGTCTTGAATATCAATTTTTCCATCTCCATTTGTATCTATGATAGAAGCTCCATCTAAAAGAATTTCTATTGGTTTCTTGATGTTTCTAGCTGTTATGTCAGCAAAAAGTTGAGCTCCTGCATCATTAAACTGCAATTGAATTTGTGGCTTATAAGTTGTTTGGTCAAATTGAACAATAGCTTTTGTTAGATATTTACCTGTTAATTCAGTTGGTTTAAAATTTGGATTTTGCAAAGCCAACTGCCAATCTTTAATTTTTGTATAATCTGCTTTTTTTGTTATTGCGTCTTGGACTTCTTTTATTTTATCTGTAATTACCTTTGCTTCATCAGCTGTTCTTTGTTCATCAAATTCTAAATAGGGAGTTTCTCCTATCATTTGAATTGCTTGCTGAACATTTGTGACTCCTGGCAACTCTACCAATAATCTGTCGGTTCCTTGAATTTGGACAACTGGCTCGGAAACTCCAAACATATTGACTCTTCTTTCAATTATATCTCTTAACCCAGACATAGCTGTTGCTTTATCAGAAATTGTGCTTAAATCTGCTTGGTAAACCAAACTTACTCCGCCCTGCAAATCTAACCCTAAAACATATGGTTTTTCAGGAAAATGAGGAAGAGTCCAGGATAATTTTTTATTTAAAAAATCTGTCCCTTTGTTATAATAATTTGGATATGAAAAAATCCCGGCTAATACTGCCAAGATTAAAACTCCAATAAAAATATAGTGTTTCTGTTGCATATTAAGTATTACTTTTTAATAATGATATTATATCTCTAACTGCCAAAATAGTCAAACATTACCCTACAAATCTGACTACAATTTTTCTAATATTTTTAGTTCTAACTTTTCTGTTTCCGTATCATAAACCGCAAAAGAAGCTTTATAAAACTGACCCGCCAATTCACCGGGATTTATCATATGGGTTTTTCCAATTTTTTCATCCCAAGGCCTATGTGTATGACCATAAAAAACCAAATCATATTTTTTTGATTGCGCTAATTTTTTTGCAATATCTGGAAAATGAGTAAATGCAATTTCTTTGCCCTCCACCTCTATTTCCATTTTATCTGGAAACTCCAAATCCCAGTCGCCATTTCCTTTTACAAACTCTATGTCTGCACCAAATAATTTTAAAGCGTCATCAACTGTTCTTTGATTACAAACATCTCCGCAATGCAAAATTAACTGGATTTCTTGACTTTTAATCCACTTAATAGCCTTTTCAAAATTTGCCCAATTATTATGTGTATCTGCTACAATTGCAATTTTCATTTTTTTATAAATTTAAATCGTAAAACTTTTTCACTATTAATTTCCACTTCTTCTAGAAACATTTTTACTGGTCGAACCCAATAATCTTCTTCGCCTGCATGTTTGCCTGTTATATGCTTATAAACTACAAACTCTTCTAAAGTTTCACTATGACGTGCCTTGCCTACCACTTCCACTAAATCACCCTTAAAATGTTTATATTTACCAATTTTTATCATGTTCCTGCCACACAATTATTAAAATTATTAACTTGTACGTTATATTTTGCAACAATTGATTTTGTTTCGTCGGCCAAAGAATTATATTGTGCAACTAATTTATTGTAGTCATCAATCATTTGACTATAAGCTGGCGAATCATGATTAGTGTTATCAATTTGGTTTTTGCCTTCATTAAGTTGGGTAATTAAGACATTCAATTGCTCATTATTATCATCAATTTGGTTTTTTAAGCTTACATTCGGCTGAACGCATGAAGACAATGGCAACCCAAATTCTTGCACGCCAACCCAAACTGTTTCGCCTTTATAAATTCCTTTTATTATTGCCACTCCAATTTCTGTGTACCTTACATTTAAAATATTTGCACGGTGACCTGGGCTATTCATCCAATCTTGCACAACTTCTTCTTCTGAAGAAAAATTTCCTAAAATTAAATTTTCGCCTTCAACTATATACTCATAACCATATTTTTGTGCCAAATCTCCAGGTCCTACTCCCGCGGGAGAAATGTGTTCAAAATATTGTTTCAACAATATATCATTGGCTTTTGCGAAAGCTGTGTCGTTAAGATTTTTATTCTCTTTCAGGGGTAATAAATTCCCATTTTGTTGCCGTTGCAAATTTGTTTCTGAAATAATTTTACTTTGCAATAAAACCGCTGAGTCTATATTTTTATAAGCAGTTAGTGGTGGCGGAGTTGAAAGCTCTTTTGAGGCCTGATTCAAAACCTGCCCAATATCTGTAGTTTTAACCTCCTGAACTTTTTTATTTAAACTATTGTAAAATTTTACAACGTCATCTCTGTAATATGCACCTGCTATAAACGCCAACACAATCAAAACAAAAATTAAAACCTTATATATTTTCATCTAAAAATTTTAATGATAGTTTTCTTGCCTGCTCATCTCTACTTGCCTGGCCATTTCTACGGCGCCTTCTGGCGTGACACTGTCATCTTTGAGTTGTTCTAAAATTTTTTGTATATCAGACGATTCATTGCTAACGGCTCCCATTGTATGCATATATTGCAACATTGCACGAATTTGAACCTCAGCTTGTTTTTTATCTATTGAGGGCTGAGTCTCACTTCTCTCTGGATTAATTATCATAAAATTTTTTTAATTAATTTTAAAATTATTTTCCGTGACAATGCTTAAACTTTTTACCACTACCACACCAGCATGGGTCATTCCTACCAATTTTCTGCTTACCGGACTCAACTGCATGCGATTGCGCAACTGGCTGTGTTTTTTGTATGCCGGCCTTTAAAATATTCTCGGCAATCTCAATTTCAATTGTTGCCAATAATTCGCTAAAAGCTTTGTGGCCTTCATTTTTATATTCTACCAAGGGGTCGCGTCCACCATAAGCTCTTAACCTAACAGAATCTCTTATGTGGTCCATGTAAGATAAATGTTCTTGCCATAACAAATCTAAAACTCGCAAACAAATAGCTCTTTCCATTTGTTTCATATTTTCTTCACCCAATTCTTGTTGTTTTTTATTGTAATCTTCTTCCGACAACCCAGCTTTTTTGAACATTCCTAAAATCACCTCTTTTAAATTAGAAGTTTCCCCGCCCGAGGCGGGTCCGCCTTGGGCGGATAAAAACTCTTTTCTTTTTTTATAAATAATTTCTCTGTGTTTATTTAAAACATCGTCATACTCCAAAACATTATGTCTGGCATCAAAATTAAAACCTTCAATTTTTTCTTGAGCAGATTCAATTGCACCAGAAATTACGCCCGCTTGGATGGGTTCGTCTTCTGGCATTTTTAGAGCATTCATTAAATTCTTGATTCTTTCACCACCAAAAATTCTCATTAAATCGTCCTCTAAAGAAACGAAAAATTGTGTAGAGCCCGGATCACCCTGCCTGCCAGACCTCCCACGCAACTGGTTATCAATTCTTCTAGCGTCATGCCTTTCGGTTCCAATTACATGCAAACCACCAATATTTTTTACTTCTTCTGTTTCCTCTGAAGTTGGTGGGTTACCACCAAGAATAATATCTACTCCACGACCTGCCATATTAGTAGCAATTGTTACAGCCCCTTTTTTACCGGCCTGGGCTACAATTTCTCCTTCTCTTTCATGGTTTTTAGCATTTAAAATATTATGTGGTATCCCCCTAACTTCTAATAATTTTCCTAAATATTCGTTTCTTTCAACAGATCTTGTGCCAACCAAAATTGGCTGACCTTTTTTGTGAAGCTCTTCAATTTCTTTTATAACTGCTGTAAATTTTCCAGCTTCTGTTTTAAAAACTTTATCCGCAAAATCTTGCCTTGTTGTTGGCCTGTGTGAGGGAATAGCTACAACCTCTAATTTATAAACCTTATCAAACTCTTCAGCGGAGGTTAGAGCAGTCCCTGTCATGCCGGACAACTTTTTATACATTCTAAAATAATTTTGGAAAGTAATTGTAGCCAATGTTATTGACTCAGGCCTTACAGCAACACTTTCTTTTGCTTCAACAGCTTGATGCAATCCAGCAGACCATCTACGCCCAGGCAAAATTCTTCCAGTGAATTCATCTATAATTAAAATCTCACCATTTTTAACAGTATAATCTCTGTCTTTTAAAAATAAAACTTTTGCTTTTAACGCAGACTCTAATTGATGAGTTGTAATAATATCATTGTCTAACCATGGGTCAAATCCCAAATTTTTTACAATTTTATTTTGACCATGTTCGGTAAATACAACTGACTTCATTTTTTCATCAAGGTTATAATCTTCTTCTTTCCCTAAACCAGATACTACTTTTGCGAAGGTATAATATTTATCAGTTGCCTCTTCAGCTTCACCAGAAATTATTAAGGGCACGCGAGCCTCATCAATTAAAATTGAGTCCACCTCATCAACAATAACAAAATTATATCCACGCTGGGCTTCTTGGTTTTTTTCATAAACCATATTGTCACGCAAATAATCAAAACCAAATTCATTGTTTGTTCCATAAGTAATGTCTGCTGAGTAAGCGTCTTTCCTTGAAACAGGTTTTAAATAATTTTGAATTACTTTAAAATTACCAGTTGTGTCTCTTTCTTTGTCTACCGAGTCATCTTTGTAGTTCTCATCATAAACATACCCTGATTCATTAACAATACAACCCGTAGTTAAACCCAGTGCACCAAAAACTTGCCCCATCCAAACCATATCTCTTTTAGCCAAATAATCATTTACTGTTACAATGTGTACGCCCTTGCCCTCCAAGGCATTTAAATATGCTGGCAAAGTTGCTGATAGTGTTTTACCTTCTCCTGTTTTCATTTCAGCAATTTTCCCTTGGTGTAAAACAATTCCACCAATCATTTGCACATCAAAATGACGCTGGTTTAAGGTTCTTTTCCCAGCTTCACGCACCAATGCAAAAGCCTCTGGTAAAATTTCATCCAAAGTTTCGCCTTTTGCCAGCCTTTCTTTAAATTCTTTTGTTTTTTCTTTTAATTGTTCAGCCGAAAACTTTTCAAATTCTGGCTCAAAAGAATTTATTTTCTCAATTATGGGTTGAAGACTTTTAACAAACTTTTCGTTAGGATCTCCAAAAATTTTAGATAGAATTGACATATATATAACTTTATACGAAAAACCGCATTAATTCAATGCGGTTTCATGGTTTTAGTAATTTATCTTTCCTTTAATTTTCTGGCTTCTTTGCGGTTAATATCAATCTTTTTTTGTGAATATTTTTCAATTTCATTTTTCAATTCATCTTTTGCTTGCCCAACTGTTACAAATAGATCCTCTCCACTAACTTCAGAAATTATATTTTTACCAGAAATAATCACTTGTGCTTTAACTAAAAATATTTCACCCTTCTTATGATGTTTAGTCTCTTTTTCTATTTCAACAAATACTTCTGCCAACATTTTAGAGTCATCTATAAACTTTTGGATGGTTTCAAACTTTTTTTCTATAAAATTATTTAATGATTCGCTTTGTTCTAAATTCTTTGTTTTGATTATTATTTTCATTGTTTTTGTTTAATTATAGCATTATTTACTAAAGCCCACGAATTGAATTTCTGTTTCTAAATTTATCCCAAAGTTTTTCTTCACTTTTCTCTTTGCCAGATTAATTAATCCCATAACGCATTTTGCTGAAGCCCCGCCAAGATTAATTATAAAATTAGAGTGTTTTTCAGATATTTGGGCATTACCTATTTTTTTACCAGCTAAACCTGATTTAGCAATTAAGTAGCCTGCTGGAATAGTCCCCTTTATATTAAAATCATTTAACTCTGGGAACCTTTCTAATAATTTTTTGTTTGTAATTTTCTTTTCTGGATTTACAAAAGCCGAGCCAGCAGAGGGGAAATTTGTTGGGTGCTTAGTTCGCCTATATTCTAAAAATTCTTTAATCTGCGCTCTTATTTCTTCTGGATTTTTTTCTTTAAATTTTAAAACAGCTGAAATGATAATTAAATTCTTATTTTTTTTGAAAATGCTATTTTTCAAAGAAAAATTACATTGCTCTTTTGTCAATGTTTTAATTTCTAAGGTTTTTGAATTTATCACTTCAACACTCTCTATTATTTCTGAAATTTTGGTACCAAATGCTTGAGCATGACCATAAATTGACCCACCAACCGCAGCCCCAGGAATTCCAGTAGCCCACTCTAAACCAGACAAACCTTTATCAGCTAATGTATAAGATAATTTTGTTAATTTCTCCCCAGCTCCTACTATCAATTTATTTCCATTAAATTGTTCCCCTAAAATGTCTATTTTAATGACCATGCCAAAAAACCCTTTATCTGAAATCAATAAATTGCTACCTCCTCCAAGAATAAAAATTGGTAGTTTTAATTTTTTAGATATATTTAATGCTTTAACCAGATTTTCTTTATTTTTGGCAAGAAAAAAATACTTGGCTGGCCCGCCAATTTTATAAGTAGTATGATTTTTTAACACTAAGTTTTTTTCAACTCCGTGCAATTCTTTCTTAAGTTGTTCAAATATTTTATCCGCCATTTAACATTTGATTTATTTTTATTCTTGTTGGCTCATCCACATTTCCTGTGGTTGATAAAGAATATTTTGTTTGAAATTTTATTACTGCAGATTTTGTTAACGGACCAAAATATCCTGTTACCAAACCAGAATACATGGACGATCCCTGGGTTTTCAAAAATAGCTGCAAGCACCTTACATTACTGTTGCTATACATACCATAATAAAGATTTCCTGTTATTTGGCAAGACGCGCCAGGGGTTGTTGCTCCACCCTGTTTTTGAGCTAAAATAATTGCTATTTGTTTTTTCAAAGAATCTATTTGCGCCAAAAGTTTTTGTATAACTGACTGGTCTGGTGCAATTGGATTATTACCTGCTATTGAAACTGTAAAACTGTAACGGTAAGTGACACCAGCACCATCAACCACGGGAAAATTAACCTGTAATGAAGGAATAATAATCACAGCATTATATTTTGTCCCAAAATCTGCGATACTAATTTCACCTTTTTTATCTTGATCGAATGTTAAAAACTTTACTGAATAATTATTATTTTTATCATAGGCTATATATGGAACCTGGAAATTAAGACCTGAAGAATTTGAAAAATTTAACTTTAAACTTCCATTGCCTCCAATAATTTTTTGCCAATTACCCGTCCAATTTTTAGTAGTGCTAGTAGAAGACAATGAACTATCTCCACTTAAAGGCAAAAATATAAGGGCTGGATTAATTCTTAAATTTTTTAAATTTTGATTAGTGTAACAATACTTTGAATTTTGAGAACAATCATTTACTACCAATGCTATAGTCCAATCAGTAAAAATTTGTGAAAAATTTTGCTGGAAACCACCACTCAAAAGAGCTTGATTTATGCTTTCTGTACCAACTGCCCTAGATTTCAAAGAATTATTTAGAATATTAATACCATAATGATCAACCAAATAATGCATAAACAAACTAACGCTAGCATAATCATATTTTGTGCCAGTCCAATCGGTTATAGAGTCTGAAGAGTTTTCTACAAAGTCTTTGACTCTTTGTTGCAAATTACTGCCCTCATAATTGTCGTCGTAACCTAAAATTGTTGACGAATAGTCAGCCCTTGCTTCATTCAGCCATGTTTCTTCCTCAACTCCATAAATCTTGTTCTTTTGATTAAAAGTTATTAAATGGGTAAATTCATGAGCCAAAACTACTTTTGCATTTTGGTTATCAATACTAGAAACTGCCAAATACAACATTTCCCTTTCGTTAGAAACTGGCATTTGGATTTTTTCATATTCATCGGCTTCTCTAAAATAACCGCCCTCAGCACTGTTCATTGGTTCTAACAAAATAGTAATTTTAGAATCACCATCTATGCCTGGGCTCCATTCTGAACCAAAAGAAGAAGTTAACCTAGGATAAATATTAGCATCGAATTCAGACGATAAATTATCTAAATTGGATAAAATCTGATTTTGCCTTATTGTTGTTTGTGCCTCCCACCAAATTTTGTCTATGTAAAAATATAGCTTAGAGCTAGTTTTAATTAAGGTTGCTGATAATTGCGTTCTAGCACTAATATCAAAACTTTTATCTACATTAAAACTGACCGTGTCACCAACGCTGGTAGCAGAAACACTCCCAGCCAACAAAGACAAAAATACTCCAGCCAGAAAAATTAATTTTTTACAATT
The DNA here is from genome assembly GCA_903835075.1 of Candidatus Staskawiczbacteria bacterium. Taxonomy (GTDB): domain Bacteria; phylum Patescibacteriota; class Minisyncoccia; order Minisyncoccales; family Staskawiczbacteraceae; genus XYD1-FULL-39-28. Next base: position 31,515 of record CAILLM010000004.1, on the reverse strand, counting down.
GCTAAATTTCATTATCTTGATATTTTATTCTATCATAAAATTAAAAATCAGACGAGGTGTCGGGACTAAAAGATGGAATAATTCTCTTTAGGGAATTTCCTATATCTTTTCGTTCCATTTTTATAAAATCGTTATGCAATTCATTAATTTTTTGATCAAAGTTTTCAAAATTAATATTAGAAAGTTTTGCTATAAATATTTTTTTATTTTTAGTTGTAGCAGTCCCCTCTTCTGCAGAAAGAATTTCTTCAAATAATTTTTCCCCAGGTCTTATACCCGTAAAAACAATAGCTATATCTTTATCGAGCTGAAGCCCGGACAATTTAACCATTTCTTTAGCTAAATCTAATATTTTAACTGGTTCGCCCATATCCAAAACAAAAACCTCGCCACCTTGCCCCATGGCAGCTGCTTCTAACACCAAAAGGCACGCCTCGGACGTTAGCATAAAATATCTTTTCATATCGGGGTGAGTGACCTCTATCGGCCCGCCTCTTTTGATTTGCTCTCTGAAAATTGGGATAACACTTCCCCTACTATTTAACACATTACCAAATCTTACGGAAATAAATTTCGTGGCTTCTTTTTTATTAAATAACTGGCAGATCATTTCCCCAACTCTTTTCGTGCAACCCATTATAGATGTTGGATTTATAGCTTTATCAGTTGAAATAAAAATAAACTTTTCCACACCCGAGGCAATAGATGCTTCAACTAAATTTTTTGTACCAAAAATATTATTCTTTACTGCTTCAGTTGCATTTTCTTCCATTAAGGGGACGTGCTTGTAAGCCGCGGCATGAAAAACAATTTCTGGTTTTAATTTATTTAAAATTTTATTTATTTTTTCTTTATCCGTTACATCTGCGACTATCCTCTCCATTTTTAAACCTGAAAAATTATTATCCAATTCTTTGGAAATATTAAAAATACCCGTTTCATCTTGATCTAATAATATAAGTGTTGATGGTTTGAATTTCGCTATTTGCCTAGATAATTCTGACCCAATTGAACCAGCGGCCCCAGTTATTAAAACTACTTTATCTTTTACAAAGGATTCTATTTGTTTTGTGTCTAATAAAACCTCCTCCCGTCCAAGCAAATCTTCTACCCCCACATTTTTCAAATTTTTAAAAGACACTGATCCTGCTATAATCTCTGATAGGGCTGGAGCTATTTTTATTTTAATTACACCTGACTTTCTGGCTAGCTCAACGGCTTCTCTTATTTTGCTACTACCAGCAGATGGTAATGCGATTATTATTTGCTTAATATTATTTTCTTTTACAATTTCTGGGATATCTTTAACCCTGCCCATTACCTTTAGCCCGTGGATTGTTATGCCTTGTTTTATATTTCCGTCATCAACAAACCCAACAGGAGAATACAAATTCTCAGTAGAAGAAATTATACTTCTCAATATTTGCTCTCCAGCATCACCAGCTCCAACAATTATAGTTTTTTCTTTTTCTGTGCTCTTGGTGTCACTGGTTATCATTAGATAGATTCTTTTTGATAATCTTAAAGCACCACAAGATATAAAAATTAAAAAATAACTAATAATAAAAACCGACCTAGGAAACCCAGTAAATAACGGGAACTCCTTAGAAAAAAATATAATAATTCCCAAAAAAATAAACCCGAGTGTTGTTGCTTTGAACAATGATACTAGCTCTTGCGTGCTCACATAAGACCATGAAAAAGAATATAATTTAAAAAAATAAAAAATAGGTAAACAAATTAATAATGTCCAAAATATTACTTTCTGGATACCTTGATTAACTAAATATTCTGCAGGGATTGTTCCATCAAATCTTAGAAGAAATGAAATATAAATAGAAATTGATATTAAAATTACATCAAAAATCAAGAAAAATATAAATCTTGTTGTTGATGTTTTTTTTATAAATGACATATTTTCTATCTGTAAAATTCCTTAACTTTTTCTATAACTAAATTTATCTGTTCGTCAGTTAATTCTGGGTACATAGGCAAAGAAATAACTTCTTTGGCAAGTTGTACACTAAAAGGAAGATTAAATTGCGATAAATTTAACCCAGCTTGAATATGGTTTGCTACAGGATCTTTTATTAAGGTTTCTATTTCTCGTGATTTTAAAAATTCATATAATTCATTTCTTCTTTCTGCTCTTAAAACATAATTTTGAAAAACATCATACCTGTTTTCAGATTCAAATCCAAAAGGTGTTTTTACTTGTGCCACATTAGCCAAGCCTTTATTATATATTTTGGCAATTTCTCTTCTTCTCTCAAGCCATTGGGTCAAATGTTTCATTTTTACATTCAAAACAGCTGCCTGAAGGTTGTCTAGTCTTGAATTCCAACCAAAACAAACTAATTCTGTTTTTGTTTTTTGGCCATGGTCGCGAAACAATTTAATTTTTTCTATTATTGATTCGTCATTTGTTGTTAGTGCCCCGCCGTCCCCAAAACATCCTAATATTTTTGCAGGGTAAAAGCTATAACATCCAGTTATTCCAATTGAGCCTGCTCTTTTCCCATTTAAGCTAGAACCCAACCCCTGAGCAGCGTCCTCAATAACATGTAAATTATGCTTTTTTGCAATTTCCATAATTTTATCCATGTCAGCCATTCTGCCGTTATAGTGTACTGGAATAATCGCTTTTGTTTTTTCTGTAATAGCTTTTTCAAGGCTATCAACATCCATTTCGAAATCTTCGCCTACTTCAATTAACACTGGAGTAGCCCCTGCTTGAACAATAACAGCGATAGAGGCAACAAATGTATGAGAAACAGTAATTACTTCATCACCCTTTCCAATGCCTAAGGCTAATAAAGATAAAAACAATGCGTCTGTCCCGCTATTTAATCCAATTGCATATTTTGTACCAACAAATTCTGCTAATTTGGCTTCAAATTCATCGTTGTCTTTTCGCATAATTAAATCTCCCCTAGCCAAAACATCCTGCATTGCAAAATCAATTTCATTCTTTAAATTCTGATATTGTAATTTGTAACCAACAAATGGGACTTTACTCATAATTTATTTTTTAAATTCTTATATAACAAGGTGAATTACTTTTATATGTATCTAATATAGTTTTTCTAACTTCTTTTGGATCCGTTATAACAAATGACTTAAGATTTGGTAAATTTTCTAAGACCTTTATGTCTTCATTTTCAACAAGAAGATTGTGGCTAAATCCTAGAAATTTATATTTTTCACTCCCCTTAACTCCAATAATTTTCACATTAGCGTTATGCATGCAAATAGCGTTTCTTACCATTTCATATGGTCTAAAAACCATAAAATTTATCATACTGTATACATAGGGCTTGTATCCAGAAAGAGCCAAGCCTGCCGCAATTATCATTGTACTTTGTTCGGTTACTCCAAAATTAAAAAACCTATCAGGAAATTTTGTTTGGAATTCTTCTAAATAATTAAATCCTACATCTGGGATAATCAAAACTATCTTGTCATCTTTTTCGGCAAGTTCTATAAGGGTACTTATAAATTCCCTTCTTGTGTCTTGTTGTTTAATGATTTCTGCCATAAGTTTACGTAGCGTAGCGATATTTTTTATTTTGATAGTTCTTTTAACGCGGCTTGATATTCTTCATTTGACGGAGCCTTATAATGATAAATATTGTCCCCTTCCATAAAACTAATTCCTTTACCCTTTATTGTTTTGGCAATAATAACTTTAGGACACTTATTACCCTTTGTAGCAATTGCTTTTTCTATGGCTTTATAATTATGCCCATCAATTATTTCAACATCCCAACCAAAAGCCTTCCATTTATCTTTCAATGGTTCAATTCTTAAAACATCATTAACCTTTCCCATTGCCTGCAATCCATTTGCATCAATAATTACTGTTAAATTATCAAGTTTTTGTTGAGCTGCTATTAGAGCAGACTCCCAGGTTGTTCCTATGGCAACTTCTCCGTCCCCCATTAAAACAAAAACCATACCCCTTTCTTTTTTAATTTTTTTAGCAAGTGCAAACCCTACGCCAAATGGCAGACCAAAACCCATGGACCCTCCTGCTGCTTCTATGCCCCTTACTTCTGGTTCAACCAATCCAACATATTTGCTTCCGTTTTGACAGAAGGTTTCTAAATCTTCTTTTGGGATTATGCCTTTTTCTGATAAAAAATAATACACCGAAGCTGCAACCCATCCTTTTGATATAACTATTCTATCCCTGTCAGGCTTCATATCCTTATCCATATTAGCAGTATTATATAAAACAGTAAGTATGTCTATTGCTGAGAAATTTGACCCCATATGGCTTGTTTGAGCCTTGTAAATCAAATCAAGCACCTTTATTCTGGCGATTCTGGCAACTTCATTGTAATTTTTTATTTGAGCCTTCATTATTTAAATAATTTAGATATTGTCTGGAAAATAATCTTTATGTCAAAAAAGAAAGAAGCTTTTTTAACATATGCTTGCTGAAGCCTTAACTTTTCTGGCCTAATTTCTTCCATGTATGTTTTTTCTGGGTCAGCACTCCCTTTTAATAATTCCGCCTCATGAAAGTTCCATAAAGACGCCAAATCTGTGATGCCTGGATGCACTGAAAGAATAACACTTTTTTCTAGGTCTGTCATCATATCAACATAAACTTTTACCTCGGGCCTTGGGCCTACTACGCTCATATCACCCCTTAAAACATTTATAAGCTGAGGCAATTCATCTAACTGGTATTTCTTTAAAAATAAACCAATTTTTGTGAGCCTAGGGTCGTCCGCCGCCGTAGAAGGGCCTCCTATTTTATCAGCATCAACAACCATTGTCCTAAATTTATACATAGTAAAAGGTTTGCCATTTTTACCAATTCTTTGGGCCTTATAAAAAATTGGGCCAGGTGATTCTTTTTTTATTAAAAAAACTACATACAAAAATAAGGGAGATGTAATAATCAACCCAATTGCTGAAGAAATTATATCAAATAATCTTTTTATCATAACTATTTTTTATAAAAACAATTTTATTATACCAAAAATAGACCCAAAACCATAAGAAAGGTGTCTTACAACTAATGCAATCGGTAAATAGAACATGTAAAGAATATTTTTCTCAGTTAAAGACACGTTTACTGCTGAATAAATAATAACAAACGCATATGCAATTAAAAATACCAGAAAAACATACATAAAAGGACTAAAAAATATTCCAAGCAACAATAAACCCAATAAGCCAGAAACAAATATAAGTGGTAAATAGTGCCTCAATTTAAATAATATCTTTGTAAACTTAAAGGGATAAATAGCCCAAACCCCATCTATGAAATTATGCTTAAGGAAACTCTTTAAATCTGACCTGACATAATAATAACTAACTATGTCTGGAAACAAATAAATTTTCCCGCCTGCTTTTTTTATTCTTACATTAAATTCCATGTCCTGACTTCTTTGAAGATTTTCATTAAAAAGTCCCACCTTATCAAATACTTCTTTTTTAAAACACCCAAATGGCACCGTATCAACTTCTTCGAATTTTTCAGAAACACCTTTGTATTTTGCCCCTCCGGCTCCCAAAAATGATGACATTGCCTTTGCAATGCCTCTACCCATCATTTTATCGTCTCTTGAAATTATTGATATTACCCCACCAACATTTTCAGCATCATAATTTTGTGAATAACTTACGCACTTTGATATATAACTTTTGTCATAAGTTGTATGGGCATCAAGCCTTATAATTAAATCTCCTCTAGCTTCTTTAATCCCAATATTCAAAGCAGTAGCAGCAATAAACTTTGGATTATCTAATAATTTTATAAATGGGTATTTTCTGATATATTCTGCAACAATTTCCTTTGTCTTATCTTGGCTCATTCCGTCTACAACAAAAATCTCCAAATATTCTTTAGGATAGTCATTTTCCAAGACAGATTCTAAACATTTTGCAATAAAATGTTTTTCGTTTCTACAAGGAATAATTATTGATACTGGCAACAATTTAAACATATATATATTTATCCTATTAAATATCTTATTTTTCTCTTAATTAATAAAAGGAATCTCCAAGGATAAAAAAGAGCTAACTTTGAAAAAATTATTCTTGGAAATTTAGGATTTTCTAATCCCTTTTCTGTTAAGACTAGGCTAGCTTCACGCAAGGTAAACATATTCATAATTCCTCCAGATAGTTCAACGTTTCTCTTTTTTTCAATCTCAAAAAAATATTTTTTCTTTTGAGGATAATTGTGGTTTTGATGTATAATGTCTACTACCGCCGTAGAATCTATAACTGGAATTTTTAGTGATCTTGATTTATAAACTAACCAACTATCCATTCCCGGCCTGCCAACAATAAAAGACGGGATTATAAATGGAATATTAGCCGGTAAAACCCAATAATCCATACCCGATAAAGCATGCAACTTACCCTCACTATGTGCTTTTTCAATAATTTTTTCCTGCCAATTGTCATTAAAATCAAGCTGGTCCACTACGTCTAAATCCCACCTCCTACCGGACATAAAAAATGGCTTACCTTTCATAATATCCAAAACTTTATTAATTGCACCTAAAAAACTATCTGTTAAAATGATATCTGTATTTATTTGGATAATAATTTTAGAATTTGATAATTTTAGTGTTTTTTTTACAACATCGTCAAATAGGGGCGTGCCAAATTCATCGCAATTTGCATCTGTCACGCATTCTATACCTAATTCTTGGGCAACTGCTGAGGTTGTTCTTTCTTCATCCTCAAATAAAATAATATTGCAATCAGGACAAGTATTTATCCAGCTTTTTATAGCGTTTCTCTGAATTATATCAAAAGGCCCCCTAAATGGTCTTGGTGTTGAAAAAAGTGTGATCATATTAATCCTTCTATATTTAAACGACCCCTAAGTCCTTTGTTTAAATCATATTCAGGCTCCCAATTTAGAACTTTTTTTATTTTTGAACAATCCAAACAAAATCTCATCAGCTCTCCCTCTCTATCTTCTCTATATTTGGGCATCGCATCCTTACCAATACAATCTGCAATTTTAAAATATAATTCATTTAAAGTAGTTTCTTTACCTGTTCCAACATTATAAATTGAATTAATCAGACTTTCTTCGAGGTCTAATATTTTTAAATTAGCGCTCACCACATCGTCTATATACAAATAATCTCTAGTCTTACTGCCATCTCCCCAAATTTCAGCCTGATCTCCCATTGATAATTTTCTTATATAATCAGACATAGCACCCATAGTCTGGCCAGCACCATAGACAGTTGCGTATCTTAAAATAACATAATTTAACTTATAGGCTTTATAAAAAAATTTGACGTAGTTTTCTACGGTGTTTTTTGCAACTACATACGGAGAAACTGGATCTATGGGCTCATCTTCTTTAGTTGGTAAATTTAATGTGTTGCCATACACAAAACCAGAAGAAGCAAAAATAAACTTTTTAACGCCGAGATCCTTTGAATTTTTTAGAATATTAATAGAACCAGCTATGCTGTCCATATCTATTAAAGGGTCTTTAACTGAATTTGGCACCAATACATTGAAAGCAAAATGATAAACTATTTCTGGCCGTTCGTTATCAAAGACATTTCTAATATTGTTATCTGCAATATTCATATCATAAAATGTAGCGCTAGGATTTATATTTTCTCTTCGACCGGTAGACAAATTATCAACCACAACAACTCTTGCACCCCTTTCGATTAGGGCGTTAACCGTATAACTGCCGATAAAACCGGCTCCGCCAGTAACAAGTATTTTTTTATCTGTTAAATCCATAATTAATATTTTAAAGTTAAAAAATCAATATATCGCCAACAAGGAGTTTGATTAGAGGTTATCTTTCTTCCCACAAATAAATATAATTTCCCATCCTCTTGCCAAAAACAAGGATTAGCAAACTGCAACCCCTTGTCTAGGCCGGATAAAAATGGTAAATCGGAAAATATTTTTTCAAAAGGGCCGCCTGTAGTATCCCCCGAGTATCCGCCTATTTGAAAAACTGGCCCAGACTTAGCGCTCTCGTAGGCTCCATATATTTTATCTTCAAATTTTATTATATCTGCCCGCGCAGGTCCATTAAAATCCCAATCTCCACGACCTAAAATTGGATTATTTTCACATCTAAAGAATGGTCCATAGGGACTGTTGCTATAACAAGCGCCTAAATGATATTTTTTATCTTTACCCTTTCCAGTATAGTGGCCATACCATTCCTTACCAACTGACCCTATTTTTTTAACAGACAGGGTCAATATTGATGTCGATTCCCAGCTATCACCATTCTTTTCTAAAATTGGATTTTTATTATACTTCTTCCATCCAAATGGAAAATCTTTAGCTGATGTAATAGCTAATCCTACGGAATCTTGCCTAAGGAGATTCTGGCCAGAATAATATATAAACCAAGTTCCATTGTCGAAATTGATACCTCCCAGCCTTAAATACCTAAAATCAAAATCATAAAAATTACCCCTCGAAATTATTGGTTTATCTTGAACCTTTTCCCATGGCCCATGCAAAGATTTTGATTTTAGCAAATAGATATCCATATGATTTCCATCTATCCCGCTAGAAACTGCCATATAATAATTATCCCCCGACTTAGTTATTTTACTGTCTTCAGTTCTTGCCCCCTCACCAAAAAGAGCATCACCGTCAACAACAAAATCTTCTTTATTGTATTCCCATTGCATATAATTATTTTTTTACTTTTAATAATCTAAAAATTCTTCTCATAATTTTTGTGAGTAATGGTACAAAAAATATATTGTTTCTTATTGTATAAAATAAAATTAAATAAATATTGTCTTTATATCTCTCATCTTTTCCCCAAATTTGAATACGATAATTTTTATCACTTTTAGGAGAAGACAATAAGTTGCAATAATTTAATTCTTTGAAAATCAATGGCGAATAGTAAAATTGCACGCACCCATTGCCACACTGGCTTACCTTATTACTAAATTTTATCCAATCATCAATCAATCCTAGTACTATAATTCCATTTTTATTTAACAGGTTACTCATTGAATTTACAACTTGTTCTTGAAGATTTTGAGGAATATATGATAGTGTATGAAAACTAATTATTATATCAAATCTCTTGTTGGGATACATTGATATAATATCTTGTTGTTTTCCTAGTTTAATTTCGATAAATTTTAACTTTTCATACACATAGTCATATTCGTGCTTAGCTATTGTTAAACCGTAATATTGTCCCCTTTCTTTTAAATTTTTCTCAAAAGACTTCAAAAAGTCGCCGAACCCACAACCAATGTCTAATATAGTCAAATTCTTATTTCCAAATACACCTATAATTTCATTAGCAAGAAAATCAAAATATCCTTCAGGTCTTTGATAAACTTCTTTGTAGTTATCGTAATAGGTTAAATCTGGCTTTAAATTATTTACCATAATTAATAAAAAATTTATTCAATTCCTCAAAAATTCTCTTAGTAACATCTTTATCCCATAAAGGAATATTTCTTGGCTTAAAATCAGTTGAATTTAAATGTTTTATTATCTCAGATACTTCATTTAGATTAATCGGAAAAAGCCTATTAGATCCCTTCTCAACCGTAATGGGGCGCTCCGTGTTATCCCTGATTGTTGCACATGGAATTCCAAGATAACTGGTTTCCTCTTGAATGCCACCGGAATCGGTAATAACCCCCCTACTCTCACTTATGAGCATTAAAAAATCAAAATAGCCCAAAGGTTCAATTATCTTTAGGTTATTTAAAGAATCACCCAACCCATATTCTATTAATTTCTTTTTTGTTCCAGGGTGAAGAGGCAAAACAACCATGATATTTTTATTTATTTCATTTAAAATATCTATGATTCCTTTTATTTTATCTACACTGTCTATATTTTCTTGCCTATGAAAAGTAGCAAGGATAAATTTTTTTCTTTCGATGTTTATTTTTTTTAAAATAGTAGATAAATTAATCTTTTCCCAAAAAATATCAATATTTTCGGTTAATATATTACCTACATATTTAATTTTTTCATTACTAATACCTTCCTTTAAAAGATTTTCATTTGCAGATGGCTCTGTAGTAAAAAGTAAATCTGATAAATGGTCCACTATAACTCTATTTATTTCTTCTGGCATTCTTCTGTCGTGGCTTCTTAATCCAGACTCAATATGAATTAAAGTTGTCCCATTTTTAACTGATGCAATTCCACCAGCTAAAGTTGAATTAACATCTCCAAAAACAATAACAGCATCAAATTTTTCTTTCGCAAATAATTCTCTTAGTTCACTAAAAATCTTACCAATTTTTTCTGTGTGCAGTCCTTCTTTAGGCTCTAAATTTATATCTGGCTTTGGAATACCCATTTCATTAAAGAAAATCTCAGACATTTCTTTATCAAAGTGTTGCCCTGTATGAATAATAAAAAAATCAAAAGTAGGATGACTTTTAGCCTCCTTAAAAAATGCTGCGGCTTTAACAAAATTTGGCCTAGCTCCAAGTATTACAGCTATCCTAACTTTATTTAATGTCATAATATTTTTTCATCCAATCAATTGTTTTTTTAACCCCATCTTCCAACTTAACTGTTAATTTATGATCTAAATCTTTTACAGCTTTATCAATATCTACTTTTTTTGATCTCGTTGTTAGTATTTCTGAATCTTCATAATATATCAACGATTTATCTGCTTTAGTATAATCCCAAATTATATCAACCAATTTTTCAATACTATGATATTCTAAACCCCCTATATTATAAATTTCACCAGCTTTAAAATTATCCATGATATTACAAATTGTACGACAACTGTCTTCTAGATATGTAGACGTTCTAAAATAATTCTTATATACAACAACAGGTAACCCTTTTAAGGCATGATAACAAAGCTTACAATTTACACTACGATACGGATGATACCACTCACCTGGGCCATAAGTATTAAAAATTCTTATTATAACTGTCTTAGTTTTATTTTTTATTTCAGAATTTTTAATCTGCATTTCATTTACCCACTTTGACATTGCATAATCATTCATTTGCTTAACTTCAATATTTTCCATAACATCTTCTTTCATTACATCATCAAAATCTCCATAAACTTCAGATGAAGAAAAATGTATCATTTTAAATCCATATTTTTCCTGCAGCCTAATCATATTTTTAGTTCCAATTGCATTTGATTTCCATACTTGCTCATAAAAATCCTCTCCATTCCAACGGCCAAATTCAGCCGCTGCGTTATAAACAAAATCAAACGGACCAGCATTTTCAAATATTCTTTCAAGCTGTCTAAAATCAGAAATATCACACCTTGAGTAGGCAAACTTCGCTTTAGACATTTCATGCTCCCAGCCAATTTCCCCCTCGGCATGACTTAAGTCCAAACCAAATACATCATGCCCCCTATCTAACAACATTTTTGTAAGGTAAGATCCTAAAACCCCCTTATTGCCTGTAATTAAAACTTTTGCCATATTACTTAAAATTAATATTAAATTTATTATTTTGCATAATCCCAATCAAAAGAATCTCTTCCTATACTCCAAGGAATATAATCATTATAATGCTTTATTCTTATTAATTCTAGTTGATTATCATTTGGCTTAGGTGAAAAACCCCATTTTTTTTCGAAAAGCCTCCCAACCCTCTTTGAATCATTTTTTATCTGAAACTGTGATCTATCCCCCCCTATCAATGGCTTCAAATGCAAATATTCTATTTCTGGAATCCAGATATTCCAATATTTTTTTTCTAGGGCTCTTAGCCCCCAATCTTCGTCAACAAAAAGTGCATTATACGTTTGCCAATTTTCACATAGACCTAATTCTTTAAGCACAGACATTTTTATAAGCACAAAAGTATTCCACGGAGCGTGACACCTTACGGGCCCAGAAGGAAAGTCAAGAAGCTTTATATTTTTTTCATCCATTTTTTTGATTGGATATTTAAAGATAACTAGCTTCTTAAAAATTTTAGAAATAACCTTGATTTGAAATATATAAAGTAATCGACTAATAAAATTTGATACCCACCAATTTTCTGGCAAATTATGAAATTGAAACATTTTTCTCTTATTCCAAGCATCATGTTCTAAATAGTCTCTATGATATCCGGAACGAGTTGAGGGATTCCAATGACCATCTAAATATGACGTTTCATTAAAACTAACCCATGCAATTTTTCCATGAAGTGAATCCAAAATATTTTTTACTTTCGGAAAAAAATCTTCTGTTTGTAAAACAATATCATCGTGAGCCTTTATAAAATAAGAAAATCCCTCTGCTTTTTCTATAGCCTTATTAATAAATTCCGCCCAATAAATAGTTTCTTCAGGTAAAAGTTCAAATCTTTCTGGATGATTATTTTTTTTATTTTTTATATATTCTTTAATATCAAAACTAATCTTTGGATCTATAGACAAAATAAAACGATAAGAGCAATCTCCTATATTTTTTTCAATTGATTCTACCATTTTTTTAATTGAATGAAGAGTTGTTTTTGTGCTACCTATTCTAACCGCAATTGCTATATCCATATTTTTATTTATTTAAAATATTTATTAATAATTCGGCTGAACCCAAAATATCTTTAGTATCGGATAAATTATTATTTACTTTCATCTTCTGATAAGTGCCATTTTTGATTAGGCCAATAAATTTAATCAATTCTTCTTCTGTTTCAATATACTCTATACTCTCAAAATCTTTATATAATTTCCCCCTAAAATCTTTATCAAAATTTAAAGATAAAATTGGTTTTTCAGGGAACTGCAAAGATGCTGCATAAAGCACAGTACTTGGCGAGAGACCAATAATTAAATCTGCTTCGCCGATATATCTATCAAAGACATCATCGTGATCTAATATATTAATTTTTCTAGAGAGTTCATTAATTCTCCCTGTAACATATTCTAAATCAGAAATTGCCGGATGAGGTTTTACGTATATTTCCCACCCTGCTAATTCTTCAACTATTTTTTTTATTATATTTATTTCACCTTCTCTAACAAGGTCTGCAGATATAACGCTTAAATCATCTTTCACCGCTGAAGTTTTGTTAGGCAGGGCGATAAGAACTATTTTGTTTTTTTTATGTTTTTTTAAATTTATTTGAGGATAGAAAACCTTAAAAAACTTTTTTGCTTCTACGCCATTTATGGGATGACCTAAAATATATATTTTCTTGGCTGGCACCCCACTTTCAATACTAATATCACGATCTCTTTGAGAAAAAACAATAGAATAGTCTGCATCTCTTAAACCAGAAACCCACTTCCACAAAAACACACTAGATTTACCTAAAAAAGGTTTCTGAAAAACCATCATAGGCAATATCCAATAATAAAAAAAATGGGAAATTCTTCTTCTTATTTTTTCTAAAAATATTCTTAAAAAACCCGGAATGAAGTTGGGAAAATTATTTTTAGCCCCCATTAAATATACCCAACTTGCCAGTTTATTAGTCTCAAATCTTATACCGCTCTGAAAACAAAATGTTTTAGCATTTACTTTTTTAGCGGACCTCAAAAGATACATTTCGAAAATTGTTAAATCATTTTCAACAATAACAATCTCTGGTTTATATTTTTTTATAATACTTTTAGCTGAATGGCAAAGTTCCCTGTTTGTTAATAATAGATTCAAAAAAATACTTTTCGATTTTTTTAAATACTGATTAATCGGTATAATTTCTTCTAGTTTAGGAAATAAATTTTTATTATTTAAAAATTTTTCCGTATTTGAATCAAGCTTTTCTGAAACTAAAACGACCGAAAAAACCTGAGAAATTTCGTATAAATTCCCTATTAATGAACTTTTGAACGCCCGTGGTGCACTTGTATAAAATAATATTTTCACAATATTTTTATAATAATTTTTTTTTAACTACATTTAAAAAATTTACAACTAAATATATTTTTTCATGTAACTTTCCAATTATAAAAATAAAAATTGCATCTATAATAAGCAAGATTATGAATAACCAATAAGAAGATGTAATAATTAATACTGCCGTACTTAATACAATCAAAAATGAAATAATTAATAATTTATCTATATTTTTCTGGGGGATATTCATTATTTTTTTAAACACAAAAAGATAAACAAAAAGCGTGAAGATTGTAATAAATAGATAAGAAATTGAAGCGCCCAGTGAACCGAAAAATTTGACCAAAAATATTGTCACCACAATATCTACAAATGAGACAAATATAGAAACATATAAAACAACATTTGTTTTTTTGGGATAATAATAGGCCGGATAATATGCTGTATAAATACCTGTAAATAGTGGCTGAATTAATAAAATATAAAAAAGCTCACGATTTATAAAATATACATCTTTCAGTATAATTTTGAATAAAAATAATTCACCAAATATCATTAATATTATTATCCCAATTAAATATAGAAAGCTTATGAAGAAAGCCATCATTTCCATGTTCTTCATGGCTCTATTTTTATCCTCAGAAAATACGAAAAACACCTCCGGCCCCCACGCCCGATTAAAACTACTCCACAGCCCATTAATTTGCAAATTTAAAGTGAAAAAAAAGCTATAAACGCCTAGTGTTAGCAAATCTCCATATATACCCATAAGTAATCGGCTGAAATATGTGACCATTACGCCCAAAATTCCATAAAACATTAAGGGGGCGCCATAAAGAAAAAGGTCTTTAGCAATATCTTTATGAAAATAATTATGAGAAATGATATCTTTCTCTTTCACAATGAAAACAATAGTAACTATTAAATATGAAATTATAAAAGAATAGAATACACCCATTATTCCCGCTCCTAGATACACAAATAATCCTGCTAAAAAACAATACATAACAGTTCGGGCCATTTGGAACTTTGCATAAATGCCCGCCATTCTAGAGGACGTATAATGAGCTAACATATAACTTGCCAGAGAACTTATAAAAATGGCCAAAGCAAAAAATATTAAATTTTCGCTTATTATATTTCCCCCTTCAGGTAAAAAAATAATAAAAAATTTACTAACTATAAAAAATAATATTTCTGTAAAGAAAGTAGCAAGAAAAAATAATCCCAAGCCACTGTTAAATATATGACTATTTTCTTTTTCAGAATAATAGAATCTGGTCATAGCCGAATTTAAGCCAAATAAATTAATCATTCCAAAAAAATCAACCAAAAACATCATTAAGGAAAAAATCCCCACTTCAGATGGGGCAAGCCACCATGCAAGCAGAATCCATAAAATTGTAACTAAAAGCTGATTAATAAGCCCCGTAAAAACATATATGCTAGTATTTTTAACAAGTGTCACTTTTGCTTTAGAAACCAATTAATTGTTTTTATTAATCCCTCCTCTAAAACAAATTTAGGCTTCCAATGGAGAATTTTTTTTGCTTTAGAGCAATCCAAGCAACTTCTCTTTTGGCCGCCATTTAATAAACTATTTTTTTTATCAATAATTTTTGAGTCACATAATTCTTTAATTTTTTTGAAAAGCTGATTGACATTTGTTTCCCGACCGGTGCCAATGTTAAAACATCCTGAAATATTATTTTGCATTGATAAAATAAGGGCATTTACTACGTCATCTACAAAAACATAATCCCTTGTTTGGCTACCATCTCCATAAATTTCGAAAAATTTACTATTTGAAAGTATCTTTTGTAATAATGTTGCTATTACACCTGTTTCCCCGTCTTTATTTTGTAGTGGACCATAAACATTACTCAATCTCAGAGAAACAAAGGGAATTTTAAAATTTGCGTGATAGCTCTCTAAATATTTTTCTCCAGCAAGTTTGGAGACTCCATATGGAGAAAGTGGACTTTCCAAGTCCCCCTCTTTAGTAGGGATTTTTTTGGGACTACTATATATAGCGCCGCCAGAAGAAGTATAAATTATTTTTTCGACTTTATTATCAACACAATTGTTAAAAATGTTTAATAACCCTAACAAATTAATCCTTGCATCAGCTATTGGATTTTCTATAGATTTGCTAATGCTTTTTTGAGCTGCTAAATGAAAAACAATGTTTGGTTTTTCTTTTTTAAAAATATTATTTACTTTTTTATCATTAATATCAATTTTAAAAAATTTAACATCTTTATGTAAATTTTCTTTTTTACCAGAAGAAAGATTATCAATAACGATAACTTTATATCCCCTACTAATTAAAGCAACACAAAGATTAGCTCCTATAAATCCAGCCCCACCAGTGATTAATATTTTTTTATTAATATTTTTCATCAGTAATCTTTATCTTAAATTGTACGGTTGATAAAAAATTTCTGTCCATTTTGTTTTCAACCACCTTTTTATTTATTTTTAGCAGTCTCAAATTCATTTTTAAAAAATTAACAACATCTCTGGTCAAGAATATTATTCCGTCCTTTTTATACAACTTTTTATAAATTTCTCTAACAAAATTTAAATCGGCTTCTTCATCTACGGTCCAACGCATATAAGATAGATCTTCATTGTTTTCAACGCTGGCGATCTTAAATTTATCTGGGTTTTGATAAATATACGGAGTTACATGCTCTCTTTCATAATTATTTTCAGCCAATCTATTAATTAGTTCTAGCGTATTGAAGTTAAAGATCTCAATTCTCAAACCCTCTGGAAAGCTGGGTACTATTTTAGTTGACAGATAATCAACTCCCGATTCTAAATATTTTTTTATCGAATAATCTATTAATTCAGGATCTACGAGAGGGTTGTCTCCAGTAATTCTTATTATAATATCTGATTTAAATTTTTTAGCTGCTTGTAAATATCTTAGAAGCACATCATCTTCACTGCCCACAAAATAGTTTATGTTATTTTTAACAGCTAAGCTTTCTAGTTCTTTATCATTTTCCGCTATTGCAAGAATAATATTGCTTGCCATTTTAACGTGCTTAAGACGATTTATTATATGCAAAATCATTGGCTTCCCCTCTATGTCTGCCAAAACTTTTTTAGGAAGTCTTTTTGATTTGGTTCTTGCCTGGATAATAAGATCAATATTTTTATTCATTAATTTAAATCTTCCCAGTTTATTAGTTCGTCTTTTTTTATATTTCTATTAATTTTCTTTCCAATTATTTGATCAATAAACTTAGGACTTATGCCAGTTCCCGGTCTTTTTATTAAAATATTTTCTAAAGATATAACTGTGTCTTCTAAAAGATCGTTTCTAGCAACTATGCTCCTTCTGGCATATTTTATTGAATTATCTTCATTTGTATTATTTTCTGGATTGGCTGAAACCGCTTCTTTATAAATATTCAAAATTTCCTTTATTTTTTTAAGGTCATTTTGATCCATGGAATGATAATGATCATTTCCAGGAATTAATTTATCTAAAGTAAAATGCTTTTCTATAATATTTGCCCCTAAAACAACCGCCGTTGTTATGACCGCCATATTACTATCTGGGAGAGTGTGGTCTGAATACCCAATTATACATTCTGGAAATTCTTTATTTAGATATTCGATTCTTTTAAGATTTGCATTTGAATATGCTGTGGGATAATTTAAAACACAATGCAAAAGAGCAATTTGGTTGTTTCCTTCACTTTTAATAAGCTCTATGGCTTCTTGGATTTCTTCTTTAGAAGAAGCTCCCACCGAAAGAATTATAGGCTTTCCTTTTTTTGCAATAGATTTAAGTAATGGAAAATGGGTAATATCAGCTGACGCTATTTTAAAAGCAGGGCATAACTTATCTACCAACTCAACCGCATTATCATCAAAAGGAGTCGCTAAAAAAATCACCCCTTCTTTTTTTGAATATTCAGCCAGCTGTTTATAATCTTCATCTGTTAATTGGTCATATTTTTTAAAAAGTTCATATTGAGATTTAGTAGTCTCTTTTGTTGTATCCCAATAAGCCGGTGAATAAATAGAAGCTAATTTTTCTGCTTTATATATTTGAAACTTAACAGCATCGGCTCCGGCCTTGGCAGCCTCTGTCACCATTTTTTTAGCAGCATCCAACAACCCTAAAGATTCTTTTTTAGCTATTTCATAATAATTTACACCTATTTCAGCGATTACAAACGGAGCGTTCTTATCAGATATTACTCTATCGAGAATTTTTATTTCTTTACGTCTATTATATTTATTATCTAAAATTGCCTTAAAGTTTTTCATTTTATTTTCGTCATTTGTCATATTATTGTTATGCATCATATAACGGTAAAGAGGCAACGCAATTCTAAATATATTATATTTTTTAGTGTATCGTATTCTTAAGTCTTCATCTTCTCTTGATAAAAAATTTTCGTCGTATAAGCCGATACTTATTAAGTTGTCCTTTTTAAACATTATTCCGCAGGCTATAGGATCTTCTTCTGAGTTCTTTTTTGCTAAAACATTTTCTTTTTCATCAACTATTAAATAATCACAACTAACAGCATCGAAGTCTTTATTTATCGTAAGAAAATTGTATAATGTCTTTAAAAATTCTTCATTTACATAATCATCATCGTCAACTCTTACAATAAAAAAACCCTTAGATTCAACTATTCCCTTATTGCATGCGTAAGGTAGTCCCTTATTCTCGGATAAATTTATAATCTGAATTGCATCCCCGAAGCTCTTCAAAATATCAAAAGTGCGGTCATTACTTCCATCGTTAATAACAACTATTTCATAGTTATCTTTGCTCCAATTTTGATTCAACAAGCTCCTTATACATCTTCCGATATATTTTTCCCTATTATATGTTGGAATAATAACACTTACTTTCATTTTTTATAATTTAGTTTTATATTTTTAATTTGCCCAATAATTTTTGTCGAAGAAACGCTGTCTAAAAAACTGGGCACAAATCTTTTGACCACCTTCAATTCTACATTAGAATCTTTACACAACTTATTCTTTTCTTTAACAGACGAATCATCATCATTTAATATAAGCATATTTGGCTTTAAATTTTTAATAATTTCATAAAAATCTATTTTTCCATTTTTCATGTTTTCGGCTTCACCCCCCAATATTGCATAATCTACATTCCCCACCGCTGCTACCAAAAAAACTCTATTATTTTGAAAATTCACTGGCCTGCCAGGTCCTTTAATTTTTCTTATTACGCTATCAGACCCCACTGATACAATTAAAATATCACAAAGCTCTTTACATTGTTCAAAAAAAACCGTATGACCAGAGTGAAAAACGTCAAAACAGCCAGAACAAAGGGCTATTTTCTTATCCTTATATAGAAGCCTTATTTTAGCTAATTCATCAATACTAATAATTTTTTCTATTGTTGGCTTCATGACTTTATATATTTTTAACTAATCTTCGTCCTTATTATTTAATTTATTTATATTTTAAAATTAAATCTAAAGCTTGGCTTTTAAAATCTTTACTTAAAATTTTAGTATTTGGAACAACGCAATGCCCCCCTATTGGCTTATCATCTACAAACAAAACCGGCCTTACTACGTTTTTTTTACCCAATTTTGTATAACCCTCATTATATGTTTTATTAAATTCTGTAACTACTTGATCAAAATCAACTTTGTATTTATTGCATATTTTTTTCATTTCTTTGTGCCATGCAATAATTACCCCATAATAAGTTGTATCTAAAACCTTTCCTAATTCTGTTGTAACTGAAGGATAAAAAACCTCTACTTTTATGCCTAAGGATGTTAAGTGCTTTTTTGCCAGTTCTCCTGCTTTTTTGTCATCAGACCCAACATATTTTACAAAAGTTTTAATGCCTTCGTATAATTTTGGGTGGACGCCCCTTACAGGACTGTGTACAACCATGCCACCAATTTTTTTAACAGTCCCTGGAACAACAGTAGAATGAATAATAGTAATTCTTGGATTTATTTTTTTAATTTCGGCTTTAACAATATTTACAAATTTATCAGACCAAGGAATACAAATGTGCAAGACATTAACGCCTGTTAAATTATCATCTCTGTCTAGATCTTTAATTTTTGGGTTTTCATAAAACTTGGAAACTGCTTTACCAATTTCACCGTAACCAATTATGCCCACTTTTAAGTTATTTTTTTTCATAATTAAATTTACCATTTTTCAATGGTTTTACGAGTATTGTCTCTTATCTTTGAATATGTTTTATATACTTTTGATTCTAATTTAGGAGATACTAAAATTAATATTTCACTACCCCAAATTCTATATTGCCCAGAAACCTTATAGGCCTTAATAATTCCACCCTTAAGCATTCTTTTCATTGTGCTCTCGGAAATTTTTAAAAAGTCCCTGGCTTCCTTAGGGGTATATATTTTATGTGATTCTATTTTCTCATTCATACAATAATAATAGACCCTTCTTAACGAGGTGTCAAGATGTGTCAAAAATGGTCAGATATTAAATCTCTTAAGAATACTCCTACATTCATTTTTATTGCCTTTTTCATATATTGCTTGTATTATCATTATAATAATGAATAATTAATTTTTAACGTAAATCATGACCAAAATCAACGAAAATAGTAATAAACTTTACTGGACTTATATAATTGGCTTTTTTATAATTTTAGCTTTGCCGGCAATAAGCCTTTCTCCGTGGTTTGCTCCTCCTTCATGGATACAGGCTGTGTTGTTTAGAGTGATATTGGCTGTTTTACTTTTTATTTATTTAGCAAAAGACAAGGCGAGCTTTAAAAAAATTAGAGATGGATTAAACCCTAAATCCCCTATTTTTATTCCGTTGGTTGCACTTTTGGGCTATTTTGCTACGTTTTTTATTTCAACATTAACTTCTTTAGATGTTTCATTCAGTTTATGGGGAGGCCCAGAAAGAGGAGGCGGATTTATTAATTTTGCCTTTTTTATAGTTTTTTGCCTTTTTACCTTTATAATTATAAGAAATAAAGACTGGAAAAAATTGCTTGATTTTTCCTTAATTATTGGGTTTTTGGTGGGTTTAATAGCTATGGTGCAACAATCTATGATTTTTAAAGATGTTATTAACTCTTCAAATTTAAGGCCTGCCTCTACATTAGGCAACACTATAATTCTTGCGCTTTACCTTTTACCGCTTTTCTTTGTAGCTTTATCTTTCTTTATTTCCGAGCCAAAAAAGGTTAAAAAATATTTATATTTATTTTTAACAGCATTTTTTGCTTTTACAATTATTTTTATAAGCCAAACAAGAGCTGCTATTTTAGGGCTTTTTGTTGCTGGATTTTGGTTTTTAGTCTCATATCCCCTGCCTTCCGGCAGGCAGGTAGAAAATTTAAAACGGCTAAAAATAGGGGCTATTATTTCATCTGCCGTATTTGTTGCTTTTATTTTCTTTTTAAGTGCAAACCCGCACGTTTATGAAAAATGGCCTAATTTTATAAAAGACCCTACCTCTAGAATAACAAGCATAACAAAAGGGTTTTCAGCAGACCAATCAAGAATGTCTGCTTGGAAAATATCTTTACAGGCTGTTTTAGAAAAACCATATTTTGGATATGGACCAGAAAACTTCTATATTGGGTTTAATAAGCACTATGACTTTAATTTACCATTAATGGATGTGGTAAACACCTTTGATAGGGCACACAATTATTTAATACAAATTTTAGTCGACTCTGGAATTTTTGCTTTAATTTTTTATCTTATCTTCTATTTATCTATTATATGGAGGCTCCAAAGCATTAAAGACAAATATCCAATTTCTAATGGGTTACAGGCGGGATTTATAGCCTTATTTATCGCATCCTTAACAAGTATAGATGGCACTGCAATAAGTATTATGTTTTTCTTTCTTTCTGCTTATTCTTTGTATTTAATTTCAACAAGCCAAACAGAAGAAAAATATAAAGACGCAGGGGAAAGTAAATTAAAGTTTCTTAAGACGCCAGCCATAATTGTTTTGTTTTTAATTTTAATTATTTTTCTTTGGCAGTATAATTTTGTGCCAATACAAATAAATAAACAAATTAATGTTGCACAAGACTTAGCAAAAGATAACTGGCCAAAAGCTTACAATATTTTAGACAAACAGTCTGAAATAAATACATTTTTTTTACCTTTTACTAACCATATATATTTAGATTTGCTAATAGATAGAATTATAGCGCATCCTGAAGAAAACCTAGCGCTTTCAGAAAAAGTAGCTGAAATTGCTAAAAAAAATGCGCTTTTACAGCCTTACGATTATGGAAACTGGCTAAGATTGGGAGAAGCCTTAGAAACAATTAATAAAGACAAGCAGGATCCTCTTATTACCAATCAAGTAAATGACGCATTAAAAAAAGCTGGCGAATTAAGACCTAACGACCCAACAATTATGTACACCGCGTTTATGAATGATATTTTTAGAAAAGATTTTGCTACTGCAAAAAATAAAGCTGATTTTTGTTTGAATAAATTTCCAAAAAGCAACCAATGCTTATGGCTTAATGGATTAATAAATATTTATTTAAATAATCCTACTGCGGGGAAAGTGTTTGTAGAAAAAGCAAAAGCAAGTGGATATCCCACAGAAAGTGAGAATTCTTTAAATAGATTAGCCGGCGCATATATAGGAATTAATAATTACCAAGAGCTGCTTACCATTTACCAAAAGTTAACAACAATAAGCCCCTCTGTTGACTATAAAACTTCATTAATTCTAGCCTATAAATTGACAGGGCAATATGAAAAATCTAGGGCATTGGCGCTAGAAGTTATGAAGACTAACCCAGAGTTAAAGCCAACATTAGAAAACTTCTTACAAAGCTTCTAGCTAAAATACAAATTTAAAGTAACAAAAAGCCACCCTTACGGGTGGCTTTTTAAACCTAGGAAGTTAAACTTCCAAGACTCTTAACAAACTATTGTACGTTTGCCATAGGTGTCTTGAAGTCTCCCAATCCCCATGTTTGTGAACCGGCTGTTGTTCCAACTGTCCAGTCAATTTCAGAAATTGCGAATTTGACGAAACCTGTTGAAGATGTGCTTCTTGGAACAGTTGTTGTAACTGTTACGATAGCGTCTCCACCATCTGAAACATTGTTACCGTTTGTTCCTCCTACTGGTTGGAAGTCAACGCTTACATTAGATGCGGCCAATGCTGTTGGTGTTGATCCAAGGTACCAGTTTACTTTGATACCATTTGTACCAGATGTAGCATTTGTTAATGCTGTTAATGTTCCTCCATCAGCATGAATTTTGAATGTGATTACACCTGTTGTGTAGGACAATGAAGGTGTAGTTGTGTTGTAGCTGTATATAGATGTTGCGTTTGTGAATGACAATGTTGCAGCTTTTCCATTGTACAAGTACATTGCGTTTCCTGTAGCTGTACCCGTAGCTGTTGTTGATGTCAAATTTGGTTGTTGATAAGTAACATCAGATGCTGAAGTCAAGACAGATAAGCTTACGCTTGTTCCGTCAGATACTCCTGAAGCGAAGTCTGCTTTTACTGTCAAAACCTTTGTTGTATCTTGTGGTACAGCAATTGTTAAGTTTGTGAATGAAGCTGTTGCTCCAGATACTGCTGAACTCAATGATTGAGAACCTAACAATGTTGAACCATCGTACAATTTTACAGCTGTTAATTTAGCAACTGCGGAAGCTGTTCCTTGAGCTGTAAATTTCAAATCTGTAATTTTGGAAGCTCCTGTTGTTGATTTTGCATCAAATACTAACATTGGGACGTTTGTTGTTCCAGATGTTGCATTTACGTTAACGGAAGCTGATATTGTTGTTGCTGTGTCAGCTGCAACTGTTAATGTTGAAGTTGATACTGTTGCATAAGCAACTGTGTATTGTCTTGTTGATGCGTTTGTAGCTGTTGTATAAGCACCCATTGTGTCTGTTGCTCTTAATGCATCAGAACCATATAGGTTAACTGTTACTACTCTGCTTGTTTCCAATGAAGGAGCGAAGTCAGCATTAACTGTTAATGCTTTTGTAGTATTTACAGGTACTTTGAAAGCAAATCCTGACAATATTACATAGTAATTGCTACCATCTTTGATAACGCTATCTGTTGTTACTGGGTATGTGCCCAATAATGTTGAACCATCGTATACATACAATTTTTGAACTGATGTAGCTGGATGTTCTGCAGCAGAACTCTTTGTTACTGCTAATTGAACTTTAGCGCTTGAAACTGTCATGTCTGAACCAATAGCTCTAACATCTACTCCCAAAACTGGAATGTTTGATGTTGATGTTACATTGGCGTTTGATGCAGGTGAAGCTGCTAATTCAGGAATTGAAATAAATCCTGTTGTTCCTGTTCCAGGTGTTACTGGATTGACAACTGGGTTAGAAGCTGTTCCCATAAGAGTTGTTAATGCAGCTCTTGTTCTTGGGCCAACTGTTCCTGTTGTTGCAATTGCGTGTGCACCTTGGAATGTAATAACATGGGCTTTTGTATTTACTCCAAATGTCCCTGTTACTGCGTTACCAACCAATGATTGGACGCAAGATACTTGTGCTCCTGTTGAGCCTACTTTCAAGTCTGATGTTAATGTAACTCCTGCGCAAGCACCTGTTCCTGTTGTTGTTGAAGCAGATGTTCCTTGCAAGGCGTTTAATTGAGCTGTCAACTGTTGAATTTGGGCCATCAAATCTGATAATTGATCGGCTTGTACAGCTGGGGCAGCTACTACAACCACGGCCAAGGCCAATACGGTTGTTATAACTATTTTTTTGATACTCATTGTTTTTTAATTTTTGTTTATCCTCACCTGATTGAATATAAATATTTAATTCAGATAAGAACTTATTGTTATGTTTTTTACTTCTCGTCGGTCGACCTATTATGCTCGCTTTTATTCGCGACTTTACGTACTAATCACGAATCTTTGCGAACCACGACTCATCTTGTGTGCAGATGAATTATCATCAGCACGTATTTATTTTCAAACTTAGAAAAAATAAATATGTGCCGATGATGTTGTACGTTATCTGCTTACTTATTATTAATTAATAATATTTTTTCTAATGCTTCTGAATATTTTTTTTGTTTATACAAGTCTTCTACTTCTGTTAATGTTTTCTTTTGGTCTTCTGTTAAAGTTGCTTTTTTCAAGTCTGAAATTTGACTTTGTGTTACTGTTTGATATAAATCTTTGATGTCTGCATTTGAGCTTAAATCTGTTCCTGGCACATCGGCCAATGTTTTTAAGCTAGCTGCTATGTCTTTTATGGTTTGAGGATCTTGTTTGGGGTTGTCTTTGATGCTTTTTATAACTTGGGATACTTTTGCTTTAACTTCTGTAACTGCTGGTGGAATGCTTGCTATGTTACCTGCCTTAGATGCCGAAGCCAAATCTTTTATCTTACTATTTAACATTGCCACTTCTTGGCTTGATACCATTGGAGTAGTTAAAGCAGCTGGTTGCTTAGCAATTTGTGGAGCTGGAGTTAATTTAGTTATTCCAAATACTCCTACAACTAAGAACAAAAATGCTGATAAAGCATAAACCAATTTTCTTGATGTAAATGTTGAAACCATAGCCTCCATGAAGCTAACTTTCTGAGCTGTTATCTTTGTTTCTACCGTTGCTTCGGATAAAATTTGAGATTTAAGCAAAGAAGCCCATTCTTGATTGGGTTTGATTTCCTTTAACTGGGATAACGACGCAATAAGTTGTTTTTCAGTTATTTTGGTCATTATATGTATGACGCTTGACTATGCTACTTTGTTACAAAAGCGAGACAATGAACTTTTCGCAGGCCTCAGGACACAAGGTGCCTGATAGCCGGAGAAAAGGTTATTGCCGAGCGAACTGACCCTATGATTCTTGGACTATATCTTTTAAGTCTTTTAAACCACGGTGCAACATTACCCTTATTGTTCCTGCTGGTCTACCCATTAATTGAGCAATGTCATCAATTGGCATGTCTTCCAAGTAGTGTAAAATTATTATGTCTTGATGCTCTTTACTAAGCTTTTTAATGGATTTTGTAAGAATGCCAATATCGGCATTTAAAACAGCTTTATCGTGGGCGCTTAGATTTTGATCTGCTAGGTCTGGACTGGCATCTACTGGGACTACCTTTGACCTACCCTTGCCCCTGTAGTGGTCTATGACCGCATTTCTAGCTATTTGGTACAAGAAGGCACCTGGGTTTTTAACAGTGCTCCCTTGGGCAGAAAAGGCCTCCCACCCCTTAGTAAACACCTTAGATGTGATATCCTGGGCAGTTTCCTGAGAATCTACCTTCAAAAAGACAAACCTGTATATTTTATCAATATATTGGTCGTAAATCTGACTAAATTGTTCATTTAAACTATCCATCTAGTTAGTCTTAATATTACACTAAATTTGATTAAATGTCAACTCTTCACCCCTCCTGATAACCTTTGTATTAGTGCTACATGAGCTTGACCGCCTTTCAGTTGCCTTTCACGTTTTTGAGCAATTTTTCTATCTTTGTAGCATTCATAGTAAACTAGCTCTAATGGTCTTCTATAAAAAGTAGCTCTGACCTTACCCAAAGAATGTTCCTTGTACCTATTTTTCAAATCAATAGTAAAACCAATATAGTGCCTTCCGTCTTTGCTACTTTTTAAGACATATACATAAAACATATTAATATATGGGTGAAGAGTCAACCTTTTTAAGCCTATTCTTGCTGGGACATGCAATACATATCAACTTGTCCTATCTATGGCTACATTGTCCTACCTGCCATTTTATAAAATACTTGGTTGAAGTCCCCCATTCTTATGATTTGACCCACTTTCAACAATTCATCTAAATCTCTTCTAATAGTTCTTTTAGTGACATTAGGCAAAACTGTTTGTAAATCCATTACCTGTGCTTTATTGTTTTTTTCTAAGAATTCTACAATTTGCTCTTGCCTTACCGTAAGTTTAACTGAGGGTAGGTTTTGTTTGTTTGATATAGAAAAATTGGGGGCTTTTGGCTCCGTATTATTTAATACGGGATTAGAAGGATTTATGGTTGGTTCTAAAATGGGGGCTACTTCTTTTTTAATCTTTTCATATTCAGTAGAAACAATTAAATAGTTCACTGAATTTAACCATCCTTGAGACTTACCAATCCATAAATATCCCAAAAGAATATCAACATCTTCTGAGATCTGAACTTTTATTTTCTCTTTTTGAAAAGAAGCCCACCCACTGGTTTCATAAATCAAAACCAAACTTTCCATTATTGCCAAGGCTTTATCTTTTGCCCTGTTTTTTAATGGATCTGCTTCTGGAAAAAACTCTAGCGCTTTGTAAACTATATTTGTTAACTTTAAAAAATTATCTTCCATGTTTTATTCCTAAACTTAACAAAAATTATAGTAAAAGTAAACCCCACTATTTTTATAAAAACGTTTGTTAATTATCTCACATTCCTAGAGACAGTTCAACCCTGCCTGCCGGCAGGCAGGTGTGGATAATTACTTTTTAGTATTGAATTGTCCGCAAGCAGCTGAGATATCGTCACCAAAACGATACCTTTGCGTATAACGGATTTTTTCTTTTTCCAATATGTTGCGGAAAGCCTTAACTCTTTGCGTTGTGGAAGCTTGATAAATTCCAGTGTCGTTGTACAAAATCAAGTTTACAAAATATAATTTTTTGTCCATTATCTTGCACAATTCTTTGGCGTGGTTGTCAGTGTCATTTACATCTTTGATTAAAACATATTCAAACATTACTTTTCTTTTGGTTTTAGCAATATATTCATCAACTACTTTTAACACTTTTTCTAATGGATATTTTTTGTCTATTGGCATTAATTCACTTCGCAATTTATCATTTGGAGCATGAAGAGAAATTGCTAAATTAACATGCAATTTTTCTTCAGCTAATTTTTTTATTCCTTCAAGAATGCCTGCCGTGGAAATAGAAATTGACCGTACTCCTATGTTAAAATATTTGTAATCATTAAAAATTTTTATAGCCTCCCAAACATTTTCATAATTTAAAAATGGCTCACCCATGCCCATAAAAGTGACATTTGTGACTTTATACAAAATGTCCGGTCGCTCACTTTGTATAATCTTCTTTAGATAGCGATTAAAAAAAATCACTTGCTCTATAATTTCATTTGTTGTTAGACTTCTTTTTAAACCCATTTTTCCTGTGGCACAAAACAAACACCCCAACGGGCAACCAACTTGAGAAGAAACGCAAACAGTATTTCGGCCACCCGCCTCGGGTCGAAGCGGATCTGCATGACGCATTAAAACAGTTTCTGTTTGCAGGCCATCTGCTAAAGTTATTCTTGCTTTCACGCTGTCCCCCGTTTTAGAAACTAAAACTTGTGCGTTAATTTCAAGTGGGCATTCTTTATTTAATTTATCACGCAATTCTTTTGTAAAAAAAGTAGCCTCAGACCAATTGGAAATGAAATTTTTTAAAACCGCCTCTTTTGCTTGCGTGAGACGGTATTTTGGCTCGCCTTCTAAAATTCTCTCCAAATTATCTAAATCCATTGCTCTTTTTATAACATTTTTTTTGATTTTCTTCTAGTGCTAAGCGAAGTCGAAACATAAAAAAAGGCCAGGCTGGTTGCCTGGCAATGATATGGGTAAAAACCCCTATATAAAAAATCTTACAGATTTGCACAAGTCATTTTGTGATAGCGCTGAAATCTGCGCCACTAAACCAACCAGAGCGGTCAACAATACGAACGTCCCAGTTAGTTTCGCGAAGTGCATTTATCTGGCAAGTTGTTCCTCTGGGAATAGTGTCCCCGCCTAATGAAGAGGTTCCGCACCAACTGGCCACATCTAGCGGAGGGTTAATATGAAAACAATTTTCACCGAGCTCGGTTGCAGGAGATTTCCTACCCCTGACTAACTCCTTGATTTCTCTAATTTTCATTGGTTTGTTCCTTTTGTGTAGTGGTTCAGTCTATTCAGCTGGAAATTTGCAAAAAAGGTTCTGCCCTCCTGATGGCTAACAGACCTTTTGTGATTTTATGATTTTCGCTTACACGAGCAATCTCAAAAGCATTGTGCTCAGTTATCCAATTCGCCATAAACGCCACATAAACCAACAACGCCTCGGCGTCGTGGTTTGTAAAAGGCATTCCTGCAAAGGAAAAAATCATTGAGCCGGCTCGTATGGCCGATACGCCCACGAAGCCCCTTATTGGCACTATGCCAGTGTGAATGCTTAAACTGGAATTGGGGCACGCGTTCAATTGCCGGGCAAAATCTAAAGATGTTTCATGAAGAGTCCTTGCATTGTTTGCAGGACAAACATTGACTTTAAATGTTGCCATCACATCGCCACCGCAAGAAACATCTAACAACGCCACATAGCCAGCAACGTGCCCACTGTCAAGGCAAGCTAATCCCCTGTCCAATAAGACGCCTATTGCGTCTAATCCAAATCCTCTAATTTTCATTGGTTTGTTCCTTTTGTGTAGTGGTTTAAGCAGTGGCTGTTGGGCCAAAAAAATTTGCTTTGATGTTATCGTTAGAGCTGGCGTGTGCAATGCTGGCTGCAATGTTCCCAGACATTATGCCACCCTTGACAGCAACATAAACAGCCAAAGCTTCACTCTTTTTGTCACCTGCA
Source organism: Candidatus Staskawiczbacteria bacterium (assembly GCA_903835075.1). Lineage (GTDB taxonomy): Bacteria > Patescibacteriota > Minisyncoccia > Minisyncoccales > Staskawiczbacteraceae > XYD1-FULL-39-28. The sequence goes on along the minus strand of CAILLM010000004.1, from coordinate 2,128 downwards.
AAACCATCAAAAGACAAAATGCCAATGTTTGTTCTGACAGCACCAAGTCGCAATTCCACTGGGTCACTGCATGTCCCATGGCTTGAAAGGCAGTGTTTATTTCTGCAAAGCCTACGCGCCCTTTCAATTGACAGTTTCATGTGAAGCTCGGCCTTGTCTGATGGACAAGAATTAACCTGAACAACTGCAACAACGCCTTTGTTGGCTTCACTGTCGTCATAAAGCGTTAAATATCCGTAAGCGCTGTGAAGCGTAATTTCTTTCAATCCTTCTTTGGCCAATACCAACATTTGAGCAATAAATTGCTCTGCTTTTGCTTGCTTTTGCGTTTCCATAAAAAATAAAGTTGTAAATGAACAAACTACATGTTCATATTTACAACCTTACTATAAATTATTGATTTGTCAACGGCAAACTATCTGGCAGAATTAATTCTGGTTCTGATTCTGATTCTGGCACCAACTCGGGCTCAATTTGATTTTTAATTGTATTTACTGTAATTGTTTTGCTGGTGTCAGTGACTGAGTTGCCCGCCATGTCAGTGTAAACAATTTTAATTGTGTAAACTCCATCTAAAACATCTGTACTTGAATTGTTAGTGCCATCCCATGTTTTGGTTTGCGGGTTTGTAACTGCATTAGAATCATAAATATCTTTAATTTTTGCGCCACCAGAATCGACAATGTCTAAATCAATTTTTACTTGCTCTGAAAACTTTAAAAAAACAGTACGTATTTCTACGTACTGTTTGCATTTTTTACTTAACTAAATTTATTTTTTCTTTCTTTTGGAAACAATATAATAAATACCATAACCGACAACAATAACAATTAGCGCTATTAATAAATAATTATACCACTTTGTGCCACTTCTAGACAAAGCAGCTGCACCAACTCCCGTTGGAATATTATTATCTAAAATTGTTTGTTCTGCAGGATTAACAGCTCCTGCCGCTACCGTTGGTTCTGTTGAAGTTGCTTGTTTCACTTGTGAAGTAGGAGTTTGTACGACTACTGAACTTGGTTTAACCGAAGTTGTTATGTTGTAAGCACCACCCTGCCATACAGATGAATCCCCTATCCCTGCACCCATAATCCTGACGGATGTAAAAGCTAAGTTTATTATACCAGCACGTGTCCCCTTCACAGACATTGAAAAAATATTTTGAATATTTGTTGTACATTTTGGAATTCCTATAAGAAAACTTGGGCTAGCGCATGTTGGAGCTATCGCAGCCATAAGCCCGCTTGCAACTGTAATATTTTGACAAGATAAACCCTTAAAGTCTATTGTGCCACGAACTGCACAAACATTATTTCCTGCTGGGTTAATTCGTGCAGAAATATCAAATGGCGTACCAACTGTTTTGTTGATTGTAGTTGGTAACACAGATAACATTGTACTTTCTGCAAAAGCTATTTGGCCTAATCCTAATACCCCCACAATGGCGAATAATGACAATAGAATAATTTTTTTCATATTTATATTTTTAAATTATGTTTTTAATTTTATACAGCCCAATTAGCCATTAATAGAGAGAAGTCAATTTCATCGACAACTCCATCCTTATTTAAGTCTGCGGAAAGACCCGTGCCTGTTTGACTCCATTGTGACATTAACAGCGCGAAGTCAATTTCATCGACTACGCCATTAGCATCTATGTCACCCAACTTAGTCACTACTGAAGGAATTACTGGCGGTATACTGCTAGTACCTCCACCTCCACCCCCTGTTGATGGGGCTACTACAGCGGTGATACTTACGGTGTAAGTTACTGTTTTGCCGTTATAAGTTATTGTTAATATTTGGCTGGCAACTGCAACCGAACTGTCAAAACCAGTAATGTCTGCCGAAGTAATTGTTTCAGCACTTGTAGTGCCATCGCTGTAAGTGCCAGTTACCACCAAGCCCGTAGTGTCTAATGGATCGCCTATTGTATAGGAAAGTTTGGTGGCAGGCGTTGTGATGGCTATGCTATCCAATACTACGGGGACTGCAACTACGTGAACCGTTCTTGAAACTGGTGTTGCGATATTTCCTGAAGTATCAGTCGAATTGTACCATTCAACGTAATCACCGATTGTAGAAGAATCAACTGCTTGACCGGTGATACTTACTGGTGAGCCGT
>CAILLM010000003.1 GCA_903835075.1 Candidatus Staskawiczbacteria bacterium | reverse complement strand
TATAATAAATAATAAAAATAATAAATATAAATGGAAGATTATTCAAAAATTGCTAATAATGCCCGCAAAAAAGTATTAGAAATGGTTCATTTGGCAGGAGCATCTCATATTGGTTCTAACTTCTCGTGTATAGATGTGCTTTCAGTGCTATTTTCTAAAATGAATATAGATAAAGACTTAAAAAATGATAGAGATAGATTTTTATTATCCAAGGGCTGGGCGGCTGCATCTTTGTATTATTTTTTATCAGAAAAAGGAGTTATTCCAAAAGAAGATTTAGAAACATATTGCAAACCAGGGTCAAAATATATAGGATTGGCTGAGCCCGATGTTAGAGGAGTTGAAGTGGCAGGTGGAGCTATGGGTCACGGTTTCCCTATAGGATTAGGAATGGCTTTGGGTGCTAAATTGTCAGATGAAAAATGGCAAACCTATATATTAATGTCTGATGGCGAATTGGATTGCGGAACTACATGGGAGTCTGCAGCTTTAGCATCTCAGCACAATTTAAATAATTTAACAGTGATTATTGACTGTAATGATTTTCAGGCCATGGGTTCTACCAAAGAAGTTTTGAATATGGAACCATTGGCTGACAAGTGGAAAGCTTTTAATTGGGATGTTTTAGAAATTGATGGCCATAATTATGAACAAATTGAAGAAGCTATAGATAGAAGTAAAAAAGAAAAAAGGCAAAAGCCATTAGTTATTATTGCCAGAACAATAAAAGGCAAAGGAGTCTCGTTTTTTGAGCGGAAGTTAGAATGGCATTATAAAAATATAGATCAAGAAAATTATATTAAAGCATTAGCAGAACTTAATCATGGAAAATAAATTATCTTCATTGCCTGGGTTTACAAATGGGCTACCTGGTGAAATAGAAAAAGAAAAAGTAGCTAGATCTTCTCGCGGAGTTTTTATGGAAACTTTAGAAGAGTTAGTAAAAAATGATAAAAAAATTATTTTGATTGTTGGGGACGTAGGTTTTTCTTATATGCAAGTATTTCAAGAAAAATATCCTAATCAATACATAAATGCTGGAATAACAGAACAAACTTTTATGGGTATTGCTGCGGGTTTAGCTAAGAGTGGTTGGAAGCCTTATGTTTACTCTATGGTTCCATTTGTAATTATGAGAAATTATGAGCAACTTAGAAATGACATTTGCTATGACAATTTAGATGTGAAATTGATTGGAGCAGTGGGGAATATCCATTATAGGTTTCAGGGGATGTCCCACAATTTATTAGGTAAAGAAAATGAAGAAGATCTTCTTAAAAATTTACCTAACATTCAAAGATTTTATCCAGAAAATACAGATGAGGTTAGAAAGATAATTTTAGAAACTTATAATGACAAAAAGCCAACATATATAAGGCTGTGAATATCTGAGGGATTGACATGGGTTATTATTGATAATAAAATCTAATTAGGAGGTCTTATTAATATTAATAATATAATTTTTATGATAAGCGCAAAAAAAGAAAGGATGACCGCGCAAAAAAGTTTTATTTTAAATTATTTAATGAGTGTAAAAACTCATCCAACAGCCGAAGTTGTATATAAAGAAGTAAGAAAAAAGTTACCAACCATAAGCCAAGGTACAGTTTATAGGGTTTTAAATAATTTTAAGAAAAAGGGGGAGATTATTTCAATTGATACTAAAGATACAGTGCATTTTGATGCTGACATTTCAGATCATGCTCATTTTATTTGTGAAGAATGCCAGAATGTTTATGATATTTATGATGAATGTTCAAAATGTGGAATTTTAAAAAATAGAAAAACAAAAGTAGGTAAAATTAATCATTATAAAATAAATTTTTATGGCATCTGTGGATCCTGTAAAAAATAATTTTGTGATAAAAAAAATGAATCAAGAAAATAAATGTCATGACTGTGGCAGAGAATTAGCAGTTAGTAATGAGGAAATTCAAGGGGGTGTTTGTCTTGCATATGATAATGCTGGCGAAAAAATAAATATTTTAAAGTGTAATGATTGCTACGCAACGAATCCTGCATTAACAAATTATCAGCCTTGTGAGGTTTATTCTAGGGTTGTTGGTTACATTAGGCCTGTTCAGCAATGGCATAAGGGCAAAAAGCAGGAGTTTGAAGAAAGAGTGGAATTCACAGCACCTAAAGACTGTTGTTAGTACGTAGTAATTTGTGTAGCTCAGTTAATAAAAAATAATATATCGCTACGCTACGTAAACTTATGAAAAAAGCAACACAAAAAAATAAAGTAGAAAGTCAACAATGTGGCAAGTGTGCGGCCGAGTTTGAAATTTGGCTTAGCAACTCAAAAATTAGTGAAGATAAAAAAGAAAAAATGGCAGGTCATTTATTGGCTCATTGCCCAGTATGTTCGCGAGTAGATGAGGGTTAAAAAATAAACTTATGGAAAAATATATATTACCAGCATTGCCATATGCATATGATGCTTTAGAACCTTATATTTCAGAAGAAATAATGAAGCTGCATCATGATAAGCATCATGCAACATATGTTAATAACTTAAATGCAGTTATTGAAAAAAATCCAGAATTATTTGAAAGAACCGCAGAAGAATTATTGATTAATTTAGAAAGCATCCCAGAAGATATTCGTACAGCAGTTATAAATAATGCTGGTGGGCACGTTAACCATTCAATGTTTTGGGAAATAATGTCACCAAGCGCCGGAGGCCTGCCTGCGCAGGCAGGAGAGCCATCTGGTAAATTAGCAGAAGAAATAAAAAATCAATTTGGAAGCTTTGCAGAATTTCAGCAAAAGTTTAATGACGAAGGGTTGAAAAGGTTTGGTTCGGGTTGGGTGTGGCTAGTTAAAGATGCTTCAGGTAAATTAGAAATTATTTCAACAGCCAACCAAGAAAATCCAATTAGTAATGGAAAAACTCCAATTTTAGCTAACGATGTTTGGGAACACGCCTATTACTTGCAATACAAAAATGTCCGAGCAGATTACTTAAAAGCTTGGTGGAATGTTGTAAATTGGCCAGAAGTAGAAAAACGCTTCTCTGAAAAATAGTTTTATTTTAAAACAGCCCTAAGGGTTGTTTTTTAGTGCTAAAAGTATAATATTGAGTAATGGAAAAGGAATTTTATGTGATTTGTGACAATATTAGAAGTTTAGAAAATGTGGGTTCTATTTTTAGAACTTCCGATGCTCTTGGTGTAACTAAAATTTTTTTGTGTGGAATAACTGGGCAGGTGCCAACTTGGGAAGAAGGGCTTCACAAAAAAATAGCTAAAACAGCTTTAGGTGCTGAAAAAACAGTTTCTTTTGAGCATTGTAAAAACATCAACAAGTTGATAGACAAATTAAAAAGGAGTAAAATAAATATAGTAGCATTGGAGCAAGATCTGCCAGCTCGGCAGGCGGGTAAGAAAGCTATAAATTATTTAAAGTTAAAGCCTAAATTTCCCTTGGCATTAATTTTAGGAAATGAAGTTAAGGGCGTTTCTAGAGCAATATTAAAAAAATCAGATAAAATAATATTTTTGCCAATGTCGGGGCAAAAAGAGTCGTTAAACGTTTCGGTATCCTTTGGGATTGCAGGATATGAAATAAATAAATATCGGTAAATATTCGCTAAGCTATTAACATATATGACACAAGAACAACAACTAACAATTTTTGTAAAGCAGTTGGAAGATCCAAAATTCATGATGGGTATTATACTATTGGTAGTCTGGGTGATAATTTGGAAGGGAATTGCTTTGTGGAAAGCTGCTAAGAATGGTAGTAAGTCATGGTTTATAGCTTTGTTAGTTTTAAACACAATCGGTATATTGAAAATAATTTACATTTTTTATTTTGCTAAGGAAAAATCAACTGAAATAAACCAATAATTTATGAAACAAGCAACCCTTTGTTTATTAGTTAAAGATGATAAAATTCTTTTAGCTATGAAAAAAAGAGGGTTTGGTGTTGGTAAATGGAATGGGGTGGGTGGAAAAGTTGAATTTGGAGAAAAAATCATTGATGCTGCAATTCGCGAAGCCAAAGAAGAAATTGGTGTTGATGTGAAAAATATTGAAAAATATGGATTTTTTGATTTTAAATTTGCAGATAAGCCAATGTGGAATCAAGGAGTCACATTATTTGTGGCTAAAGAATGGGTTGGTGAGCCAGCAGAATCTGAGGAAATGATGCCAAAATGGTTTTCACATAACGAAATCCCATATCAAGAAATGTGGCCAGATGACGCTCACTGGATGCCCCATGTTTTGCAAGGGAAAAAAGTAGAAGCAAGTTTTGTTTTTGGGGAAGATGATAAAATATTGGATCATGATTTAAAGGTTTTAGAAGGTTAAAGTTTTTGGTACATTTATTATCATAAGTACGCCCTTGACGGGGCGTATTTATTTTGTTATATTAATCATAACCGACTAATTTAGTCGGTTATGAGGATAATAATACAAAAATAATAATATGAAAATATCAAAAAAAGCCGAATATGGACTTACTGCAATGGTGCATCTCGCCCGTAATAAAAGACTGCCTGCCGGTAGGCACGGTAAAAAGGCTGTTTCTATAAGACAAATTTCGAATATTGAAGAAGTGCCTTTTGAATTTTTAAGTAAAATTTTTAGCTGTTTAGAGAAAGCAGGGTTAGTTTCATCCATACACGGCGCTAATGGTGGTTATTATTTGGCAAAATCATCGAAACTAATTACCGCAGGAATTATAGTGGAAACCATAGACGGAAAGATAAATCCTGTTAATTGTGTGCTATGTAGTAAGGCTAAAAAATGTGTGTCAAAAAATGTTTGGGATAAGGTAGGGCAATCTTTATCAAAAACTTTATATTCAATAACTTTGGCAAGTTTAACAAAATGAATAAAATTTACCTAGATAATGCATCTACAACTCCAACAGATTCTCGTGTGTTAAAAGCAATGGAGCCTTATTATAATAAAATTTATGGTAATGCAGGATCTTTGCACACAGCAGGCCGTGAATCAAAAACAGCAATTTTAAAAGCTAGAAAATCAATAGCTCAAATTTTAAATTGTAAACCAGAAGAAATAATTTTTACAGGTTCTGGGACAGAAAGTGATAATTTAGCTATTTTAGGCGTGGCGAGAGCCTGCGCGCGTTCGCTCGGCCTCGCCAAATCAAATTTTTGCTCGTCGGGGGAATGTCCTCAAGGCGATTACCCCTCCTCCAAAAATTTATTTAGCTCGGCCTTATCGGCTCATATAATTACTTCTAATATAGAACATCATGCGGTTTTGTACCCATGTGAGCAATTAGAAAAAGAGGGTTTTAAGGTGACTTCTTCAAAAGTTGATAAAGATGGAATTTTACTTTTAGAAGACTTTAAAAAAGTAATAACAGATGAAACAGTTTTGATTTCAATTATGTATGCAAATAATGAAATTGGAACCATTCAGCCAATAGAAGAAATAGGAAAAATTATTAAAGAAATAAGAGCAAATAGATTCAAAAGAAATATAAGCACCCCAATTTATTTTCATACAGACGCTTGCCAGGCAGCTGGCTATTTAGATTTAGATGTTCAAAAATTAGGAGTTGACCTATTAACTTTAAATGGGAGTAAAATTTATGGGCCTAAGGGCACAGGAGTCTTATATGTTAAAGCTGGTACCAAAATTGACCCAATAGTTTTTGGGGGCGGTCAAGAAAATGGCAAGCGCAGTGGCACAGAAAATATTTCGGGAATTATTGGTTTGGCCAAGGCTTTAGAAATTTCTCAGGCAACGGGAAAAGAATCTGCAAAAGAAGCCAAGTTGCGAGATTATTTTATAAAAGAAGTTTCCAAAAAAGTTTCTAAGGTTGTTCTAAACGGACACGCACAAAAACGATTACCAAATAATATAAATATTTCTATTTTAGATATTGAAGGAGAGGCAATGCTTTTGTGGCTTGATAAATATGGAATTTATTGTTCAACTGGCTCTGCATGTGACTCGCAAAGTTTAGAGCCCTCACACGTCATTTTAGCCCTTTCAAGGCCATATGAATATGCCAACGGTAATTTGCGTTTCACTTTGGGCAGAAGTACTACAAAAAAAGATTTAGATTATGTTTTGAAAGTTTTACCAAAAATTGTAGCAGATTTAAGAAGAATTTCGCCAGTAAATGTAAGGGTTTAATCCAGCGCGGGCTCACTCAGGCTTCGGCCCGCCCAGGGCGGGCCTGCAGGGTACGCTTCGAATTCACTGCCTCGCTTCAAAAAATTTATTGCCTCATTACAAATTAATAATATTTATGAAAACAAAAAATACAAAGAAAATTAAAAAATTAGATGTTGCCAGCTCCCACTCAGGTGAGGGGTGGATTTATTCGGATATAGTTAAAAGCCATTTTTTTAAACCGCATAATTTTTTGGCAAAATTACCTAAAAAGGGTGAGTTTGATGCAGAGGGACAAGTTGGCTCGCCTCAATGTGGGGACGTAATGAAGATTTGGTTCAAAGTTGACCCCAAAGGACCCAAAGGGTACCCCAAAATTAAAAAACTAAAATGGAGAACTTTTGGTTGTGCTTCTGCAATTGCGGCAACTTCTATGTTTTCAGTTATGGTAACAGAAAAAGGGGGAATGACAGTTGACCAAGCTCTAAAAATTAAACCGCAAGACATAATGAGCCGACTTGGCGGTTTGCCTGTTAGAAAAGTGCATTGTTCTGTATTGTGCGACAAAGCATTTATGCAAGCTGCTAATAATTATTTTAGAAGCAAGGGGCAACACGAAAAAATTATTGTTTTGGGGCATAAAGTTATAGATAAAAGATTAAACATTACAGATCATGACATTGAAGATGCAGTTTTAGAAGGAGCACGAACTTTATTAGACGTTCAAAAGAAATTAAAAGTTGGCGTTGGTGACCCCGAGGCAATTCCAGAAATTGAACAACTTATTAAATTTTATTTAGAAAAATATTACGGATAAATATGCATAAGAGCAGTAAACAAAAAATAAGAATTGCCGTGGCGATGTCTGGTGGTGTAGACAGCTCAGTTTCGGCTGCACTACTAAAAAAGGGCTGGTCCCTGCCTGCCGGCAGGCAGGTTGATGTTGTTGGAATTTATATGAAGCAATGGGCTCCAGAAATTTTAGGTAAAGAGTGCATTTGGAAAACAGACAGGCAGGATGCTATGCGAGCTTGTGCTAGATTGCAAATCCCTTTTTTAACTTGGGATTATTCTAAAGAATATGAGGCAGAAGTGGGCAAATATATGATCGATTCATATAAAAAGGGAATTACGCCAAACCCCGACGTAATGTGCAATAAAATTATAAAATTTGGTTATTTTTTTGATAGGGCCATGAAAGAAGGTTTTGATTTTGTGGCAACTGGCCACTATGCGCAGACTACGCTCGACAAAAATCGCTCGGCGCTGAGTTCTTCGCTAGCGTTCGCCCGCCAGCAAACTTCGCTCGGCAATAAACTTTTTCTGCGAGGAGAGCCTCTCTACGGGGCACCTTCTTCTCGAAAAAGTTCATTGCCTCGCTCCATTGCTTTGCCTCGCTTGCTAAAGGCTGTTGACCAAAATAAAGATCAAACATATTTTTTGTATGCAATTAAGAAAAATCAGTTAAACAAAATCTTATTTCCAATTGGTGGGCTTACAAAGCCGGAAGTTAGAAAATTAGCTAAAAAATTTAAATTAGAAAATGCTGAGAAAAAAGACAGCCAAGGGGTTTGCTTTATTGGGCAGTTTGATATGAAGGCTTTCCTAAAAATGTATATAAAGCCAAAAATAGGAGAAATAATTTCTTTAGACGGCAGAAAAATAGGTAAGCACGATGGCGTTTATTACTACACAATTGGCCAAAGGCATGGTTTAGACATTAAAGATGGGCACGGACCTTATTTTGTAGTTAAAAAAGACATAAAGAAAAATATTATTTATGTTGGTACAGAAAAAGATTTGGCAGTGAAAGAAGCAAAAATTGTAAACATAAATTGGATAAATAAACCAGAAGCTTTTCCAGTGCTGGTAGATGCTCGCACGCGTTATAGGGCACCTTTGCAAAAAGCAACTTTATATAAAGACGGTAAGTTAGTTTTTAAAAAATCAGACCGCGCAATTACTTCAGGCCAGTCAGCAGTTTTCTATAAAGGCAACCAGGTGTTGGGTGGCGGAATTATAAAATAGGCTAGGGTATTGACACGGTCCTTAAACCTGATATAATAGACCTATACCATAGGTGTAGGTAATAAATAGAATTATTAATAAATATGTAACCCGCCTTCGCTCCTTAAAAGAGCTACGGCGAGGCGAAGAAATATTATGATAAGTGAAAATAGGAAAAAAGCTTTAATTAGTTTTAAAAAAGCACACGGTTCTATTTCTAAAATAATAGAAATGACCGAGAAAGGGGAATATTGCATGGACATTATGCAGCAAAATTTGGCTGTTATAGGTCTTTTGCGTTCTGCTCACGAAATGCTAATGGAAAGTCATTTAAATTCTTGTTTTAAAAATGCTATGGCATCTAAAAACGAGAAAAGAAAAAAAGAAATGACTGACGAAATTTTAAAAGTAACTAAATTATTTAACAAGTAATAATAATCGGTAATAAAATTTTTTCGTTCGGCAATTAATTTTCTGCTAACGCCATTGATACGCTTCGCGTCTAAATGGCTTCGTCAGTCACTTCGTGTACTGAAATACGCTGAAAATTAACTCCCTCGCTAAAAAAAATTGCCTTGCTATATTTATGAATGAACACACATATAAAGTTAAGGGAATGCATTGCGCCTCGTGTGAAATTTTAATAGAAAAAAAGTTACTGGATTTACCAAATGTAAAAGCAGTTGACGCTTCAACTGGCAATGGTGAAGTGACCATTGAATTTGATGGCGATAGACCAAATCCAGAGAAATTAAGTCATTTATTTAAAGAAGAGAATTATACTTTTTCTGACTTTGCCTCGCCGAAGCACGAAAACGCGAAGGCGGGTGGTGACACTAAGGGCGCCAACCCAACGTTGGTGGCTTTTAATATCGCAATTTTTATAATTATTGCTTTTTTAATTTTAGATAAATTAGGAATTGCTAATTTTTTAAGTTTAAGCTCAACATCTTCTATTTTTACATTTTTTGGATTTGGACTTTTAGCCGGAATGTCTTCTTGTGCTGCTTTGGTTGGAGGAATTGTTTTATCAATGTCTAAACAGTGGAATAGCATTTATGCTGAAAATGATAAAACATCAAAAAAACTTCAGCCACATATTATGTTTAATGCGGGAAGATTAGTCTCTTATATTATTTTGGGTGGAGTTTTGGGCTTGATTGGTAGCAGATTGCAAATTTCACCACAAATTACAGGATATTTGGTTATTGCTATTTCTTTATTAATGATTGCTTTGGGGTTGCAAATGCTTGGAGTAAAAGCTTTCAGAAGATTTCAACTTTCAGCACCAAAAAGTTTCACAAGAAAAATTGCCAATGAAAATAATTTTCACGGTAAATATATGCCGTTTGTTATGGGAGCGTTAACATTTTTCTTGCCTTGCGGGTTTACAATAACTGCTCAAAGTTTAGCATTATTGTCTGGAAATATGATTAGCGGAGCATTAATAATGGGAGCTTTTGCGCTAGGAACAATTCCAGTATTATTTTTTATTGGACTTTCAAGCGTAAAGCTTTCTTCAAAACCTCACTTGGCTGAAAGATTTTCTAAGGTAGCAGGATTTTTAGTGATATTTTTCGCGCTATTTAATATGTCTAATCAAGTTGCGGTTTTAGGAGTTAACTTAAATCAAAATCAAACACCCGCCTCCGCGCAAGGCTCCGGCGAGGAAAAGCAAGGTGGTTTGGCGCCAGTTGTTAATGGCGTTCAGGTTATTGCCATGACAGCCACAGGATCTGCAGATAGCCCAAACTATTTCAAAGTAAAAGCTGGAATTCCTGTAAAATGGGAAATTACTGCCGGAAACTCTTTGGGTTGTAATGGTGCTATTATTTCTAGGGATTTATTTAATGATGAAATCAATTTAACTCCGGGGCAGGTTTCTGTAAAAGAATTTACTCCACAAAATGTAGGAACCTTTGGATTCTCTTGCACCATGGGAATGATTAGGGGAACAATAGAAGTTGTAAATTAAGACGCTTGGCAGAGAATTCTTCGCTAGCGTTCGCCCGCCAGCGCGGGCTCACTCAGGCTTCGGCAATTTTCCGCCTATCGGCGGACCAAGCAAAATTGCCTGCAGGGCACGCTACGAATTCACTGCCTCGCTAATTTTATGAAAATAACAAAAACTACTACTTTAGCAAAAATAATTAAACAAAAAGGTGCCGATAAAATTTTAGCAAAAAATGGGGTGCCGTGCTTGTCTTGCCCAATGGCCGAGTTTGAAATGGATGACTTGCAAGTTGGAGAAATTTGTAAGGCCTATGGGTTGGATTTAGATAAAATTTTAAAAGAACTTAATGTCCCAAAATAATATGCAAAAAACAACATTAAAAATATTAGGCATGAAATGCCAGTCTTGTGCCAAAATAATTAAATTTGGCTTAGAAGAAGAAAAGGGGGTTGCTTCTGCTAATGTAGATTTTGGCTCAGAAAAAGTTTTTTTGGAGTTTGACCCAACAGAAACAAGTTTGCCGGAAATAGAAAATAAAATTAAAGATCTGGGGTATAAAACTTTATAAAAATAATTATAAAATATAAAATAAATGGAGAAAAAATCTTATAAAATTAAGGGAATGCACTGTGCTTCTTGTGCAAACATTATAGAAGGAACTTTCAAAAAAACTGACGGAGTGACTTCGGTTGAAGTAAATTATGGAACAGAAGCTGTAAAAATTGCTTTTGATGACAAAAAAACTAATCTTGAAGCTTTATCAAAAAAGATTGAGCCTTTTGGTTATTCTATTGTTATGCCAAGCGAAAATGAACCAGAAATTAACCAATCTAAAAAAGAAAAATTAGATGAAATTAAAGATCAAAAAAATAAAGTAATTTCCGCAATTCCGCTAGCCGTAATCAGCATTTTTATTATGGCATGGGATATTTTGTCGCAGTTAAAAATTGTTTCGCCAATGAATTATGATACCAGCGAATTTTTTCATCATTTATTGCCAATAATGGCCAGTTATATGTTATTTGTGGTGGGGAAACCTTATTTGTTGGGCGCTTACAGGTTTTTTAGATATGGAAAAGCCAATATGGACAGTTTAATTGGTATTGGAACAATTACAGCATTTTTTTATAGTTTTATTGTGACAGCTTTTGAAGGTCCCCTAGGAAAGTTTATTAATGTTGAACAAACTTATTTTGATGTAACTATTGTGGTTATTACATTTATTGCATTAGGAAAATTTCTTGAGGCGCGGTCTAAATTAAAAACCGGCGACGCAATAGAAAAATTACTAAATTTGCAAGCAAAAACTGCATTAGTAATTCGCAGTGGCTCAGAAAAAGAAATTTCTGTAAATGAAGTTGTCCATGGAGATTTAATTGTTGTAAAACCGGGGCAAAAAATTCCAGTAGATGGTGTGGTTGCCGCTGGTACTTCATTTATTGATGAGGCCATGGTAACAGGTGAGCCAATGCCAAAAGAAAAGAAAGTTGGAGACACGGTTGTGGCGGGCACAATTAATACTAATAGCGCTTTTACTTTTAAGGCTACAAAAATTGGTTCTGAAACTTTGTTAGCTCATATTGTAAAAATGGTGCAAGATGCTCAGGGAAGCAAGGCGCCAATTCAGGCATTAGCCGATAAAATTTCTGGCGTTTTTGTGCCAATAGTATTGGTAGTTGCGTTTTTAACGCTTTTAACATGGTTAGGTTTGGGAACTTATTATTTGGGATTTTTAAAAGCTCTTTCATTTGGGTTAATGTCTTTTGTGGGAATTTTAGTTATTGCTTGCCCGTGCGCATTAGGATTAGCCACCCCAACAGCCATTATTGTAGGGGTTGGTAAAGGAGCTAAAGAAGGGATTTTAATTAAAGATGCCGCAACTTTAGAAAAACTGTATAAAGTAAATACTGTAGTAGTTGATAAAACCGGAACTATTACCAAAGGTAAACCAGAATTAGTAAGTATTAAAAATTATTCCCCTCGAGACGCCTCGGGGCAGTCCAATTTAAATGAAGAAGAAGTTGTTGCCATTTTGGCGGGTTTAGAAAAAAATTCAGAGCATCCCATTGCTTATGCGGTAATGGAATACGCAAAAAATAACTCCATTGAAATAGCTGAAGCCCAAAAATTTGAAATTATTAAAGGAAAAGGATTAAGGGGGACCATAAATAAAAAAGAATATTTTGCTGGGAATGCAAAACTTATTTCTGATTTGAAAATTTCCTTTGATTTGAAAACAATTGAGGCTGAAACTTTGCAAGGCAAAACGCCCGTAATTTTAGCAACTAAAAGTGAAATTATTGCTGTGTTTATGATTGCTGACGCAATAAAGCCCGAAGCAATTGAAGCAATTAATAATTTGCATAAACTTGGAATTAGTTTGGTAATGTTAACTGGCGATGATAAAAACACCGCAGAAGCAATTGCCAAACAAGTGGGCATTGATAGAGTAGTAGCAGAAGCTCTTCCAGAAGATAAATTAGTTACTATAAAAACATTACAGGCAGAAGGAAAAGTTGTTGCAATGGCAGGTGATGGGGTAAACGATGCGCCAGCATTGGCTCAGGCTGATGTTGGGATTGCCATGGGCACTGGCACAGATGTTGCCATAGAAACTGCTGGTATTACTTTGTTGGGAGGAGACATCTCAAAAATGGTAAAAGCCATTAAGCTTTCAAAAATTACTATGCGTGGCATTAAGCAAAACTTATTCTGGGCGTTTATTTATAATATTGTAGGAATTCCCATTGCAGCGGGATTACTGTATCCATTTTTTGGAGTGTTGTTAAACCCAATTTTTGCAGGTCTGGCTATGGCATTTTCAAGCGTAAGCGTAGTAGGGAATAGCTTGAGAATTAAAGGTATGAAATTATAGTGTTGATTTTGTAATTATTTTGTGATTTAATTAAAATAACATGGACAAAACAATCATATTAACTATTATTATTGTAGTTTTTGCAGGATTTATGTTTTGGGGGTTTCAAACAGGATTTTTTTCTAGCCCCGGCTCAACAATAAATGCTACGCCGCTTCCTGCAGGTATAGTTTTGTTTTATGGGCAGGGGTGTCCGCACTGTGCTGATGTTGAAAAATTTATAACTGAAAATAAAATTGAAGAGAAGGTAAAAATTACTAGAATGGAAGTTTGGTATAATAAAAATAATCAGGGCACATTAGCGCAGGTTGCAAAAATATGCAACATAAAAGGGGATTCAGTTGGGGTGCCATTTTTATATGACCCTTCGGCAAGCTCAGGGCAGGCGGGAAAATGTTATATAGGAGAAGTGGACGTGCCCAACTTTTTAAAGACAGTTGCTGGAATAAAATAGATTCCCGCTCGGCAGTAAATTCTCCGCTAGCGTTCGTTGCGCCAGCGCGCAACTCACTCAGGCTTCGGCCCGCCCAGGGCGGGCCTGCAGGGTACGCTTTGAATTCACTGCCTCGCTACATTTAATTTATGAAATATAAATATTTATTTTTAGGATTATTATTTTTAGGAATTATTTTCGCCTGCCTGCCGGTAGGCAGGGCAACTTTTGTAAGCGCGCAAGTTTGCCCTGTTTGTGTTGTGGCAATTGGAGCTGGACTTGGATTTTCACGCTGGTTTGGAATTGACGACGTGGTATCCTCAGTTTGGATTGGAGCATTTATGATTGCCATTATTTCTTGGACCTTAGACTACATGAAAAAGAAAAAATGGAGCTTTACTGATGATGGAATTGTAATCACCTTAGCTTATGTTTTGCTAACATACATTCCACTATACTATGCCGGAATTGTGGGGCACCCATTAAATCAAATTTGGGGCTTAGACAAAATAATTGTAGGTTCTGTCATGGGATTTATAGTTTTATATTTGGGGCATTGGTTTAATTTGTATTTAAAAAAACAAAATAATGGAAAAGTATTTTTTCCATATCAAAGAGTTGTGGTGCCAGTAATATTTTTATTAGTAACAAGCTTTATTTTATATAAAGTTATATAGCCATATAAGCTTATATAATTAATCACTCGGCCGGAATATAAAAATAAATTTTTAAATTCCTCCCTCCTTTATAATTATGGAAAACAATTTAAGCGACGATAAAGTAGAAGCATTTATAAAAAAAGTTCAAGAAGATAAAGACAATCAATTGGATTTGTCCTCAGACGAAGACTTATCAATTGCTATAATGAACTTAATTTCAATTGAAGAGCATTTTTTCTTTACAGCTAATAAAACCGGTAAATCAGAATATTTTGATTTATTGCAAGAGGCACGAAAAATGAGGGGTGAGCTTCTAAAAAGAATTGTAAAAGACCCCGAGGGAGAAGTTTGGTGCATTTCTAAACACTTGTTGGCCGCCAGCATGCGTTTGATGGAGGTTGGAACAAAAGCACATGCTCGCAATAACAAAAAAGATGCAGAAGATTTATTTAAAAAATCTTACCAATTATATTCACTTTTTTGGGGTTTGAATTTAAAACTTATAGACATGGGAGAAGTTAAAAAAATAGAAGATAATCAAATTAATAAATTAGACACCGATAAAAAGGGAATTATGGCAAAATTGGGAAAGGTAGTGCAAGCAGTTATTGATTGTTGCAGAGAATAAATTTAAAAAAGTAGACGTCGGGCGTCTACTTTTTGTTTACTATTTTGTTTGACAAAGATTTTTGTGATATAATAATTTAATATTATAAAAATTAAAAATAAGAATATGAAGATGCAAAAATTTTCGAAAGGTTTTACAATTATAGAATTAATTGTGGTTATTGCTATTATTGCCGTCTTGGCAGGAATAGTTTTAGTAAATGTTACGCAGTATATTAATAAAGGGAAAAACGCGGCGATGCTGGCCGATTTAAAACAAGTTCAAACGCTTGCTACGGATTATTATAATAACAATGGAGGATTTTCTGGACTTTACGCTGATACTAAGTTGTTAGCAATCGCAAACAGTATAACCGGCGAGAATTCTAATTATTCGCTTTTTTTTGAGGACGAAGCTGGGGCGTTGTCTTATACAAATGGAGAATACTCAACATCTAATAGCGCGTTGTCTAATTTCGTTGGTAAGTGGGTGGCTTATATCAAAATAGGTAATGCAGGACCTTTTTATGCTTGCGCCGACTATACGGGATACACTGGCACTGACAAAGTTCATCCATATGGCCCCATGTGTTATGCAACTCAGCAATCTTTTTAAATATAATTAAATAAATACAAAATATGTTTGGATTAAATAAAACAACAACAAAATTTTGCGAATTAAAAGGAAAAGTTGCCATTGTTACTGGAGCTGGTAAAGGAATGGGCTCGGCTGACGCACTAAAATTGGCTGGTGCAGGCGCTAAAGTTGTATTGTGCGACATTGATGTGGATTCGTGCCAGCAAGTGGCTGAGCAAATAAAAAAAATGAGAGGGGATTCGCTTGTTGTAAGGTGTGACATAGGAAAAAAGGCAGACATTGATAATACAGTTTCAGAAACCATTAAAAAATTTGGGAAAATAGATATTTTAGTAAATAACGCCGGTATTTATCCATTTCAACCTTTTCTAGAAATGAAAGAAGAGCAATTTGAAAAAGTAATTGATGTTAATCTTAAAGGAACATTTTTGTTAACACAGGCTGTTGCAAAAGAAATGCAAAAAAATCAGCCGAATGAAAAAGGTCAAAAAGGTTCTATTATAAATATTGCTTCAATTGCAGCTTTAATGGGTTTTGCCGGCTTAACACATTATTGCGCTTCAAAAGGTGGAATGGTTGGTATGACAAGGGCCATGGCATTAGAATTGGCTCCTTTAGGAATTAGAATTAATGTAATTGACCCCGGAGCAATCAATACCCCTGGTGCTTCCCAAGCAAAAATGACAGACGAGCAAAGGGTGGCAATGCTAGCTCCAATTCCAATGAAAAGACAAGGTGAGGCCGAGGAAATTGCTGGTGCAGTATTATTTTTGGCAAGCGATGAGTCTTCATACATGACTGGTAGTGTAATGGTTGTTGACGGCGGGTGGACTGCAGGTTAGAATAGTCTAATATAAATAATATTCGCTCGGCAGTAAACTTTTAAAATCGCTCGGCAATCAAATTTTTTCGCTATTGAGCCACTTCGTGTGCACAGGGCTTCAAAAAATTTATTGCCTCGCTGAAAAATTTATTGCCTCGCTACAAAAAATTATGGCTTCAGAAGCTTATTGTGTAAAGTGTAAAGCAAAAAGAGAAATGAAAGATGAAAAAGAAGTGGAAATGAACGGTAAGGGCGGAAAAAAACGTTCGGCCCTAAAAGGAACTTGCCCAACTTGCGGAACAGGAATGTTCAAAATATTAGGAATGAAAAAATAGCATGTTAAAACGCCTTTCGGGGCGTTTTTTACATTTTATTTCCCTTTCTATTTTCTTACTTTTTAACAAACGTTTGGTATTTTGTAAGAGAATAGTATAATTAATGAGTAGATAATAAATAATATGAAAATTCCAATTACCGATAAATTTCTTTGGGATGTTTATAAATTTATATATTTAGCGGGAGAGGTTGTTCGTTATTCAGCTCAACCAATAACGATGAACAATTTTTTGCCAGGCCCAAAAAATCCTATATATAAAAAGTATCGGAAAGAAAAAAGTGAGAAGCAATTTGGAAATTTTATCTATTATCTTAAAAGAAAGGGTTACATAAAAGTAAAAAATTTAGAAAATAAAAAAGCAATAATTTTAACAAAAGATGGAATCGAAAAGGCGATAATGGCTAGTTTTAAGCTAGGAGAAGCTGAGAAAAGAAAAGATGGAAAGTGGATAATGATGATTTTTGATATACCCAGAAACCGCAGAAATGACAGAGATTTGCTTAGAAGTATCTTGCATAATTTGGGATATAAATTATTCCAGCAGAGCGTTTGGATAACTCCGTATGATGTTTCAGAAAAAACAGAAACTTTGCTTCAAGCACATTCTTTAGAAAAGTATGTCAAAATATTTTTAATTGAGAAAGTCTAAAATCTTACTTTTTTGGAAACGTTTGGATATTTGTAAGGATTTTTGATAAAGGATTTTTGATAAGGGGTTTTTGAGACGGTTATACAGTTACAAAAGGGTATATTTAATTAAAATGAAAAAGAGTGCGGTTTTATTTATTGTTGGATTTTTGTTGGTTTTGAATTTTGTTGCATGGCAGGAAGTTTTTTCTCTATATGGCTCACATTATTTGAAAGTTGTGTTTTTAAGTGTTGGGCAAGGAGATGCAGAGTTTATTGAAACCCCAGAGGGCCACCAAATTTTAATAGATGGTGGGCCAAATGCCACAGTTTTGGGAAAATTATCTGAAAATATGCCAGTTTGGGATAAAACAATTGATTTAGTAATTTTAACTCACCCTGAGTCCGATCATATGCAAGGGATTTTATATGCTTTGCAAAGATATAAAGCAGATTATATTTTGTGGAGTGGCATTAAAAAATCAGCCCCAGAATATTACGCATGGATGAAAATTTTGGCGTATCAAAAAAATATGGGAGCCAAAATTATAGTCGCACAATCGGGGGCAGGCCTGCCTGCCGGCAGGCAGGAAATAAAAGCCGGCAATGTTCTAATTGATACAATTTATCCGTTGCAAAGCATGGAAGGCAAAGAAATGAAAAGTAGCTCTAACGATTCATGCGTGGTCTCAAAAATAATTTATGGAAAAAACTCTTTTTTATTTACTGGAGATATAGATACAAAAGCTGAAAAAGAGATTGTTGGCGAAATCATTTGGCACGGCTCAGGGCAAGATATTTTGGCCAATGTTTTGAAAGTGGCCCATCATGGAAGTAAATATTCAACTAGTGATTTATTTTTAGCAAGTGTAACACCAAAATTTGCGGTTATTGAGGTTGGGAAAAATTCTTATGGGCACCCAACGCCCGAAACTTTGCAAAGATTGCAAAATTTTGGTATAAAGGTGTTAAGAACAGACATAAATGGTGACGTTACCTTTATTTCTGACGGTAATAATATAACGCTCGGAAAATGATTTTGTTGCGACGCTCGTGATTTTTGCTAGGTCGGGGAATTATACTTCGTATTAATTCCTCGCGACCCTACGCAAAACTAACTCGCTCGGTCAGGCACTTTGTGTCCTGAAACGCGCCACAAAACCCATTTTCCTCGCTTTAAAAACATAAACATGAAAGATTTAGATTTTCCGCTTTTTAAAACAAAAAGTGATGAATATAAAAAATTTGATTTAACTGACGCAAAAGAGCGCCGAGAGTATTTTGAGTATAAAGCAGGACCTGAAATTGTAAAATTGCGAGAATATATGCAAAATAACACTTTTATTGCATATTTAATGGGGAAAAAGTCTTCTGGAAAAGGAACTTATGCAAAAATGTTTGCAGAAATAATTGATAAAGAAAAAATTGCCCATTTTTCTATTGGAGACATGATAAGGTCTTTTGACGAAACAATGAAAGATGAGGCTAAAAAGGGTGAATTGGTAGAATTTTTAAAACAAAATTACAGAGGATATTTACCTTTGGAAAAAATAATGGAGGCCTTTGAAACAAGGTCAACAAAAGTCTTGTTGCCAACGGAATTAATTTTGGCTTTGGCGAAAAGAGAAATTGCAAAACTTGGAAAGAAAACAATTTTTATTGACGGTTTCCCAAGAGACTTGGATCAAATTTCTTATGCTTTGTTTTTTAGAGACTTAATTGGATACCGCGAAGACAAAGATGTTTTTGTTTTAATTGATGTGCCAACAACAATTATTGATGAAAGGGTAAAAACAAGAGTTATTTGTCCACTTTGCAACAATTCAAGAAGTTTAAAACTTTTGCCAACTAAGAGAGTTGAGTACGAAGAAAGCGATAAAACTTTTCATTTAATTTGCGATAATTCTGGTTGCCCAGGAGCTAGAATGGTTGCTAAAGAGGGCGACGAACAGGGAATTGCTCCAATTAAAGAAAGATTAGAAAAAGATGAAATGTTAATTAAAGAAGCTTATAAATTGCAGGGAATTCCAAGAGTTATGTTAAGAAATTCCATTCCTGCAGATAAAACAAAAGATGTTGCCGACGACTACGAGGTCACACCAGAATTCAGCTATGAATTTAAAGATGGAAAAGTGGAAACACTTGAAAAACCATGGGAAATTAAAGATGACGAAGGCACTTTGTCTAACAGTTTGATGCCACCTCCTGTAGTAGTTTCGTTAATAAAACAGCTGGTTGAAGCTTTAGGTCTATAGACTTGACGCAACAGTTTAACAGATTATAATAAAGATAGCTCTGATATTTCACAATAAATTCTATACAATTTTCTATTAGGGAGCTCAAATTTGTTACAACCGTGGTTGTGGCATGAGAGCACCCACCTTAATTTAAATAGAATTTTTTAAGGAATTTCAGGGCGACAAATTGGCATCGCGAAAGCGGTGCTTTTTTGTGCATAAAAGTATATTGTAAAATAATTTGAAAATGATAAAGTTATATAATGCAAAATAAAGTTGTAAACCAATTTTGCAAGTTTTTAGTGAATTTTTTTACCAAAAATAAAAATATAATTTTGGGATTTTTATTTGCCCTAGTGCTGCTGTTTGTGGCTTGGGGTGTTTGGTTTGAGTTGAGTCATTCGCGAGAAGAAACATTCACATTTAAAAACGCACGAACTATACCTGTTGCACAAGTAGTTGCGGGGTTGCCTATAAAAATGGTTACTTTGGTTGATGCTAATGAAATAAAAAATGGTAAACACTTAGTGAAAATTCCTAAGAATGCTACAGACATAAAAATTAAGAAAATAACACCTGCAGAAATAAGAAATATAGAGAAAAATAAGGGTGCAGAAATTACCATAGACCAAAAATTAAATGTATTAAAAGTAGTTAAGCCAGTAGCTAAAAAAGATTATGCGAAAAATTTTTTGGGTAGCTTGGCTTATGGCATGAACTTATTTTTAGCTGATGAGCAACAGGCCGTGGAAGGAGCTGTCTCAGCTATTTTGCCAGATAATAGTTCGCAATTTGTTGATGTATCTGGCACAGCAGAAGTCTTGACCACGCCGGAGGTAACACCAACTCCGGAAGCAACGTCAGGCTCGGAAGCAACGCTCGCCGAGACGCCAGCTGAATTGCCCGCGCAACCTGCTGATCCTGTTATTCAACCGGACACTGAGTCTGCTGACCCAGCGAGCCCCAGCCCTGATGTTCAAGATCAACCCCTAATTGACAAACAACCTTGCCAAGGAGATGAAACTGATAATTGTATTGCCGTGGAATATGTTGCCCCAGCTCCCGTGATTGAGAAAACCAACACAGACACTGGCCAACAAGTTACTATTTCAGCTAAAGACGAAACAACTCCATTAACAGATGTTTTGGCTTTTACAACAATCCCCGAAATCTACAAAGTTGGAGATGAAAATAAAATAAAAATTAAATGGAAAAATAGTAATGGGCAAGAAGTTCCATTTACTGCCAAAGATTTAGATGGTAATGGAATGATAGATTATTTGGAATGGACTGTCCCCCATTTGTCTGAGCAAGTTTTTGATATTATTTTTATTTCAAAGGCTTTTCAGTTAGATGCTGATAAAAACATAACAGCTGATATTTATGACACTGTTGCCACGCAAGATGGTGTTTATGCAACTGTCCCGCAAGATAATTATGTGCGGGTAACTTTTGACCAAATTCTAAGTACTGGAAATGATATAACTGTTTTTGCCAGACCAACCGATTCAGGTATGGAAGGTTCAATAGATGTCTACCCCGTTTATACAGACGCCGATGGAAATCAAACTGAGGGTAACAAATTAGTGCCAGTCAATGACGGAATGAACCCCGATTTTAGTAATATTACGTCGGACCCGCCTTCGCCTTCGGGCTTCGGCGAGGCGAAGAAATACAGAATTTTACTTCAAAATTTGCAAAAACCAACAGACCTTTTTGACTTAAAAGTTGTTAATGCAAGTGTGGATTTTGATTACATTGTTGACCCAAGTCCTTTTATTTCAACATGGGATACAACTTTAACTTCAACGGGTTCTAGCACTGCAAGCCAGATTAAACTTCCTTTGTATAATGGAGGCACTTATAATTTTGTAGTAGATTGGGGAGACACCAGTACCAGCACAATTACCGCATGGAACCAGGCGGCAGTCACTCATACTTACGCAACTTCGGGAACCTATACGCTGAGCATCACGGGCACGCTTACTGGTTGGCAATTCAATAATACTGGAGACGTTTTAAAGATAAAAACTATTTCGCAATGGGGAATATTGAGATTGGGAAATGTTGGTAGTTATTTTTATGGAACCACTAATTTAAGAATTACCGCAGTAGACGCTTTGGACACGACAGGAATAACAAACATGGGTAGCGCTTTCAGGGCCAGCGGAATTATAACTGCTCCTTCTATGGGCAGTTGGAATATGGCAAGCGTTACAAGTTTAAACCGCATGTTTTATAGTGCCGCTGCTTTTAATGAGAACATTGGAGGTTGGAATACTGGAAGTGTTACAGACACGGCAAATATGTTTTTTGGTGCTAATGCCTTTAATAACGGTGGTAGCAATACAATAAATAACTGGGATGTTTCAAAGGTTGGGACAATGGGCTATATGTTTTATCAGGATACTGCATTTAATCAACCCATTGGAAATTGGAGCACCATAAGTGCTACAGATATGACCGCTATGTTTGCTTATGACACTAATTTTAATCAGTCCATTGGAAGTTGGAACACCGCAAAGGTCACGGGTATGGCTAGTATGTTTTTTGGTACGGCCTTTAACCAAAACATTGGTGGTTGGAGTACAGAAGCTGTAACAACCATGAATAGCATGTTCCGCAACGCCAGTGCCTTTAATAACGGTGGTAGTAATACGATAAATAATTGGGATACATCAAAAGTTACTGATATGAAATGGATGTTTACTTCGACTGTTTTTAACCAACCCATCGGAAGTTGGAGCACAGGGAATGTGGGGGATATGAGTTATATGTTTCAATCGGATGCTGTGTTCAACCAAAATATTGGAGGTTGGAATGTTTCCAAAGTTACAACTATGCTGTCCATGTTTGATTCAGACACTGCTTTTAACCAAAACATTGGAGCTTGGACTCCAACTAGTCTTATTAATATGGGGTCTATGTTTTTTACCGCCACCGCCTTTAATAACGGTGGTAGCAATACAATAAATAATTGGGACGTTTCAAAAGTTACGAGTTTTGCTGGTACATTTAGAGCGTCAGGATTCAACCAGCCAATTGGGAACTGGAATACGATTAGTGCTAAATCTATAAATACGATGTTTTTTAACGCACCATTTAACCAACCAATTGGAAGTTGGAATATGTCAAGTGTTACGGACATGCGTTATGCGTTTGGATACGACGGGGCTTTTAATCAAAATATAAGCGGTTGGAGCACTGCGAATGTAACAGATATGAGTTATATGTTTACGGGTACCGCTTTTAATCAAAACATAAGTGGTTGGAACACGGGAAGTGTTACAACAATGAGTAATATGTTTAATGGCGCCACTGTATTTAATCAAAATCTTGCCACTTGGAATGTGACTGGAGTTACTGCTGCCGGAGGTATGGCTAGTATGTTCACAAGCTCTGGGTTATCTTCTATCAACTATAGCAACATATTAGTAGGCTGGTCTGGGCAAGTCGTAAAATCAGGGATAACCTTTAGCGGAGGTGGTGCAAAATATTATACAGGTGCTCCGGCAACCGCACGCGGAGTTTTAACAGGAACTTATGGCTGGACAATAACTGATGGTGGTTCAACTTCGCCAATTTCTTTCAACGATGCTGTAAACGGAAATTGGAACTTAGGTGCTACTTGGGGAAAAGCGGGAAATGTAGAGGGGGTGGGTTATCCTGGTTCTTATGATACGGTTGTAATTGACTCAAACACAGTAACCTTGGCTGGAAATCAATCGGCAGTAAGCACAACCTTAAGTTCTACTGGGGTTCTTAATTTAGCTGGGAATAATTTAACTTCGCCAACTTTTGTTTCAACTGCAAAGCTTCAACTGCAAGGCGGAGAAACTGTTTCAACGCCAACGCTAAGCGCTGGTTCAACGGTGGAATATACTGCTACTTCTGGTACAAGAGATATTAAAAATTGGACTTACACAAATGCAATTTTAAAAATAAACGGCAATGGCGGAACATTTACGTTGCCAACAAATATTACGGTGGCCGGAGTAAATATTACAGCCGGTACGCTTGATGCTAAAAGTGGAAGCAATTATGGAATTACAAACACAGGAAATTGGGCAAATACAGGAACTTTTACGCCACAACTTGGTGCGGTTGTATTTTCTGGTGCAACCACAACAATTTCTGGCACAACAACGTTTTATAATTTTACAGCCATTACGCCAAGCCAAATAATTATTTTTCCGCAAGCAACAACCACAACAATTTCCGGCACGTTTCAATTGGAAGGTTCAAATGGGCACAATATTTTGTTAAAATCTGATCAAGCCGGAACCGACGGTGCTAAAGCTGGTAGAGCACGCTTAGACATTGCTGTTGTTTCTGATAACCACGGCCATGCCTATGTTCAATATGCAACTGTTTATGATAATAATGCGTCAAACGGAGCAGCGCAGCCAATTCAACAACAAAACAGCACCGATGGTGGTAATAACTTGGGTTGGCAATTTAATACTTTGCCGTATATATCGGGAAGTGTTTTAACTTATGATGCCACAACTTTGTCTTCAACTGACATAACTTTAATGGAGGGGACAACTAAAAATGTTGTATGCTCGGCAACTGCCTACGACGCTAACGGGTACGCCGACTTAACTGGAGTTACTGCAGTGTTATATAGAAGCGGAATTGGTGTTGGCGCAAGTGATGATAGGGCAAACCATTATACCCTCACCAGCCAGTGTGTTGCCTCGGGAGGGTCGGGTAACACGCAAATTTATACTTGCACATTCCCGGTTTATTATTACGCCGATGCAACAGATTCGGGGACTTATTCTTCTGAAAATTGGCTTTGCAAAATTACGCCATCAGATCACATTGGCGGGGGTACAGGAACAACTTCTTCGGGGATTGAAATGGATACATTAAAATCTATTGATGTTGGGGCAACCATAAGTTATGGTTCACTTACTCCAAATCATAATACAACTGGAAACCATACAGTAACAGTTACTAACACCGGTAACATTGCAACAGGATTCAAAGTTGCTGGTAACAATTTGGGGTGTTCGGTTAGATCCTCTATACCAGTTGGTAATCAGCAATATAATTTGAGTAGTTTTAGTTATGGTGCGGGAACAGCTTTGTCTGTTACAGCAACTGATGTTGGGGCAAATTTAAACAAGCCAACACAATCAACTCCAACTGTTACTCAAAATGTTTATTGGCAGGTTGCGGTGCCTACTGGAACAAAAGGGACATGCACAGGGTCTACTTCATTTATTATTAATTAAATTTATTAACTTGTAATAGAATAATTAATAGTTTAAAATTAATTAATTTATGGACGATAGAGATGATTTAAATACTGAAAAAAAATCTGTAAAAACACTTATGATATTGGTGGGGATTTTGGCTGTTTGCTTGTTAGTTTTGTTAATTACTATTTATCCGCAAGAATTGCATAATTTAAAAAAGTTTTCTAAGGCTGACTTATCTAGCGTTTCTGTGGATGTTTCTAACTCATTGCCAGAATCTTCCGGAGCTTCTTTAAATGGGGGTAACACAATAAATTTAACTGAAAATACCACAACTTCAATTACAGCAACTGGAACAGTAACTGATTATAACAGTTGTAAAGATTTGGCTTCTGTTTCTATTGCAGTTTTTAAAGATGGAACAACTTGTGCAACTTCTGGTGATGCAAACAACGATACTTGTTATTTTTGGACTGACAGCTCCCCTGCTTCTGATTCAAGCTGTACAGGAGATAGCGATGTAAGTTATTCTGCTAGTCATAATTTTTCTATTCAGTATTACACAGACGGAGGAACTTGGAAGGCAGCAGTGTTAGCGTCTGATATTGTGGGAGCAGGCACACCAGATACTTCTACTGGGGTCACGCTTAATGATTTGCAATCACTTAATGTTGGCGATATAGCATATGGCTCGGTTGCTCCAGGAGGAAATTCTTCGGGTGATCATACCGCCACAGTAACCAACACGGGAAATACTGCTCTTGATTTTAAAATTTCTGGTACTGATTTAACTTGTGCAACCAGGGGGAGCATTCCTGTAGCTAACCAGCAATATGCATTATCTAGTTTTACTTATGGCACAGGAACAGCCTTGTCTGATACATCAACAGATGTTAATGCTAATTTACCAGCACCTGCGCAGGCAACTGTTCCGGTTAACGACACAAGTTATTGGCAAATTGCAATTCCAAATGGAACAAAAGGAACATGCTCTGGGAGTACAACTTTTACTGCCCAAGCAGCGATTTAATAATTTAATATAAATAAATAATATTCTATGAATTATAAAAAGAAAGCGTTAGTGTTTTTATTTTTAAGTTTTGCGCTTTTCTTTTTGCAAAATGGTGTTGCAAAAGCTGGTTTTGGCGTTTCCCCACCATCTGTTTCAAATAAAAATTTGGTTCCAGGTTCTTTTTACGAGCAAGATGTTTATTTAGTTCAAAGTAAACCCGACCAAACGCTTCATGCAACAGTTAAAATTGACGCAGGGACAATTAGTAACTGGATAAAAATAGAAAACGGCAATACTTTTGATATTCCAAAAGGAACTCAGCAGTTTCCAATGAAAGTGGATGTCAATGTCCCCTCAAGCGCCCCACTTGGCAATTATAAAGGAACAATTACAGTAAATACTTCGCCTGCAAATGGAAACCCCGGAGGCGTTCAAGTAACACTTGGTGCAGAAGTAGCTATTAATTTAGATATTACTGACATTAAGGTTTCTGATTTTTCAATACAAAACTTTCAAATTCCCGATACAGCAAAAGGTTCTCCTATTAAGTTTGTAATTAAAGTTAAGAATAGCGGGAATACTGAAAACGGGCCCACAAAAGTTGGGTTAACTTTTTTTGACCAATACCACAACAAACAATTAGGTCAGCAAGAATTAAGTGTTGCAGAAAAAGTTCAATCATTCCAAACAAAAGATATCTCAGTAGAGTTTCCCAATAATTTAGACGTTGGTTCTTACTGGGCTGATGTTAAAATTTATAGTGACGACAAGGTTGCAGTGGATAGTAGGTTAGTTTTTAACGTGGTAAGTCCGTCAGCAGTGGCCAAAAACAAAGGATTTGCATTTTCAATGCCTAACTTTTCAGCAATTCCTTTTTGGGTTTATGTGTTAGTTGGAGCTGTGATAATAATTGTAGTATTGGTGATAATTATTATTTTAATTTTGCGTAAGAAGAAAAATCAGGGCAAAAGCTCTGACAGTAGCGAGCCTGGCGAGCCAGAAGTTAAAAAATTAAAAATTCATAAATAAAAAATGGTTGAAAAAATACAAGGTAAAATATTGGGGTTGGCACTTATAGTATCTCTTATTTTAGTTTTTGTACCATTTGCTAGTAGTTTTTTTACTGCAAAAATTTCTAATGTGAGTGTTTTTGTGTCTGACAGCCAAACAGACCAGCCAACCGGTAGTAGCAGCGGCAGTGCTGGCGGTAGAATATTGCCAGTAGTAGGCAACACAGTAGTCACTCCTGAGAAAAAACCACCTATTAATACAAATACAACTCCATCAAATAACACTGTCCCACAGGCAACACAGCCAGAGCAGGGAAGTCAGCCATCAATTATAAGTTTTTTACCGCTTGCCGTTGCTGATTTAACACAAAAAATTCCTGATTTTGGGGCAATACTTTCTAAGTTAAACATTAGCAACGCAGAAGATGTGGCAAGCCTTAATAATTACAATATTTTTTTGCCAGGACTTAAAAAAATTGGAGACAATAAAATACCAACAGAAATAGTTTTTGTTCAGTTGGCTAACAGAAAAATAGATGCTTTAATCAAATTAGATTTTTCAAATAGCGATGTTGTAGCTCAAAAAATCAATGTTTTTCCAGGAGAGTCAATGCATTTAATTTTGAAACCAAAAGCTCGGGCAAAAGCAGTTTCTGGATATATAATTTTTAAATCATATAATCCAAAAGTTGCTTTTACAGGTAGATATATTCCATCTTTTAATATGGCACTTTCAGCATTGAGTGGTTCTGATATTACTTCTAGTCATATTGTTAAGAATAGTACGAAAATAACTTCAGAATTAGACCAACAATTCACGGTTTTGAATTTTAATTATAATGATGATGACAAAGATGGTATTTATACTGCTGACATAAAGGCCCCTGTGGCAAAAGGGGAATATGAGGTTGTATCTTCAATAGATTATGGCGGTGCAGTTGAGAATAAAAAAGATATTAAATTTACTACATTGATTGATCCCGAAGGATATATTTATGAGAAATCCGGTGATAAAGAACTTCGTATAAATAATGCTGTAGTTTCTCTGTACAGATTTAATAATGATAAATATGAGTTATGGAGTGCTGGCGAATTTGGTCAAGAAAACCCTCAGATAACTGACACAACCGGAAATTATGCTTTCTTGGTGCCTGCCGGAACATATTATATTACTGTTTCAGTTCCAAATTATTACTTTTTTCAAGGAGACGCTTTTAGCGTGGCTGAAGGCAAGGAAATACATGCCAATATAGCGCTTAAAAAAGAGTTTGATCTATCGGCACTTATTAATTGGAATACAGTACTTATATTTATTTTATTTTGCTTAGTGGCTTATAATTTTTTCAGAGACGCAAAAAGGGTTTAGTTATCCACAGTTTTAGCATTTTTTTGTGCATTGTTGTTGTCTAGAAATTATTATATAATATACTAACGCATACATTTTTTAAAAAACTCTCTAATTTATGGCAGGCGCTAAAGAGAAAAAAATAGTTTTTCCACCAGAGCTTATTGTCGCATACGAAGGAAAAAAATTGGCAAAAAAACAAAGAAAGAAAAATATAATTATTTGGTCTTGCGTTTCAGTTGTATTTTTGTTTTTAGTTTTGGGGGTTAGTTCTGCTATTTTGTTTCCAAAAATACCTGCAAATAAGGTTGTAAAAGGTTCTACTATAAAACAAGAACAAATTGTTGCCGGCCAACCAGCTAAGTGGGTGACATTGATTCCTAAAAGTCAAATTATAAGTGGTAAATTTTTGGCGCAGTTGCCACGAGGGGCACAAAACATAAGGCTAACAACGGTAAGTGCAGAGCAAGCAAAAAATATATCTACAAGGAAAACAGCCCAACAACTATCATTGGTTCAGAAACAGCAGTTATCTGCAACTCCATTGAAAATTTCTAAAAATGTTTTTGTAAAAGGATGTAGTACTGCTTTGGCTAGTATTGGAGGTGCGTTTAAATATATGTTTGCTGATTTAGGTGATGCTGTGGCAAATATAGCACCCGTGGCAGATGTAGTCCAATCAATTGTTGATGGTTCTGCTGGGCAAGGTACAATTTCTACTTTAGATGCTACATATGTTAATCTTTCTGACGGTAGCCAGACGACAGCACCAGTAACTTCTGAAGTTGCACAAACTCAAGATTCGCCGGTAACACCCGATGTCCCAACAACTTCAATAGAAACTCCATCCTCAACTGAAGCTACTTCACAACGAAATTCAGATGCGCCAACCCCTGAAGTTTCTCCAACATTGCCAGCTGAGCCATTGTCAGACTACATAGCTGTTGAATATGATACCCCTGCTCCACAAATTGTTTCAGAGACTACCAACACCGGTCAACAAGTAACAGTTTCTGCCACTAATGAAGATCCGCAAGCTCCGCTTACGGATATTTTAGCTTCTACAAAAATTCCAAAAATATTTAAGGTAGGACAAGAAGATAAAATTAAAATTAAATGGGAAAATCAAGGCAATCAAGAAGTAGTATTTAGCGCTTATGACACAAATAGTGATGGTTATTTAGATTACGTTGAATGGACGGTCCCCCATTTGTCCGAACAAATTTTTAATATCATTTTTATTTCTAAGGCATTTCAGCTTGATACAGACCAATCAATTTTAGCTGATATTTATGACACAGTTAAAACTCAAGATAATAATTACACCACAATAACTAACGGACAATCTGTTAGGGTAACTTTTGATAGCCCACTAAACAATAAAAATGATAACACTATTTATGCAAGGGCTACAAATCTAAATAGCCCTGCAAAAATAGAAGTTTATCCGGTTTATACAGATGCAGATGGTAATACAACAGAAGGCTCAATTGTTGCTACTTTTGATAGCATTACAACTGCCAACACCTATAAAGTTTTTTTAACAAACCTACAAACACCAACTGACAAATTTGATTTGAAGGTTACGGGTAGTGTTGATTTTGATTACATTGTTGACCCAATTTATTATTGGGTTGGCGGGAATAACGGCGGAGACTGGAACACCGATGCTAACTGGCAAGATGGTGCTGTGCCACCAGATGGTTCAGATATTTATATTCCAGATACTGGCAATATGGCTGATCCCGTAATAAATTTTAGTGGATCTATGAACATGGGTACTGTAACCATGGATAGCGGGTCGGCAATCATGATTTTTAATAATAGTTTTTCAATAAATGGTGGAACATTTAACGGTGGTTATTATATCAGTAATGGTGGTACAATAACTGGTGGAACATTTAACGGACCAGTTGGAAATAGCGGAAATGGTGGTACAATAACCGGTGGAAATTTTACTTTTCTAGTGCTAAATAGCGGCACAATAACAGGTGGTACATTTGCAGGAACTGTAACGAACTACGGAACTATAGACTATACAGATGGGACTCCGCCAGATTTAACTGGTGCTACGGTAAATAATAGTGGGACAATTATTTGTCCTGACAATGGGACATGGGACCCGAACGCAAAACAATGCCCTGCAGCAGCTCCAACTTTCCACTGGGTTGGCGGAAACAGCGATAATTGGACAGATTCCCAAAATTGGGCGGAAGGAGGGACGTTGGGCTTGCCACCAGAGGGTGCAAGTATTATGATTGATTCAAATTCACTAAATAGTCCAGTTATTCCTTATGGTTATACAAATAAAAA
Organism: Candidatus Staskawiczbacteria bacterium; assembly: GCA_903835075.1. Classification (GTDB taxonomy): domain Bacteria; phylum Patescibacteriota; class Minisyncoccia; order Minisyncoccales; family Staskawiczbacteraceae; genus XYD1-FULL-39-28. Next base: position 36,503 of record CAILLM010000003.1, on the reverse strand, counting down.
CGACAACTTCGGAGGAGTTGTTTTGGATAATGTAACAATCAATAATACAAGTGGGTATGGAATTGTTAATAATGGCACTATAACTGATATTACCGGAACTTTCACAATTAGTACTTCTGGTGCAGGGATTTTAAATTATGGAACAATCACCAATATTAGTGGAGTAGTTAATGATAATAATAGCGACGGTGCTTCTGGCATAGAAAATAATGGCGGAATAATCACCGATATCAGCGGGACTTTTAACAATAATGGTGCTGGTTTTGGTATTAACAACATGGGCACCATTGCAAACATCAGTGGAGCCCTGACAAACACGGGTGGCGGAATTGGAATAGACAATTATGGCGTAATCCAATATGGTATGTACCCGGTAAGTGTATTGAATGAAGTTGGTGCATATATTTATGGTGGAACTTATACCAGCACCGTAGATAACTATGGAACAATTGATGCAATCGGGACAAGTTATGGTCCACCAGACATGCTTGGCGCAACAGTCACAGATTATAGTGGGGGCTACCTTTGCCCAAGTGGCAAGTCTTGGAATACAAATCAGTGTACGGTGTCTTCTTGTGATTATGGTCAGTATTTTGACGGAAGCCAGTGTTCTCAACTTTTAAATAATGGCGCAAGTTGTACGACAAGTATTCAGTGTGCTACAAATGCTTATGATGGTGGTTTGGGTGGTGAATGTCAAACTATTTGTGGAGGTGTAGGTGCTTCATGTCCTGGTGGCTATAACAGCGGAATGTATTGTGCTAATAATAATTGTTCTGCATACCGTGACCCAGGCGCCCCTTATAATACCTGCGGAGGAATGGGGGCAACGTGCAACACGAGCACAGAGTGTGAAGGATTTTTAGCTTGCGTAAATAGTGTCTGTATGCCATCTTCTTTCACTTGGACTGGGCAGGGAAACGGCACTTATTGGGATGATCAATTAAATTGGGATAACCATATAGTTCCTCCTGATGGCTCAACGGTGCACCTTGGTAACGCTTATGTGACGGTTCCTTATGGATATAATTTTGGGTCTGGCGCATGGCAAATTGATGGCAACGGGTCACTTTCTTTCCAAGGTACAAACGTGTCTGGAGGAACATTTAATGTTCCGGTTGTATTAAACTCGGGTGCAATGATTTCAGGTGGATATTTCTATTCTCCAGTAGAGCTTAGCATGGGTGAAATCCATGCAGGAAATTTTTATAGCACAGTAACTGTTGATGCAAATTATAACTACATTTATGGTGGTTTATACCAAAGCTCTGTATATAATTATGGAACAATTGATATGACCGGTGTAAGCTATGGTCCACCGAGTTTTTCATCATCATTCAGTAACAATGGAACAGTAATTTGCGGATCTGGTAAATACTGGAATGGAGGTTTCTGTCAAGCACTTATTTCTGACGGAGACAGTTGTAACCTTAATGAAACCTGTATTTCTGGTCAATGTAGCCCATACGGTTATTGCACGTCTGGCAATGCAGGGCAAGATTGTTGGGCTAATAATGGTTGTAATGGGCAGTTTAGTTGTGGGATAAACGGTGTTTGTGGTGGTGATAGCGCATATTGCCTTTATTATTCGGATTGCGATGGCAATAATTATCCTTACTGTGTAAGCAATGCTTGTAGCGAATCCAAGGGGGTTGCGGGCTCAGGGTGTGGTGATCCCAGCGATTGTGTGAGTGGTAGTTGTGTAGATGGTTATTGTTCTTTACCAAGTTTTGATGCACAAGGCGGTTCTATAAATGTAGATTCTTGCGGAACAATAGTTTCAAGCGGAACATATAATTTAACGCAGAGCCTTACGGCATCTAGCGGGAATTGCATTACTGTTGACACGGGTGTAACTGGTGTAATTATAGATGGAAGAAACACTTACTCTATTGAAAATTCTGGCAGTACTCCAGGAGAAAGTGGAATTTATATTTCCTACGGAGCAGAGGCTACCATACAAAACATTACAATTGATAGTACTGGTGCTGGCAGTATGGGGGTTTACGTTGCACCTGGTGCGGCAATAACCAATATCAGCGCGACGATTAATAATACCTACTTTAGTGGGCTCTGGAACGAAGGTATTATCGGCGATATTAGTGGAACTATGACTAATGGTGGAGGAACTGGCATTACTAACTACGGCACCATTACTGATATAAGCGGAATAATTACTAACAATTCCGGTTATGAAGGAATTAGGAACGAGAATAACGCCATAATTGATAATATCAGCGGAGTTGTTGACAATAATAGTTGGGGTTCTGGAATAGTTAATGGATACTTGTCATCCATTAATAGCATTAGTGGAACTGTAAACAATAATAGCAGTGGGTATGGTATTTATAATGGTTCGGATGCATATACCGCTAGCATAACCATTAACGGCCCAGCAACAATTACCAACATTGATGGAGGAATCGGTTTTTATATTGCCGGTGGCACAGTTAATGGCTCGGGCACTCTAAATGGAGATGTAACGGTGGAAAGCAACGCAACGCTTGATTTAAGTGGTGGGCTTATAATTAATGGAATAGTATCTAATAATGGTGGAACAATTACTTGCCCAAGCGGACAAACTTGGGACACAAATCAGTGTACATCACCAACCTTGATGGGAAATGGGGGGTATTGCATTTCAGATTCACAATGTTTATCAAATTGGTGTAGCACAATAAATAAGTGTACTAATGGTGCAGAAGGGGCTGAGTGCGGTAGTATTAATGATTGCGACGGGCAATTGCAATGTATAGATGGAGTTTGTAGTAATCATGTTACGGGTTTAGTCGATGGTGTGTGTGGCTCGGCTGATGGCCAAAGTCCTTCTACTATTCCTACAGAAAATCTTTGCTTGCAGGGCTCGCCAACAACAGTTTCTGGCATTGGCCCATGGTCATGGGGTTGCACAAGTCCTAACGGTGGAACAGACGCTAGTTGCAATACTGTCACAAATGGTACAAATGGTGGAGGCGAAGACGTACAAGTTCCAATTAACGGTGTATGTGGTTTGTCTGATGGTGTAAGTTTTGTTTTGGCGCCAACTGGTGGCTTATGTATAACTGGAACGCCTACAACCGTATCTGGAACTGGCCCTTGGGCATGGTCTTGCGCTGGGTCAAATGGTGGCGATACCGTTAATTGTTCAGCAACAGCAATAATAACGCCTCCAGCAGTAACTTGTGGTGATGGAATTTGTAATGGAAATGAATCTTGTGGTACTTGTCCTTCTGATTGCGTAAATTGTGGAGGTGGCCCAGTACCACCTGGCGGGACAACCATTGTTTCAGTTATTTCAAAAAACCCAATAATTCAGCAATTGCAAAATATTCCCGAAGCAGTGGTAAAACAAATTAGTAATGTAGCCAAAGAAATTAGCAATTTTGTTTCAAACAAAAAAGAGGTTGCAATTCCAAAAACAACTCCGCTTGCGCTTCAGGGTTTAGATTTTATGAGTGTTAACCCGCTTGCTGGCTTTGAATTAACTCCAATTGCATCAGACATAAGATTTTTCTCAAATAAAATTCCTCAACTTAAAAAAGCGCTTGAAAGTTTATCAATAGACATTAAAAAACCTGCTGATATAAGCAAATTAGCTCAAACAGAATTGTATTTGCCTGGTTTGACCAAAACATTATTTACCCCTTCAGAAATTTTACAACTAAGCCCGCTTGCCCAAAATCAAGCAATACCAGTAGAACAACTTACCCCTGCAAAACTTGCTAAAATTCCAAGTAACGTTGTTTTTGCTAGTGCTTCCCAAGGATTAATTGATTTTGTTTCTGCCCTTTCAATAGATAAACAGGGCGGTGCAAGCCAAGTGGTTTCAACAGTCTCGGGTATACAAATGCAATTAGTAATAAAGCCCGAACAGCCTGCTAGCAGAGTTACACAGATTATAACGTTAAAGAGCCCACAAAGTGCACAGGTGTTGAAAAATAGCAGTTTTTCGGCAGGTTATTTTGGGGCAGCGTTGTCTGCTTCTAATGCTGTTGCCACATCAGAAAATGTTCCAACAGATGGCGTGCTTATTCAAAAGTCAGATTATCAGGAGGTTAAGCCAGGGTTATTTAAGGTAGAGTTTAATGCACCCGTTGTTTCTGGGCAATATGACGTTATTACTATTATAGAATACAAAGATCAAAAAACTGTTCCTACCACAACTCACCTTACAATGGTTGTTGACCCCGAAGGATATATTTACCAAAATATTTCTGGCATGCAAGCCCGTGTTCCAAACGCAACAGTTTCTATTTATCAGCTCAATATAAGCACAAATAAATATGAATTATGGCCAGCTGAGAAGTTTTTGCAAAAAAATCCTATTGTGACAGATGAAACAGGGAAATACTCTTTCTTGGTGCCTCAAGGTACTTACTACTTAACCATTGATACCCCAAATTATTACCAGTATAAGAGCAGTTCGTTTGTTGTGCAAAGTGGAAATGGGATCCACATGGATGTTGAATTACAAAAAAAGAGCATTCTTCCTGCATGGTTTAGTTGGAATTTGAAAATAATGATAGTTTTCTTGGTGATAGTTATTCTGTTGAGCGTAATGGTGGTTTTAATAATTGTAAAAAAAGGTCGAAAATAAAATAATATTAAATAATATTTATGAATATAATTACAATAAAAAAAACAACGTTCTTTATTATTGCATTGTCATTTCTAGCTGCTTTTTCTATTGCACTTAACATTTTTTTGGTGTGCACTATAGCAAAAAATAACCAGGCATATTCACAGCATCAAGTAAATCAAAAGGTTGTAGACTTTAGAAATATGTTTGAGCAAAATGTTTTGCTTTCAGGAAAAGAAGTTGATTTTGAGACAAGACTTTCTTTGGAAACTGCAGTAAGGGCTCTTAATGATAAGGAAATATTCAAGTGCTGGGAAGGATTTACTACTGCTCAAACTAAAGATGATGCTACTGCTCAAACTAAAAATTTACTTGAAGTTTTGATAAAAAAGACGGCCAAATAACCCTATAGCTTTTGATTTTTAGTTTTAGAAATCAGGAGTTATAGGGTTATTAGTTTCTATGTAAAAAAAGTCCCGAACAAATAGTGGTAAGTTCGGGAAAGATTGCTTGCCTGAGGGCATTTAGGCGGTGCGTTTATGACGAAAAGCCATCAACGTACCAAGAAAGAGAACGATAATAGCTGACGAGGGTTCGGGCACGAAGGTGGGGGGAATAACGATAGCCACATTTGATACCCCGTAGCTTACACCAACGCTAATGGCTTGGAATGGCAACCAAGAAATGACGGTTTCCGATTCATTATTACCGGTGTAGAAGGCGAAAGATTTGCCTAGTTCTTGGTAATTAGGGTCATAACCAAACACAGGAACAAGATGGTCTGCTACGCCATCGGCATTTGAGTCAACTCGTAGTAAGACTGGTTGATTATTGGTAATAGCCGTTGCAACCATGTCATAGGCAGTAGTTACCGATATTTGGCTTCCATGGGGGTTACTAGGCACAACATTACCAGACATGCTGACCTGGAAATTATATCCAACCGTGGCTGCATAATTTACTAGGCCTGGGCCGATGTTGCCCGTATCTGTGTTGCCCGAGACGTCAGTATTACAGGCCAGTGCAATGTTTTGAAGTGGTACGGTGACATTACTGGTCAAATAGATGTCGGCCACGGCAATGCCTGGAAGCAGTCCAGTGGCACCGTATCTGAAGTCGTAGTATCCGAGGATGGAAAGAATTGCAGAGGATGCACACCCCTTTGGTTCTAGATACGCGGGCACCCCAGAAAGCACAACGCTTGCGGCGCTAGCCAAAGAAATAAGCATGGCGATTATCGCCGAAAAGAATGCGATGCGAGGTTTCATTGGTTTGATTGGCGTGGATGGTTTGGTTGGTATGGTTGACTAATTTTCAAAGAAAATGTTTTATCAACTACATACTACGTCTTTCAGATTTAGTTGTCAATATTAGAACAATATTGTTATAATATAAAATAAAATATTTCGGGATATAGTGTAACGGTAGCACGAGTCCATGGGGTGGATTTAGTCTGAGTTCAAATCTCAGTATCCCGACAAATTTCACAACAAAAAAACGACCAGAAGGCCGCTTTTTATTTTTTAAAACGTATTATATTTTAGTTGAGCGCTTGATGCATTTAGTGCAAGCTAAAATTCTTTTGCCAGCTGATGTTCGCATCCATTGAAGATTTGGTTTTGTTCTAACTTTTGTTGTTGGATTATATTTTCCTCTTAATTTAACCAAAACTGTTTTCATTGAGGATTTTTTACTACAAATTGTACATGTTTTTTCTGCCATAAGTTTTATTTATCTTTTTATAGAATTATCTTACCATTATATAATATATTTTGCAAGTATTGAGAATATGGTGTATTATAAAAAAATATATCGCTACGCTACGTAAACTTATGGATCCAACAATAATTATTACAATTTTATCTTTGGTTGTTTTTCTTTTTTCGGTGATTATACATGAATTAGCTCACGGCTATGTGGCTTATTCGTTGGGTGACCCAACTGCAAAATACGCAGGCAGGCTAACAGTAAACCCTTTAAAGCATTTAGACCCGTTTGGTTCGGTTATTTTACCATTGCTTTTATTTATCTTACACAGCCCATTTTTGTTTGGTTGGGCAAAACCAGTACCAATTAACCCTTATAATTTTAGAGATAAAAAATATGGAGAAGTAAAAGTTTCCATAGCAGGTCCATTGTCAAATTTTTCATTGGCAATATTTTTTGGGTTAATTCTGCGGTTTATTCCTTATGGAATTATTTCTGCTAACCCAGGAATAGAAATTGCACTTAGCTATATTGTTATGATAAACATTTGGTTGGCAGTTTTTAACCTTATTCCAATTCCTCCACTAGACGGTTCTTGGATTTTATTTAGTTTTCTACCTGCTAGTGCCAGAAATGTGGAAAACTTTTTACGGCAATATGGAGTTATGATATTGGTTTTGTTAATTTTGTTTGGAGGAAGTATTTGGTTTAGCATTACAAGCTTTATTTTCCAAATAATTACCGGACATATGTTGACATTATAAATAAATTTTGCTAAACTGTTATTACATACGCACTTTGCGTTTGTTTTATTATTATGCCAACAATACATCAATTAGTTAAGAAAAATAGAAAGAATAAAAAGAAAGCAAAAAAAGGTGTTGCCTTGCAACGCGGTTTTAATGTTTTAAGAAACAAAACTTCAAGATATTCCTCGCCATTTAAAAGAGGGGTTTGTATCAAGGTTTTTACACAAACACCTAAAAAACCAAACTCAGCTTTAAGAAAAGTAGCAAGAGTAAAGTTGTCAAATGGTATGGAAGTTACAGCATACATCCCAGGAGAAGGACACAATTTGCAAGAGCACTCAATTGTTTTAATTAGAGGCGGAAGAGTTAAAGATTTACCAGGTGTAAGATATCACATTGTTAGAGGAGTGTTGGATACTGCTGGTGTTGAAAATAGAAAGCAAACAAGAAGTAGATACGGAACTAAAAAAGTAAAAGCATAATAAAAACCTATGAGAAGAGCTTATAAAAAACATAAAGTATCACCAGACGGAGTTTACAATGAAGTTGTTGTATCTCAGTTTATAAATAAAGTAATGAAGAGCGGAAAGAAAACAATTGCTCAAAAAATTGTTTACGAAGCTTTTGAAATTATAAAAGAAAAAACAAAGAAAGAACCTTTGGAGATTTTTAAATTAGCTATTGAAAATGCTTCCCCACTTTTAGAAGTAAAGCCAAAAAGAATTGGAGGTGCAACCTATCAGGTTCCTATGGAAGTAAGAGGAGAAAGAAGATTAGCCTTAGCTACAAAATGGATTTTAGATGCAGCTCGCGGTAAAAAAGGAAAGCCAATGGCAGAAAAATTAGCCGCTGAATTAATGGATTGCGTCAATAACCAAGGAAACGCTATCAAAAAGAAAGCAGATACTCACAGAATGGCCGAAGCTAACAAAGCTTTCGCCAGATTTGCTAGATAAATCGCTCGGCAGTGAATTCTCCGCTAGCGTTCGTTGCGCCAGCGCGCAACTCACTCAGGCTTCGGCCCGCCCTGGGCGGGCCTGCAGGGTACGCTTCGAATTCACTGCCTCGCTAGTAAATCAGAAATTTTAAATTAAAAATTATAAATTAAGTATTATATGGCTCGACAACATCCTTTAGAATCTTTAAGAAATATAGGTATTATTGCTCACATTGACGCCGGAAAAACAACTTTTTCCGAGCGTTTACTTTTTTATACCGGTGTTTCTCACAAAATTGGAGAAGTTCACGAAGGAGAAGCCACTATGGACTGGATGGTGCAGGAAAGAGAAAGGGGTATAACAATTACTTCTGCTGCCACAACCATGTATTGGAGAGACCATCAAATCAACCTTATTGATACTCCTGGCCACATTGATTTTACAGCTGAAGTTCAACGCTCGCTTAGAGTTTTAGACGGAGCTGTTGTTGTTTTTGATGGAGTTGCCGGTGTGGAACCACAATCTGAAACAGTATGGAGGCAAGCAGACAAATATATGGTGCCTAGAATTTGTTTTGTAAACAAATTAGACAGAATGGGAGCCTCTTTTGAAAAAAGTTTTCAATCAATTTTAACAAAATTAACTCCAAATGCAGTTGCAGTATCATTTCCAATGGGATTAGAGGAAAACTTAGAAGGAGTTGTTGATTTAATGAAAATGAAAGCTTTATTTTTTGAAGGAGAAAAAGGAATTACAGTTGTTGAAAAAGAAATTCCAGAAGAATGGAAGGCAGAAGCTGATATGTGGCATAAGAAAATGATTGAAAAAGTTGCAGGAGAAGATGATGTTTTAACAGAAAAATTCTTAGAAGGAAAAGAAATAACCGCCGAAGAAATTAAAGCAGTATTAAGAAAAGCAGTTTTAAACTATAAATTAATTCCGGTTTTTTGTGGTTCAGCTTTAAAAAATAAGGGCGTACAAACAATTTTGGACGCAGTTGTTGAATTGTTGCCTTCTCCATTAGAAGTGCCAGCTCAACAAGGCACAGACCCTAAAACAGGGGCTGTAATAGAAAGACACTCGTCAGATACAGAGCCATTTTCTGCCTTGGTTTTTAAAATTGCAACCGACCCATATGTGGGAACATTAACTTTCTTTAGAGTTTATTCCGGATTTTTACAAAAAGGTTCATATGTATTAAACGCAAATACTGGTGAACAAGAAAGAATTGCCAGAATTTTAAGAATGCACGCCGATGAAAGGCAAGAACTTGATATTATTTATGCAGGAGAAATTGGAGCAACAGTTGGATTAAAAGCAACCAGCACGGGACACACATTGTGCGACAAATCAGCCCCAGTTATATTAGAAAAAATTGTATTTCCAGAACCAGTTATTGGAATTAGAGTTGAGCCTAAGACAAAAGTTGATCAAGAAAAACTTATTATGTCTATTAGGAAACTTACAGAAGAAGATCCAACATTTAGAATTAAAGAAGATTTGGAAACCGGAGAAACAATTATTTCCGGTATGGGAGAATTGCACTTAGACATTATTGCTGACAGATTAAGAAGAGAATTTCACGTTGAAGCTAACTATGGAAAGCCACAAGTAGCTTACCGTGAAACAATTACTGCTGAAGCAAATGGAGAAGAAAAATATGCTAGACAGTCTGGAGGAAAAGGACAATATGGACACGTTATGCTTACTGTTAAACCAAAAGAAAGAGGTGCAGGATTTGAATTTGTTGATGAAATTAGAGGAGGTTCTATTCCAAAAGAATTTATTAAGCCAGTTGAAAAAGGAGTTGTTGAAGCCATGGATAAGGGAGTTGTTGCAGGATATCCAATGGTTGACGTGGAAGTTACATTATATGACGGTTCTTTCCACGAAGTTGACTCTTCAGAATTTGCCTTTAAAATTGCCGGAAGTATGGCTTTTCAAAAAGCAGCAAAAGCAGCCAGGCCTGTTATTTTAGAGCCTGTTATGAAAATGGAAGTTGTAACACCTGAAGATTTCTTCGGCCAAGTTATTTCCGACATAAGCTCGCGCAGAGGACAAATTAAAGAAACATCAGAAAGAGCAGGTATGAAAGTTGTTGATGCAACAGTTCCATTAAGTGAAACATTTGGATATGCAACATCAATTAGGTCATTAACTGAAGGAAGAGCAAGCTTTAATATGGAATTTAGCAGTTATGAACAGGTCCCTGCAAACGTAGCTCAAGAAATTATCGACGGCAAACGCAAATAAAATAATAATTTTAAAAACTCCGCATCTTTGAATATCACGCGGAGTTTTTTAATACATAGATATTATATATTATATGATTGCAGTAACTTTTTTGCCACGTGGCAAAAAAGTTGTATTTGAGAAATGAAAATAATATAATAAATTTATGAGAGAAATTTTGGAGGAGATATTGTGGAATATTTATTATCTAAGCAGAGAAAAGATGGGTGCGCATGGTGATGCCAGATTTTTTATTATAAATCTGGTGTTGAAAGATATTCATTCTTATACTGGAAAGCAGTTGACTTCGGCTGTGAACGACCTGGAGAAAGAAAAATTAATTGAAAAAAAGAAAAATTATGAAGGGTTGGTTTTGGTTTCCTTAACTGAAAAAGGAATTCTACGGGCAATAAATTATAAATTTAGGCGGCTTAATTATAAAAGAGAGAAATGGGACGGTAAATGGAGAATGGTCGCCTTCGATATACCCAGAGAATGCGAAAAGGGTAGAAAAGCACTAGTATATAGGCTTAAAACTGGGGGATTCTATGAAATGCAAGAAAGCATATTTTTATATCCTTATGAGTGTAAAAATGAGATTGAGTCCTTGGTGGAGTTTTTTAAAATTAAAAAATATATTAGGTTTGGTTTATTGGATTACATAGATGGACAAGATGGCATTAAATTTAAATTTGGTATAAAATGAAAACTTTTTTGCCACGTGGCAAAAAAGTTATTTAAGAGTTTTTCAGTTTTGAGATTTGAGATTTTGGAATTTTTTATGTAGTTGATTGTGTTTTTTTTGAAGTAAAAAAAAGAGCGCCTCGTTCTGAAATTTCAGAATTTTGGCGCATTGCGACTTGAAAATCTTACCCAGCCGTATAGCCAGCAGGCGGAGGAGTGGTAGGTAACTCAGCGGGCGTTGGTTCGGTAATTTCCCGTGTGAGCCATGCACCCCATTCGGACTCATGTTCGCCGAGGGTCTTAACAAATACAGCCGTAACTTGCCAGCCTTCCTTCCCTAGCCTATCGCACATAGTCTGTAATTCATTGAGACCTTGCGCGCCCGTCCATTCATTTTCGAATCGTTTCATTTCCGACTTTTTTTCGTAGTTTTCTTTGTAGTAATTTTTGCCGGTTGTTTGGGTTTGACGGCTCGTTGAGCTAATGGCGGTTCAGGAATTTCCCGTTCTAAGCATATTGTTTGGCCCCATTCATCGGTTGCCCATTCAAAATGTTTCATTTCCGTTTTCCTTTCGTGGTTTGCTTTGTAGTAATTTTTGTCGGTTGTTTCGCTTTGATAATCTTTTTTTCAGGGATTTCCCGCTCCATTATTACGGAGAGAGAATGCGCTATTACATTTTTACCCTGCGATGGCTCGTAGATCTTAAATGAGACAGATTGATAGCATCCGGGGCATAGTTGCCATCCATTCTTAACCATTATGGCGAGTTTCTCGTTGAGCGCGTTCTCGTTCGGTGCAGATATTCTTTGGTATTCTTTCATGGCGATTGCTGGTTTATGGTTAGAGATTGTCAAACAGCGTTAGATAAAGTATAATCAATTTGATAATGAAGTCAATGTTTGCATAAGGGTGTTGACTTATTTAAAATAATATAATAAGATTATAATACGTTAAAAAAATAAATAATAAAAAAATAATAATATCTGTTGCCAGGTCTATGGCGACAGAAAAAAAGTAAAAATGGCAACAGAAAAATTTGAGAGGTCTAAACCTCACGTAAACATTGGTACAATTGGTCACGTTGATCACGGAAAAACCACATTGTCAGCTGCAATTATGAAAGTTTCAAAATTGCGCGGTTTTAAGTCTTCCGACAGAGACGTTGATCAAATTGATGCTTCCCCAGAAGAAAAATCCAGAGGAGTTACCATTTCTATTACTCACTTGGAATGTGAAACACCAAAAAGACACTATGCTTTAATTGACTGCCCAGGTCACGCCGACTACATCAAAAACATGATTACAGGAGCCGCTCAAATGGATGGAGGTATTCTTTTAGTATCTGCACCAGACGGACCAATGCCACAAACAAAAGAACACATTTTGTTGGCCAGACAAGTTGGTTTGCCATCATTGCTTGTTTTCATGAATAAATGCGATATGGTTGATGATCCTGAAATTTTGGATTTGGTTGAATCAGAAATCAGAGAATTATTAAAGAAAAATGGCTACCCAGGAGATGAAACTCCAATTATAAGAGGTTCTGCTACAAAAGCTTTGGCCGCAACTTCAGTTGATGACGAAGCAGTCAAGCCAATTGTTGAATTGTTAGATGCTTGTGATAACTACATTCCTGAACCAGCCAGAGAATTGGACAAACCATTCTCAATGGCCATTGAAGACGTATTTTCAATTGAAGGAAGAGGAACAGTTGCAACAGGAAGAATTGAAAGAGGAGTAATCCATCCAAACGAAGAAATTGAAATTGTAGGATTAAGACCAACCCAAAAAGCAGTTGTTGTATCTGTTGAAATGTTTCAAAAGAGCTTAGACGAAGGAAGAGCGGGAGATAACGTTGGAATTTTGTTAAGAGGCTTGAAAAAAGAAGACATTGAAAGAGGACAAGTTCTTTGCAAACCAGGTTCTATTACTCCTCACACAGAATTTGAAGCAGAAGTTTATGTTTTGTCCAAAGATGAAGGTGGAAGACATACTCCATTTTTCTCAGGATACAAACCACAACTTTACATCAGAACATCTGATATTACAGGAGACGTAACATTGCCAGCAGGAACAGAAATGGTTATGCCTGGAGATACAGCTCAATTAACAGTTAAATTAATTGTACCTGTTGCTTTGGAAGAAAAGAGCAAATTTGCCATTAGAGAAGGCGGAAAAACAGTCGGAGCAGGAGTAGTAACCAAAATTGTAAAATAAAATGCCAGCTACTAAAAAAACCATCGTAAAAAAGTCCGCCCTAGGCGGATCCGCCTTGGGCGGAAAAGCAAGAAAAGACGAGGCAAAAGTAAATCCTAAGGCTGTTGAAATAGCAGGTCTTAAGCTTCGCATAAAATTGAAAGCTTATGATCATAAAATTATTGATAATTCTGCCAAGCAGATAATTGATATTGCCAACAGATTTGGAGCTGAAGTTTCAGGGCCAGTACCACTTCCAACAGAAATTCTTAAATACACCGTGAACAGATCTTCTTTTGTACACAAAAATGCAAGAGAGCAATTTGAAATGAGAGTTCATAAAAGAATTATTGACATTTTAAATCCAAATGCAGAAATTATAGAATCACTAAGAGATTTAAATTTGCCATCTGGTGTTGACATTACGATAAAAATTTAGTAACATACTTAATTACAACATAAATCAGTTAATTCGCGATAGTTAACTTGCCGATTCCGCTCTGCGGAGTCGAGCTAACAACATTGCCAGTCCGCCAAGTGGTGGAAAAAATGGGCATAGCCCATTTTTAGTTAATAAGAAAAAAAATGAAATTTATACTAGGAAATAAAATTGGAATGACTCAAATGTTTGATAAAAACGGCAAAATGACGCCAGTTACTTTGGTTGTGGTTGGGCCTTGCTCTGTTTTACAAAAGAAAAATATTGAAAAAGAAGGATATGAAGCCCTACAAATAGGTTTTAAAAAAATTGAGAAAAAGAGCAAAATAGGCAAATCCATGAAAGGTAAGGAATACAGACACATTAAAGAATACAGAGGAGAAGCCATAAATGATTTAAATGTTGGCGATGAAATAACAGTTTCAAGTTTCCAAGAAGGAGATATTGTTAAAGTTTCCGGAATATCAAAAGGAAAGGGATTCCAAGGAGGAGTTAAAAGACACGGTATGCATGGAAGAAACGCCACTCACGGTGTAAAACACGAAGAAAGAGAAATTGGTTCAACAGGATCAAGGTTCCCTCAACACGTTATAAAAGGAAGAAAAATGCCAGGTAGAATGGGTTCTGAAAGAATTTCGGTTAAAGGATTAAAAATAATGAAAGTTGACCCAGAAAATAATTTATTAGTAATCAAGGGTGCAGTTCCAGGAACAAAAAGCACGCTATTGGAAATTAGAGGTTAATTTTAAAACCATGAAGACAGACATCTACAATCAAAACGGAGAAGTCACAGGAAGCGCTACTTTACCAAAAGAAATTTTTGATGTAAAGTTTAACGCTGATTTAGTGCACCAAGTGTCAGTTTCCTTGTCTGCAAACAAAAGGCAGATTTCAGCACACACAAAAACAAGAGGAGAAGTTAGAGGAGGTGGAAAGAAGCCATGGAAACAAAAGTCCACAGGACGCGCCAGACACGGTTCAAGCCGCTCCCCAATATGGAAAGGTGGAGGAATTACACATGGTCCCCGCACAGATAGAATTTTTGCTAAAGATATTCCTATAAAAATGAGAAGAAAAGCTTTGTTTATGGTTTTGTCTGAGAAAGCAAGAAATAAATGTTTGGTAATTTTAGACGAAATTAAGCTTGAAAAAGGAAAGACAAAAGAAATGGCTAACTCATTAATGAAATTGCCATGTAAAAATGCAGGAACATTAGTTGCATTGCCAAATTACGATAAAAAGATTTTTATGGCCACAAGGAACATAAAGAAAACTTACGTAGAAGACGCAAGAAATATCAATGTTTTGCAATTATTAACTTCAAAGTATTTATTGTTGACAAAGGAAAGCATTAAGACAATAGAAAATACATTCACTAAATAGAATTATGGCAATATTAGACTTTTTAAAAAATAAAGAAGACGCTGCAAAGGCTAAAAAACCCGTTAAAAAATCGGTTAAGAAACCTTTAGTTGCAAAAGAAGATAATAAAGAAGAAAAAACAGTCTCAGCAGTAAAGCCAGCTAAAACAGTTGCTAAAAATGGAAAATTCTCATATGAAGCTGTAAAACAACCACATATATCAGAAAAAGCATCATATTTAGCTGAAAAAGACCAATACACATTTGAAGTTGCTCCAAATTATAACAAACATGAAATTAAAGATGCAGTGGAAGGAATTTATGGAGTAAACGTTTTATCAGTTAATATAATAAAAATTCCAGCAAAGAAAAGAAGATTAGGAAAAACAGAAGGTTTTAGAAAATCTTTTAAAAAAGCAGTAGTAAAAATAAAAGAAGGTCAAAAAATAGAGATTTTATAATATGAAACATTATAAGCCAACATCACCAGCCAGAAGAGGAATGACAGGAATAGACTTCTCACAGCTTACCAAAAAGGGGCCAGAGAAGAGTCTTATAAAATACGTTAAAAGAAACGTAGGAAGATCCAATACAACAGGAAGAATAACGGTCAGGCATAAAGGTGGTGGAGTTAAAAGATTATATAGAGTTATTGAATTTGCTCAAACAAGAATGGATATTCCTGCAAAGGTTATTGCTTTGGAATATGATCCAAACAGAACAGCTTTTATTGCTTTAATAAAATATAGTGACGATAAAATACAATATGTCATAGCTCCGCAAAATTTAAAAGTTGGAGATGACGTAATTTTCTCAGAAAACGCGCCGCTAACAGTTGGAAATAGAATTAAATTGAAAAATGTGCCGGTTGGAACAGCAGTTTATAATGTTGAAATGGAGTCAGGAAAAGGTGGAAAGGTTGTAAGGTCAGCAGGTTCTTCGGCCCAAGTATTGGCTCACGATGGAGACTATGTTAACTTAAAAATGCCATCTTCAGAAGTAAGAAAGTTTAAAGGAGAATGTTTCGCTTCAATTGGAATGGTATCAAATCCAGAAAATAGATTTTATAGAGTAGGAAAAGCCGGTAAATCAAGATTAAAAGGAAGAAGGCCACATGTTAGAGGTTCTGCCATGAACCCGGTAGATCATCCACATGGAGGAGGAGAAGGAAGACAGCCAATTGGTCTAAAATATCCAAAAACTCCACAAGGTAAGCATGCTTTAGGAGTTAGGACAAGAAATAAAAAGAAATGGTCAAGTAAGTTAATTGTGAGCAGAAGAAAGAAATAATAATCATTAGCAAAAGAAAGATAAATTAATCACTATGTCAAGAAGTTTAAAAAAGGGCCCATATATTGACCCAAAATTACTTGAAAAGGTTCTAAGTCTTAGAAAAGACGAAAAAAAGATTATTAAAACCTGGGCAAGGCATTCTACAATATCACCGGAAATGATGGGACATACATTTGGAGTGCATAATGGGAAGGAATTTGTTGCAGTTTATGTTTCCGAAGATATGATAGGACATAAATTAGGAGAATTTTCACCAACAACAAAATTTATCAGACACGGAGGTAAAATGCAAAAAGCCATTGAATCAGGAGAAGAACAGAAAGTAGTTGCAACTCCTAAAGCTAAAAAGTAATAAAGCATAATTATGGAAATCAAAGTTAAATTAAGTAATTTAAGAACCTCACCTAGGAAAGTTAGACAAGTTGTTGATTTGGTTAGGGGAAAGAAAGTGGGCGATGCTCAGTCTATACTTTTGTTTACAACAAACAAATCTGCTAGACCAGTGTTAAAACTTTTAAATTCAGCCATAGCTTCCATAAAAAATGATTTTCATTTAGATGAAACAAACTTCTTTATTTCTGAAATTACAGTTGACGAAGGTCCAAAATTGAAAAGATGGCACCCAATGTCTAGAGGACGCGCCTATCCTATTATAAAAAGATCAGCACATGTAGCTATTATAATAAAAGAATCAAACTCGACCCCAGTAAAGAAAGAAGAAGTAAAAAAGAATATAAAAGTAGAAAAACCAACAGAAAAAGTAAAAAAAGTAACCAAAGCAAAAAAAGTAAAATAACATGTCACATAAAGTTCACCCAAAATCATTTAGGATAAAGGAGACAGAGGATTGGAACATCCGTGGTTTTTATGGTAGAAAGATGCCCCAATATTTAGAAGAAGATTTTTTAATAAAAGATTTTTTAAGAAAGAAATTGATAGAGGCTTCAGTGGCTAACATACAAATAGAACATTCTGCAAACAAGCTTAATGTGATTATTGAAACAGCCCGTCCTGGTATGATTATTGGTAGAGGCGGAAATGGAGTGGAGGCTTTAAAAAAAGAAATAGAGAACAAAATACAAAGAAAACTAACAAATAAGACAAAAAGAGAAATTAAAATAGAAATCAGAGAAATAAAAAATCCTTGGATTTCTTCAGCACTTGTTGCCCAAATGTCTGCTCAGCAAATAGAAAAGCGCATGCCTTTCAGGAGAGTTTTGAAAAAGTCTATTGAAAGAGTTATGACAAATAGGGAAGCCAAAGGGATAAGAATTGAAGTTTCAGGACGTTTGAATGGAATTGAAATTGCCAGAAGAGAGTGGTTGAGCCAAGGTAGATTACCAAGAAACACTATTAGGGCTGATATTGATTTCGCTCAAGATGAGGCACAGTGTACATATGGAAAAATTGGTATAAAAGTTTGGATATACAAAGGAGATAAATTTGAAGAAGCATAATAGAAAATAAATTATTACATTCTCAAAACTATGTCAATATTAATGCCGAAAAAAGTTAAACACAGAAAGTGGCACAAAGGCGCCTCAAAGGGCGTTGAAAATAGAGCAACGGAAATAAATTTCGGTAAATTTGGCTTGAAAGCTTTAGATACAAGATGGATTACAGCAAGACAAATAGAATCAGCAAGAAGATATATTTTAAGATATTTAAAAAAAGGAGGAAAGCTTTGGATAAGAGTATTCCCAGATAAGCCTGTTACCGCCAAGGGGTCAGAAGTTGGTATGGGATCTGGAAAGGGAGCAGTTGATCATTATGTTTTTGCAGTAAGGCCTGGAAGAATATTATTTGAATTAGATGGATTAAAAGAAGATGTTTCAAGAGAAGCCTTAGAGGGAGCTGGAAGAAAATTGCCAATTAAGACAAAATTTATTAAAAAAGATACAATTTAACATGAAAGTACTAGAATTAAGAAAAAAAGATAAAAAAGAATTGGAGAGAAGCATCCAAGAGTTGACTAAAAAACTTAGTGACCTTAGATTTAAATTTTCATCTGGTAAGTTGAAGAATGTTAAAGAAATTAATAATATTAAAAAAGAAAAGGCCAGAATATTAACCTTAATTAAAGAAAAAGAAAAGGAACATGCCTAAAAAAACATTACAAGGAATAGTTGTTTCAGATAAAATGCAGAAAACTGTTGTAGTTAAGGTTGAAACAATTAAAGAACATCCAAAATACAAAAGAAGATACAAGAGTCACAAAAAATATAAGGCTCATGACCAAAACCAGGAATATCACATGGGGGATAAGGTTGTAATAGAAGAGTCAAAGCCAATTTCAAAAGATAAAAATTGGGTAGTAATTAAAAAGATTTAAATTTATGATACAGCCAAGATCAATGTTAAAAGTAGCAGATAACTCAGGTGCTAAAATCATCCAGGTTATTAATGTTCCAGGAGGAACCAGAAAAAGATATGCTCAATTGGGAGATATTGTTGTGGCTGCAGTTAAAAAAGCAGAACCAAGAAAAACTGTTAAAAAGCACGAAAAAGTTAAAGCAGTAATCGTACGACAAAGAAAAGAATTTAAAAGGGCAGATGGTTCTTATATCAGGTTTGACGATAATGCAGCAGTAATATTAGGAGATGCAAAAGAGCCAAAAGGTACCAGAATTCTTGGGCCAATTGCCAAAGAGCTAAAAGAAAAAGGTTTTGGGACAATAGCTATGATGTCATCAGAATTACTATAGCCGGAAATTTTCCAAATTATAACAAAAAAGACATGAAAATAAAAAAAGGAGATTTAGTTTTAATAACTGCGGGCAAAGATAAGGGCCGAACAGGTAAAATAATAAAGTCTTTTCCAAAAGATTTAAAGATTTTAGTTGAAGGGATTAATTTAAAGAAAAAGCACGTAAGACCAAAAAGAGAAGGAGAAAAAGGTCAAGTTGTTGAAATCCCAGCTGCTTTAAATATTTCTAATGTAAAAATCATTTGTTCAAAATGTGGGAAAGCTACAAGAGTGGGATATTCAGTAGAAAAAGATGTTAAAAAAAGAGTTTGTAAAAAGTGTAAACAAGAAATTTAATTATCATGCAAAGCTTAAAAGAAAAATACAATAAAGAGGTTATCCCAGCAATGATGAAAAATTTGGGATATAAGAACAAAATGGCTGTTCCTTCAATAAAAAAGGTAGTCATAAATAGTTCTTTTGGTAAAGCAGTTGTGGGAAAGTCTGCTTCAGAAAGAGAGAAAATCTTTAATTTTATAATGCAAGACTTATCATTAATTGCCGGACAAAAAACCAATTTAGTTAAATCTAAAAAATCAATTGCCGGATTTAAATTGAGAGAAGGCCTAGAAATTGGAGCTGTAGTTACATTAAGAAAATCAAGAATGTGGGATTTTATAGAAAGATTAATTTACCTTTCCTTGCCAAGATCTAGGGACTTTAGAGGTATTGATTCAAAATCAATTGATAAAAATGGAAATTTGTCTATTGGATTTAAAGAGCACATATTTTTCCCAGAAATTTTTACAGAAAAAGAAAAAACAATTTTTGGATTTGAAGTAACAGTTGTTACAAATGCCAAAACAAAAGAAGAAGGTTTAGAATTATATAAATTATTAGGATTTCCAATGAAGGAAACCAAATCTAAATAATAACCATGGCAAAAGTATCACAAGAAGCAAAAGCAAAAGTAAAACCAAAATATCCATCAAGAAAAATAAGGAGATGTTTTAAATGTGGCAGAAGGCACGGATTTATGAGAGCCTTTGGTCTTTGCAGAATTTGTTTCAGAGAATTAGCTAATAAAGGAGAGATCCCAGGAATCAAAAAATCATCATGGTAATCACGCTCAGTAACAAACTTTTTTCCGGTAGCAGGTTTCCCTCTTGCTCTTTGAGCAAGTAGACCTAAACCTTCAAAAAGTTTATTACTTCGCTTCAAACTAAACAAAAAATATGACAGACCCAATTACAGACATGTTAAATCAAATAAAGAATGCCGAAGCTGTTGCTAAAACAGATGTTTTGATTCCTTTGTCTAAAATAAAAAACGAAATTGCTAATATATTATCAAAAGAAGGATTTGTTGGAGAAGTAAAAAAAGCTTCAAAAGGCAAAATAAAAGGTTTAAAAATTACTTTAAAATATAATAACGAAATTCCAGCAATGGAAGGTTTCAAAAGAATTTCAAGGCCTGGACAAAGAATTTATGAAGGATTTGCAGATATTAAAAAGGTAAGAGGAGGGTTTGGAATATCAATAATTTCAACATCAAAAGGCTTAATGACCAATAAAGATGCAAGATATAAAAAATTAGGAGGAGAAGTAATTTGTAAAGTTTGGTAAAATATAATTATTCGCTTAAATAAATAAAATCATGTCACGCATAGGAAAAAAACCAATTGAAATTCCAGAGGGCGTTAAAACAGACATCTCTGAAAGAGAGATTAAAGTTTCAGGGCCAAAAGGAGAATTAAAACAGGTAATACACCCTGAAATTAAAGTTGAAGTAAAGGACAACATGATTTTGGTTGCTCCAAAAGGAGAACTTTCCAAAAAAGGAAGAGGATTGTGGGGTTTATACAGAGCTTTAATTTCAAACATGGTTGAAGGAGTAAGTAAGGGTTTTGAAAAGAAATTAGAGATTGAAGGAGTTGGTTTTAAGGCTAATGTTGATGGAGATTTTCTAGTTTTGAATGTTGGATTTACAAATCCTATTAAAATAAAAAAAATAGACGGAGTTAGCTTTTTAGTGGAAAAGAACTTGATTACGGTTTCTGGATCAGACAAGGAAAGAGTAGGGCACATGGCTGCATTGATTAGAATTCAGAAAAAAGCTGAACCATATAAGGGAAAAGGAATTAAATACCAAGGAGAAAAAATTAGAAGAAAAGAAGGTAAAAAAGTTGTAGCATCAAGTAAATAATAGTTGAAAATTATCATGTCAATCAAAACAGAAAAAAGAATAAGAAGGCATAAAAAAATGAGAATAAATATGCACGGTACAAAAGATCGACCAAGGCTTTTTGTATTTAGATCAAACCAACATATTTATGCTCAATTGGTAAATGACGATAGCGAGAAAATTTTAGCTAGCGTTTCAGATAAGGATTTAAAAGCAAAAAAGGGCAATAAATCAGAACTTTCTAAACAGGTTGGAATGTTAATTGCAGAAAAAGCAAAAGAAAGCAAAATTGAAAAAGTTATTTTTGATAGAGGAGGAAATCTTTTCCACGGCAGAGTAAAATCCTTAGCCGATGGAGCAAGAGAAGGCGGATTACAATTTTAATAATAAATATATCACTACGTTTAAATATAGAAATTATGGCAGACGAAATCAAACAACAATCAAGTGACGGCTTTGTGCCAATTCCTACTGGAGAACAGCCAGCTCAAAGAGACGCTGGAAGAGGTGGGCAAGGACAGGGGCAAAGAAACAATAGTTTTGGGCAACAAAGAAGGCCTGGTTTTAACAGGGCTGGAGCTGGCAGAGATGTCCCAAAAGATGATTTCCAAACAAAGCTCTTAGATTTGGCTAGAGTTACCAGAGTTACTGGTGGAGGAAAAAGAATGAGCTTTAGAGCAGTTGTTGTTGCTGGTGATAAAAAAGGTAAAATTGGAATTGGTATAGATAAAGGAAAGGATGTTTCCCAGGCTGTAGAAAAGGCTACCAGACGCGCCAAAAGAGACTTGGTTAACGTTATTATCGTAAACGGTACAATTCCTCACGAAACAATGGCAAAATCAGGACCAGCAGTAATTTTATTGAAACCACAGAAAAAGGGCAGAGGATTGGTTGCTGGCGGTGCAGTTAGAACAATCTGCGAATTGGCTGGAATTAAAAATATTTCTTCAAAAATTCTTTCAGGTTCAAAAAATAAATTAAATAATGCCAGAGCAACAATAGAAGCTTTAAAGAAACTGAAGAATAAAATATAATATGCAACTTCACGAATTACAACCAAAACATAAAAATAGAACCAAAAAGAGAATTGGTAGAGGAGGAAAGAAAGGAACTACTTCCGGAAAGGGTGCGAAGGGTCAAAAATCCAGAGCAGGTAGAAAAATGGTACCAATTATAAGAGAATTAATTAAAAGGTATCCTAAATTAAAGGGATATAGAAGTTTTAGAGTAGAAAATGATGTTGCAGTGGTTAGTTTGAGTGTTTTGGAAAAAACTTCTAAGGATGGAGAAACAATCAATCCAGAAAATTTGATTAAAAAAGGAATTATCAGTAAAATAAAAGGAAGATCTCCAAAAGTTAAAATTTTAGGTGACTCAAAAAACGACCAAAAGTTCACAAAAAAATTGGTTGTAGAAAATTGCCAAGCATCAAAATCTGCTAAAGAGGCAATTGAAAAAGCAGGAGGAAGTATCAAATAAATCGCTTGGCAAAAAACTTTTTTCTCGCTCGGCAATTAATTTTCTGCTAACGCCATTGATACGCTTCGCGTCTAAATGGCTTCGTCAGGCACTTCGTGTCCTGAAATACGCTGAAAATTAACTCCCTCGCTAAAAAAATTGCCTCGCTAAATTACATGTGGTACGAAAAAATATTATTTCTTTTTAAAAACAAAGAACTCAGAAAAAAATTTCTATTTGTTGTTTTTCTATTTGTTGTATTTAGACTAGCAGCTAATATACCAATACCAGGAATTGGAGCTGAAAACTTAAGGAAATTCTTTGACCAAAACCAGGTTTTTGGTCTTTTAAATTTGTTCACTGGGGGCGCTTTAAGTAATTTTTCAATTGTTTTGTTAGGCCTTGGGCCCTATATTACGGCTACCATTATTTTACAGCTTTTAACAATGATATTTCCTGCCTTGGAAAAACTTTACAAGGAAGAGGGAGAGTCTGGCAGACAAAAATTTAACCAATATTCAAGATTGTTCACAATTCCATTGGCAGCATTTGAAGGCTATGGTATGCTTATAGTTTTTGCAAAACAGGGAATTATTACAGGCCTTTCTTGGCCAATAATGGTATCAGCTGTTTTAACAATAACTGCTGGAGCAATGTTTTTAATGTGGATTGGAGAAATAATTTCAGAGCAAGGAATGGGAAATGGTATTTCTTTGTTAATTTTTGCTGGTATAGTGGCTAGAATTCCAATTAACATTTTTCAAACATTTTCTTCTTATACGCCATCACAAATCCCTTCCTATATTGCATTTTTTGTACTGGCCATTGTTATAGTTGCGGGAGTGGTTTTAATTACTGAGGCCCGTAGAAATATTCCGGTTTCTTATGCAAAGAGAATTAGAGGCTCAAAAATGTACGGAGGAACTTCAACATATTTGCCCTTGAGTGTTAACCCAGCAGGAGTTATACCTATTATTTTTGCATTGTCTATTCTTCTATTTCCTGGAATGATTGCTAGTTATTTTGGAACATACGCAGGAATGGTTGGAGTGGTCGCCACAAATGTTGGAGCATTTTTTAACAATGTTTGGATACACGGAGCTTTATACTTCTTGTTAGTTATTATATTTACATATTTTTATACTGCAGTAACTTTTGATCCAAAAACAATTTCTGAAAATTTGCAAAAAATGGGTGGGTTTATCCCAGGTGTAAGGCCAGGGCAATCAACAGCTGTTTTTATGAAACATATTTTAAACAGAGTCTTGTTCACAGGTGCTATGTTCTTGGGATTAATTGCTATTTTGCCATCAATTGTTGCAGGAATTACAGGTGTTACAGGGTTCGCATTCTTGGTTGGAGGTACTTCTCTTTTAATTGTGGTATCTGTGGTTCTTGATACAGTAAGACAAATTAACGCGCAACTTCAAATGCGCGAATACGAAACATTTTAAAATGTTAAAACAAGTTATAATTTTGTTTGGACCTCCCGGAGCAGGGAAGGGTACTCAATCTGAACTTCTTTCAGATAAATTGGGTTTGTACGTTAGCGAAACCAGCGGAATTATAGGTAAAAAAATTGCAGAAGCACAACCTGGTGCTTTTGTGGAAGTTGACGGAGAAAAATATTACTTTGCCAAGGAAAAAGAAATAGCTGATGCGGGCACATTATGGGACCCGCCTTTTGTGGTAACTTTAATGCTTGAGAAAATTAAGGAATTGGCAGATGAAGGTAGGTCAATTATTTTTTCCGGATCACCTAGAACCGCTTATGAGGTGGAGAAAATGATGCCATTTATTGAAAATTTATACGGCAAAGAAAACATAAAAATAGTTTTAATTGAGGTAGAGCCGGAAGTCACAATTTTAAGAAATTCTAACAGAAAGACTTGTGAATTGATGAGGCATTCTATTTTGACAAATGAAGAAACAAAAAATTTAACTCTTTGCCCATTAGACGGGTCAAAATTGTTGATGCGAAAAGATGACAATGATCCTGAAGTTATTAAAAAAAGAATAAATCAATATGTTGAAAGAACTCTCCCAATGATTGATTATTTTAATAAAAATAATTTTGAAGTTAATAAAATAAATGGCGATCAGACAATAGATAAAGTTTTTAATGATATTTTAAATGCAATAGAAAAAAATGGAAAATAAAATAATTTTTATAGTTGGTATGACAGGTTCGGGTAAAAGTATTGTTTCAGACGAGCTCGTAAAAGAAGGTTTTGCATATGTAAGGTTTGGGCAGATTACAATGGATGAGTTGAAAAAAACTGGGCAAGAAGTTAATGAAACCAATGAAAAGGCAATGCGAGAAGGGTTGCGCAAACAATATGGTATGGGCGCTTTTGCAACTTTAAACATTCCAAAATTTGATGAACTTCTCAAAAATTCAAACGTAGTGGGAGATGGTTTATACAGCTGGACAGAATATAAAATACTAAAAGAAAAATACGGCGAGGCTATGCATATTTTAGGTGTTTTTGCTCCACCAGAATTAAGATACGAAAGATTGGAAAATAGAGCTGTAGAAAATGATCCTAATAATAGATTTAGGTCTACTCCTAAGGCAGATTCCAAAAAACGTGATTATGCTGAAATTGAAAATATTGAAAAAGGTGGGCCAATTGCAATGGCAGATTTTACAATAATTAATACAAGTTCTGTTGAGGATGCAAAAAACCAGCTTCAGAAATTTTTATCAACTTTGAAATAATGATTACATTAAAAACACCAGAAGAAATTCAAACAATTAGAGAAGGTGGAAAAATATTGTCTGCTACACTTAAGGCTTTAGAAAAAATGACAAAGCCCGGAATTGCCACCATAGAATTGGACAGAGCCGCAGAGGCTCTTATTGTTTCTCATGCAGGTGCAAAACCAGCTTTTAAGGGTTATGAAGGCTTTCCTTACTCTTTGTGTGTTTCTGTAAATGAAAATATTGTTCATGGATATCCTTCAAATTATAAAATAAAAGATGGCGACTTAGTAAAATTAGATTTGGGTGTTTTATATAAAGGGTTCAACACTGATTCGGCCATAACAGTTGCAGTTGGGAATGTTTCGTATGAAGCAAAAAGGCTTATAAATGTTACAAAAAAATCGCTTCGCTTGGGAATTAAAAAAGCAAAAATTGGTAATACAATTGGAGATATTGGAAATACCGTGCAAAGATGTATTGAAGACCAAGGGTTCGGCGTAGTACGCGACTTATGTGGTCATGGAATTGGCAAAACAGTTCATGAGGACCCCAAAATTCCAAATTATGGAAAAAGACAAAGCGGAGCAAAATTAGTTGAAGGAATGGTAATTTGTATTGAACCAATGGTAACAATGGGGGATTATAATTTAAGGCACTCAGACGATGGTTATGGTTATGCCACGCGTGACAACTCTTTGTCCGCGCATTTTGAACACACAATTGCCATTACAAGAATTGGTCCCAAAATTTTAACAGATTAGTTTTTGTGGTAATATAATATAATATAAAGTTTTTTATTAAATTTTTTTAAATATGAAATATATTCTAACAGTATTATTGTTTTGTTTGGTCGTGCCAGGGACTGTTTTTGCAAGTGGTATTTTCCCCAATGGCGGAGTGTCTATAATGCACTCTAATTGCACGGAAACAGATTATGCATCAGCAAGCAATTCAGACATTTCCAGGGGAACAGCTTTGAAAAATGCTGTTACTGCATCTGTTGCAGGGGATACTCTTTATTTATCTGCTAGCACTTTTGATATTGGAAACGCGGGCATAACCTTGCCAACTTCCGTGTCTCTTTATGGTCGCGGAATTGATACTACTATTATAAAATCGCAAGTTTTAGGCGGGGTTGGCGGAGCAATTGTTGTTCCTGGAACAAGCAGTGTAATTGGTTATTTAACCGTTAATGGCAACGAAGGGTTCCATAACCTCCAACTGCCAGTTGGTTTTTATCAGGGCATAAATACTATCCCAACAAATTTTACGGTTGAGAACGTAAAGCTAATCGCGGAGTCTGATGGGTTTTATTTTTATTCCACGAGTACAACTTTTACGGCAAATATTTTTAATTCTACTGTAAACTCAAAATTTGACAGCATCGCCCTAGATTCGTCTGGGAGTACGGTTAATGTTTACGATTCTACTTTTATTTCAGCAGGTCCATATTTTCTTCCCATTATGGGAACGGCAGGGTCTGTGAGGGGTAGCGGGGGGACATTGAATCTTTATAATTCTAATTTTACCGCCACGAATAATAATACTAACTACGCACTTCTTTCTTTGTATGGGACCATGAATGCTTATCATTGCATGGAGAATTCATCTGGAGGTGTGGGGCATTACGATTTAAGGGAGGATGGCGGAATTTTTAATATAGCCAATAACAATATATATTCTACTACTTCTGGAGTGATAAATACTGTTTCCAATATTACTATAAGCACACCATCTTTACCATCTGAAACATGCCAAAATCCATTTACCACTGATGCCACATTGAGTAATTTTACTATTAGCTCGGGTACGCTAACCCCAGTGTTTTCACCTAGCACAACTTCATATACCGCTAGCGTTGCCAACAGAGTTACGAGTTTAACCGTTACCCCAACAACCAATCAAGCTAACGCCACAGTCACAGTGAACGGAACACTAGTAGCTTCTGGGAATGCTTCTGGAGCTATAACCTTAAACGTTGGAAGCAACACAATTACAACAGTTGTTACTGCCCAAGATGGCATAACAACAAATACATATACAATTATTGTAACTAGGGCTCCTGGTGGAGGTGCAACATCTTATCCTATTTCAGTTTATGTTACGCCAAATGGTTCAATAAGTCCTGGCAGCCAAAATATTGTTCAAGGTGGCAACTATACTTTTAACATTACGCCAAATACAGGCTATCAAATTGCAGACGTATTGGTAGATAATGTGTCTGTTGGAGTTGAATCAACCCATACATTTAGTAGTATTACCCAACCCCACACAATTCTAGCAAATTTTTCAACAGTACCAACATCAATTAATATTGTGGTCCCAACAGTTAAGAGTGGTACTGCAACAATTATTGAATTAAAAAAGCAATTGATTGCTCTAATTACGCAGGTTTTGCAACTTTTACAGGCAAAATTTTTAGTGTTAACACATAAATAAAAAATTATGAAAAATTTGATTGTGGCGAATTGGAAAATGAATCCAAATTCGCAAAAAGAGGCTAAAGAAATTTTTGACGCCATTAGAGAGGGCTCTCGCGGATTAGATGTAGAAGTTATTGTTTGTCCGCCTGCTGTTTATTTGTATGCCTCAATTTTCGGAGAAGGAGTTGTTTCCATGGGAGCACAAAATGTTTATTTTGAAGATAAGGGCGCTTTTACAGGAGAAATCTCAGTTGAAATGCTAAAAGATTTAAAAGTAGAATATATAATTATTGGCCACTCGGAAAGAAGAAAATATTTTGGCGAAACTGACGAAATTATAAATAAAAAAATAAAAAAAGCACTTGAAGCTGGATTAAAAGTTATTTTTTGTGTTGGTGAAACTCAGGAAGAACACGATGCCGGTAAGAAAAATGAAGTCTTAGAAAAGCAAATTAAAATTGGGCTAGACGGAATAACAGATTTGGCTAATTTGAATGTTGCTTACGAGCCGGTCTGGGCAATTGGAACAGGAAATAATTGCGGGGTTGAGGAGACAAAAGAATCGCTTGATTTTATAAGAACATTAATTGGGCAAGTTCGCGTACTTTACGGTGGTAGCGTTAAAAGCGATAATTCGGGTGAATATATAAAAGAGGCAGGGGCAAATGGGTTGTTGGTCGGCGGAGCATCGTTAATTGCCGAAGAATTTATAAAAATAGTAAAATCCGCCGAATAATTTATAAATATTAAACCCCGCCCAGCGGGGTTTTTGTTTCTTGCGTGAATAATTTTTTTGATGTAAAATGAAGAATAATAACAATATGCAATCCTCGGAATTACGAGAAAAATATTTAAAGTTTTTTGAGAGAAAAGGGCATAAAATAATTCCTAGTGCTTCTTTGATTCCGGAAAATGACCCAACAACTTTATTTACTAGCGCAGGAATGCAACCAATGATTCCTTATTTATTGGGAGAAAAACATCCAGCGGGCGTGCGTATTACTGATTCTCAAAAGTGCTTTAGAACTCAAGACATTGAAGAAGTTGGAGATTCTAGGCATACCACATTTTTTGAAATGCTGGGGAATTGGTCATTGGGAGATTATTTTAAAAAAGAACAGATTGCATGGATGTTTGAGTTTCTTACAAAAGAAGCAAAATTAAATCCTGAAAACATATATGTCACCGTATTCCGTGGCAAAGAAGCTGTCGGTATTCCAATTGACGAAGAAGCGGCACAAATTTGGATAGAGCAGTTTGATAAGGTAGGTATAAATGCTAAAGTGGTAGATTTTTCAGAAAAAAATGGGATGCAGGGAGGTAGGATTTTTTATTATGATGAAACTAAAAATTGGTGGTCGCGCGCCGGAATTACTGAAAATATGCCAGTGGGTGAGCCAGGTGGTCCTGATTCGGAAATGTTCTGGGATTTCGGAGTTGATTTAGAAATACATGAGAATTCTGAATTTAAAGATTCTCCTTGCCACGTAAATTGTGATTGCGGAAGATTTTTGGAAATTGGAAATAATGTTTTTATGGAATACATAAAAACAGAAAAAGGATTTGAGAAATTAAAAAATAAAAATATCGATTTTGGAGGAGGCCTAGAAAGAATTGCAACTGCTAAATTAAATATTCCAGACATTTTTTTAATAGATATTTTTGAAGCTATAAAATCTAAAATTGAAAATTTATCTGGGAAAATTTATGGTCAGGACAGTAAAGAAACAAAAGCTTTTAGGATTATAATGGATCATTTAAGGGCCGCAACCTTTTTGATCGCTGACGGAGCATTTCCTTCAAATAAAGATCAAGGATATTTTACCAGGAGATTGGTTAGAAGGGCCATTAGATTTGCGTATAATCTAGGAATTAATAAGGAATTTTGTAGTGATATTGCTAAAGAATATATCCTAGTTTATGCGAATTCTTATCCCTATTTAAAAGAGAAAGAAAAGCAGATTATAGCGGAACTCATCAAAGAAGAGGAAAAATTTAATTTAACAATGCAAAACGGATTAAAGGAATTTGAGAAGCTGCAAAATATATCCGGAAAAGATGCATTTAATCTTTATCAGTCCTATGGCTTTCCAATCGAAATAACAAAAGAGTTGGCAAAAGAAAAAGGAATTGAAGTTGATGTTGAGGAATTCGAAAAAGAATTAGGAAAGCACCAAGATCTTTCAAGAACCGCTTCTGCGGGAATGTTTAAGGGTGGATTAGCTGATCATTCAGAACAAACTACAAAATTACACACAGCAGCCCACTTAATGTTGGCAGGTTTAAGAAAAGTTTTGGGGGATACTATATTTCAAAAAGGAAGCAATATTACAGCTGAAAGATTGAGGTTTGATTTTACTTATCCTGAAAAAATGACCAGTGCACAAATAAATGATGTAGAAATTTTTGTAAATGGTATAATAGAAAAAGATATGCCTGTTGTATGTGAGGAAATGCCAATAGAAAAAGCTAAAGAGTTAAATGCAATGGGAGTTTTTGAATCTAAATATGGCCAAATCGTAAAAGTTTATACTGTTGGTAATGATCATGAAATTGCCAGCAGAGAAATTTGTGGTGGGCCTCACGTAGAACATACAGGAGTTTTGGGGAAATTTAAAATACAAAAAGAAGAAAGCTCTTCTTCGGGAGTCCGAAGAATTAAAGCAGTGCTCGAATAATTTTTTCGCTCGGCAACAAGCGTTTTTATCGCTCGGCAATTAATTTTCTGCTACCGCCATTGATACGTTTCGCGTCTAAATGGCTTCGTCAGGCACTTCGTGTCCTGAAATACGCTAAAAATTAACTGTCTCGCTATAAGTTTGTTACCTCGCCTTAGAACAAAAAAATATATCGCTACGCTAAAAAATTTTAAATTAAAATTTTCATTATGGCAAAAAAAATATACGATATTAAACCTCCCAAAATAGCAATCAAAAAGGTTGAAAGAAAACCGGTTGTAAAAAAGCCTGTAGTGAAAAAAACTAAAGTGCCTTTGACTATTGAAAAAGAGTCAAAAAATATTGTAACTCAATATTACGCACCAGCTCAACCACAAACGCCCGTTCAAACTAAAACAAAAAAAGAAGGAAAGTCTGCTAAAAAGCCAATTTTTATTAGTATTTTAATAATTGTATTATTTGTTGCCATATATTTATTTTTTAAATTACCAAAAGCTGATATTACAATTTGGCCAAAAGTAGACACATTAAGTCTGCAACAAACCTTAACTGCTGACAAGTCTATTACAGTTGTTGACACCGCTAAGGCAGTTATTCCTGCACAATATTTCCAATCTATTAAAACAGCTACGCAAGATTTTCCGTCAACGGGTAATGGGTCAAATGAGGGAAAATCTCAGGGAACCATAACAGTATATAATAAATATGATCCGCCAAAAGCTTTTAATTTTGTAGCAGGCACTCACTTTATGTCTGATTCTGGAAAATTATTTATTGCTTTACAAAAAATTACAATTCCGGCGGCAAAAAAAGTTGGAAGTAAAATTACGCCTGGTTCGGTTAGTGTCCAAATACAAGCCGTAGAAGGAGGAACTGATTATAACATTGCTCCTTCTAATTTTTCAGTGCCAGGATTAAAAGGAACTGCTTCTTATTTTAGTGTTTCTGCATCATCAGCCGAAGCTATGACAGGTGGTTATACTGGAAAAGTTAAAAAAGTTACAGATGATGATTTGCAAGAAGCTAAAAATGTTTTAACTCAAAAAGCAACAGCAGATGCTACAGCAGATGTAAAAGGTCAAATTTCTGCAGATTATATTTTGTTAGATAATGCAATTTTATCTAATGTAACTGATTCTTCAACAAAATCAAAATCAGGAGCAATAGCTGATACTTTTAATTACAGCGTGACAGTGCAGGCAAGCGCATTGGCTTTCAAAAAATCAGATGTTGATACTTTTGTGAAAAGTTATATTGCATCACAAATGCCAACAGGTAAAACTTTATTAGATGGTAGTACAAAAGTAGATTATTCTTCTAATGTTATTGATATTTCCGGGGGTAAGGCAACTTTAAATTTAAATATTTCATTAGGCGCCTATCAAAATATTGATAAAAATGCTATTGGGTTGTCTTTAATGGGTGAGAATGCTGAACAAATAAAACAAACAATAACTAATAACATGGGGGACCAAGTTTCTAAAACTCAAATAAAGTTTTGGCCATTCTGGGTTTCTTCCGCTCCAAATAATCAAAGTGCGGTTCATGTGTTTTTGAAATTCCAGTAGGGGGCTTGACCTTTTGAATTGAATTTGCTAATATAAGACTACTATTTCAAATGCCTATAAATCAAGATAAAAATCCCGACGGTTCCACTGTCGAGGACTCACGACAAAGTCGGAGTAATCAAATAATAAAAACAGACGGAAGAGTTATAGAAGCTTTGCCAAATGCCTTTTTCAAGGTAGTGCTTAGCGACGGTAGAGAGATTATGGGATTTTTATCGGGCAAAATGAGAATGAATAGAATAACTATTTTGCCTGGCGATAAGGTTTCTCTAGAAATGAGTCCTTATGATAATGAAAAGGGCAGAATTGTTTATAGGTTAAAATAAAATATTGTAATTTAATTTTAAAACCTTTTTAGGTTTTAAGTTTTTTTTAAAAAAAATGAAAGTAAGACCATCAATTAAAAAAATTTGTAACGATTGCAAAATTGTCAGAAGAGAGGGAAGGCTTTATGTTATTTGCAAAAAAAATCCAAAACACAAGCAAAGACAAGGATAAACGAGTAAAAAGTTCATCAAGTTACAGGTTATAAAGTCGACTTGATAAACTTTATAAACTTTATAAACATTAAACTACATAAACATTAAACTACGACTATGCCAAGAATTGCCGGGGTAAATATCCCAGAAAACAAAAGAATAGTAATCTCTTTAACTTATATCTACGGAATAGGTAATGCTTTGAGTAAAAGAGTCTTAGAGGCTTTGAAAATTGATGAAAGTAAAAAAGCTTCAGATTTAACTGCTAAAGAAGTTAATGATTTGAAAGAAATAATTGAAAAGAATCATAAAATTGAAGGAGATTTGAGAAGACAAATCATGATTAATGTTAAGAGGTTAAAAGATATTGGAGCATGGAGAGGAATGAGACATTCAAGAGGATTGCCAGTAAGGGGACAAAGAACAAAAACAAACAATAGAACAGTAAGGGGAAATACAAGAAAAACTATGGGATCGGGTAGAAAACCAGCAGCATCACCAGGTTAAAAATTATAAAATAGAACAAACAAAATGGGAAAAAAACATATAGTCGAAACAAATCAAGAAGAGGCAATAAAAGAGCAGGAGAAGATTGATAAAACAGTTGCCAAAGAGGCCAACAAAACCAAGCAATCTGTTGCCGGAGTTCAAGGTGGAAGAATTTTTATTACTTCAACTTATAATAATACAATTTTAACCCTTACCAGCTCAACAGGTCAGGTTTTAGCTTGGAAGTCAGCAGGATCAGTAGGATTTAAAGGAGCTAAGAAATCAACTTCATTTGCAGCTTCAAGAGTAGCAGAAACAATTGCAACAATTTGTAAAAAAATGGGAGTTGTTGATAGAATAGAAGTTTCTATCAAGGGTATTGGGGCTGGCAGAGAATCAGCTGTAAGAACCTTAATTACACAAGGTTTAAATGTTGTTTCAATAAAAGATGTAACGCCAATTCCTCACAATGGATGCAGGCAAAAGAAAGTTAGAAGAGTTTAATTTTATATATATATGCAATACGATCAATGTAAAACTTGTAGACGATTAGGACAGAAGCTCTTTTTGAAGGGCGATCGTTGTTTTTCAGAAAAATGTGCCTTAACCAGAAGAGCTTATGCTCCAGGGCCTCAAAAAAAGAGAAAAGGTGGCACTCCTTCAGAATATAAAAAGTCCCTAGAAGAAAAGCAAACATTAAAGAAATGGTATGGTCTTTCAGAAAGACAATTTAAAAGATATGTGAGCGAAACACTTGAAAGAATGGATAAGGTTGATGACGTTGCAGCTGAGCTTATTAGAAAATTAGAAAAAAGATTAGACAATGTTATTTTTAGATTAGGATTTGCTAAAAGCAGAGCCCAAGCAAGACAACTTGTTTCACATAGTTATTTTTTAATAAATGGAAAGCCAGTTAATATTGCATCTTATCAAGTTAAAAAAGATGATGTAATTGCAATAAAAGAACATAAAAAAGGAAAGGGCATATTCAAAGAATTAGTTAATGAATTGAAGAGAAAAGAAATGCCTATGTGGTTGTCTTTAGATAAAAACAAATTAGAAGCAAAAACTATCGGAGAGCCAAGCTTAGATGAAGTAAAGCCTCCTGCAGAAATTTCAACAATATTCGAGTTCTATTCAAGATAATTTTAAATTTAATTTGCCAGGGGGATAGTGCTGATTCCGAGCATTGCGAGGAAGAAGTACTGATATCTGGAATTAAAAAAAATAAAAATGATACCTCTTCCATTACCACCAAAAGTAATTCAAAAAAAGAAACATCAAGCAGTTTTTGAAGTAGAAGGATTATACCCAGGATACGGTGTTACTATTGGTAACGCTTTAAGAAGAGTTTTATTATCATCTTTGCAGGGAGCTTCTGTGACAGAAGTTAAAATAAAAGGAGTTCCTCACGAATTTTCCACAATCCCAGGTGTTTTAGAAGACACTATAATGATACTTTTAAATATAAAGAATTTAAGATTTAAAATTTTTGAAGGCGAGTCGCAAAAAGTTTCTTTAAAAGTAAAAGGAGATAACAAAGTAACAGGAGCAGATTTCAAATGTCCTTCACAAATTACATTGGTAAACCCCGAATTGCATATTGCCACAATCACAGACAAGAAAACAGAATTAGATATTGAAATAACAATTGAAAGGGGGATAGGATATGTTCCAAAAGATCAGGTAAAAGTAAAAAAATCTGAAATTGGTGCTATTTTAGTTGATGCTATTTTCACTCCAATCAGAAACGTAAGTTTCCAAGTAGAAAATATGCGTGTTGGTGATAGGACGGACTTTGATAAATTAAGTTTAGATATTGAAACAGACGGCACAATCACTCCAGAAGAATCATTTTTTGAAGCTTGTGATATTTTAATCAAACACTTCAACGTTATTTTCAATGGAGAAGCTTCCGCTTCCGCTGAAGCTTCGGCGGACAAGGGCGAAGAAACTGAAGCAGATGATGGCGAGGTAGATGTAACTAAATTGTTGGTTGAAGACTTGAAATTAACAGGTAGAACACTTAATGCATTGTTAAACAACAGCATTAAAACAGTTGGCGGAATTGTTAGAAAGTCAGAAAAAAGCTTGGCTGAATTAGAAGGAATGGGCGACAAAGCAATGTCAGAAATTAAAAGAAAAATAAAAAAATTAGGTTTAGAATTAAAAGGCGATGAATAAGAAAAACAAAGGTAGAAAATTTTCTAGGAAAATTGGACCAAGAAAAGCTTTGCTAAGAGTATTAGTTAATAACTTTTTGCGTGACGAAAAAATAAAAACTACTGAAGCAAAAGCAAAAGAATTACGCTCTATTGCTGAAAAAATGATTACTAGGGCAAAAAAAATTAATTTAGCTAATCGTAGAATATTGGTACAAGAACTAACCCCCACATTAACAAAAAAAATTGTAAGCGATATAGCTCCAAGGTATGTAGACAGACAAGGTGGGTATACTAGAATAATAAAACTTGGACCTCGTAATTCAGATGGCGCCAAAATGGTAATAATCGAATTAGTAAAATAACCGGAATTTTTTTCAAAAATATAACATGGAAACAATAACAAGAAAAGTCATTTCAATAGACGCAGAAAACAAACCTTTGGGCAGATTAGCTGTTGAGGTTGCTGTTGCTTTGCGTGGAAAGAATAAACCAAGTTTTGTACCTTATAAAGATGTTGGAGATACTGTTTTGGTGAAAAACATTGATAAAATGAAGTTTACAGGTAATAAATTGGAAAATAAAAATTATTTTCATTTTACAGGATATTTAGGAAATTTAAAAAAAGCTACATTAAAAGAATTTTTAATAAAAAGAGGCCCAAAAGAAGTTTTGAGAAAAGCTGTTATGGGTATGCTTACAAAAAATAAATTAAGAGCACAGCAAATTAAAAGATTAAGATTTGAATAAAATATCGCTACGCTAAAATAAATTTTATGGCAGAGAAAAAAACAACAAAAAAAATAACCGCTAAAAAAGAAGAAGCAGTAAAAGCTCCTATTGTTGAGATGGTAGAAGAACTAAAACCAGTTAGCACACTTTTTGCTACACCAGAAGAGGTGGAAGTAGATGATATGGACGCAGATGATATTTCAAAAGAAATTGCGCAATCAATAAAAGATTCAGCAGGAAAACCAGACAGATATTTTGAAGCAATTGGCCGAAGAAAAACAGCTGTTGCCAGAATTAGACTTTACACAAAAGGAGATAAGGAGTTTATTGTTAATGATCAAGATTATACAAAATATTTTCAAACAGTTGAGGACAGAGAATCTGCAGTTGCTTCAATGAAAAAAATGAAATGCTTAGATAAGTTTAGAATTACAGTTATTGTAAAAGGCGGAGGACACAGAGCTCAAGCAGAAGCAATTAGGCATGGAACCGCCAGAGTGTTGGTAGACTTTAATGCAAACTTTAGAAAAAGATTAAGAAAAGCAGGATTTTTAACAAGAGATCCAAGAATGAGAGAAAGAAAGAAATTCGGACTAAGACGTGCAAGAAGAGCACCACAGTGGGCAAAAAGATAACGAAGTTAAAAAGCTCCCCGAAAGGGGAGTTTTTATTTACTTTTTTTATAATCTGTTGTAGGGTTTAAATAGTTCTTTGTCATACGCAAACAAAAGAAACTAACATGAATACAAAAGCAATTG
>CAILLM010000002.1 GCA_903835075.1 Candidatus Staskawiczbacteria bacterium | reverse complement strand
TATTATACTTTATTATTATTAGTAATCATTGTCAATAAGGAAAAGTTATTCACAGTTGACGATGTATATTAATAGTAATAAAATCTAATTAATATCATTTATTATTAATAAAAACAACATGCAGATTAATGTAACCAAAAGAGACGGCACTAAAGAGACCTTTAACGCCGACCGAATAAATAAATCAATAGAAAAAGCTTGTATTGGACTGGAAGATCCTGTAAGTAAAGTGGTTAGAGTTGCCACGGAAACAGAGCTTATGCTTTATGATGGAATAACTACAGAAGAATTAGATTACGCAACCATAAATGCAGCACTCCAAAACATACAAGAAGA
This sequence comes from Candidatus Staskawiczbacteria bacterium, assembly GCA_903835075.1. GTDB lineage: Bacteria > Patescibacteriota > Minisyncoccia > Minisyncoccales > Staskawiczbacteraceae > XYD1-FULL-39-28. The sequence goes on along the minus strand of CAILLM010000002.1, from coordinate 82,123 downwards.
CATCTCTTATGATAAAATAGCCACTCGCCTACTGTTAAAAACAGCTTATAAAAGAATTTTTGGAGATTATGAAGAAAATAAAGAAGTTTTAGAAAAAAAATATAAAGATAATTTTGAAACTTATATAAAAGAAGGTGTTGAATCAAAAATTTTAGATGAAAAAATGTCTCAAGTTTTTGATTTAAGAAAAATATCAGAATCTTTAAAAATAGAGCGTGACGAATTATTTAAATATGCAGGATTGTCAACTTTGTTAGACCGTTACGCAATAAAAGACAAATTGCAAAAACCAATAGAAACTCCTCAATATTTTTTTATGAGGGTTGCAATGGGTTTGTCATATAATGAAAAAAATCCCACAGAACAGGCAATAAAGTTTTATGACAAAATGTCTAACTTAGAATATGTTGCCGGAGGCTCTACCAACATTGGAGCTGGGACAACAAGACCTGCCCTATCAAACTGCTTTTTGCTAGAAATTCAAGATGACATAGATAATATTGCTAAATCTGTTTCAGATGTAATGAAAATTTCTAAAGCAACTGGTGGAATTGGGGCTTCTATCACTAAATTACGAGCAAGTGGCTCGCCGCTTTCTTCTAATAACACCACTTCTTCTGGGCCAACACCTTTTGCAAAGATTATTGATACAGCTATAAGGGCAATTCAAAGAGGCGGGAAGAAAAAAGGAGCTTTATGTTTTTATATGGAAAATTGGCACATTGATTTTCCTGACTTTTTAATGTGGAGACATAATGCCGGAGATGACTATTTGAGAATGAGAACTGCTGACACTGCAGTGTTTATTTCTGATGAGTTTATGCAAAGGGTTAAAAACAATGAAGATTGGTATATGTTTGACCCTAAAGAAACTCCGGAATTGAATGAACTTTACGGGCAAGAATTTTCTAAAAAATATAAAGAATATATTGCACAAGCAAAAGCAGGAAAATTGAGAACATTTTTAAAAGTTCCAGCCGACGAACAATACAGACAAATTCTAGTTATGCTTCAAGCAACCTCTCATCCATGGCTAACGTGGAAAGATCCTATTAACTTAAGGGCCCTAAACAACAACACTGGGACTATTCATATGTCTAACTTGTGCACCGAAATTTGCTTGCCTCAAGACAAAGATAATATTGCTGTTTGTAATTTAGCATCAATAAATATAGCAACTCATATCAACAACAGAGAAATTGAATGGGAAAAACTTGAAGCAACCACAAGATTAGCGGTAAGGCAATTAGATAACTTAATAGACATCAACTTATTGCCAATACCAGAAGCTGTAAAATCAGACAAAGAAAACAGAGCAATAGGTTTGGGCGTTATGGGTTTTTCTGAGGCCGTTGAATTACTCAGATTAGGATATGAAGATGAAAAAACATTTGAAATGGCAGATAAGATTTTTGAATTTATAAGCTATGTTGCCATAGATGAAAGCGCTAACTTAGCACAAGAACGTGGCAGTTACAAAAATTTTGTTGGATCGGGGTGGTCTCGCGGGTTAGTGCCATTTGATACAATACAACAATTAGAAAACTCAAGGGGGGAAAGTTTAGATTTAGATAAAACTAGCCACGCACAAGAACTTAAAATCAATTGGGCTGATTTAAAAAAGAAAGTTCAACAAGGAATGAGAAATGCTACATTAATGGCAGTAGCACCAAATGCAAACATTGGACTTTTGGCCGGAACTACTCCTGGAATCGACCCTAGATTTGCTCAAGTATTTTCTAGAAATAAAATATCTGGAAAATATTTAGATATAAATCACAATCTAGTTAACGACTTAAAAGAAATAAAAATTTGGGATGAAGTAAGAAATGAAATTGTTGAAAAACAAGGAGATATTTTAAGTATTGAAAAAATACCTCAAGAATTAAAGAAAAGATATAAATCAGCTTTTACTACTTCCCCATATGCATTTGTAGAAATTGCTGCTCGTGCGCAAAAATGGGTTGATCAAGCATTGTCTAGAAATATGTATCTAGAAACCAGAATAACAGAAGAAATTATGGATATATACAGCGCAGCCTGGAAAAAAGGTTTAAAAACCACCTATTATCTTCATATGAAACCAAGACATACCGCAGAGCAAAGCACAGTGTCAGTGAATAAGAGAGAAAAAATGGGCAGAGTTGGATTTTCCGCCTTCACTAAAGTTTCGGCGGACAAGGGAGCAGTTGGAATACCCGAACAAGACCCTGCAGAATATGAAGCAATAATGGCCAAGGTTTCTGCTCCTCGAAGCCCAGAAGATCCACAAGAAAAATTTGTTTGCGACAGTTGTCAGTAAAATTAAATAAAAGCAAGACAATAAATTTGAAGCAAGGCGATTAATTCGTAGCGAGGTAATGAACTTTTTCGAGAAGAGGGTGCCCCGTAGAGAGGCTCTCCTCGCAGAAAAATTTTATTGCCAAGCGAAGAAAATTGACTGCCGAGCGAAAATAATTTATTGCTCAATAAAAAATTATGGCACTTATAGGAAAAGCATCACCAAAAGATTATAACATTCACCCATCTTTATATCCTTGGGCAAGAGAATTATATGACCAAGCTATTGCAAACACTTGGTACCCCCATGAGATACCGCTAAAAGAAGACTTAGAGGATTGGGCAACAATGACTGATGACGAAAAATATGCAGTTGAATTTGTCATGTCATTTTTTAATCCTGCAGAATTAGTTGTTAATAGGGTTTTAGCTTTGGGCGTTTACCCTTATTTGAAATCTGCTGAGTGCCACTTGTACTTGGCAAAACAAATGTGGGAAGAGGCCAACCACTGCGTTGCCTTTGAATATGTTTTAGAAACTTTACCACTAGATAGAACTAAGATATATGAAACACATATTACTACGCCATCAATGAAGGCTAAAGAAGATTATATTAATGATTATGTGGCTAGAATGACCGAAGACACTTATGATGTAACAACAATTGAAGGTAAAAAAGATTTTATTAGAAACCTTGCAGCTTACAACATTGTTATGGAGGGGGTTTGGTTTTATTCGGGATTTATGGTTATGCTTTCTTTTAGGCAAAGAAATAAATTACGAAACTTAGCTTCAATGATAAATTGGGTTTTACGCGACGAAAGTTTACACTTAAAATTTGGCATTAATTTGGTTTTAACTTTGCTTGAAGAAAATCCGGAAATAGTTTCTGCAGAATTTGCTGAAGAAATTAAACAAATAATTATTAAGGGCGTTGATTTAGAAACCGAATATAACAAAAACTTATTTCCAAGAGGAATTTTGGGACTAAATGCAGATTATGTTAATCAATATGTGCAATATGTTGCTGACAGAAGAATGGAAGAATTGGGATTTGCTCCACACTACAATGCAACAAATCCTGCAAAATGGATGAGCACGGCAACAGATGTTTATGAATTAGTTAACTTTTTTGAAGCTCAAAACACAAACTACGAAGTTAACTCTAAGTCTCACAACATGCCTACCAAGCAGGCAGGCACCGAAGAATAATCAAAAAGCACCCCATTTAGGGGCGCTTTTAAGTTATATTTCGCCACGCTTTATTTTGTTTCTAATTTCTTCTACAAAGGTGTTGAAATAAAATAAATTGTGAAAAGTTAGAAGTTTCATACCTGTTATCTCCCCCGCTTTAAGCAAGTGGCAAATGTAGTCTTTTTTATAATTTTGACACACATAGCAAACACATCCCTTGTCTAAGGACTCATTTTTGTTCAAAAATTTTGTTTGTTTTAAATTTAATTTACCTTTACTGGTAAAAGCAATTCCACGCCTAGCATAATGAGTTGGAACCGTACAATCAAAAGTGTCAGCACCAGATTTTATAATTAACTCCATGTCCTCTAAATAACCCACCCCCAATAAATGCCTTGGCTTTTTTTCTGGCAATTCATCAACCACCCAACCAATCATTTCACCCATTTTCTTTTTATCATTTCCAAATTCACCCCCAATTCCAAACCCGTCAAAATCCATGGCTCCAATAACTTTTGCACTTTCTATTCTCAAATCTTTAAATTTAGAACCTTGAACAATTCCATAAAGAGCTTGCTTAGATTTCTTGATCTTAAGGCAAATTTCTGCCCATTTATGGGTCTTTTCTAAAGATTTTTTAACATATTCATATTCAGCCAAGGGAGCTGTACACTCGTCAAAAGAAAAAATAATATCAGCACCAATTTTTTCTTGTATTTTAATTGATTCTTTTGGGCCAATGAATAAAGTGTCCCCATTTATTGGTGAGCGAAAAGTTACGCCGTCATGACTTATTTTCATTTTATTAGGCTGGGCGTTTACTTTTATGGATACACCCTCTTCCTGCTCTTTTTTCAATATTTTACTACCCAAACCATAATCTGTTCCAAAACCTAAAGAAAAAACTTGATATCCACCAGAATCTGTCATTAAAGGCTTTTTCCAATTCATAAATTTATGAATTCCTCCAGCCTTATCAACTACTTTCTCACCGGGTTTTAGATGCAAATGAAAGGTATTAGAAATTAAAATTTGAGATTTTGTTTCTTCAACTTCTTTACTTTCTAAGGTTTTAACAACCGCTTGTGTTGCAACTGGCACCAAACATGGCGTTTCAACAATTCCATGTTCTGTTTCTAAAAATCCCAACCTTGCTTTACTTTTGTTTGATTTTTTTAATATTTTAAAATTCATTTTATTTTAATAGGTAAAGAAAATGTTTTGTCTTTTGCGGGGTCGCCACTTGGATTTTCATTATGAAAAACCAAGGTTATTGGCCCAGAGATTATTTTATTTAAAGTTACAGTTGCTTCAAAACTTGTAGGCAAAACCGTCCAATCTGTCATTGCCTTCAAAACAGCCCCACTCATACCTTTCAAATCCCTTACTTCAACTACTCCAACTTGCCCCTCAAAACCGCTCCACCCATTCCCTGTAACTATTCCTGAAATTTTTATTGGCGAAGCAACTTCTTCATTCAACTTAGGAGAAATAATTTGTATACCTTCGACAACAACAACTGGCTTATTTTGTGTTGGCTGGGGTGCTTGTGTTTTTTTTGCGGGGACAAAAAATAAAATGCAGAGCAAAATTACCATTATTAAACCTAACACACCTAATAACCAAATTTCTTTTTTCATATATATATTTGTTAATTGTATTTATACTTCATTCTACCCTTTAACCAAATAATTAAAAGGCTTGACATAAACACGTAAAAATATAATATAAAATATCTGTATCAATTGTAACCTTGAAAATAAAATGCAAACCGAATCAGATTCTATAGGCCCACGTGAGGCAGCACAAAGACTTCGTCACTTAATAAATCTGAATGACGTCGGCGTAGTAATGGCGAATACAGCATCTATTTCGATGAACAAGTCCATTGCTTTCAAACAAGACACCCCCGTGGCATTTCACAGTCGAGTTGAATGCTGTTACGTTGGTCATTTATTGGAAGGCGGAGGAGACTGTAATATTCGTTTCCCAGTGCGTTTTTGTCGACCTCTCACCGAACTTGAAGTTGCCAATTTTGAAGCAATAGAGGAGCCAAAAGCCGGTGCCACGCCATTCTAATAACTTCACGTTTTTTCGTTATGCCGTTGATCCCGAAATCAACGGCTCTTTTTTTATTTATGCACTTGACATGAGTTCATAAGTAAAGTATAATAAAAACAAGCTAATAAGTCGGCTAAACGACCTATTAGAAAGGTCGTTTTACTATTTATTGGGCGCGTGCCCATAAAAGAAACAAAAAATGTTCGACAGAAACAACAACAGTGGAGGTTTTGTAAGAAGAGAGCCTGTCAAAGGAAACTGGAAATGCTCCGAATGCGGAGTAGAAATTACAGAGCTTCCTTTTGAACCAGCTCCTGACAGACCAATCTATTGCAGAGAATGCTGGTCTAAAAAAAGACCTCCAAAATTCAGCAGGTAATTCTATGAATTTTAGAAATAATCCCCTTTTTGGGGGTTATTTTTTTATAATTTTTTTGCATTATTTTTTTATAGTGATACAATAAAAAAAATAAATAAAAAAATTTATGGCAACAGAAAAACAAAAACTTTTAGAGAAATTAAAAAATACTTATTGTAGATTAATGCCTTCAAAAATTGAAGGTGTTGGAATTTTTGCAGTAAGGGATATTCCCAAAGGAATAAACCCATTTTTTGGAAATAAAAAACAAAAATGGCTTAAATTTGATATGAAAGAATTGAAAGGGTTAAAAAAAGAAATTTTGCCCTTGGTAGACAGTTTTTTTGTTATTCATAAAGATAAATCAGTATGGATATCAGAATCTGGATTAAATGGAATGGACATTTCTTACTATTTAAATGATTCAAAAACTCCAAACATCAAAACAACAGATGACGGAGAAAATTTTATTACTTTAAGAAAAATAAAAAAAGGTGAAGAGTTGCAGGTTGCTTATAAAACCTACGACGAAAAATACCTTTAATTAAACATGAGCAACGAAAATGGTAATGGCAACGGAAACGGAAACGGAAAAAATATTTTGCCATTGGTTGAGAAACAAATAAGAAAATTTTTATTTGTGAGCTGGGAAAGCTTATCAGGAGATTTGGCATGGCAAGTTAAAAAAGAAGGTCATGAAGTAAAAATTTATGTAAAATCTGAAAAAGATAAAGATGTTTATGATGGATTTTTAGAAAAAGTTGATGACTGGAAAAAACATATTGATTGGGCTGATGTAATTGTATTAGATGACGTAGGATTTGGGCAAACAGCTGATGAATTAAGAAAAGCTGGAAAATTTGTAGTTGGGGGAAGCTCATATACTGATAAATTAGAAGAGGACAGAGAATTTGGCCAAGCAGAAATGAAAAGAGTTGGGATGTTAACCCTTCCCCACTGGGATTTTACAGATTATGACTTAGCATTAAAATTTATTGAAGAAAATCCAGGAAGATATGCGTTTAAGCCGTCTGGATTTACTCCTTCAAATTCAAAAGGGTTATTATTTCTAGGGAAAGATGAAGATGGAAAAGACATCCATGAGATATTACGATCCAACAGAAATATTTTAGAGAAAAAAGTTAAACAGTTCCAAATTCAAAAATTCGCACAAGGCGTTGAAATTGCAGTTGGGGCTTTTTTTAATGGGAATGATTTTATTTATCCTATAAATATTAATTTTGAACATAAAAAGCTTTTCCCAGGAGATATTGGGCCCTTTACTGGAGAAATGGGGACTTTAATGTATTGGTCAGGTCCTAATACAATATTCCGAACTACCTTAGAGAAAATGAAAGAAGATATTAAGAAATCGGGGTATGTGGGATATATTGATATTAATTGTATCGCAAATGGTAGAGGTATTTATCCGCTAGAATTCACAACTAGGTTTGGCTACCCAACCATATCCATACAAATGGAAGGAGTCATTTCTGAGTGGGGCGACTTTTTATATAAAATTGCCAAAGGAGAAAACTATGATCTAAAAACCAAAAAAGGGTTTCAAGTTGGTGTTGTTTGCGCCACACCACCGTGGCCATATGACGAGCCGACTGAAGCAGGAATTTATCGAGATTTATCTATTATTTTTAAAAAGCCAAATTTAGAGGGAGTTCATTTAGGAGATATCAAACTTATTGACGGAAGCTGGAGAATTGCAGGAAATATGGGATATGATTTAATAGTAACAGGAAACGGCATAACTGTTGAGGACGCCAGAAAACAAGCATATAGTAGAATAGATAATATTTTATTGCAAAATATGTTCTACAGAACCGACATAGGGTTAGGCTGGTATGAAGATTCTGACAAACTTCAAACTTGGGGATACTTATATTGAATTTATAAACAACAAAAAACCCGCTTATGCGGGTTTTTTGTTTTACTAATTTCTAATTTCTTCCCAATTTTGGCATTACAACTGCCAAATAAACTGCAGACAATCCAACTAAAACGTAAACTGTGGCCTCTAATGTTGGCACTGTTCCGAAAATCAAGGTAACCAAATTATACCCAAATGCAACCAACAACCAATTCAATCCTCCAATTATAACCAATATTAAAGCAACTAGATCTAATGTTTTAAATTTCATTCGATTTTACAAATTAATTAATAAATTATTCTTTAAAATCGACCTTTGCCAAGCTAATCAACTTGGTTAATATATTATACCACAAAATTGCACGTCAATGCTCTAAATTTATTTTATATTTATTACCATCTGGTCGCCCGTTTTTATCCCTATTGTTTTTGCAATATTAGCATTTATTTCCAAAACATATTTCGCCGAAACTAAAGGATTAGTTATTGGACAAATTAAATTTTTACATGGTTGGACATTATTAGCAATAAAAACAACCTTGTTGTTAGAATCTATCCAAATTATGTCTAAAGGAATTAAAGTGTTTTTCATCCAAAATGGGTATATTCCCTCTTTATCAAAAATAAAAAGCATGCCCCTATCTTTGGCCAATAAATTTCTATACATCAACCCCTTTTCCCTTTCTGCTGAAGTTTTTGCAATCTCTACAAAAAAACATTTTTCTCCGAAACATATACTGCTATTTCTATTCTGGGGTGTTGCCGGAGACAATATCCTATCAGATAAAATAAAAAATAAATATATTAAAATAATCACCATGATTATTAATAATAATATTTGAAAATATGTTTTCATTTTTTTATTTTTCTAAACAGGCTTATTTAATTTAGCAATTTTTTTATTATATTCCATAAATATAATCCACATTACAAATGCGTCAAAAATACTCAAAAATATTAGAGCCAAAGAATGAGTATGGAAATATCTATATATTTGATATATCAAAAATGGGAAAAAAACTCCAATAGCAGCAGGGTATGCCCACAGTTTTCCCTTTAATAAGAAAGCTCCCAAGAAAATGTTAACCACCCCATGAAAAATCAAATAAACAATTGCAAATACGTGCAGACTAGAAGAAATACCATTTGAAATTTGTATAAGAGAATTAGCAAAAAAATCATTTGGATCCTCTGATATTTCTTGTTGTGTCAAAAAAATAACCAAATTATTAACAATCAATTTACCCGAAATAGCCAAAATTGTTCCAGTCAAAACTTCAAAAAACCCAAAAAAGAGCTTTATAATGACCCCCACTTCAAAAAAGTCGTCTATTATTTTATTAAAAATCTTTTTCATTTTAATCGGCTTAAAACTTTTTCACTTGTTAGTTCTTTTATTGCATCAGCAGCAATCCACTTAGCAGTCTTAGAGTCTATTTTTTTAATTTCTTTTGCAAATTTTATTGCCTCTTCATTGAGTTTTTTATTTCTTTTACCAATTCCACGCAAGGCCCAATTTACTGCTTTACGCACAAAGTTTCTTTCATCAATTGATGCACGCTTAATTAATGTAAAAAAGTTTACAAAATCCTTATCTGACATTTTCTTATCATGAGAGGCCAGCGCAGCTATCAAGGCAAATGCTGTTCTTTTTTCAAATTCTGGTTGTCTTGTCGCAAATTCAGATATTTTTTTCTTTGCTAAGACTGACTTATCAAAAAGATTCATACAAACCTGGTCTACTACATCCCAAGAATCAAAACCACTAACCCATTTTTCTATTTGCGTTTCTGTTAGTTTCTCTGAATCAGCAATAAGCCCAGCCAATATTCTAGCCTCATGAATTTCTGAATCCCAAAGTTTCAAGGCCAAATTATGGTTTTTTTGTTTATCCTGATTTTGGCGAATAATATTTTTAGATATTTTTCTTAATTCTGGCATGGACACCCCAAAAACTTTTGTTTTAGGCCTTATACCAAATCTCGCCATACCTTCAATATTTCTTTTATTCCCAAGAGATTTTATTTTCTTTATAATTTCTTCTGCTGTCATATATTTATTCTAATACTTCAACAGGCTCAGCACAAGCACTTCCACGGGCTCAGTGCAAGCAAAAAACCGACAATTTGCCGGTTTTTAAAAATCATAGCTATTTTTTTCTCTTGTTAAGCTTAGTTCTTTTTCTTTTTTTAACTCTTCTCCCGAGTCTTTTTACGTTAGCCCATGTTGGCATAGTTTTTTTGGTTATGTTTAAAATAATTTTATCCGCGACCCTTTATGTTATTAATATACCACAACTTTTCATAAAATGGTAGTAGAAGTTTCAAAACTTAAGTGATATAATAATACAATATGGATTTCATAATTATCATTTATATAATTTTTGGTTTATTGCCCAGCTTAGTCTGGCTTTCTTTCTATTTGAAAGAAGACTTACACCCCGAACCAAAAAAAATGATTTTAAAAATATTTTTGCTGGGTGCGTTAATAACCATACCCGTATTTTTTGTACAAATAGGCTTGTCCAAGTTATTAGACTTATCAAACCTAGATTCAACTACAACAAGCATTATATATTGGTTTCTAATAATAGCTCTTTCTGAAGAATTTTTTAAATACTTTGTGTTTAGAACAAAAGTCTTAAACAGCCCTCATTTAGACGAACCAGTTGATGCAATGCTATACATGGTGGTTACTGCATTGGGGTTTGCTGCTGTAGAAAATATTTTATATCTTTTTTCTCCCGCAGGACCAATGTCTTTTGACCAAACCGTAACTAGGGCACTAATTATGACCCTTGTACGATTTATAGGTGCAACCTTTTTACATACTTTGTGCTCAGCGGTTATTGGATACTTTTTAGCATTTTCTTTCTACAAAGCAAAAAGAAAATACATGCCATTAATTATTGGCATACTAATAGCTGTATCTCTACACGGATTATATGATTTTGTTTTAATGACGGGTAATGATTATACAAAAATAGCGGTTCCAATAACTATTATATTGACTCTCGCAGTAATTGTATTCTCTGGATTTTCAAAGCTTAAAAAAATGGCAAGCGTCTGCCGAGTTAAATAAACATCAAAGGTAAAGATACCAATATATATATATATATATACCAGCGATGCCACTATTAAGAATAAAAAAGCCCAAACAAAATTAGAGACAAGCCAATTGCCAAATTTATCTATACTAAAAACCTTTAACACATTCAAAATTCCTGCGGTGGCATAGCTAAATAAATTTTCTTTTGACTCTTTATTGCCTGCTTTTGCTACAATTGTATTATTAGAAGAAATAACTATATTCTCTGCTTCGTCAGAGTTTTTTATTGCGCTAACATCTATTGAACCAGAAGAAATATTATTGCTTATTTTGTTGGCAACTGTTGAAGCAGTAGTGAACGAATTACCACTATACGGCAACTCTAAAGCATTCCCCGACAAATCAACCACTCCAATACCAACATATAAATAATACTTCGCACCGGGACTTAAAATAGTGTCTGGTTGGAATCTTATTTGTTTACCACCATTAGCTACAGAAATAGTTGTTTTTACCAAACTATTATCAGATGATTTTCTTAATTGAACGTTATAATCAGTAATTGTTGCCGTGTCAATTTTTTTTGAAAAATTTATATAAGAAATAACATCCAACGGCACGTCTTCCGCTCCACCAAGTGGGTACTGAGCTGAAATAACTGGCGATGTTGTGTCAGCTGAATTGAATACAACTTTAGTGCTGCCGCTTACATCGCCCTTTGATGCAAAAACATTTACTATTCCGGAATTTGCCCTGCTCAAATGGACCATGATGACCCCCTGATTAAATGTTGCCAGTGATGTGTCCAACAAAGCGCCATTATCTGCTGAAAGAGCCAATTGCGTTGTACTATCATTGGTTACAATATTATCAAATTTGTCCTTCCCCGTAATTATAATCTCACTCTTATGATCAGTATCAACTGGACTATCGGTAGAGATTGATAATTTTGCAATTCTACCTGCAACGAAATTTACAGGACTAGAATTTCCCATGCCTATGCCATTAATTGCTACTGAAATTGTTTTAGATTCAGCTGTTGTAGATGAAAGATTAACAGTTGTAACACCTGGCTGATCTTTAACACCTGGCTGGCTAAGTACATTATTACTACCGGAAGTTGAAACCTTGACATCTGCCCCTGGTATTATGTTTCCGTATTGATCTTCACACTGAATTTTTATTGTTGCCAAAGATTCTCCGTCAGCCACAACAGTCAATGGGCTTACATAAATTAAAGACTTAGAAGCACTAGCTACTCCTGGCAATAACTGCATTGATTCGGATGTTGCTTTACCAACACTAGAACCAAAAATAATCTTAAAAGGATCTACTCCGCTGTAACTTAAATTATCAAAAGTAGCTAACCCATTTGAGTCTGTAACTTCTGCCAAATCTCCGCTCAATTCCCCGGCCCCGCTAGCAACTGCAGTCACTGTGACGCCTTGTATGGGGCTATTATTTAAATCTTTAACTGATACAACTGGCTTTTGAGAAAAAGTTAAGTCAACACTGCCTGTGCTGAATGGTTGAGTTATAATTTTTATTGAACCATGCACGGTTGCCATAGACATTCCAATATCGCAAAAAAATAAACTCACCAACACAGCAAACAACAAAATAAAAAAACTATATTTTTTCATAATCAAAGATAAATCTTATATTTTTTATATTATAGCATAATCATAAAACTCAAAAAAGAAGTAAAAAAACTATGTAAATAAATATATAAAAAGTAAATACTGCCTCAGCCCAAAAAAAATCGCCCTTAGGCGATTTTTTAATGTAATTATACTACTGCTTAATTATCAATTCCTTACATAAAGAAACCAATTGTTTATGTAAAATTCCATTTGAAGCAATAAATCCGTTTATTTTTGTATCATATTTTTGATCTTCACCAAAAATATCGGTGACCCTACCTCCCGCCTCTTCAACAATTATTTTAACTGCAGCTCCGTCATGTGCATTGGTAAGCGGAAAAACTACAAACGCCAACTCGCCTGCTGCCACAAGCATTGAGGGGTATATTACCGAACAAAAGCTCATTAGTTTTACCCCTTCAAAAACAAACCTCTCTTGCAACTTATTTAAATTATATTTTGAGTGTTCAAACATTTCATATTCGCCGACTGTTCCTTTAAATTGAGAAGCGCTTGAAACACTAATTTTTTTGCCGTTTAAAAATGCCCCTTCGCCTTTTAATGCAGAATAAAGCCTATCCTGAAATGGGTCATATACAACGCCCAAAATACTTTCGCCATTTTTTGTTAGTGCCAAAGAAAAAGTGGAAACTGGTATGCCATGCGAAAATGGCACGGTTCCATCTACTGGGTCACAAACCCAAGTGTATTCTGCGCTACCCGCCAAATCGCTTCCTTATTTTGTTTGGCACGATTACCTGCCATATTCTTTATTATAACGCTTTTGAGTGTTAATCCTAATTTTTGAGCTTCATTCATACAATAAAAAGATAATGGTATCCACTGACCGGCAGAATATTTATCACCAATAATAATTGCTAAATACCTCCCATTTTCAAGAATTTTAATCGTATTCTTAAGAACCTCCGCAAATTTATCTAAAAATTCTTTTAGCGATTTTACGTTTGATAAATCGTCCTTCGAATCACTAAATTTAATTATATCGGCATAAGGAGGATGTAAAATTGCCAGATTAATATTTTTCTTTTTTTGTTTCTCTAAAATTTCATTCACTTTATCATAAACAAGTTCTTTTGCACTGTCGCCAAGAATAATCTCTGAAAAATATTTATTATTATCTACTCTTGATTTTAATTTCTCAACTAAAGCTTCCTGTATATCAATACCAATAAAATGTCTACTCAAACTTTCAGCCTCATAAGCAGTTGTCCCGCTACCAACAAAAGGATCAAAAATAACATCGTTCTTTTTTGTATATCTCAAGATTAGTTGACGAGGTATTTGGGGAACAAAGTTACCATGATAAAATCCGTCATGTTTTCCTGTTTTATCTCTTTCAGGAATTAACCAAAGACTATCGGTCCAAATTTCTGAATCCTTCCAATTATTTAAATTTAAATCATTAAAAATTGGCATATTAATTACTTTATTTTATACCGAAAAAAGCTCCTCGTAAAGCGAAGCCTTACCAACTGACGGGGTCTGGACTCCTTAGCGCGGTTGCGTCATCCTTGTCATTGCAAAGGTCGAATATGGAATATTAACAACTAAACAAAAAATTATGCAACAAATAGCAACAACACAAAATAGTCGGCAATCCCCCGTTATAGTCGCACCAATACTCAAATATTGTCTCTATGCAAGGAAATCTACGGAGGCTGAGGATAAACAAGCATTATCTATAGAATCGCAGGTTAAGGAGATGCTGACGCTGGCACAACGGGATAGCCTAAACATCATAGACATTAAGCGCGAAGCTCACTCATCCAAGGAAGTTGGGCAAAGAATCATTTTTAATAAAATGATTACTGAAATTCGCGAAGGAAAATATAATGCTATTCTGACATGGGCGCCTGACAGGCTCAGCCGAAACGCAGGGGACTTGGGTTCAGTGGTAGATTTAATGGATCAAAAATTACTCATTGAAATTAGGACTCACGGACAAAGGTTTACCAATAATCCAAACGAGAAATTTTTGCTAATGATTCTCGGAAGCCAGGCGAAACTGGAAAATGACAATAAGGCCCTCAATGTAAAGCGTGGACTAAAAACCCGTTGTGAAATGGGGTATCGCCCAGGCGTAGCACCAACTGGATATTTAAATGAAAAGCACGTTGATAAAAAATGCCAATGCAGAATAGATCCAAAACGAGCTCCTTATATAAAGCAGATGTTCGAGAAAGTTGCTAACGAACAATGGTCGGGCAGGAAAACATATCGTTGGCTCATTAATGTAGGATTTAAAACCAAAACTGGAAAATCTTTGGTGCTTGGTAATATTTATCTAATTCTAAGGAATCCATTCTATTACGGTGAGTTTGAATATCCTATTGGCAGTGGCAATTGGTACAACGGAAAGCATACACCAATAATTAGCAAAGAATTATTCGATAAGGTGCAACTAACCCTAAACGAAAAATTTGTACCGAAAACAGAATCAAAGGAATTCGCCTTCACCAAGCTGATTAAATGTGGATATTGTGGATCAGGAATATCTGCTGACGAGAAATTCAAAAAGCTTAAAGATGGCGGAGTAAATCGCCACGTATACTACTTTTGTAGTAAGGCCAGAAATATAGACTGCAAAAATCCCGCCATCAATGAGCCGAGCTTAATAGAAGAGCTTATAAACTTAATGGACAAAATTGACTTGGATGAGCTTGGAGTTAAAAATGCAATTGAAAACGAATTGGCAAGATTTAATAAATTCAGGATTGGTGTACTAGGTCACAAAAAAGAAACCCACAACTCAGATATCGACGTGAGAAATTATACAAAATATCTTCTACGAGAAGGAACGCTTATTGAAAAACGCGAACTGCTGTTCTTCTTAAAAAGTAAACTAATCTTAAAAGATAAAAATATCATATTGGAATAACTAAAAAGACACGTATATTATATGCACCTTTTTACTAAGTTTCACATAGGACTTGTATTGATTTATATAGCTTAGTAATATAAATTGGGGGCAAAGATAAATATTGATTACGCTGTGTATTCGCGGCGATTTTTAAAAAGTTCATAGGATCACGCCTGTGGCGTGCTAGGCGCAGTTATAGTGTTTGCTTATGTTCATGCGCAAAGTGAGAATATATCTTTGCCCCCAAAAAGATATGCATATGCGACCATCATTTAAAGCAACTGACGATGAATTAATTGAAAAATTTCACAGAGTGAGTAATTTTGGGACGCTTGCTGACTTACTTGAATTTAATGCTTATGCTTTAGAAAGAATATTTGGCGAAACAAGATATCAAGAAAAACATTATACGGAATTTTTTATAAATAAAAAATCTGGTGAAAAAAGACAAATTCTATCTCCAAAATATAAATTAAAATTTATTCAACGTAGATTGGCTCATGTACTCTCCTTAATATATATCGGCAGGGCTTCAGTACACGGTTTTCGACAAGGAAAAAGCATCATCACAAATGCCGAGAAACACATACGTCATAAAGCATTGCTAAACATCGATCTAAAAGATTTTTTTCCGACGATTCATTTTGGAAGAATTCGTGGCATATTGCAAGCTTTTCCATATGGCTTATCTAAAAATGGCGCTACAATAATAGCTGGTTTCTGTTGTCATAAGGGTGTTTTACCTCAAGGCGCTCCGACATCACCGATAATTTCTAACATGATTTGTTCTAAATTAGACTATCAATTACAGCACTTTGCGTACGAAGAGCATTGCATATACTCCAGATACGCTGACGATATAGTATTCTCAACTAATAATAGAAACGGATTTTCTCAGAATATGCTTGAGGGTGGTGCTAGCGAATGGATTGCTGGACCAAAATTAAATGAGATAGTTGTTGGAAATGGATTTGAAATAAATCCTAACAAAACAAGGATCCGCTTTTATACGGAAAGACAAGAAGTCACTGGTCTTATTGTTAATAAGTTTCCTAATGTTAAGAGAGAGTTCATAAAAGAGGTACGAATGATGCTACATATTTGGAAAAAATTCGGAATAAAAAATGCCAGCGCACAATACCAAAATAAATATTGTACAGATTTCTATGAATCCCTTAAGGGTAAAATAAATTTCATAAAACAGATTAAAACTAAAGGAGACAATACATATAGAATACTCGCAGAAAAATTTAACAGCCTAGCTGAAAAAAAAATATTTGAAATTATTCCAATAAAAAACTGGCCGGAAGAAGAGCATTTTGTACGGGGTGAACTTTATAAGGGGTTGAATTTTCTGGAAACGATATTCCTTTGTGCCACGCGAGAAATCTTTATTATTGATAATTATTTGAAGGGGACTATCGTTAGCCTATTGGAGAGCATACTGTCTAAAAATAAGCTAATAAATTTTAAGCTCTTAATATCACAAGAGAATAAAAAGAAATATGAAGATTGTATCGGTGAATTGAAAAAACTCATTAATCTTCATCCAGAAATACAAATTGATTGCAGAGAAAGTCTGAAAGATAAAGGACGCTTTGAATCACATGACCGATATATAATTATAGATGAAGTTGAAATTTATCATTCCGGGCATAGTCTAGGACAGTTAGGAGAAGCTAGCAGCAGTATAATCAGAATGCGCGCATTAACTAAAAAGAAAAAGGTGCTTGATGATCTTAAGTCTCAATTTGATAATGCCCAAAAAGTTACCTTATAAACAAACTAAAAAGGCATGGAAAATTCTATGCCTTTTTAGTTTGTTTTATTTCCAAAGCTGCGGGTCGCAACCATGCTTTTTTCGTCATGCATCTCAGTCACCTGACTTAGCATGTGATGGCTGCGGGACTAGGACTCGAACCTAGATAACATCCTTCAGAGGGACGTGTCCTACCATTAGACGATCCCGCAGCCCTGAAAACAAATCCTTCAGTTTATTATTTTTTTAAATTCATTACCACCCTTTAGTTTTTTCAAATAATTTTCTCTTTTTCTAGCTTCACTCCTTGTATCAAAAATTTCTGATTTTATCAAAACAAAAGGCCTTCTATTACGTGTTGATTTAACTTGTCCTACGTTATGCTTATTCAACCTATCGCTTAAATTTTCGGTTTGACCAATATAATATTTAGAATCTTTTATACTTTTGAGAATATAAACAAAATACATAGTAGTGTCTTATCCCGCCACAGCGGGACCCCGCTAAGGCGGGGCCGTTAGCCTCGCCCGTAGGCTGTAGACCAACGGGCTACGGCCGAGGGACGATCTCGCAATATTACGGTCTATATTATACCTGTAAGTGTTTTTTGACAACAATAAAACTAGAAATTCCCCCTACACCTACGCCAAACCCCAATTGTATTAATATAAAAATCCACAAATTACTCATAAAATAACCAAACATATCAAACCCTGGCAAAGCGATTGCTGTTTGAGGAGACAAAAAGAATGCAGCAATAGCAGTAACAACAATACAAACTAAAAATGAAACTAACCCATAAATTGCTCCTTGCACGATAAATGGTCCGCGTATAAACCAATCAGACGCACCAACTATTTTCATTGTGCTAATTTCTTCGCTGGAATTTTCTATTGCAAGTTTTATTGTATTATAAACTACTAATATAGCTAAAATAACTAAAATAATTCCCAAAATTAGGCCCACTAAGTTTATTTTAGATGTTATGGAATAAACTTTTTCAATGATATCTTTTTTCTGAGAATAATCTACGCTGTCAACCAAATTACTAAAATCCGCTGTTTGTAAAAGATTAGAAATTTGAGAATATTGAGTAGCATCCCCGTTTGTTGTGATATTCAAAGAAGGCAAAAATGGATTAACTCCTACTTCCTGCAACGCTTGTGATAAAACCGTGTCCGATTGATGTGTTGTATTAAAAGTTGCCAACGCCTGATCTTTAGAAACATATTCTATATTTTTTACACTTGGAGACATTTTTATAATTTCATCTTTTGCATTTAAAATATCTTGCTCAGCAGTGCCATCTTTGAAATAAGCTGTAATATCAATTTTATCTTGAATTTGAGTTGTTAAATAACCCACCATGCCCTGAAAAAAGAATAACCCAGTAACTAACATAATTGTAATCACCAAAACAAATATTGCAGCAATTGAAATGCCTTTGTTTCTGCTAAAATCTTTTACTGCAAAGTCTGTTATTCTTTTAAAATTTGTAAACATATTTTTTAAATTATTTAAATGATAAATTTACCCTCAGCTTCATCTCTTAATATTTTACCTTTTTCTAAAGTAATAACCCTTTTGCCTAATTTATTTATAACCTCTCTGTCGTGCGTAGCTAAAATTATTGTTTTACCTGCTTCATTTATTTTTCTTAGAAGAGAAATTACTTCATAGGTGTTGTAAGGGTCTAAGTTACCCGTTGGTTCGTCGGCAATAATAATGTCTGGCTGGTTAACAAGTGCCCTAGCAATAGCTAATCTTTGTTTTTCCCCACCAGAAAGTTCATTTGGGAAATTATTAACCTTACTTTCCAAGCCAATCACTTCCAAAACTTTGGGGACTTCTCTTTCTATTTCCTCTGCATCTTTACCTTCTACTTCCATAACATAAGACACATTTTCGTAAACAGTTTTTTTGGGTAATAATTTATAGTCCTGATGAATAACACCTATTTTTCTTCTCAGCTCTTGGATTTTATCATGGCTAGCTTCACTTAAATTAACATCTTCAAAATAAACTTCTCCGGAAGTTGGCATCTCCAGGCCCAAAATCATATACAACAAAGTGGTTTTTCCAGCTCCCGACTTTCCAACAAATGACACGAACTCCCCCTTTTTTATTTGAAAAGAAATCTCATCAAAAACTAGCGTCTCAGGAGGATAAATTTTTTCTACTTTATTAAATTTAATCATGTTTTATTTCAGCTTCAATAAATTTTTCTAAATCCCCATCTAAAACTCCTTCTGCATCAGATGCTTCGTAAAGTGTGCGTAAGTCTTTTACCATTTTATATGGGTGTAAAACATAAGACCTTATTTGATTTCCAAAACGCACAGAAATGTTTTCCCCTTTTATTTCTTTAATTTCTTTTACGTGTTGTTCTTCGCGCAACTGGTATAGTTTTGCAACCAATATTTTCATTGCCTTATCTTTGTTCTTTCCCTGCAATCTTTCGGTTTGTGAAGCCACAACAATTCCCGTTGGTATGTGCGTAATTCTTACTGCTGATTCTGTTTTGTTAACATACTGTCCGCCTGGTCCAGAAGCCTTAAAGGTATCAATTTTTAAATCATCTGGCCTAATTTCCCAGCCCGAGGCTGGTCCGCCTAGGGCGGATAATTCGCTATCCTTTATCTCGGGCAAAACATTTACTAAAGCAAAGGAAGTGTGTCTAAGTTTTTGCGAATTAAACGGTGAAAGCCTTACTAGCCTGTGCACCCCTGCTTCTTTTTTCAAAAATCCATATGCATGACTTCCCTTTATTTCTATTGTGACAGATTTTGTGCCAATTCTTCCTTCTGGTCCACCACCCTCTCCAAATGCTTGATGTAAAATTTCAGTTTTCCAACCCTTGCTGTTGCAATATCTCTCATACATTCGTAAAAGCATTGTTGACCAATCTTGCGAATCTTGCCCACCTGCGCCAGAAAATATTTCTAAAATTGCATTATTTTTGTCATATTTGCCAGATAAATAGGTTTTAAATTCCAATTTTTCTATCTTTTTATTTAAATCTTCCCTTGACTCGCCGAAGCCTTCGGCGAAGGCGGTTATATCTTTCTTTATTTCTTCTAAAGCTGAAATCTCATTTTTTATTTCTGAAATTTCTTGCTGAACTTCTGTTGCATGTTCGTTATTATTCCAAAAATCTGGCGTTACAGACTCGTCTTCTAATTCTTTTAATTTCTTTTCTTTTCCGGTTATGTCAAAGACGGTCTCCCAAATTCTGGAGGCGTGATTCAAGCTCTTCAATTTGTGGAGTTATTTCTGCCATGTTATTTCAAGTTTATCATATTTTTCATAAAGAAAAAAGTCCAAATCGTAATGTGAACTTTTCATGGGATTAAATTCGTCTTTTCATCGCATAACCGACCAATTTAGTCGGTTATTGTGTTTTTTTTACTACCTAATATACTAGGAGACTTCATTTTGGTAACAAGTTTCGCCCTTCGGCACGGCTCAGGACTTCGGCTGTTTTTATATTAATTTACTTCGTTATTGTAACAGCCTTCGCAATACACAATTTCCGGCCTGTTGGGCGCATAGCTGGTTTCAAATTCATTTGTGCAACCTTTATTCATGCAATTCCTATGCCAAAGCCTAGATGGCCCGCGAATTTCTAGTCTTTTTTTAATTCTACAAAAAAAGCATTTTGTAGGTACTGGAATTTTCCATTTTCTATAAAAAGCCAGCTCATCAGTAACTATTTTATAATTTCTTTCACAAACAGAACATTCTAAAATTTCATTTAAAATTGAATCCTCAACATTATTTATGCTATCTGGAATATTTTTTAAAGTTGTTTTGCCCTTGGTTTCCTGAATATTATCTTGCCAATTAAGACCTTTTATCAAAGCTTCTTCTTTTGTTAAAGGAAAATCTACCATTGCCATGGATTCATTATAGGAAAATGGTGAGTAATTTATTGGAAAAAACTCCCCCCATTCTCCACTTTTTTTCATATGCTCTATAATTTCATCTTTTAACTTAAAATATTCTTCTTTGGTGTATTGTTTATTAAAAATTGAATATTCACCATGTTTTAAAGCAACACTGCCAAAACAATTTTTTGAAGATTGCAAAAATTCCGAATAAGCTACATCCATGCATTTCCATGTATAAATAGAAAACAATGCTTTGTTTGAGTTATCTGGAGTTATACCCTCATAACATTCTGAAAGTTCCCCACCAACGCACAAGTCATAACTATCTTTTTGGGTATCGCCATTCTCTAAATATTTAGAATCTTCCGATCTGCGACAATGAAAAACATTTTTTGCATTTTTGCTATTAATTATGTTGTTTCCCGTGCAATTAACGCAATTCCTTGAAGAAACAAATCTCCTTGGCTGAGTGCGTAAAAAAGCCTCAAATTCAACTCTGGCTTTTTCGCTTCCGCTAAGCGTTTCTAATTTATAAGAATTTATAATCTTTTCGTACTCCTCTTTGGAATAGGGTTTATTTAAAATATAATATTGCTTATTCCGCAAGTTTATACACATAAAGCAATTTTCACAGCCCACGCATTCTGTACAATAGGCGCAATTCATAAGACTTGAAGAACCATAGATATTTCTACATCCAAAACATTTTTCACTATACATTACCTCGTAAAGACCTTCGCCAGTGCTAAAAATTCCCATTGAATCCACTGTGTCTTTTGTTTCAGCGGCATAACAAGTGTACATACAATTTTCAACCTTCCAAGAAACCATTGTCATATAGCAATTTTTACCCAAAGCAAAATTTTGCGTATATTCACAATTTTCACTTCCTATATTATTGTCATTAGTTAAAGCAAGAGTTGGCACTTTTAGGCGAAATTCTTTAAATTGCTCAAAAAAAGTACGGCTAAAATCAAAATCTTGTGCATATTTTTTTGGATCCCAGCCATCACCCCACCAACATTTATTGCAATAAATTACTTGAGGGCTATCCGGAGAATAAATTGAAATTATGTTTCTTTTGCACAAATCACAATTACGATTATAAAAAACAAAATCATTTCGCCAAGACAATCTTCTTCGTCTCCTGCACTCTGGGCAAAATGTTGGTGCTGGTACCTTCATTTTTTCGTAAAACGCAAAATCATCGGGCTCAATTACAAACTCGCTTTTGCAATTCTGACAATTACGCGCATCTTGTTCCATGCTTTTACTGCAAGTTACTTAAGTTAATACTCATTAACCTAACTTTTTTGCCACGTGGCAAAAAAGTTATCTTTAATTTTATGCAACTTCTTGCTGGTAGCAAGTTTCGTCCTTCGGCACGGCTCAGGACTTCGGCTGTTTCTATATTAATTTACTTCGTTATTGTAACAGCCTTCGCAATACACAATTTCCGGCCTATCGGGCGCGTAAGATGTTTGAAATGCTGTGTTGCATTTAGCACAATTACGATTCCATAATTTAGGCGGGTTAATTCGTTTAATGCGCTCCATATGCCGACAATCCGAGCAAAAATGTGGAACAGAAAATCCAAAACGCTTTAAAAGCGCGAACTCAGCCGAAGTTATTTTAAAAGCTTTACCGCACAAATCGCATCCTAAAATTTCTCTTAATATTGAATCTTGTGTTTCATTAATATTGTCGGGGATTTTATTGGCCGGTATTGTTATAACGTGACTGCTCGTAACTGGCTCACGCCATGTCCATCCCTTTTTTAAAATTTCTTCTTTAGAAAGCGGGTAATATTGTATTGCTTGAGATTCGTTATATGTGAATGGGCTTAAGTCATATGGCAAGAAATCTCCATAATGCCAAATTCTTCCCACAGAATCAACATAAGGATTTTTTTCCATGTCTTCTATGATTTGCGCACGCAAAGCAAAATATTCCTCCGACGAATACTTCTTATTTAAAATACTATATTGTTTTTTCTTCTGGTTAATGCAACCAAAAACATTTTGACATGATATATTATACATCCCATATTCCACCTCCATAGTTCCTTGATGCCAGGCATTCATGCTAAATTTGACCATGTCAGCCCCATCGCCAACGCCCGTGACATCTACTACCCGCTGAACACCCATCCCCCACTCGGTAAGATCATAAATATCTTTAGCCGGTGGCATTGTTATAAACTGACAATAACGAGCATCTTCCAGCTCGCGCGCCTGATAACAGTTTAAAGCATTTTTTGCACGAAAAACATATTCCCCAGAAACATTGACGCACTGGGCGTCTTTGTGCATAAATTTATTAGGATATTTCAACCAAAAATCATCGACTATTTTTCTAATCTTCAACAATTCACTATGACTGTTAAGTTTGTATTCCTTAATTTTTTCAAAATATTCTTCTCGCGTAAATTGCTGATTAAAAATGCAGTATTTTTTATTTCTTAAATTAATGCAACCAAAACAATTATCACAACCAATGCAACTTTTTAAAAAATAAGATTCACTACATTTTGTGCAACTTTCGGAGAAAAATAGCTTATAACCCGTGCTATCAATGTCTTCATACATAAGCTCTGATTCGCCAACCATATGGCAATCCAAAGAATCTTTAACTCGAACAACTACTGTTGAGTATAAAACATTTTCACAAAAATCAGCGTTAAAGATTAAATAACAATTTTTAAGCCCTCCTGCGTGATTTACATAATCACTGTTAATCAATGTTGCATATTCACTCACTAAAGCCATATGCGGAGTTTTTTTCTGCAATTCAATCATTTGCTCAAAAAACGGTTTTTCTGGGTTATAATCTAAAAAATATTCACCATCGTCCCATTTGTCCGACCACCAACACGATTGGCAATACACAATCAATTTTGAATCTAAAGAAAAAATTGTCACCACATCCTTGCCACACAAATCACACTTTCGCTTATAAAGCGTCCTTTCATTGCGAAACATTATGCGACGTTGAAACCTACATTCCGGACAAAACGTTGGAGCTGGCACTTTCATTTTTTCATAGAAATCAAAATCTTGAGGCTCTATAGTAAAGTCCTTTTTACAATTTTGGCATAATTTAATTTCTTGTTCCATAATATTTCAGGTTAACCATGGTTAACCTGATTTTTGGAGCCACCTCGCAGAATCGAACTGCGGACCCACGCTTTACGAAAGCGTTGCTCTACCAACTGAGCTAAGGTGGCGAAAAATGGAGCGAAAGACGGGAATCGAACCCGCGTCTTATCCTTGGGAAGGATACGTTCTACCATTGAACCACTCTCGCACTTTTGCCTTACGGCCTCAGTGTAAACAATAATACACTAATTTTTAGGTTTAGACCATATGCCAGAAAACCAAGCAGTAAAAACTTCCCATGGATTTTTGGACACAACATAACCTTCGGGTTTTTTGGGGGTTTTTACAAACATATATTCTGTTTCACCTGGCTTGGTTTGACCAAATTGCTCATAACCTAATTTTTCCAAATAATCCACACTATCTGAATTTGCAATTTCATTTTGCAAATTTTTACTACTATTTTTTAACTCTTCAATTTGTTTTTTATAAATGTTTATCTGAGAAATTAATTCTTGTTTTTTATTATATATTTTTATATCTTCAAAAACCATAAAAACAATAAAAAATAAAATAAAAACCCCGCCTATTTTATACAAAAGATTGTTATTAAAGAATTTGCTATTCCCTTTTTTATTAAAATCAGATACCATTAATTTATGAAAAGAAAAACATTATTTAAAATTACTTGGACAATATTAATAAGCTTAGTGGCATTAGGCACTGTGTTATTTTTAATTGCTCCAGTTCTAAAATAAATATAACATAAAAAAACTCGCTTTTAAAGGCGAGATTTTTTGTTTATTTTTAGCCTAGCCCTATTCCATTGGCAGCAGCTTCATAGGTTTCTAATATTTTTTTAGCATCAACAACTGATAATTTATAATCCGGATTATATACTATAGAATTTCTTACGTCATGCGCATGCAATAAATCATCTAAAATTGGAGCTATTAATCTGCCCGCATCTTTGATACCTGATTCAAAACTATCACCATCATAACCCCTGTTATCTAAAACTTCTAATAGAAAATCGTCTGCATCAATTATTGCCAACTTATAATCTGATTCTGCCCCAGAATCAGTTCTTTTTTTAATTTTTGACCACTGCTTAGACATTTCTCTTTGACCAAAAGCCTGCCATGAAAAAAACTCTGTCACATCTTCTAAAAATTTATACTGAAGCCACGAAGAATTCAGCATAAAATATACTACTAATATTAAAAATAAAGCTGAGCACAAAACAAACACCAGCTTTACCGGAAAAAGCATGTCTTGTATTTGCGAAGAAGAAATAAAATAAATAAAGTCTTTTATTCCCAATGCGTTGTATAAAATTTCCCAAGTCATTATTCTATTATAATATTATGTAAAAAAAGAAGCAACCGTAGTTGCTTTGTGAGGTTGGAGCTTCATTATTCAGAAGCTTTAACCAACTCTCCCTCCAGGTGCTTTTGAAAAAATCTCTCTAACTCTTCGGGATGTTTATTGAAATCAGGAACAATTTCAACCTTGGGTTTGGTTTGCAAAGCCCACTGATACATCCAATTTCTCAGATGACCAGTTATAAATGCTCGCGTACCTTTGGGATTATTTCTAAAACCATCAAGAACCGAAGGCCCTAAATTATCTAAAAGCCAATTTTTAAAATCTGCATTCATGTTGCAGGAACAACCATATCAATGGCTGATATTTCTTTAGAGAAGCGAGCTTTGATAGCCTTCACCAACTCCCTGGCATCATGAGGATCATTAAAAATTGCCACGTCTTCTATGCGGGCGTCTTCTAAAAATTGCGTTCGCCATCTAAGCAGGTTGCCAGAGAGTATATTGCCAGACAAAATTGGGTGATATTTTACCATTCTCAAAACTTCTGTCCTTATCACCAGCGAGGCCTCTTCTATTCTGGCAATCATCCATTCTATGAACTTTTCATTCAGTGACGGCTTAGGCTGTTTGCCTCTCCAAAAAATCAAAACTCCTAACCATGTTTTTATTTTCATTTCTTATTTTCCTTTCGTTATTCATTGATTTTAGCCAATTCCTCGGAAAAATTGGCTTGTACGGCCGACAACAAAATTGCCGAATCTTCGATGAAATTATAACGAGCCACTTCCCCTGAAATATTCATATAATCAACTGCCCACACATTAATAAACCTAGCGATACATACTCGTACTATGCCTACATCAAATTTGAGCATATGCAAAAAATCATCCCCATTAGCAGATTTTTCAAAATCAACTCGCACGCGACCCACCACGTAATCAATAAATCCTTGTGTCATTTATTTCTCCTCCGGTTTTTCCATTATTCTGTTGTAAAAATGCTGTCCGATTCAATTCGCTTGAGCGGATAAATATAATTTACCACATTTTATTTTTTTTGCAACCCATTCGGCAGGCTCAGGACAAGCAAAAAGCCGTACTTCGACGAGCTCAGCACGGCTTTTAAAATTCTATTGTTCAACAATACACCTCACATCGCTATCGGGTTTAACTTCCAAAAATCCCGATGTTATGGGAAAAAATTGTTCCTTCTTGTCTTTATCAACAATTCTAATTATGCCAGCTGTTAAAACGCTAATTAAGGCCTCGTGTCTATCTAAAACAGTAATTTCCCCAGCCATTGTTTGGCAATTTAAAAGCGAGGCCTCGCCCTGAAATAAAATATTTTTTAATGAGTAAATTGATAATTTCATTATTGATTTATTTCGTCAATACTTCCTTTTAAGTAGAAGTTTTCTTCAGGAACTTCGTCGTGTTTTCCTTCCAAAATTTCAGCAAAACCTCTTATTGTGTCTTCAAGTTTACAAAATTTTCCAGGCCTGCCGGTAAATGTTTCGGCAACGAAAAATGGCTGTGACAAAAATCTTTGAATTTTTCTGGCGCGTCCAACAATTTTTTTATCTTCGTCTGACAATTCTTCAATTCCCAAAATTGCAATAATATCTTGCAAATCACGGTATTTTTGCAAAGCAGCTTGAACCCCTCGAGCAGTTTCGTAATGTTTTTCACCAACAATTTTTGGGTCTAAAGCTGTTGAAGTTGAAGCCAATGGGTCAACTGCCGGATAAATTCCAATTTCTGTTAATGCACGAGACAACACAATTGTTGAATCTAGATGAGAAAATGTTGTGGCTGGTGCTGGGTCTGTAATGTCGTCAGCAGGAACGTAAATTGCCTGCACAGAGGTGATAGAACCATTTTTGGTACTGGTAATTCTTTCTTGCAATTCAGCCATTTCAGAGGCCAATGTAGGCTGATAACCCACGGCCGAAGGCATACGTCCCAAAAGTGTTGAAACTTCTGAACCTGCTTGTGAAAATCTAAAAATATTATCAATAAAAAGCAAAACGTTTTTCTTCTCTTCATCACGAAAATATTCAGCCATTGTTAAAGCACTTAAAGCAACTCTTGCTCTAGCTCCCGGAACTTCATTCATTTGTCCAAATACCAAGGCTGTTTTATTTATAACTCCAGAGTCTGTCATTTCGCGATACAAATCATTTCCCTCTCTGGTTCTTTCTCCAACCCCTGCAAACACAGAAGCTCCGCCGGATTCTTCGGCAACGTTTCTAATTAGCTCTTGTAAGAAAACTGTTTTTCCAACACCAGCTCCTCCAAACAAACCAATTTTTCCTCCTTTAATAAATGGAGCAATTAAGTCAACAACTTTAATTCCGGTTTCAAAAACTTCAGTTTTTGTAGCTTGGTCGGTAAAAGATGGTGGATTTCTGT
The DNA here is from genome assembly GCA_903835075.1 of Candidatus Staskawiczbacteria bacterium. Classification (GTDB taxonomy): domain Bacteria; phylum Patescibacteriota; class Minisyncoccia; order Minisyncoccales; family Staskawiczbacteraceae; genus XYD1-FULL-39-28. The sequence continues at coordinate 54,290 of CAILLM010000002.1, read as the reverse complement.
GAATGGCCCAATGTTTTTTAAATTTAACATCTGTTTTATTTAGTGGCTCACCAATTACGTTAAACAAGTTTCCTAAAACCTCCTGCCCAACAGGAACTTCGATTTGCCTTTCCAAATCTTCAACCTCTTCGCCTCTTTGCAAGCCGTCGGTTGAGTGCATGGAAATAGCCTTAATTTTTGTTAAGTCTAAGTGTTTTACAACCTCCAAAATAACATCTCCCTTTGGCCCCTTAATTTTTAAAGCAGTGTAAATTGGTGGAAGAACTGCTCCTTCCTCAAACTCTACATCTACCACCGGCCCAATTATTTGTATAATTTTTCCTTTTTGCATAATATTATTTTATTTACTTTTTAACTTAATGCCTCAGCACCCGCCGAGATTTCACTAATTTCTGTAGTTATTCTCGACTGTCTTGATTTATTATATTGTAAATTTAATCTGTCTCCTAAATCTTTTGCGTTGTCAGAAGCTGTTTTCATGGCCATTCTGCGGGCGGAATGTTCGGATGCGTTTGCTTCTAAAATTATATGGTACATTTGCATAAAAAATAAATGCTTTGCCAAATTATTTAAAACTTCTTCTGCCGACGGTTCTATTAAATAATCCCTTGAATCGGTTTTGCTTGGTATAAAACTTATGTTTTGTTCTTTTATCAAATCAGCAAATTTTCCGCGCTCGGGAATAATTTCTTTTATTGTTTCTGCAATATGATCAAAATCAATAGGCAAGATTGTGCGTACGTGCGGTTCTTGTTTTAATGCACTTCTAAAATGTGTTGAAACAACAACTACCCTGTCCCAGCTTTCCGCCAAAAAACCTTCAACAATAAAATCAGCGATTGGCTTAACTTGCTCTACTGTGGTATGGTCGCCAACTGCTGTAAATTTTTTTACAACGTTGTAACCCTTTTTTGATAAATACTGATTTGCTTTTTCACCAATCGCGACAAACAATTGCTCCTCCCGCCCCTTTGGGGCGAGGCTCGCCCATTTTTCAAAATGGGCGGCGAATTTTCTAAAAACCGAACTGTTAAATGCTCCCGCCAAGCCCTTGTCAGAAGACACCAAAACAAATAAAACCCGCGGTCCTGAGCTTGTCGAAGGATTTTTTGTCCTATCGTGAAACAATTCTGGCAATTTTGCCGAATCTAAGTTGGAAACTGTTGCCAAAAAATCAAGTGCCGCAAAAGCATAAGGCCTGCTGGCTAGGGCTATTTCCTGCGATTTACGCATTTTAGTAGCCGCAACCATTTCCATGGCCTTAGTAATTTTGTTTATATTATTGACTGACCTCAGTCTTTTCTTTATGTTCTGTGGTGATTCCATGTGCTTCGCTGAAAGCGATACTAATTATATACTAATCGCATACCAATGATACTAATAATTTCCGTATTCGTATAATTGGTATGTATATTCGTAGATTGGTATCGCTGTTATTATTCTTGACAATTTTTTATAATAGTTATAATATTTTTATACGAGAGCTCGTAGCTCCTTGTTAATCAAACCTCCTGAAACGCTATGAAAACTTTTTTGAAATGGTGGCTGTTAAATTTAACCCTGCCACTAGCTATTTTGGGCTTCTTAATCCTGGTAATAATTCGACTGTTATTCAAAATGCCATTCAACACTGAATCAATGGTAATAGACTCAGTCGGATTTTCTTTGGGATATTCCTTCCTTTGGGCATTAGAAATTACTAGAAGGACAAAGTCATGAGACACTGGACAATCGATTTGGGCGTTGTGCTATTATGGCTTTCCGGCGTTCTATTGCTGATCTTCGCAGTTATAATTCATCCACCAATTAAGTTTTGGCCAGAAATTGGTTTTTGGACACCAGTCGTGGCGAGCCTTGCTTCCATGTTAGCTGGTTTTTCAACCATAATAGTGGCTTACAAAATTGACAGTTGAACAGATGACTGCTCGCATGCCCTGTACTACTACAGGGATTTTTTTTGCAAATTTTTAATTTGCTTCAACGAACTTGCCAATAGCTTGCTTTATCTTTTCTTCTAACTCGTCGCTAATTTTCTTTTCTGTTCTTATTTCGTCAACAATGTCTTTGTGTAAATTTTCAAAATATTCAATATATTTTACCTCAATTTCTTTCATTTGTTTTGGCTCAAACTTTTCAAAATAATCATTTAAAGCGGCGTACAAAACCAAAACTTGTTTTTCAAAAGCCATTGGAGCCAAGTCACTTTGCTTTAAAATTTCGGTAACAATCTTTCCTTTGTTAATTCTCTTTTTTGTGGCTTCATCAACGTCACTGGCAAATTGAACGAAAGTTTGCAATTCTCTAAATTGAGCCAACTCAAGCCTTAACTTTCCGGCAACTTTTTTCATTGCTTTTGTTTGAGCATCTCCTCCAACGCGGGAAACCGACAAACCAATGTTAACAGCTGGTCTTGTACCCTGATAAAACAAATCTGATTCCAAATAAATTTGTCCGTCAGTAATTGAAATAACGTTTGTTGGAATGTAAGCTGTAACATCGCCAAGTTGAGTTTCAATAATTGGCAAAGCAGTTAAACTCCCACCTCCTTTTTCTTTTGAAAGTCTGGCTGCTCTTTCTAATAATCTTGAGTGTAAATAAAATACGTCTCCAGGATAGGCTTCACGTCCTGGTGGTCTCCTTAAAAGTAAAGAAATTTGTCTGTAAGACCATGCGTGCTTAGACAAATCATCATAAACAATAAGTGCATCTTTTTTATTATCGCGAAAATATTCTCCAATTGCGCAACCTGCAAACGGTGCCAAATACCAAAATGCTGCAGGGCTAGAGGCACTTGCTGAAACAACAACTGTATAAGGCATTGCTCCGTGTTGTTTTAGTGTTTCAACAATTTTGGCAACCTTAGATTCTTTTTGTCCAATGGCAACATAAATACAAATTGGTGGATTTTCGGGGTTGTCTTGAATTTGGTTAATTATAACGTCCAAAGCAACAGCAGTTTTTCCGGTTCCCCTGTCTCCAATAATTAATTCTCTTTGACCACGTCCAATTGGAATCATTGAGTCAATTGCTTTAATTCCTGTGTGCATTGGAGTACTAACTTTTTCTCTGCCAATAACGTTTGGCGCATCATTTTCCAAAAAGCTTAAAACAGGTTTGTCCTTCTCAGAGAATATTGGTCCTTTGCCATCTATGGGGTTTCCCAATGGGTCAATAACTCTTCCTAGCAAACTTTCCCCAACTGGCATTGAAAGAATTTGTTTAGTTCTTTTAACTGTTTGACCAGATTTTATTAAAGATCCATCACCCAAAATTAAAACCCCCACAGAGTCTTCTTCTAGGTTCAAAGCAACTGCCTTAATTTTTTGGTCACCGGCTTCTATGACAAGCACCTCTTGTGATTGTGCATTTGTTAAACCAGTTACCTTGGCAATACCATCACCAACTTCCGACACCTTTCCAATTTCTTCCCACTCGGTGCTTTCTTTGTAACCTTCAATGGCTTGCTTAATTTTTTCTAAAGTTTCTTGGCTCATAAGTTCCTTAACGCGATACTAATATACTAATCTCATACTAATTATACTAATTTTTATATTCGTATTATTGGTATGTTTATTCGTAGATTGGTATCGCCTTTATGTAAATACCTCTTGCAATTTTGCTAATAATGACAAATCTAATTGCTTTGAATCGTTAATTATTATTTTTATGCCCGCTATTAATTCTGGGCTAATTTTTTCTTTTACAATGTCTCCTTTATTTACAATACCATCTAATATTTTTTTCTGGCTGGCGGTTGTTGTTCTGGCTGTTTCAAAAGTTATTCTTCTTTTTCCTTGATTTGCCAAAATAAAATCTTCCGCCAAACTCAAAATTTCTTTTAATTTTTTTTCTAATCCAGCGGCAATTATAAGTTTAACAAAATTACTTACCACTCTCTTTTCTTCCGTAGCCGAAACTCCTCCCTTTTTAGAAAGAATTTCTGCTAACGCCCTGGCATATAATTTTGTTTTATTCTGCTTCATCTTTTACTCCTGCTACTGCTTTTTTAATTAATGCCTCGTCAATTGCTTCTGGCTTTAATTCAACTGTCTTCACAATTGTTTTTTTGACCAGTTCTACTGCATTTTTCATTACTAAATCATTTGCTTGCTCCTGCTGTTTTTTGTAATTATCTTGCAATTCTTTTTGCAATTTAATTTGCTTTTCTTCAGACTTTTTTTGCAATTCCTGATCTAAAAGTTTTGCCTTATCCTCGGTGGCTTTTATTATTTTGATAGAAGCTGTTTCTGCCTCTTTAATTTTTGCTTTTCCAATTGCATCAACTTCTTTTAGTCTTACACCTGCTTCTTCTGCTTTATCTAAACCTTCTTTAATTTTTTTGTTTCTTTCCTTAAGCGTTTTTAACACTGGGTTGTAAACAAAAAACTTCAAGACAATCAAAATTAACACAAAGTTAACCAGTTGGCTCAAAAAAAGTTTCCAGTCTATTCCAAATTGCTCTATAAATGCATTCATAAATTATTGTTACCTTACTACTTACTATGTGAATTTTAAGATAAGGGCGACTACTAATGCGTAAATACCCAAAGCTTCTGCGAAGGCAATTGCTAAAACCATGTTTGTCTGAATTTTAGAAGTTGCTTCTGGGTTTCTTGCAATTCCGCCCAATGCTGCTGCCCCAATCATACCAATTCCAATACCAGGGCCAAATACTCCCACTCCAATTGCTATGGCTGTTGCCAATAGTCTCATTGTCTCTACGTCCATGTTTTTTTGAAACTTTAAACAATTACGAATTCTAAATATTTTTGGATTGGTAATTTAGGATTTTTAACTTGTTTAAGATTTCTTTTTATTTATATTATTTAATTTTTTAATAAATTACTTTTTAATGCTCTGTGGCGTGTTCCTCTCCATGTGAAGCAATGCTGGCAGATAAAAATACCAATGTTAGCATTGCAAAAATTAAAGCCTGAATTGCTCCAAAAAATATCTCCATAAACATAAAAGGAATAGGCACTATATATGGTAATAGGAAAAATATTATTGTTAATAAAACTTCTCCAGCGAAAATATTTCCAAATAACCTAAAAGAAAACGATATTACTCTAGATATTTCTGATAAAAATTCCAATATTCCAACAAAAAAATTAATTGGGCTAGAAAAGTTTATAAACTTTTTAATATGTGTAAATGTTCCCAAAACAACAATCCCAAAAAAATTAGTTGTAAAAACTGCTATTATCGCCAAAGCTAAAGTAAAATTTAAATCTGCTGCTGGCGAACGAAATAAAGGCACCACATCCTCGCCTACTTTTATATGAAATGACCCAACTCCAGGCAATAACCCCAGCCAATTAGATGTTAACACAAAAATAAAAATTGTCGCTATTAACGGCAAATATTTTTCTGCTGCAGCTCTTGTACCTAGTACTGATTCCATTAATCCTAAAAGTCCCTCTAATCCCATTTCTACAACTGCTTGCACTTTTCCAGGAACCATTTTAATTTTGCTTCTAAAAATAACTGCAAAAATTATTAAAATTAAAGACACCACTGCAGCCAGCAACAACCCATTTGTAATATTAAAATTTCCTATACTGAATATGTCTTCAGCTTTTAATGATATCTCCATTAACCCGCCTAAATTTTTAGGTAATTACTTAATATTTTATTAATATGATTACGACCCCAGCCAGTTTTTAACCATTGCTCTCTCGCAAAGGCATCTCTTTGATTTAAAAAAGCTTCATAATATATTATTTTAAATGGTTTTCTGTCTTTGGTAGAAAAAATTTTTCCACTATTGTGCAATAAAAACCTCTTTTTTAAATCATTTGTACACCCCGTATATAGATCATTATCCTTTTTGCTTTGCAAAATATAAACGTAATACATACATACCTAAAAATTTTGGCGGGTAAATCAACTCTATTGTATATTATTTTTTATAATCGTGCAAGATGCCCAATTTTCAGCATAAAACAAAACGCCCCAAAAGGGCGTTTTGTTTCTTGCGTAATATGGTCGTAAGAGACCCTAAAAAACTAGTTGTGTCTCCAAGATACTAGCCTGGCGACATTATCATTACGGATACATCGCAAAAAAGAGTTGCTCACTTAAAATCCTAATTTTTCTTTCACAATTATCATTGTAATTCTACCTGCCGTGCTCTCTTTATTAATTAGCAAAACTTTATTTATACTACTTGCCATGCCGTAAGCTTTCATGGCCCTTTCATTTTCCAGCGGAAAAACATATTCATTAATTCTTTCCATGCCTTGATCAAAATCTTTAACAATTTTTTGCGAACCCACAATCCACAAAACATGATTTGAGCCATAGGCATAAGAAGGCAACTGGCTACCACTTGCCGATGCTATGATAGCTTTTCCGTCTTCGGTTACCGCATGCACACTTCCCACGGTCCAATCTGGCGCTGCGCCCAATTTTTTTCCATCAAATGTTGTGTCTTTTTTATCAGACATTTCTGTTAATTTATTCCTTACCGAATTAAACTTGCCCGATTTATTTAATTCTTCCGCCAATCCTATTAAATCAACTGTCACCGAAGACATATTCATAATTTCTGCTCCAGCTGGGACCATTTCTAAAACTTTTGCTTTTGCTTGTTGCCCGTTCTCTACAACCACAACCGTAATACCGTTTTTTTCTAACGCCTCCCTTGCTACTTTTATTGACTCATCTGTGGCCAATTCACTAAAATTTCTTATCATATATTTTTTTTATTATTAATAGTAAGCTCATTAAGGCAAACCCCGTTAGCGCCATAACAGGAATCGTTATATACCCAAATTCTGTTATATATGGCGTTATGCATGACTCTGTTGCCGAACAAACCTTTGCATGCACCCCCATAAAATAAATATAGTTATGGTAAATAGAAATTACCCCTCCTAAAATAGAAAGTGCTAAACTATAATCAATTATTTTTCTTTCTTCTTCTATATTATTTTTTAAGAGTGCTATTCCTAAAATTATAACCTGTGGATACATAAAAATCCTCTGATACCAACAAAGAACGCATGGCTCAAATCCAGCATAATTAGAATAAAATAAGCTTACGGTAGTTGCCAGCACAGAGACAATGAATGCCAAACTTATTCCATTTTTAGAAAAAAAACGAGAAACAATATTTTTATTAAACGGTAGAAAAATATAGACTATCGCCAGCAGGATAAAAAATTGCGATAAAACTACACCAACCGCTAAAAATATGTTAACAAAATCTAATAATGTCATACTAATTTTATATTTGTGCGTCTAAGTTCTTTGTTTACTTCAATATAGTCTGGAATAGTTTTTGATACAAGTGCCCAAAATCTTTTTGAGTGATTGAGTTCCCCTAAATGGCACAACTCGTGAACAATTAAATAATCGGCCAAAGCCGGCCTTATATACAATATTTTATAATTGAAATTTAAGTTTCCTTTTGATGAGCAGCTTCCCCACCTTGTGCTAGTGTTTTTTATTGCTATTCTATTTATTTCAAAATTATAAATTTTATTAAAAAAGCTGAGCCTATTTTCCACTAGTCTTCTTGCCTGCTCTCTTTTTTTAATTGTAAAACGCCTACCTGTAATTTGCATAATAAATATATTCTATCAAAAAAACATCCCTACGTACATTGGGATGTTTTTAACCCTGTCAATTTACCAGCCTTAGGCTGACAAACTCAGTTGGGTGGGAGGAACTTATCGCGTTCCTCCATATTTTGTGGCATGCCACACGTCGGGTTGATTACCGAAGGTATTCGAGAATATAGTCTCAACACCTATGCCGGCTTTACAAAAGCCAGAAAACGAAACATTATTCAACTGTCCGATAAGCTGACTCCATGGCAGCATGCTCAGCGTCCACGAACAGGACTTCCTTTTCTTCCGTGGTAGCGAAAGAGGAGAAGTACTTGGTCGCAACGATGCTCAAGTCTCTCACTGCCGCGACTCGATAGAAATCATAGACCGTATCATATTTGTTGAAGATGCCAACGCGACGCTTCCTTGGCCCAGTCCTTGTGACAGGACTGTCGATCATCCAGAAGAGATGAACACCTTGGTTGCAGCCCACTCCCGCAATCGGGAATTTAGACTGAAGGTGCGGCTTCTGAGCACTAAGGGCAAGAATTTCTTCGACCAAAACCGGCCGATATCCATAAGCCCTCAGCTCTTCAAAAACCTCCTCGTGTTCCATCTGTCGGCCTTTGCCGAAGTGGAAAATAGTCACAGTGACGTTCTCTTCGGGGGGTCCGGCAAACGAGCGGTCGGGAATATTTTCGGGCTGGATTTCACATCCCGTAATAATTAGCGAATCCCGTAGCGTGAGGCTGCGGTTAACTTTCACGATAACATCAAAGTAGGTTGGCTCTGGCCATTCGTCAAGGCCGAGCGCCTGCCGAACTTCACCTCGGACAAAGTATCCTCGACGCCGCTTTCCGGCGATAATATCGGGTATGATGCCCGATTCGAGGACATATTGCCACTCGGTCCGAGTGATGTTTAGGGGAGTCAGCACGTTGTTATAGAAGTGCTCGATTTGTTCTTTACTTAACTGTGTATTTTTCATGGTCTGACTTTCCGTTTTTTTGGAGGTCTGTGTTTAGAATTCGAGATTCGGTTGATTTGGGCAGTTGGAATAATCTCGTTAAATTCCAGTGCCTATAAAAATAGATAAAAAAAACTACTTCCCTACTTTTACAGGCACTAGAACGAGACAAACGTATAGTAAAAGAACTGTTTCTATAATATCATAAATAAATTGCATTGTCAAGCCACATTCGGCTTAATCAAGTGGTGCTTTTATGGTTTTCACCACTAAATTCGTCTCAGGGTTCCCTAGCCCCTCAAGAGTGCCAACGCTCTACTCGCCATGTGCCGAACCACCCCTAACTCCCCATACAACCAAAAAACTGTCTTTCGACAGTTTTTCTAAAATAAATATTTATTTTTTAAGCTCTTCAATTGCTTTTAAAATTTCGCCCAGTTTTTCATTTTCAATTCTAGCAATTGCTTTTTGCATTTCTTCAATTTCTTTTTTAGCGTCCACATTTGTTTTAAAATCTTCTAAGGCTTGAATTCTGTCCCTGTCATTTTGCCTATTTTGCGACATCATAATTATTGGGGCTGCATAAGCTGCCTGAGTTGAAAATAGTAAGTTCAACAAAATAAATGGATATGGATCCCAATGTTGCACAATGGCAATTATGTTACAAACCATCCAAGCAATCACTAAAATTGTTTGAATTATTATAAATCCCCATGACCCCATTCCTTTTGCTAACCCATCAGCAATTTTTTGCCCAATAGACAAACTTTCTTTATGCTTCTCGTGCCACGTTTTTACTTTGACCTGCTCATCTAATTTTTTTTCTGACATATTATTTTTTATATTTAATATATTAATTTATTTTACCATAAATAAAAAAAGAGAGCGATTGTGACATCGCTCTAAGCAGTTGGTCTGCTCGGTCCTATGGGTATGGCTTGTCAAGAAACCAGCTTGTTACCGAGAAAAATCCCGGTACGCCAGAGCTCCAAGCCCTCCCTTTTTGCGAGATTCCAGTGGTCGCGCTCGGCAAACTCCTGTTTGCGGTATTGCGCCAGCTTTTTGCCGGGAAGAATTTTTCCAGTTGAAACATCCTTCACCGCAACAACAAACTCTTCCTTCTTTGCCATTGTTTTTTCCTTTCAAGCGTTTTGTTGTTAGATTTCTGATTTAATTTGGTTCAATAAAAACCCGATACTCAGCACAGTATTTTTAGTGAACTATAGTAATACCCTAACACATATTTATAAATTTTGTCAATATAAACGACAAACAAAAACCACCTCAATTAAAAGGTGGTTTTTATATGCTCCGGTGCCTGGACTCGAACCAAGAACCCACTCCTTAACAGGGAGTTGCTCTACCATTGAGCTACACCGGATTGTTTAGATTTATACTACTAAATAAAATAAAATATTTCAATAGTTTGACAATCCAAACACCGGAGCAATTTTAAAAAACGCCAACAAGCGGTGTTTTTTAGTTGACAAAAAATAACAAAAGAATAGCATTAAATTAACCCAACGAACTGTTCGTTGACAACAAAGGAGGCTCAGATGATTGAAGCGTTTTGCGTGCAAAAACAACGCCCTATTGGAGACCAGAAAGCTGTAAACTATTGTTTCAAAACCGGTTGCAAGCATCTACGCTTTTGTGTACGAAGAGCACCAAAGATTAAGATGACTTATTGTAATCATATCGCTGAAGTGCTTTACGCTCTGCTTATTATAGAAATACTAAAAAATAAACCACATGACTATTTGACAATGAACTTAGTAGTTATGATTTGGAACGCTAAGAATGGTAAAAGACAAAAAATATCACCTCGCAAATTTAAAAATTATAGGCCATCAAAAAATACTAACCTGAAATAAAACTTATGGAAAAACATGCAAATGTACACTATAGCACAACGCATCCACAAGCCCATACCCCAATACGCCCAGGAGAAATTTCAAGGCATGGCCTATGTCCACATGTTGAAGCTATCAAAATAGAGAAAAAAGGGAAAATAAACTGCAGTGTCCGTGGCTGTGAAGTAAAAATTCGCAAATGTCGTTGCCAACACAGTGCTTGCCAATGGTTGCAAGAAGTTAGATAAAGAGCATTTATTTGCTCTCTTTTTTTATGTCCTTTGACTTCTTTTAGGACAAGTAAAAAATTTTATGATAGAATAATAAAATATAACATGAAAAAAATTGCTCTATTTATTATTTTATTAATTTTAACTACATCTGTGGTTTATTTGAATCGAGCTTACGCCTACATTTACCAAGAAATTCATAATGCCAACTTAAAAACTCCAGAAAAAAGCCAAACCTATACAATTAGCAACAATATTAGTAAAACAAATCTAGTTTACATCGCTATGGGTGACAGTCTAACGGCAGGAGCAGGTACTGAAAACTACCAACAAACTTACCCATATTTAATTGCCAAAAACCTTGCTCAAAATAACAGCATAACCTTAAAAAATCTTTCCGAGCTTGGCTACAAAAGCATTGACGTAAAAAATTTTTTTCTTCCACAAGCAGTTGCCAGCAACCCTAATGTTGCTACTCTACTAATTGGAGTTAATGACATCCACAACTTTGTTTCAAAATCAGAATTTCAAAAAAATTATGAAGAAATCATAAAACAACTAACCACAAAAACTTCTGCTAAAATTTATTTAATTAATATTCCCTATATAGGAGCAAATACCTTAATTCTACCTCCTTGGAACTATTATTTTGATTTTAAAACAAATCAATTCAACAAAATAATTAAAAATTTGGCAACAAAATATAATTTAAGTTATATTGATTTATATTCTCCTGCCAAAGAAGAATTTAATCACCCTACGGGAGATCTCCCGAAGGGAGAAAAATCAAATTCATATTATTCAAAAGATTTATTTCACCCATCAGCCACAGGTTATGCGCTATGGGCAAACATAATTTATGCTAATTTCAATAAATAATCCGGTTTTTTCAACATTAATTTTTGAAGCCATAATGCTGGTGGTATTTTTGCTTTTCACGCGCATAAAAAAAGACCAAACATTTTTTCCCATTGCGCAAAGTCAAGAATTAAAAGGTTTGGCAATTTTATTAATTCTTTTTTCCCATATTGGATATTTTCTGGTAACTGATCACAGTTTTTTATTTCCATTATCAGGAATGTCAGGCATTGGAGTAGATATATTTTTATTTCTGTCGGGATTGGGGCTTACAGCTAGTATGTTTAGAAAACCATTATCAACACTAGAATTTTATAAAAAAAACTTTTTAAAATTATTTGTACCATTTTGGTTGGCTTTATTTTCTTTTTTACTTATTGATTTTTTTGTTTTTAACATTGACTATCCTTGGCAATTTGTCACAAAAGCAATTTTTGGAATTTTTACCACTGCCGACTTATACAAAGACGTTAACTCACCGTTTTGGTATTTTACTTTCATTTTATTTTACTATTTGCTTTACCCTGTTTTATTTTCAAAAAAACGCCCGTGGTTATCAGCAATAGTAATTTATGCCATAAGTTATATAATTTTAATTTTTAACTTCCCTGTAATAAGTGGTGTAGCATTTTTTTATAATTTACACATTCTAGCCTTTCCGTTGGGAATTGTTGCTTCATGGATCTTCTACCAACTACCAAATCAGCCCGACACAAAATCTAGTAAATTTTATACAAAATTTATTGCCGGAAAAAACTGGCTGAAGCAACGCGCTTCTTTAATTGGGCATTATGTGCTAATTGCATTACTCTTGGTTTTTATTGGCTGGTTGTCTTATTATTTTACAGGCACAAAAGGTCAATTAACTAGCGTAATTACAATGCTGGCAATTGTTTGGCTTTTCTCAATTAAAAAATTAGACTTTAAGTTGCTTCAACTTTTTGGTGTTTATTCTTACGAAATTTATCTACTTCACTGGCCAATTCTCTACCGTTATGATTTTATTTATAAATATTTTCCCGCATGGTTAGCAACTATTTTATACTTGGCATTTTTTATTGGACTAGCTTGGTTATTTAAAAAAATTACAGAATTAATTTTAGGATCATGGAAACATACGACATAATAGTAATTGGCGCGGGACCGGCGGGCATCTTGTCAGCTGGTAGGGCGGCGCAAAGGGGTCGCTCGGTTTTATTATTAGAAAAAAATGCCACTCTTGGCAAAAAATTATTGCTTACAGGTGGCGGAAGGTGCAATTTAACCAACAAAAATATAACGCCAGAAAATATTTTAAAAAAATATAGAAACAGTGGCAAGTTTCTTTTTTCAGCTTTTGCACAATTTGATGTAAAAAAAACTTTAGAATTTTTTGAAAAAATTGGCATAAAAACAAAAGAAGAAAATAACGGCCGAGTATTCCCCACTTCCAACAGCGCCAAAAATGTTTTAGAAACATTAACAAAATATTTACAAAAAAATAACGTAGAAATAAAAACGAATTCTGAAGTTACAAAAATTTCCATTGACGAAAAAACTAAAAATATAATTATTGAAATAGGCGGGAGTGAAACCGTATCAGCAAAATCTTGCATTTTGGCAACTGGCGGAAATTCCTACCCCGAAACCGGCTCAACTGGCGAAGTTTTTGACTGGTTAGAAAAAATGGGACACAAAATTACAAAGAATAATGTTGCTTTAGCTCCCGTTGCTTTAAGCGATAATTGGCCAAAAAAATTGACGGGCGTGACGCTTAACGATATAAATATAACGGTTTTTCAAGACAATAAAAAGAAGTTTTCTATTGACGGCGAAATTTTATTTACCCATTTTGGCGTTTCAGGACCAACCATATTTAATATCAGCAAACAAGTTGGTGACTTACTAAAATCAGGAAAAGTGACAATCAAAATAGATTTACTGCCAAAAATTAAGGCTTCAGATTTACAAACAAAACTTCAAAATCTTTTTCAAGAAAACGCCAACAAACAAATTAAAAATAATTTAAGTGAGTTAATTCCATCTTCAGTTGCTTTAGCAATTTTAGAAATTTTAGAAATAAACGCAGAAATAAAAAATAACAATTTAACTGCACAAAACCGTAAAAAAATAATTTCCACAATAAAAGCACTTCCACTTAATGTTTCTGGATTAATTGCCAACCGTGCAATGGCTTCATCCAGTGGAGTGGATTTGGCAGAAGTAAATTTTAAAACAATGCAGTCTCGCATAATTCCAAATTTATATTTAACTGGTGACATTTTAGACATTGACCGCCCCTCTGGCGGCTACAGTTTGCAAATTTGTTGGACCACCGGCTACATCGCCGGCAACAACGCATAAAAATGAAACAAAAAGAAGCGCTAGACATATTAAAATCGGGATACAATACTTTTTTAACAGGTCCGCCGGGAAGCGGAAAAACTTTTTTATTAAACAAATATATTCAATATTTAAAAAAGAATAATATTGTAGTTTCTGTAACTGCTAGCACTGGAATTGCTGCCACTCATATGGGCGGAGTTACTTTACATTCGTGGAGCGGGCTTGGAATTCGTGATGAGCTTGATGATTCAGAAATTAAAAAAGCATGCGAACGTGGATATTTACGAAAAAGAATAAAAAACACAAATGTTTTAATTATTGATGAGATATCAATGATTAAAGCCAGCCAGTTTGAAGCAGTAAATAAAATTTGCCAATTTATAAAACGTAATCCGCGCCCTTTTGGCGGGATGCAAGTTGTTTGCTCTGGAGATTTTTTTCAACTTCCGCCGGTTTATAGACCCTTCGACTCCGCTCAGGGCAAGCATGAAAATATAACCCAGGGTGAACTTTTTGATGCAAATAAAAATAAGCAAGGATTTGTTACGGAGTCTGATATTTGGAAAAAAATGGAAATGAAAATTTGTTATTTAGATGAACAATACCGAACAAAAGATAAAAAACTTACCAAAATTTTAAACCACATAAGAGAAAATGAAGCTGAAAAATCCCGAGAGTTGTTGCTTTTAGAACGCAACAACCTAGGCCATGAGCGTAGTCGAAGGGAAAAAATAATGACCAAGTTGTATACACACAACATAGATGTCGACACCATAAATTACACCGAATTAAATAAAATAAAGGGTAAAGAGTATCGCTACCAAATGACTTTTCGTGGAAATCCGGTTGTTTCAGACATTTTGAAAAAAAGTTGCTTGGCCCCAGAAAAATTAATTTTAAAAGAGGGTGCGCATGTTATGTTTATTAAAAATAATTTTGAAGCAGGTTATGTAAATGGAACCCAAGGAAAAGTTGTGGACTTTGTTGCAGCTGATTTACCAGTTGTAGAAACCGAAGAAGGCAAAAGAATTACTGTTACTTACACTGATTGGACAATTGAAGAGCCAGACGCGACTATCGGGGGCGACAAAACCACTATTGTGGCTGGAATTTCACAAATTCCTTTACGGCTTGCTTGGGCAATTACTGTTCACAAGTCTCAAGGCATGAACTTAGATTCGGCAGAAATGGATTTATCTAAATGTTTTTTAGCTGGTATGGGTTATGTTGCGTTGTCACGATTGAAATCTTTAAAGGGCTTAAACTTGTTAGGAATAAATAATTTAGCTTTTTGTGTTAACCCAAAAGCACTAGAAGTTGATAAACATTTTAAAAAATTATCTAAACAAGCCTCTGCTGAATTAAAGAAAATATCTTCTTCAGATATTTCCAAACGCCAAAAACTATTTGTAAAATATTGTGCCGGCTAGTAAAATTATAAAAACACTTTTCCTTACTTTTCTCCAAACGTTACGCGTTTTGTAAGACACAACAAAAAAGCAGACGCCCGACGTCTGCTTTTTTGTTTGCCTTTTTACATTTCGGAAATTAGAATGGAAGAAATTTGACTAAAAATTATGTAGGGCGCATAAAGTTTTTTCATTTTATCTTTAACATCTATGTGAACGGTCTCCCCCATTATACTTTCAATTTTAGCGTAAACAGATTTTACAGAATCAAAATTTATAATCCAGTCCCCCAATCCTAAATTATTAAATGTTTCCGACACTCCCATATTACTACTAACCATTGCTGGCGTGCCAGAAGCAATTGATTCTTTTGCAACATTGCCGTAAGTTTCAAAATGAGATGGACTAATTACCACATCCATATTTTTGTAAAATGAAACCAACTCTTTGTTATTTTTGGGTTTGTGAAAAGTAATAACTTTTGAAAGTTTTTTATAACTTTTATGGCTTTTACTTATGTCTGTTATTACATTTACCACAAATTTATTACCATTTTTGCTGTTATATTTTGCTAAGTTTTCACAAAACTGAACATTTTTAATTCCTGTCCATCTGCTCACAATTCCAATATTTCTTTTTTGAGATATTTCATGCACTATATCTTTGCCATCAAAAAAATGTGCAGAAATTGGATTTGGTATAACTGCTAATTTTTTTATTTTATGTTTAAAAACTTCCTTTTCAACAACATTTTTTGTTATTTCTGATGGAAAAATATAAAACATATCTTTTTTATCAAAACACTTTTCCATTTCTAAGAAAATTTTCTTTTGTCTGGTGCCCCAATTTACAACTTCCTTCATTAAAACACCATGATAATGCAAAACAGCAGGAACACTTTCTCTTTCACTTGCTTGCAGTAAACACCAAGGCATAAAATATGTACCATTTATTAAAATTAAATCTGGTTTTTCTTTTTTTATGACTGTTTGGTATGCAGAAATAACTTTTTCGTAAGCTTTTTTCACTTCAGCTAAATTTTTGGCTTTATTTACAACTTGTGCAATGTCGGGAATTACAGCCCCAATTGAAACTGTACTTGTCTTGTTTGTGCTTGTTTTTTTAAAGGTTTTTTTATTTTTATTTAAAATAGTTACAGCCACAATATTCAAATCTTTTCCCTTACTTTTTTCAACAAAATCCATAAATGATAAAACCACCTGAGCAATTCCGGCTGTGTGGGCAAATTTTATGTTTGTTAATACTTTCATTTAATAAAAAGCTCGGCCATTTGAGGTCTGAGCTCATAATCAATTATATCATTTCCATATGTTTTGTCAAGAATACCTCTTTTTCATTGACAAATCCACTTCCCTATTGTAAAAATAAGCTGGCTCATTACCAACCATTGACTACCAAAATCATGAGTAAACCAACACATCCATCGCCACCTAATATGTGGGCGATTAAGCCTGACATAAATTTCCGCGCGGAAATAATTGAAATAAATATAGGTGAATCTACCCAGAAAGATACATTTTGGGTAGTGCCGATCAACCAATTGGGAGGACTTGAACACCACCAGACGTTTCTGGCAAATAAAACTGACATTTTCCCAACTCGCGAAACTGCTGTTGCTGAGTGGATAAGCCGACTGGAGAAACATCATTGCGTGATTGAACAAGAGCTCATAAAGTGGATTGACCTAACGCTACCAAAAGAAGGCTCTACCGCCGAAGGCGCAATAAATGCAATGCGCAACTGGATGGAATTGTCGCAGGGGGTGGTGGGAGAAGCCGACAGAAGAACTCTTTGCCCTCAGGCATAACCTTGGTGACTAAATCTCTAACAACAACTACCAAAATCATGAACACACCAGCAACCGAATGGACCACCCAAACAGCTTGGGCAATTAGACATACCTATCCGCACTCTGCAAAAATTGTTGAAGTCACAAGGACCAACACGCCAAGTCGAGCAAATCTTGACCGTGACAAAAACAACCAATTGATTTATGTGAAGCAAGTAGACCAATCTGGCGACTTCAGCGAACGCACAGCCTATCCTGCACGCCCTGACGATCTTTTTCCAACTCGCGCCGAAGCCATCGACGCTTGGATTACGCGATTGCAAAAAGATTTAATTCCAATCTTCAAGGAATTGGCAAAATGGCTCAAATCCAGATCGGAAGCAGATCTTCCACAGGAAATCGATTCAATGCTCAACTGGATGCGGGAATACGCATGCCGAGAATCATGCGACGACAATCCCAATTCCACCGCAGTAGGCACAATCAGGGCGATGCAGGCGTGGATGGAAATAGACAAGCGCGTTGCTGCCGAAGAAGCTGACAGAAAGCTGATGGCTCTAGGCCACAAACATGACGATGGAACGTGCGACCACACGGCTTATGCCACATTGTCCCACCCTCGTCCGCGCCACTGCCCCGCTTGCGGAGTTTGCATGTATGACCCCGGCGACTAAATGTCTACCATTAACCAAAAATTATGTGCATCTTTGCAATTAATCCAGTGGGTAAGCAAAAACCCGAGATTCTAGACTATAACTCACCAGAGGCACAACGCCTAATGAAAAACCTACCCATATATAGCGGTTTTGGGAAACAAGCACGCAAGGCACTAGCTTTAATTTATGCAAAATGGGGACTAACATCTGAAAGCCCCATTGCCGACAGACGCGCCGCCATAATGCTAGAAGTATTTGGGTAAAACCACAACGACCCCAAACCGCAGGGTACACCCAGCGGTCTTTTTTTGTTTTACTTTCTAAATAATAAATAAAAAGTAAAACAACCCTGAGCGACCTGCCCTGAGCCGCGCCGAAGGAAGTCGAAGGGCATAATTTGACATTTTGATAATTTTATTATATAATAGAAAACATGATAAACGAAGAAATAAACACACTCACCCCACCAGCAAAAACACCAGAAACAAATTTTGGCGGGCTTGGCATTGCTCCAAAAATTCTTGATATAATTTCAAGATTAGGATTTATAACTCCAACATCCATTCAACATAAAGCAATTCCTGTTGCTGTTGAAGGAAAAGATATTATTGGAATTGCCCAAACTGGAACTGGAAAAACCTTAGCTTTTGGAATTCCGCTAATACAGCAAATTTTAAAATCTGAAAATAAAACTAGGGCATTAATTATTTTGCCAACTCGTGAACTTGCAATACAGGTTGACGAAACAATTAAAAAAATTGGCCGAAGTTTTGGCATACAAACAACTGTTTTAATTGGTGGCACACCAGTTAGACCACAAATAAGAGAATTATCTTACAACCCCCATGTTGTTATTGGAACTCCCGGAAGAATTAATGACCACATTCAACAAAGAACTTTACGGCTAGACAAGGTTTCTGTTTTGGTTTTAGATGAAGCTGACAGAATGTTTGATATGGGTTTTGCTCCCCAAATTGCTAGAATATTAGAATCTGTACCAAAAAATAGGCAAACAATGTTGTTTTCTGCAACAATGCCCGACGGTATTGTAAAAATTGCCACACATCACATGAAGTTGCCGGTTAGAGTGGAAATTGAACGACAAGGAACAACTGCTAAAAATATTGAACAAGAATTATTTGTTGTTAAAAAAGACCAAAAATTAGCATTACTAAAAAAACTTTTAGAAGAATATAAGGGAAGTGTTTTAATTTTTTTACGCGTAAAACACAGTGCCAGAAAAATTTGTGATAATTTGCGTTACATTGGAATAACTTCCGCAGAAATTCACTCAAATAGAAGTTTAAACCAAAGAAAAGAAGCCTTGGAAGGTTTTAAAAATGGAAGATTTAGAGTTTTAGTGGCAACAGACATTGCTTCACGCGGAATTGATGTTAAAAATATTGAATTAGTAATAAACTACGATTTGCCTGAAAATGCCGAAGATTACGTGCATAGAATTGGCAGAACCGGCAGAGCGGGAATGTCTGGAAAAGCAATTTCATTTGCAACGCCCGAACAAGGTTCAATGGTTCGTGACATAGAAATGTTAACCCGCATTAATTTACCAATTTCAAAATTACCCGAAGGTTTGCCAGCAAGTACTCAAATGACATTAGAAAGAGCCCCACAAAGAAACAGCCGCGGTCCACGCCACAGCAACAGACCACCGCAAAGGGGCGGACAACGCAGACGATTTAGATAAAAATAATTAATAAAATGCTGGCTTTCCCAGCTTTTTATTTTGTGCTAAAATAAAAAAATATATTTTAAAAAATTATTATGTTTGATTTTGAAAAATTTGCAAAAATAGTTGCCGAACTGCCGTCAAAAGTTTTAGATAAAACAATTGACATTATTATAAAAGATGAAAAAGCCTTAATTAAAGCCAGGCCTTTTAGAAAGGCTGAAGAATACATAGATGTTTTGGGGCCAGGCTTAGTTACAGGAGCTGCAGATGACGACCCTTCTGGAATTGCCACATATTCTCAGGCAGGTGCACAATATGGTTTTCAACTTATTTGGCTTTCGTTGTTTACCTTTCCATTTATGGCAATGGTGCAAGAAATGTGTGCCAGAATTGGAATTGTAACTGGCCGAGGGCTTGCAGGGAATATTCGCCACAATTATTCCAGAAAAATATTATTTTTTGTGGTGTTAATTTTGTTTTTTGCCAATACCTTAAACATTGCAGCAGACTTGGGAGCCATGGCAGCTGCCACAAAACTTCTTCTTCCAAGTTTTAGTTTTATGTGGTGCCTCTCTATTTTTGCTATATTTATATTATTTCTACAAATTTTTACCACTTACGCTCAATATTCAAAAATATTAAAATACTTAACACTTGGACTTTTTTCATATGTTTTTACTGCTTTTGCAGTCCACTTAAATTGGGGTGTGGTCTTTAGCCATTTGTTTACTCCTTCAATTAGTTTTAACAAAGATCAAATTTTCTTGCTTTGTGGAATTTTGGGAACAACAATTTCGCCATATCTTTTTTTCTGGCAAACTTCACAAGAAGTAGAAGAACAAATTTTAAAAGGTGAGCTTACTATAAAATCTCGTGAGGAAAATGTAACTCCGCGCGAAATAAGAGACATGCGAAAAGACACTTGGTCGGGAATGTTTTTTTCCAATGCCATTATGTTTTTCATAATTGCAGCTTGTGCAGGAACACTTTATGCCAATGGCATCACCAATATTGCTACTGCTAGCCAAGCAGCTCAAGCAATTAGACCATTTGGCGGCGAACTTACTTACTTCTTCTTTGCTTTGGGAATCATTGGAACAGGACTTTTAGCAATCCCCACAATGGCGGGCTCAGTTGCATACGCTACAGCTGAAACTTTTGGATGGAAACAAGGTCTTTACCACAAATTAAAAGATGCCGAAGCTTTTTATGGAATAATTATTATTTCAATGATAGTTGCCACAGTTGCTAATTACTTTCATTTAGACCCAATTAAGGGACTTATTTATTCTGCTGTTGGGAATGGTTTGGTGGCCCCAATAATACTTTTCTTTATTGTGCGCATAAGTTCCAATGAAAAAGTTATGGGTGAAAAGAAAAACCATGCATTTATTACAGCTTGTGGATGGCTTACCACTGTTGTTATGGCTGTAGTTGGAATTGCTGTGGTGGCAACAATGTTTATGCCGTAACTTGAAGTGATTTGCTAATTAAATATAATTTAAAGACTATGGACTATTTAAAAGACGGCAATAAAAATGATTTGGGAAGATTTTTCACTGGGCCATTTATTTGGCTTCCGTTACCTTTTTTTATACTTTTAGATGCCGTAGCTTCATTGTATCAATTTATTTGCTTTCCAATTCACGGCATAGAAAAAGTAGAACGCTCAAAATATATTTTAATAATGGATAGAAACAAATTACAATATTTAGACGCGTTTCAGAAAATAGGTTGCATGTATTGCGGATATGCTAATGGATTATTAGTTTATTTAAAAGAAATTGCAGGACTTACAGAAAAGTACTGGTGCGGAATTATGCATGAAACCAAACCAGGATTTATTAATCAACCCAGTCAAAAAGCATTAAATTTTGCTAAATTTAATGACGTTGAAGATTTTGTAAAAAAATATTGGCCAAAAAATTGGCGTAATAACTTGAAAAAGTAATAAAATTTATGAATATAAATAAATTCAGCATGGGCGCTACTGCTGCAATTATCACCAGTATGGGATTAATTGCAGGGCTAACCCAAGGAGCAAGTGCTAAAATAAGTATTATTACTGGACTTTTGATTATTGCGGTTGCTGACAACATTTCCGACTCTTTTAGCATTCACATTTATAAAGAATCGGAAGGCGCTTCAAGCCATGAAGTAAATTCATTTGCATTTGCAAATTTCTTAGCAAGATTATTTTTGGTTGCAACTTTTATTTTAATTGTTTTATTCCTTCCACCATTTACTGCATTAATTGTTTCATCTATTTGGGGATTAATTTTGCTTGCACTTTTAAGTTTTCTAATTACAAAAACCAGAAAAGGCCGTTTAACTATGGTAATTAGACATTTAATAATTGCCTTACTGGTAATTGCAGGCAGTAAACTTTTAGGATATTTAATTTTACATCAGCTTTCTCCAATAATAGAATCTTGTGGGTTGTAATTAATACTGTTGATTGTTGTATTTAAAACATATCTGTGCTATAATTTGTTTGTAAGTTTCTTATTGTTTTCGTAGGGATTAGTAATTAAGCCTGAAGAAAGATAAGAGGGTAGGTTCACTCGAACCTGCGGTCGGCTTACTTATTATTAACCAAGCAAACAATAAAATGGCAAAAAAACTATACGTTGGAGGATTATCCTACAACACATCAGAAGCTACTTTAAGATCAACATTTGAACAAGCTGGAACAGTTGAAACAGCTACAATTATCATCGATAAGATGACAAATCGTTCAAAAGGTTTCGGATTCGTAGAAATGTCTACAGAAGAAGAAGCTCAAAAAGCTATCGAAATGTTTAACGGAAAAGAATTAGATGGAAGAAATCTAACCGTTAACGAAGCAAAGCCAATGGAACCAAGAGCTCCAAGAACCGGAGGAGGATTCGGTGGAGGAAACAGAGGTGGATTTGGTGGAGGCAACAGATACTAATTAGTATTTAGAAAAACCATCCCGCAAGGGGTGGTTTTTTGTTATTTCAACAACTTGACAAGCCACCTCAAAAATGATATAATTAATATAGTGTGGAGAATACCAATCCACGACTTGTCAACTGAACCAACTACATACCATGAAAATCGCGAATGTACTAATTCTGTTAGCCGGGGTGTTTCTAATTTGTGTTGCCACTTACGGCGGCTACGCAAATTCAATAATCTATCACTCGGGATTCAAGCTGGAATCACCCGAATGGTTTTACCTCGCCGGCGGAGTGGCATTCTCCGCCATCTCCATTTTGCACCATCTGTGGGAAAGCCACCAACCGCTCCGATATCAAAATACATGGCGCCGCGGACAACTACCCACGAAAAAAAGGCTTTGATGAAGCCTCAATAACCCCCCACACGTGGGGGAACATCACAAAGGCTAATAAGGGAAATCCCCTTCTTAGCCTTTTAAAATGCAATTTTTTAGTTGACATCATTAGCTTGTCGTGATAAAAACAATCCACCTATAGCTCAGCGGAGAATCCTATCCCCCGCTATTGAAAAATATACCACCAACCATAATGGACCCAACAACAATACGGATTAATTTCCCACGCGAACTAATAGTCATTAAGCAGGGCAACACCGAGTTAATGATTGATTTGAGAAACATCAAACTGGACATTATTGGACGGCCCTTAATTGAGCAAATTCAAAGTCAGCCACTTGCGGTTGCCTTCTTGCTCACGGCGCTAGTTCAGCACCAACCAACCCAACCAAGATGAAAAGAAGGAAATTCAGGGTATTCAAATCCCCCAGGGGAAAAATAAGATTAATTTGCTCGAGCAATATAACAAGTGCCTCATATTTACTTGGTGATTATAGCCATCTCAGAAGTGCAAAAAGAGCAGCCAGAAGAGAATGGCAAAAACCAGACAATGCACGTTACAGCTACTTCATTTACGACGCCAACGGAAATTGCGTTGCAAAATTTGTAAATGTGGAGTTTGAAACAATCATATAACATCCATTCATCGGGCCTTACGATACGTCGTCGGGCTTCTTTTTTTTACATAATTACTTTGACATTACGCAAATTTTAGCGTATAATTATTTCTATTACCTACAAAAAATTAAAATAAATATTACGATGAACAATATCAGGAATATAGCTATTATCGCTCACGTTGACCATGGAAAAACTACTTTGGTGGACGCGCTTTTAAGGCAAAGCAAAACAGAAATGAAAAAAGAAGTTGCTGCCCAAGAAATGATTATGGACAGCAACGAATTAGAAAGAGAGCGCGGAATTACAATTTTTTCAAAAAATGCATCTGTAATGTATGGCGATGTAAAAATAAACATTATTGACACTCCTGGTCACGCTGATTTTGGCGGTGAAGTTGAAAGAGTTTTAAACATGGCAGATGGTTGTTTACTTTTAATAGACGCCAAAGAAGGCCCAATGCCTCAAACAAGATTTGTTTTGAAAAAGGCTTTAGAAATGGGTCATAAAATTATTGTAGTTGTAAACAAAATTGATAAACCAGGCGCTCGTCCAGATTTTGCACTTGAAGCTACTTTTGAATTATTTTTAGAATTGGGAGCTGGTGACCACAGTTTAGATTTTCCTGTTTTGTATGCTTCTGGCCGTGAAGGAAAAGCTGGGCTTGAAGCTGATTTGTCAAAAATGACAGACATTACTCCTGTTTTTGAAGCAATTGTAGAACATATCCCCTCACCTATTGCCGACATAACAAAACCTTTGCAAATGTTGGTTACTTCAATTGCGCCAGATGATTTTAAAGGAAGGATTGCAATTGGAAGAATCCACAATGGAATTATAAAAAATGGACAAGAAGTTGTTCACATAAGCAGAGAAGGAGTTGCCGTTAAGTCAAAAATAACTTCTTTAATGACCTTTGCAGGGTTGGGCAGGCTTGAGGCCGAAGAGTCAAAAGCAGGAGACATTGTTGCCATTGCAGGAATTGAGGATGTTACAATTGGAGAAACAATTGCCGACCCAGAAACTCCAGAAGCTTTGCCTGTAATTAACATTGACGAGCCAACTGTAAAAATGACATTTATGGTTAATGACTCACCTTTTGCCGGAAAAGAAGGAGAATTTTCAACAACAAGACAAATAAGACAAAGATTATTTAAAGAATTAGAAACTGATGTTTCTTTAAAAGTTGAAGAAAATGATAAAAATCAATGGATTGTTTCTGGTAGAGGAGAATTACATTTGGCTATTTTAATTGAAAGAATGAGGCGCGAAGGTTTTGAATTTCAAGTTTCAAGGCCTCAAGTTATTACTCGCGAAATAAACGGCAAATTAATGACTCCTTACGAAAAAATATTTATTGAAGTTCCCGAAACTTATCAGGGTGTAGTAATGCAAAAAATGGGAGTCAGAAAGGGAGAATTAAAAGAAATGCGAAATCATAATGGCGTGGCATTTCTAGAATTTATTATTCCAACCCGCGGATTGTTTGGATATAGGAATGAATTTTTAACTGACACAAAAGGCTTGGGAATAATTAACACAATATTTTTTGAATATATGCTTGATGTTGGCAACTGGAAAGAACGTGACAACGGTAGCTTGGTTGCCACAGAAACCGGCGACACCAGACTTTACGGCTTAAAAAATGTTCAAGACCGCGGAATTTTATTTATTGGGCCAGCGGTTACGGTTTATGAAGGTCAAGTTGTTGGACAAAACTCAAGACCAAACGATATACGTGTAAATGTTTGTAAAGAAAAACAACTTTCCAACATGAGATCTAAAGGAGAAAAAAACAGAGAGCATTTTAACGTGCCAAAAATAATGAATTTGGAAGATTCGCTTGAGTATATTGGAGATGATGAATTAGTTGAAGTTACTCCAAAGAATATTCGTATCCGAAAAATGCACTTGCGCGAAGTTGACGCCAAACGCGCAGATCGCGCCGAGTCCGGCGTAAAA
Organism: Candidatus Staskawiczbacteria bacterium; assembly: GCA_903835075.1. Classification (GTDB taxonomy): domain Bacteria; phylum Patescibacteriota; class Minisyncoccia; order Minisyncoccales; family Staskawiczbacteraceae; genus XYD1-FULL-39-28. The sequence continues at coordinate 29,037 of CAILLM010000002.1, read as the reverse complement.
TTCGACTACTAAAAGTCGCTCGGCGCGCCCAGGGCGGGCCTCGCTTTCCCAAACCGCCTTTTGGCGGTTTTTTAGTTGACAAATTTTAGAAAAGTCATAAGATATAAGCATCCAGAGAGGAATGCTTCTTTGACAAACCAACCCCAGAAATCAAACCAATGAAAAACACTATCACCATCGTTTCCCAGGTTATCATCACCTACTTCGCAGCCCGTTACTTGACGATTGAACATCCAATTTGGACATACATCATTATAGTTGCATCACTCGCCGGCGGACTCGCTGTCATTCTTTTCATTCCTTCCCGGAGCAAGCCAGCTCAACAACAGCCGGTGCCAGCGCCCGAACCGGAATATAAGCCGACAAAAGTGTACTTAATGCAAATTGGTGCATTTCTTGATGAAATGCGCACGGTATCAGCAAGATTCACCTATGCATGGGCTTTCTTCAATGAGTGGTTCAATGGCATAGGCGTGACTAGCGGGTCAACACTTTGCGAATTGCAACTCGATGAAATATGGATTCAACACTTCGTCGACGACATGGCTTCACTTTTCCGAAAAGATATTGCGGTCGCCCACGGAGATGTACACACAAGACTGTTATGCCAAGGTCACGCATTCCTGCGGGCAATCAAAACCAAGTGCATAGCGATTAGCCTCGATGTTGATGGCATTAATTTTGACCCACCAATATCATGGGGCGAAGCAGTAATGCATGCCCAAGGCTGAAACAAGCAAGTCAAAGCTTCTCGCCGACGAATCAAATCGTCGGCTTTTTTATTTTATAAAAGTGGGCTTGCCCCGTTAGAAATCACGATTTCTAACGGGGCTTGTTTTTTTACGGAAAGTATGTTAAGGTTAGGTACCTTTAAATAAGGTATTATTATGACAACACTAATTAATAAAGAACAATTTTTAGAAGAGCATAATAAGTTGTCTCCTTCAAACTTACAAGCTACCTTAACTTTGCTTGATAAGTTTAAAGATGAAAAAAAACCACTTATGAAAGATACTGAGTGGTGCTTAGACAAACACAGAATTCCTTTTATTTCTTGGCTTACCTCTATGCAGAAAGAACCAGACAAAAAAGGTTACATTTCAAAGAAAAAAGAAATATTTAAAAACTACCCCGAAACTCACTACGACGCATAATTACAAAAATTGCCCCTTGGGCAATTTTTTGATAGAATAACTATATGCTTAGCTATATTACTGCAATAATTTTGGGTGTGGTGGAAGGTTTCACTGAATTTTTGCCTATTTCTTCTACGGGGCACTTAATTTTGGTAAATCAATTTATCACTTTTGATAAAAATTTTACTTTACTTTTTGATGTAGTTATACAACTTGGCGCCATTTTGGCAGTGGTTTTCTTTTTCTGTGTCCCTACGGGACATCTCCCGAAGGGAGAGAAACGACTTTGGCAAGACAAAAGTCTTTGGCTCAAAACATTGGTTGGCGTTTTACCTGCCATAATAGTTGGAGCATTGTTTGCTAGCAAAATTGAAGAAAAATTATTTAATCCCTGGACGGTTGCCATTGCCTTACTAATTGGCGGAATAATTATTTTAATTGTTGAAAAATTAAATCACAATGCAAAAATTACTTCTATAAAAGATCTTAGCTATAAAACAGCATTTTTTATTGGATTAATTCAATGCCTGTCCATGATTCCTGGCACATCAAGATCTGGAGCTACAATAATTGGCGCACTGCTTCTTGGCACTTCGCGATTAGTAGCAACAGAATTTTCATTTTTTCTGGCAATTCCAACAATGATAGCTGCTACCGGATACAGCTTGTTAAAATATCACGCCTTACTCAATCCAAGCCAGCTTTCCGTATTAATAATAGGGCTTATTGTTTCTTTTTTTACAGCCCTAGTGGTAATAAAATTTTTCATGAATTATGTTCAAAAACACAACTTTAAAGTGTTTGGATACTACAGAATTATATTGGGCATAATAATAATTGGGTATTTTCTAATAAAATGATTCATAAAAAATATTTAACAAACAAATATTTTGCTTATTCCCTTGTTACGGGAATAGTTTTTTTATTTGTAAGCTTGGTTGTTGAATATTTTGCCTCAGACTATGCCACCGATAAACAAAGCAATGCTGTCACAGACATAATTTTAAGCAATATCCCAATTTTTAATGTAGCCGATATTTTTGTTTATGGCTTTTTTGCCGTAATTATTTTTATAATAATTCTATGTTTAATTAAGCCTCAAAGAATGCTTTTTATACTAAAAAGCACTTCTGTTTTTATTTTGATTCGTTCTGTTTTTATAACCATGACTCACGTGGGAATTTACCCAAATATTGTTGCCACAAACTTAAATATTTTTAAAAGCATTACCTCGGGTGGAGATTTATTTTTTTCAGGGCATGTGGGCTTCCCGTTTCTAATGGCTTTAATTTTTTGGCCAGAGAAGAAATTACGCTATTCATTTGTCTCTATTTCTGTTATATTAGGTATATTAGCCTTGCTTGGGCATTACCATTACACCATAGATGTAATGGCCGCATACTTTATAACGTTTGGCATTTATCACATTTGTTTAAAATGGTTTAAGAAAGACCACCAAATATTATTAAACGATATAAATTAAATTAAAAAAATGACACAAAATATAACTGATAAAAATTTTGAAGAAGAGCTTGGCGCCACAGACAAATTTGTCTTAGTAGATTTTTTTGCTACATGGTGCGGGCCATGCCAAGTTTTAGGCCCAATCTTAGAAAAAGTAGCTGAACATTTTAAGGAAAATGTTGTTTTGTGGAAAATTAATGTAGATGAGTTCCCCGCTACTTCACAAAAATTTGATGTAGAAAAAATTCCTTCAGTTTTTATGTTTAAAAATGGGAAACAAGTAAATAATTTTGTAGGATTAATACCTGAAAATTCCATAAAAGAGTGGGTAGAAAATACAATTAAAGAAACAAAATAATGGAAAAAGAAGAAATTGTAAAAAAATTAAAAAAAGAATTCCAAGAGCATGCAGAAACTAGCGGGTTCAAATTAAACCCCGATGAAAAAACCGTGGAAAGAATTATAGACGGACTTTTGCGCAACGAAGAAACTCATGGGGCACAATATTGCCCGTGCAGAAGAGTTTCTGGCGACAAAGAGGAAGATGCAAAAAAGATTTGCCCCTGCATTTGGCACAAAGATGAGGTTGAAAAAGATGGGCATTGCTTTTGCAATTTATACGTAAAATAAAAAAACTATGATGGTAGATGATGTAAAAATTACTGTTTCAGCTGGACATGGTGGAAAGGGCATGTCAACTTTTAGTAAAATAAAATTTGTTAAAGGGCCAACTGGCGGGAATGGTGGAATTGGTGGAAGCGTTTTTTTGGAAGGATGCGCAGACCTTGGAGCTTTAAGGCATTTTCGTTTTAAAAAAGACTACAACGCACCAGATGGAGAAAACGGGAAATCAGGACTCCACGATGGTAGTAATGCTGATGATTTTATTTTACATGTACCAGTAGGCACGGTTTGCCACAATATTACCACAAACAAAGACATTGAAATCACAAAAATTGGCCAACGCGAGTTAGTTGCAAAGGGTGGAATTGGCGGAAAAGGAAATTGGTATTTTAGAAGTGCAATCAACACCAGCCCAAGACAATTTCAAGAAGGAAAACCAGGTGAAAAGTTTGAACTACACTTAGAACTCAAAATGATAGCTGATGTAGGTTTTGTAGGCCTACCAAACGTAGGGAAATCAAGCCTGTTAAACGAACTTACTAAAGCGCAAGCAAAGGTGGCTAATTATTCTTTTACCACCCTAGAGCCAAATTTGGGCGTATATTACGACCTAATACTGGCTGACATACCTGGGCTCATAGAGGGCGCCTCAACAGGCAAGGGGCTTGGCGTGAAATTCTTAAAACACATAGAGCGTACAAAGATTTTGTTTCATTTTATTTCTGCTGACTCTAATAACCCCCTGCTTGACTATAAAACCGTCAGACACGAGCTAGAGAATTATGGAGATTTACTTTTAGATAAAAAAGAATACATATTTTTAAGTAAAAGTGACTTGATTGATGAAAAAACTGTTATAAAAATCAAAAAAGAATTTTCTGCCTTCGGCAGATCGCCCGAAGGGGGAAAAAAAATTATTCCCATTTCCATAATTGACCAAGCCAGCATGAATGAGGTCAAAAAAATACTCAACCAATTAATCTCAGAAAAAACAGTCCAATAGCTTTATTTTGCATTGATTTATCTTTTTGTGGTAAAATTAATAAAGAATTATTAATAATCAAATAAAATTATGGATCTTACATCTATCATAGAAATAGTTGTAGTAATTGCTATTGTTGTATTTTTAATAAAATTTATAGTAAGCCCTATTATCAAAATTGCTATTGGTATTTTGTTAATTTTAGGGTTAATTTATGTTTTGCAAAGATATTTCGGATTTGATGTAGATAAAATATTATCTCCTTTTGGAGTTTCTGTAAACGTAGACAAATGGAATCAAAGCTTTGATTGGATATTGACTCCAGCAAATTATTACTTAGACCAAGCAAAAACTTTTTTCAATTTTATTTGGGGAAACTTTATTAAATCAAGTACAATAAAATAATGGCAATCGGAGACATCTTAATTACAGCGCTTACATTTCTATCAGTGCCAGCTTGGCACCTTGTTGTACTTTATATAATTATTTTTTTAATTGTTATCTGGTCAATGGTAAAATCTTGGGGATTTTAAATCAATGGAGTTACAACAAAAAATTGAACTAATAAAAAACAATACGGCAGTGGCAATGCTGGCGCCAACTTTTGCTATTGATTTCAAATATCCCAATATTATCGGAATGTTGCGCGCGCTAGGATTTGAAGAAGTCACTGAGCTAACTTTTGGTGCCAAAATGGTAAATTGGGCTTATGAAAATTATATAAAAGATAACCCCTCGCAGGAATTATTTATTTCTACTCCCTGTCCCACGGTTGTTGCTTTTATAAAAAACCAGTACCCAGAATTTACAAAGTATCTTATGCCAATTGTTTCCCCAATGGTAGCAATGGCAAAAATTTACAAAAAATTTAACCCTAATTGCAAAATTATTTTCATTTCACCATGTTTTGCCAAAGAGACGCTTGAGGCGCCGAAACACGAAGAAATAGATGCTGTAATAAACTTAAAAGATTTAAAACAAATCTTTGAAAAAAATGGCATTAAAGAAGAAAACTTCAATGGAAATTACTACTTTGACTCATTAATAAGTGAATACACAAAAATTTATCCTATTTCTGGGGGATTAGCTGCCACATCCCATATCCAAAAATTTTTTAAAGAAGGAGAAATTCTTGTTACAGATGGCATAGAAAATATCAAAAAAGCACTTGAAGAAATAAAATCAGGCTCGAAGTTATACAAATTTTTAGACTTACTTAATTGTAACGGCGGGTGTATTGGAGGGCCCGCTATAAATCATCAAGACTTCTCTATAGATGAAAGAAAAAAAATAATTTTTGAGTATACACATCGCTCATCAGAAGATACTATGGGCTCACACAGAGGTAAAATAGAAGATGCACAAGATATAAATTTAATAACAGAATTTTAAACCAAACCAAAAAATAAAAATCCCCTTTCGGGGATTTTTTTATCCTGCCGGCAGACAGGTTAGTAATAATCTTTAACTTTTTTGAGCTCTTTATGTTTGCGCAACTTCTCTAAAGCTTTTGCCTGAATTTGACGGATTCTTTCTCTGGTAACGCCAAACTCTTCCCCTGTTTCTTCTAAAGTATGCATTACACCATCATCTAAACCAAATCTCATCCCTAAAATTTTCAATTCCCTTGGAGTCAACTCGCTAGAAATTTCTTTTAATCTTTCTTTCAAAAGTTTCCTAGAAGCTTCTGTGTTTGGCGCAATTGTTTTATCATCCCTTATAAACTCAGCCAAAACACTATCTTGTTTGTCTTTGTCTTCTCCAACAGGGGTCTCCAAAGATACTGCTTTTTGCGCAATCTTTCTTATGTGATGTACTTTTTCCACATCTAAATCCATTTCAGCAGCAATTTCTTCGGCCAATGGCTCCCTGCCTAATTCCTGCAATAAATTTTTTCTTACCTTTGTGTATTTAGAAATTGTTTCAATCATGTGCACGGGAATTCTAATTGTTCTGGCCTGGTCAGCCAAGGCTCTAGTAATAGATTGTCTAATCCACCAAGTTGCATAAGTTGAAAATTTGTATCCTCGCCTCCAATCAAACTTTTTAACTGCCTTAAAAAGACCTAAATTTCCTTCTTGAATTAAGTCTAGCATTGTTAAGTTTGGCGACCTTCCCACATATTTCTTGGCAATAGAAACAACTAATCTTAAATTTGCCAAGGCTAACCTATTTTTTGCATCTTCATCACCAGCCTCAATTCTTTTTGCTAATTCTTTTTCTTCACGTGCCGACAAAAAGCTCGACTTTCCAATTTCTTTCAAATACATTTGGATTGGATCAATTTTTCCAATCAAGGGTTTTTTAGCTTTTGCTCCTTTTGCTCCTTTTTTTGGTTTTACTTCTAAAAACTCCTGCATTTCTTTAACCTGAACTCCCCTTTCTTTGAAATCATCATAAACTTTTTCTAAACCTTCAATATCATGTTCTATTTTAGGAAAAGCATACAAAATCTCCGAGGTTGTAACAAAACCCCTTTCTTCACCCTTTTTTAAAAGCGCATCAAGTTGCACCTGGTCAATCACATTTTTTTTAGAAACTCTTTCTATTTTGTGTGGCTTACCAGTTGATTTTTTAGCCTTTATTATTTTTTTGGGCTTTAAGACCTTTTTCAGCTTCTGAACCTTTTTAATCTTTTTTGTTTTTTGCTTTGCCATAAAATATTTTTTATATTTTTTGATGTAATTCTTTAGCGTTTTTTGTAAACTCTTTAATTAGCGCATCTCTCTTTTCTTCGTCATCTTCCGATTTTACTGCCCCTGAAATTTCAGTCAACTTGTTTCTCAATTCTATATCTTTTAACTGAGAAAGGCAAAGGTTAATCTCATCTTCGCCATCATCTTCATAGTCTATTTCTGCTTTTAAGGCCATTACATCTAATAAATCTTTATATTCATCTTTCTTAATATCTACAAAAATAGCCTCTGCATCATTACCTCTTTTTTGTGCACTGTCCTTAATATTCTCAATTAAGCTTCTTGTTTTTTCTGTAAATAGATAGTGATGAGATTTTTCAATTAAATTTAAATTTTCGGGATTTTTTAAAACTAGTGAGACAACTTTATCTTCTAAAAGTTTTTTTCTCCCCTCTGCTGTAGGGTTATTTTTGCTAATTGGTATAACTTTTTCTACGCTAACCCTAGTCGTTATTTGTCCCTTGTTTTGATTATTCTTTTTCCACTCATTAAAATCAGCTCTTACGTCCTCTTCTTTTACATTGAATATTTGAGCTAGTTTTTGAAATTGTTTTGCCTGCTCAATAGTATTTGGAATTATAGCTATCCTTGGATAAAGTATGAATTTTATCTCTTTTCTTCCCTGTGGAGTATTTTTATCAAATTTAGATAGCGCAGAATTAAAAGAAAAATCCATTATCTCTACAACAGTCTTCAGTGATTCAATCCAAATTTTAGGATTTTCTAAAATTATTTCAGCTGGATCTTTTGCGCCGATATAACTATGTATTACCTTGATATTAAAACCTTGCAATATCGCTAAGTCAATCCCCTTTTTTGTCGCTGCATCTCCAGCAGAGTCCATATCAAAAGCTAAAATTAAATTATCGGTATATCTTCTCAAAATGTTTAAATGCCTTTCAGTTAATGCTGTACCCGATACTGCCACTGTGTCCTCAAAACCAGCTTGTTGGCACATTATGGCGTCTGTATTGCCCTCTGTCAATACGCATTGGTTATTCTTTCTAATAGAAAGTTTTGCGAAATTAAGTCCGTATAGAACGTTGCTCTTATCATAAAGCATTGTTTGGGGAGTATTAATATATTTAGCAGTTTCTTTTTTATCAGCATCTTTAAAAATTCTAGCAGTAAAACCAACAACCTGAGAATTCAAATCAAAAATTGGGAAAATGATTCTACCACGGAATCTATCATATGGGTTATTCCCCTTATCAGACGGCACAGCAAGCCCCGCCCTTACAATTTCCTCCCTGTTGTATCCCCTGCCCACTAAAAAATCTGACAATCCCTGCCAAGTGTCTGGCGAATAACCAAGCCTCCATTTTTTTATACTTTCTTCGGTAATCCCTCTTTTCAATAAATATTCTTTTGCATCTTTGCCATATGCCGAACTTCCTAATTGTTTTTCAAAAAAAGAACTTGCCAAATCACAAATTTCATATAATCTTTTTCTTTCACTAGTTATTTGGGGATTTTCCCTTTTTAATTCAACTCCTGCTTTATTGGCCAAAAGCCTTAGGGCATCTCCAAACTCCACTCCTTCAATTTCTTTTATAAATTCAAAAATATCTCCACCTTTTCCACAACCAAAACATTTCCACATTTGCCTACCTGGGCTTACAAAAAAAGATGGCCCTTTTTCAGAATGAAATGGACAAATTCCACGATAGTTAATTCCAGTTTTTGAAAGCTTAACATAGCCTCCAACAATATCCAATACATTAAGCTTACTTTTTATTTCTTCTATTTGAGAGTCCATATTTAAAATAACTCGAATCTATTTCGATTTTATACTACCACGAATCACATAAAAATCAACCTGCCTTCTGCTTGATGTCTTCAGCCAATTTTCTTAGCTCTTCTGGGTCAGCCGTAGCCCCGCTACCAGAAGAAATCCACCCTTCATATTTATCAAACCAAAATTGTTTTCCACTAAGAATTTGCTTCCATCCACTATTTTTAAAAGCCTCTGTGCCATGCATAGGAACAAGCTTTATATGAGCATGATCTATTCCCATACCCTCTACTATTAGGCCAACTCGTCCCACGTCATCAAAATAATTTTCTAATATTCCGCCAACCTTTTTAGCGGCAACAATAAATTTTTGCAATTCGTTGTCAGGCATTTTCAAAACATCACTGCTAAAATGTTTTTTGGGAATTACACAAGAAAAACCTTTTGTATTTGGGTCAATTGATAAAAATGCCATAAATTCTTCATCTTCCCAAAATACACCGGGCGTTTTAATATTGCCAGCTACTATTTCGCAAAAAATACATTTGTTATCTTCATTTTTTGGATTATATTCTGCCATATAATTTTTGATTACCACTTAGACTTAACTTGGCAAACATTATTTATACAAACACCCTTAGAATTACCAAGGTTATATTTACATACGGGGCAAGCAGTGCTTACGACGCACTTTTCAGACTGCAAAGAATTCCAATATGTATCATATATACCATTTATCACTTCAAAACATCCACAACATGTTTTAGCCTCAACTACTAAACAGTCAAAATCATGAACACATGACTGTAACTCGGCATTATTTTTTGGAATTCGTAAGCCATTTCCTATTTTTTGGCAATCTGAGGGACAGTTGCATCCATTTTCCCAAGATTCACAAATCCCATTTCCGCACTTACTACTACAAATAACAGCGCTTCCAGGCACCCTTATGTCAGAACACCCACCGTTATATTCAAACCCAGACATTGCTTTCAAACCCTGGCAACAATTTTGCTTGCTTCCTACTGCGCTTCCCCCAACACCTTCTCCCTCTTTTGCACAATTATTGTTACAATCTTGAGGACAATTACATTTGTTTTCCCATTGTTCACACCTTCCGTTGCCGCACGCAGAACATATAGAGTCCTGTCCTCCGGCAAGTTTGGCTTGTTCACAATCTGGGTTTGTGGCTTGCTCGATCACGGTTAGTCCACTACAACATTTTCCTTTCTTAACTCCCGAAACAGCAGGGCTTTGATAAATTTCTCCCGCCTGTATACAACTTGTAACTGGGACAATGGGCGCAATAACTTTTTTACTTAAAAAATATAAATTTATCGTGAGTGTTGCTAACAAAACTAACAATACTATAACCAATAAATAAATTTTTTTCATATTTTTATTTAACTTGGTAAGTTAAATTAATAGTTACATCAATTTCTTGTTGGCCAGGCTGGATTGCTGGTACGGAAACTGCATCTGACGCACCCATTCCCGAGCTTTTGGATAATGAATTATACATTACTGGAGAAGGATTATACCCTTCATAAACATTAATTATTTTGCCCAAATTGATACCTGATTCTTTGGCTAAATTATTTGCATTAGCTTTTGCTTGTTTGATGGCGGTTGCCCTTGCTTGCTCTCTAAATTGCTCTGGGTTATCAATGGTGAATTGCAAATCTCCAACCACATTAGCACCAGTTGCTGTTGATTGAGATAAAATATCTCCTACTTTTGTAAAATCTCTTATTTTTACTTGAACATTTTGGTCTAACCTATAACCTGTAACTGTTGAGCCTGTTTTAATAGTGCTACTGCCACTACTAACGTTTCCAGGATAAATCATGGGTACAGCAATTGGGGTAGTATAATTTTCATATACTGGCGTTAAGCTATAATTTGTTGTTTGGATGTCTTTTGCATCAACTTTCAACTTCTTAATTGCATCAATAACAGTATTCATTTTATCTGTGCCATTTTTTGTAGCTTCAGCAACTGTTTTGCCCTGTGCTGTAACGCCCAAACTCACCGTGGCAACATCGGGCTTAGCATAAACTTTCCCTTCACCAGAAACTGTTATTTGATAAGCATTTTGTTGTTGCAATAATTGATTTTGGAAAATAATTTGTGCTACCAAAAAAACTAAAACACCCACAACTAAAACTTGTACCAACATAAAAGTTTTATTTAATAAATTTCTTGTTTCTTGTTCCATATTATTTTTATTTTAAATTAATTATATTTTTTATTATCCTCAACTATATTTATATATCAATTCCAGACAAAATGCCATAGCGTTTTTCAGGACAACAGACCTTGCTAAAAATAAAAAATAGTGTATTATAAAGCGCGACAGACACTCTTTGACAAACAAAAGGAACCCGCCATGAAAAGAAAAGTAAAAAAAGATACTACGCCACTCGTTGGACGGCTACTTCAGAAAATTGCCCCTCGCATTGGGGCTGTTGTTACAATGGAGCCAAAATGGAAAATCGTCGGCCAAATTGTCTATAAAAATGGGAAAAAAAGATATTTCAGATATTCAAGCCTTGACTTGAACTCTCTTGGAGCCTCTGAAATAGCCCGCGACAAAGACTATGCGAACTTCTTCATGAAAGCAATGGGTTATCCCATTATTCCAGGAGGAAAAACTTTTTACTCTGATATTTGGGGAAAAGCGATTGCAAAAACTGGACGAGACATCGATGCGGCATACAAACATGCCCTTCACTTGGGTTTCCCAGTCATTGTGAAGCCAAACGGTGGCAGCCAGGGATCTGGCGTTGCTCTGGTTAGCAACAAACGCGAGTTTTACAGGGCAATGCGCGACATATTCAAGCGCGACAGGATTGCAATTGTCCAAAGACCTGTAAAAGGCAAAGATTACCGCATAGTTGTTTTAGACAACAGGGTTATTTCTGCTTATCAGCGCATCCCGCTAAACGTTATTGGAAACGGCACTTCAACCATTGGGCAGTTGCTTCGCAAAAAGCAAAAAGAATTTGTTGCATCTAGCCGAGACACCAAAATCAAAATAGATGATCCACGGATGCTAGAGAAGTTGAAACGTCAGAAGATGAACTTAGATTCCGTCCCCAAAAAAGGCGAGAGAGTTTATCTGCTGGACAACGCCAACCTCTCAACGGGCGGAGACTCGGTGGATGTCACGTCCACGATGCACCCAGAGTTTCGTCGCATTGCAACCAGACTGACTAAAGACATGGGGCTACGTCTTTGTGGCGTTGACTTGATGATTGCTGATGACATAACCAAAAAACCCGGCAAATACTGGGTTTTGGAAATAAATTCGGCGCCAGGGCTTGATCATTACGCCAGGTCTGGTAAAGCTCAAGAGAAAATTGTCGAGGCACTATACCTCGAAGTTTTAAAAAGCATGGGCAAATAGCCCCTACTGCAAACCAAGGCAAATACCTTGGTCTTTTTTTTACAAAGCGGGCAACTCGGGTTAAGTGCCCGAGAGTTATGTATTCACTAAGGGCATTATAGCACTCTTAGGGATTTTTGCCAATTCTGATTTTATAGCTCGTGGGTCTCAGTCATTTTTTAAAAAACAGTTGAAGAATAAGACTTTAAGTGATAAATTTAATATATGAATAAATCAAAAGACATATACATAGAACAGCGTCCGGAAGGCGGTTACGCCGTAAAGAGAAAGGGTTCAGATAGGGCCTCTGCGGTTTTACCGAACCAGAAAGAAGCAATTGAGAAAGCCCGAGGGTTGAATCCGGGCTTCGCACCACACGTTGAGCGCGTAAGAAATACGGACGTTGGAGGCAGAGATAAGTGGCGCAAACCATAGCTAAAAACTCGGATCAAGCCTCGTAACATATCAAAAGCCATGTAACATTTTGTCCGATTTTAGTCGTGAAATGTTACAATGTTACGTAATAGGGCGTGTTTTTTAATGTTACGTGTGATAAGATACATCATAATAAAGATATATGGCTAACGGCAAAAAACCTAAATCAAAAAACAATATCGATAAGGACAGGCAAGTGATTCTTGATGCTATGCCCTACCGGGAATATATTAAAACGCCCGAAGGCCAAAAGTATTTAGAAGGAAGAGCCAAAGAGTTAGAGAAGGCTATGCAACCGCAGGTAGCTGAGTTTTTTAAGATGCGCGACGCTGTCATAAAAAATTTTGCTGAACAATTTGAGCCGATGATGAAATTTGCTACTGATGCACACGAAACGATTTCTGCAGTAGCTTCATCCGCTCCAGAAATAGAAAAATCTATTGAAGATTTCAAAAAAAGCCAACAAGAACCGATTATAATACCGAGGTACGTTGTGTCGCCGAAGTCAAGAATAGAAATAACTTTAAATAAAATTTACGAAAAACTTGACAAGGATTCTGGAGGTGCTAAAATAGAATCAGTTAAGGACAAGATAGCTTATTGTAGATTTTGTAGCAAGGTGGTTATGAAAGTTGTAGACTTCTCATACTTCGTCAAGGGAAGCATAAAATGCATTGGTTGCAATAAAGTTTTAAGAATCCCGGAAGACCTTAATTTCAAAGATACAGAATTAGATTAACAATTTAGTGTTATGATGCCTTACGAGACATCGTAGCTATTGGCTTTACGAAGCCCAAATCGGTTTATTCTTACGAGAATGACCTAGATTTGGGCTTTTTTGTTTGCCGGAAGCCCGAAAGGAAATAAGGTAAAAAATAATTAACATAAATATAAACTTATGACAAAGGATAATAAAATAAAAATAGTATACGTGCCAACTGACTCGCTTCACGGCAATCCAAAAAATCCAAGATACTGGTCACCTGAGGCAATCAAAAAATTAACCGAAAGCATTAAAAAATTTGGGTTAACAGAACCTTTAATTGTGAACTGTTGCCAGGTCAGAAACAACCAAATAATTTCAGGGCATTTCCGCTGGACCATAGCTCAGAAACTTAAGATAAAAACGGTTCCGGTGGTTTACGTGAACATCGCCAGCATCAAAAAAGAGCAGGAACTCTTGCTCAGAATGAATGCTAATCAAGGCGCTTTTGATTATCAGCTTTTAAAAGAATTTGATCCGCACATTTTACTAGAAGTATTCGAAAGCGAGGATTTAGCTAATATTTGGGATGAAAATTTAGAAATTGAGGATGATAATTTCCAGTTAGAAAAGGAAATTGAAAAAGCCAAAAAAACAAATATTAAAATTGGGGACATGTTTGCCTTGGGCAGACACAAGCTAATTTGTGGAGACAGCACAAAGGTAGAAACCATCAAAAAATTGGTTGGCGATGCCAAGATAAATGTTATTAATTCTGACATTCCTTACAACATGGGAATTGCAGGATTATACAACTCAGGAATCGGTGGTAAAAGAAATTACGGCGGACACACAAACGACAGTAAAACCGATGAAGAGTATAGACAATTTGTCCAAAGCTTAATTAAAAATGGATTGTCCGTTTGTCAAAAAGACTGCCACGTATTTTTCTGGATGGATTTTAAATATGTTGGCATGATCCAAGGTCTATACAAGGATGCCGAAATAAGCCAGAAAAGATTATGCGCATGGATTAAGGGAAACCAAAACCCAACGCCTCAAGTCGCGTTTAATAAAACTATGGAGTTGTGTCTTTATGGAACTCGCGGGGCACCTTTTCTTTCAGACAGAGTCAAAAATCTGAATGAAGTTTTAAATAAAGAAATGACAACTGGAAATAGGTTGATAGAAGAAATTTTAGATATGCTGGACATCTGGTTGGTCAAAAGATTGTCTGCAAATGAAATGGAACACCCAACTGAAAAACCGCCTTCGCTTTATGAAAAATCTTTGCGAAGATGCTCAAGGCCAGGCGACATAATCTTAGACGAAACTGCGGGATCTGGAAGTTTAATGGTCGCTTGCGAGCAACTTAAAAGAACGGCCTACTTAGTCGATGTAGAGCCAATATTTTGCCAATTAATAATAAACAGGTATGAAAAACTTACAAACACAAAAGCCAAAAAAATTAATTAAGCCGGGAACCATCTGGCAATTGGGAAATCATTACTTAGCGTATGGAGATGCACGCGATAAATCTTTGATAGCTAAATTGATGGGAAGGGATAAGATAAACCTCGTCTGCTGTGATGTACCGTATGGAGTTGCGGCCGTAGAATCTAAACAAAATTTTAAAACTTTATTTAAAAATAAAAAGATTGAGAATGACCAACTGCAAACCCACGAGGAATACAAAAAATTCAACGAAGAATGGCTGGAAGCCACAATTCCCTACTTAGCCAGCAAAAACTCTTCTTACATTTTCAATGCCGACAAAATGTTATTCTCTTTACGAGATGCTTTAGTCGAGAAAGGATTTAAAATCGCCCAATTACTAATTTGGGTAAAATCGCAAAGCGTGGTCGGCCGATTAGATTATGCTCCGATGCACGAATTAATTTTGTATTCGTGGTTTGGCACGCATAAGTTCAGAAAATCAAAAGATAAATCTGTATTGTTTTATCCAAGACCCGCCAAAAACACGATGCACCCGACAACTAAACCGATCGGTTTAATAAGAAGATTAATTCTCAACTCAACTAATATTGGCGATATAGTTTATGATGGATTTCTTGGAAGCGGAACTTGTCTTTTAGCATGTGAACAAACCCAAAGAAAATGTTTTGCAGTTGAAATTGACTTAGAATATTGCCTAACAACAATTAAAAGATTTGAAAAATTAACAGGGCTCAAGGCCAAGGTCATATGAAAAAGAATAATAAAACAAAGGAATTAATACTAGATCAAATCAGAAAAATCCCGATTATTGAACTTGCCTGTCAAAAAGCTGATGTTTCGCGCATGACTCTCTTGCGATGGAAAAAAGACGACCCCAAATTTGCAAAAGACATTGATGAAGCAATGAATATGGGAAAATCTTTAATTTCAGATGTGGCGGAGGCAAACCTAATTAACGCAATCAAGCAGGGTAACATGCGAGGCATAATCTTCTGGCTGACTCACCAAAAAGATGAATACAGAAATAAAATTGAGTTATCTGGATCAATGACCCACATCAGAGAAGAATTAACTGACGACGAAGTTGAAATACTCCGCCAAGCTTTAGAGCTTGCCGGTTATGAGGAAAATATAATTAAGGAAGTGGATAAAAAATAGCATGAATTTAGAAAAACTTACATTTTTAATTGACGCAATTAGGCACAGCCGAACGCTTAGGCAAAAACTTGCTAGACGAAGTCACGCTCTGTTCTTCTTGCTATACTTTTCTGAATATATAACCAGTCCGACGGCCGACTTCCAGCGCGAGATGTTTAAGATGACAGAAGATAAAAAAAATGATTTATGTGTGCTCTCGGCTTTTCGTGGCTCGGCTAAGTCAACCATATTCTCAACTTCCCTGCCAATCTGGAAGATTATCAGCGGGCAGAGCCACTTTGTGGTCATAGCCAGCCAAACTCAACATCAATCACGTCAGCACATGGCAAACATTAAAAAACCGCTGGAAGTAAATAAGCTTTTGATCAATGACATCGGACCATTTAAGGTTGAGACAAGTGAATGGGGATTTACTTCTGGGCTTATCTTCGAGCAATACGATGCAAAGATAATGGTTGTTTCAACAGAGCAAGCAATCCGCGGACTTAGGTACAAGCATCACAGACCGGATTTGATTATTCTCGATGACATCGAAGATTTGAGCTCCACAAGAACCAAAGAATCCAGAGACAGAATATTCAATTGGTTTTCGTCAGAAATATTACCGCTTGGAACTCCTGACACCAAAATATTTGTATTAGGAAATTTTCTGCATGAATATTCTCTAGTAGGTAGATTAATGGCTGAAATTAATGACGGCACGAGGTCTGGAATTGCCAGAAAATATCCACTGATGGATGAGAACGGCACATGTCTGTGGCCGGGAAGATTCCCCACGCCGGAATCTTTAAAAGAATTTAAGAGAAAAATTGGAGATGAGGCTACTTGGGAAAGAGAATTTTTGCTCAACTTAATTTCAAGTGACGACAAATTAATTTTGCTTAGCTGGATAAAACGCTACGAGGCACTACCCCAAAAAAGATACGAAAAAAATTGTATGTACGGTTACCAATACACTTGGGCGGCGGCGGATATGGCCATATCAAAAAATGAGACGGCTGATTTCACGGCCATTGTTTCAGCTCAAGTTTTTCGTGATGACAATGAGCTAAAAATATATATTCTTCCCAATGTGTTTAACAAACACGTTAACTTCCCCGAAGCAATTGATTTAATGAAAAACTTATTAGATGTGTACGGGGAAAGGAGTTCAACTAAACTTTACATTGAAGCTAATGCTTTTCAAAGCGGTTACTATCAGCAGATGCTACACGACGGATACAACCAAGTTGAAGGAATAAAAGTTAGTGAGGACAAAAGAACTAGGCTTAGTATGATATCTAAGTTCATTAAAGACGGCACTATTTTATTTCCAAAAAATGGAGCGGAAACTTTAATAACGCAACTTATAGGATTTGGAAAAGAATATCACGAGGATACTGTTGATGCACTTACGATGCTAGTGTCTCAAATAATAAAAGAGCATAATCACGGAAATGGATTTAGAGGTTGGATGAAATTTATGGGTGTGACGCCTAAAAAGTTTGTTCAGCAGGAAGAGATAAAATATCCATATGTGGTAAAATCTCCTGGGCAGGAAATAACCTATATGCCTAATGGAGAAAAACTAATTAAATTCAGTGGTGGCGGAACTTATTATAGTCCACCAAACAGTGGGATGCCGGCATTCCAGAAAGATACAGACGGCTCCTATAAATTGAAACAACCTTACCTAAATTTAAATGAGTCAGCACCGGCTTCTATCCTGCCCATAACTTCAAATACTTTTTATACAGAAGAAAAGAAATCAGAAAACATCTCGAATCTTTCAAACCCCAGATTACAGGCAATACTAGCGGAAGAAGAATATAAAAGACAACAAGAAAGTATTCCTCAAAATATGGGTGACCTACAGAATATATTTAAAAAAAATGGGAAGATACCTTTCTAATTAAAAATATTGATATTAAAAAACCAACATTCGTCTTTTGCGACCCAGCACGCCATCTGATTAGTTGTGTCTTTTTCTGAATGTTAATACAGTCTAGTAGCTATATTTTATTAGAACTTTTTAATCTCGGGGATAGGTGGGGTGTCTGATGTTAAAGAGTCTTTCTTTTTTAGCATTTCAACTTCTATTCCTTTATCAGTAATTTCCGCCCGTGTGGCGGTAATAATTTTTAAATCGTTTGCAACCCGACACAACTTATGATAATTCCCGCCAAAATCAATACGCAATCGGCTTAACATACTATTTATATATTCCCATTGTTTTTCAGTGAATGTCACGTTTTCTGTAAATTCAAATCCCAAAAGTCTTAATTGTGCTGTTTTCTCAAAAAATCTAAATGGATCTTTCAGAGATAAGGGGGAAGTCTCAATCCCAATATCATCTTTATCTTTTTGCCATTGTTCCATAAGTATTTCATAGTCACTTACGTCTGAAAGCTCTCTAAAATTGACTTTTGGAAAAAGTATTTTTAATCCAACCTTGTCGGCCAATCCGCTTATACCATAAGGGCTTATTTTGTGTAAAAGTTCATGCTCCATTTGCATTTTTTCAAATGGCGTAATTTTTATTTCATCAACACGCTCTGGTGCAAGTATTTTGAATTTCCCAGCATGTCCGGCAAATCGTCCCCAAGAATTCTTTACACGAGTTTCCTCAAATGCTTTTTTAAGAGACTGCGTTATTTTAGGAGTGTCCTCAGACTGCCCGTCTAAGAGAATCTTTGCAGCAACGGCAAGTTCTCCATTTTGCCATTCACCATATTTGTCACGCTCTATTAGTTCATGGTTTATTTTTTCCCGGTCTTCTTTCGTAATATCCCTTTCTACATCAAAAGGCAACTCGGCTTCTCTTTCCGGCTCTTCGATGGTTAACTCGTGGATGTTAACGCGGTCTGGATTAAATGACATAATTTACTGCTATTTTTTTCTTTTATTGACTTCTTTTCTTAAAAATTCCAACACTAATGGCAAAGATTGTTCTGGTTTTTCTACTGCAAACCCCGAAACATTACTTTCTGTATTTTTAAGCGGAGAAACATATGTGTCCACAATTGCTTGAGCATCTTCCTTGCTGTCGCCAAGTCCAACTGCCAGAAAAATTACTTCCTTGTCATTTTCAACTTGTTGAATAATTGGCGCCACCCCTTCCTTGTTTCCTTCGCCATCAGTCAATACACAAATAATTTTAATGACATTTTTTTTACCCAACCTTAACTCTCGGTAAACCTCGCTAATTGCTTCGGTTTCTTCTGTTCCACCACCCACTTCAGAAACTTTATCTATGATTATAACTTCCTTTCTATCGTTTATTGGCTCGGTTAATTTTGTGACTCTTTCTGGCGAAGATGAAAACTTTGTTACGCCTACTCTAAAAGGATTTTCTTTTTCTGAAACTAAGTTTTCCGCATCTAAGGTTTCTCTAACTCTTTTAAAAGCCTCTGAAACAATAACTAAAAGTTCCACGGACCTTTCTATTTTAGCGCCAGACATAGAACCAGAAGTATCAACTATCCATTCCATTTCTGTTTCCAAAAATTCAGGATTTTCTACTGTTCGCATTTTAGTTTCCGGATCCAGTTGTCCCGACAATAAAGCCGAAATGGTTTCATATTCTAACCCTGGCACAATCTCTCCTTCTTTTTTAAGATATTCTAATTTTTTTCTTCTATCATCAAGAAAAATTTCCGACAAAGAAATCGTTAAAGATTCTATTTCAATGTCATATTTTTCTTTTATTCTTTCCCATTTTTGTATTGTTTCTTGCTTTACCTGCATACCTTCAGCCAAACCTCTTCTGGCCCTTTCTCTTTCTTTTCTTTCAAAATCTCGTGCCATCATTCTAATCGCCTCTTCGCCGGTCAATGGTTCTTCAGCCGGTGCCTCTCCTTCAGGCTTATCTCCCTTAGCAACTTTCGCTCTGGCTTCTAAAAGTTTTTTTAATTGCTCCATTGTTAATTCAATTTTTTTGCCATCGTCGTCTGACGGCGCCAACGGCTCCATATCTTTTCCGGCACCCTCTATTTCTTTTATAATCTGCTCAATTATTTCTTCTTCCTCTTCTTTTGTTAGGGGAACCGATTCAGATGAAGATCCTCCACTACCACCTCCTTCTCCTCCTTCTCCTCCTTCACCACCTTCACCACCTTCGCCTAATTTTTGTTGTTGCTTTTGTTGTTTTCTTTTTTCTAATTCCAATTCCATCAAATGAAGATATTCGGGTAAAAATACTTGTTTATATGCGGCCATCTTCTTTTCAATATTCCTATCGGCGTCATACCCACTGGCAAAATAATTCTCAAAGGCACTTTTGTCCATAATAGCATCCATTGCTCCTGAATCTACAACCTTGTTAAATGCTTTAAAAACTTCCGGACTTAATCCATCTTTCACTTTTTTGGCATATTCTAAATATTCTTTTTTTGATTGTTCTTTTCCAGTTGCACCGCTATCTTTTTTAAAATATCTGCTTCTTAATAAAAATTGTAAAAATTGGTCTGGCATAGCCTGTTGTTTAAAATCAGTGACTTCTCCTTTTTCTGTTTGAAAACTGGTTATAGCTTTTCTTACGGGATAATATGGTCTGCGTCCCATAAAACTTTCTAACCACACATCTGCTAATGCATTATGTAAATGTGAATGAATCGCACCCAAAAATCTTTGCTCAGCATCTGGAGAACCCTTATAATCTTCTGGTATTTCTATATTTTTTAAGCCCGACAGTAATTTATCTTGCAAAACCGTAACCTCCGGTGCATGGTGGCCTGCTTCATGATATGCAAATCCTTGCACATCAATTTTCCGCCATGGTTCTATGCCAAGTTCGGGCGAACCTTTTAATAACAAAGGATTATAGCAAATAGTTTTTGTTACAAGGTTGGTATAGCCTGTTCTGTTTGGTGGTAAATTTGGGTCTTCTCTAAACCTAAAACCACCCGATGCCTTAGAAATCATTTCAAGGTGTTCTGGGGTAACCGCTTCTTCAAATTTAATAGCCTTTCTGCCTTGCTCTGCAGGTTTTTCTATTTTTTGTTCTTCTGGCAAAGCATCTGCAAAATTTTCTATAGATGGCTCTGACTTGTCCGGATTAAATACCATATTTTTTATTCAATTATATATTATTTTTAAAATTAAAACTTTTTAATTTCGGGGATTGGCGGAATATCTGCATTAAATGAGCCTTTCTTTTCCGGCATTGTTAACTCTAAACCATTTTCAGTAACTTTTACTTCCTCTGCGACGAGGATTTTCATTGCCATTGCCTGCCAAGAAAAATCATAAGCACTATCCTCTCTTCTAAATTCTTCTAATCTATCTTTCATTTCCCGCCAAACGGATGCATTAATATTTAAATCTTGATTTGGGTCAATAATTTTCAATTCCATTGCGCGCCAAGCATCCAAATGCCCACCTACCTTCGATGTTTCTAAAGTAGCTACCATTGCTTTCCACGCAACTGGGTCAAGGCCTAAATCTTGTTTTGGATCAAGAATTTTTATATCCATGGCCAATTGAGAAAAATCATCCCACATATTAGTTTTTCTATATCCTTCTAAAGTATCCGTCATGCCCTGCCATGCCGCTCTGTCAATATTTAAATCTCGTTTTGGGTCAAGAATTTTCATTTGCATCGCGCGAGTAGAGTAGCCATACCACTCTCTATTTCGCCTATGCACTTCTAATGTTTCTTTCATACCATTCCATACATGTTGATCAAGATTCAGAACTTGACTTGGATCAAGAATTTTCATTTGCATTGCGCGAGAAGAGTAGCCATACCAATTGCTCTCTTGCCTATTTTTCTCTAAGCCATCTCTAAGTTTTTCCCAATCCTCTTTTGTAATATCTCTCTCAACGTCAAAAGGCAATTCGGCCTGTTTTTCCGGCCCTTCAATTGTTAGTTCATGTATATTGATACGGTCTGGGTTAAATGACATATTTTTAACTAAAACTTTTTAATTTCGGGAATTGGTGGGACATCTGAAGTTAACGAATCTTTCTTTTTCCGCATATTGATTTCCAAACCCTTATCGGTCACTTTTACTTCTTCGGCAGCGAGGATTTTCATAGCAACAGCTTGGCCAGAAAACATAATCCAGCCAGTTCCGCCTCCATAAGTTTTTAATCTACTTCTCATGCCATCCCATGCATCTTGATTTAAACCAAGGTCTATGTTTGGATCTAGGATTTTCATTTGCATCGCTTGTTGAGCAAAAGCATACCAATTATTATCATCTCTAAACCCCTCCAATTCTTGCCTCATGCCATCCCAAGCAATTTCATTCACATCAAACTCTATATTTGGATCTGTGATTTTTATTTCAGTTGCTAACTTTGGGAAATCTGTAAAACTCCAAGGTTTATGAGGGAAATTAGCGTTAGCATGAATCCCTGTTTTAATTTGAATTCTTTTTTTATATAGTTCTTGTATCATTCCTTGCTTAGCTTTGTCATCTAAATTAATTCCAATGTCCTGATTAAAAATTTTCATTTGCTTAGCCACCGAAGCAATACTTTCCCAACTGCCTTTTGTCTGCCAATCTTTAATTCTTTGCCTCGACGCTTCCCAGTCAGAATCACTTATATTGAGATTTACTTTGGGGTCAAGGATTTTCATATCCATGGCTATCCTATTAGCCTGTGTCCAATCGTTGTACCCTCTCTGTCTTTCCATTTCCTTATTCATTTCCTCCCACTCATCCTTCGTAATATCTTTTTCCACGTCAAAAGGCAACTCAGTTTCTTTTTCTGGTTCTTCAATAGTTAGTTCGTGGATGTTGATACGGTCAGGATTAAATGACATAAATATATCTATTGTTAAAACTTTTTAATTTCAGGGATAGGTGGGACATCTGTATTAAATGAGTCCTTCTTTTTTCGCATATTGATTTCCAAACCCTTATCGGTAATTTTTACTTCTTCGGCAGCGAGGATTTTCATATTCATTGCCTGTTCAAAAAAATTAGGCCAATGTTCATTTGGCTCCACTCTATAATACTCTAACTTTGCCCTCATTCCTTCCCATGCACGATTATCTAATTTTAAATCAACTGCTGGATTAAGAATTTTCATCGCCACAGCGTCCCGGGCGAACGCAATCCAATTATTACTAACTCTTTGCGATTCTAGGTCTTTTTCCATTTCCTTCCAAATGGTTTCTCCTATATTTAAAACCATGTTGGGGCTTATTATCTTCATTTCCATGGCATGAAAGCAAAAAGATCTTGGCCGATTTCTCAATGTATCTAAAAATCCACCTAATCTTTGTTCTATATCATTGTTCAAGCCAACGTCGGTTTCGGGATCTAAAATTTTCATTGCCATAGCCTGGCTCAGAAAACTACCCCATTCATTATCAATTTTGTTACTACTTTTATACGCATCCAATTTTCGCTCCATTCCCTGCCGAGCGTTATCGTCTCTGCCAATATTTTTACTAGGATCAAGAATTTTTACTTTCATGGCCTGCGATGCATAATCGCTCCAGCTATTATTTAATATGCAACCTTCAATTTTCATATTAATTCCTTCCCAATCCTCTTTTGAAATGTCCCTTTCCACATCAAAAAGAAGCTCGGTTTGTTTTTCCGGTTCTTCTATTGTTAACTCGTGGATGTTGATACGGTCAGGATTAAATGACATTATATTTTTATTAAAACTTTTTAATTTCGGGGATTGGTGGAGTTTCTGAACCAAAACCTTTTTTTAAAGAAACCTCCTTGCACTTGTCATAAGCAATTTTAGCCATAGCTGTATACATACACCAATCCTCTCTTGGGGCTCTCCTAAGCCCCTCAGATGTGTTTAGTTCTGTTAAAAATGATTTAATTTCTCCTCCTTCCTTTGCTGATAGTTGCAAGGGATAGTCTGGATAAATAATACTCATGGCCGCTGCATCTTCAATTAAATAGCCTGCATAACTTTGGTTTTTTAATTCGTGTTCAAAATTTTTAAAATCTTGATTGTTTAATTTTGGCCTACTGCCAACAACCGTAAGCCAAGAGGCTACTTCAAATGCATGGCGCCAGTCATTTGCGCTTCTGCACTTTTCCAGCTGTTCTTCTCCAAGACCCACGACCTGTTCTAAAACGGGCTCATTTTTTAAAATAGATTCGCTCTCATATTTCATGGTAGGGTTCGTACTAACAATGTGTGTCACATTAATGTGTCTATCAACTCGGCTCCTTTCTAAAAATTCTGGAGAAATTTGAGTCGCCCACGCAAGATCCTTTAAATGTAAATAACACAACGAACGCTCATCTATTGCTTGCGTTGTGGTTATTAATTTCCAGATTCTTTCTTTATATTTATCATCAATTTCCGGTAGCTTATCTTTGTCTAAAACGGCTAATGCTGCGTTACTATTCAAAAACAAGTATTCTCTTCCCGCATATTCTTCCCCTTTTTCCAACAACTTCCCTGATGCCAATTTTTGTAAAGCATCAAAGTCTTGCTCTCTCCAAATATTTTTTGGATCAAAAGACAGATCAGATTCTTTTTCTGGTTCTTCAATAGTTAGTTCGTGTATATTGATGCGGTCAGGATTAAATGACATTTTATTTTTATTATTTAAAACTTCTTTATTTCGGGAATTGGCGGAGTTTCCGACACCAAAGAATTTTTCTTTTTTGGCATCGTTAACTCTAAACCGTTTTCTGTAATTTTTACTTTTTTGGCAGCAAGGATCTTCATGATTTTCGCGATAGATACAAACGATTGCCATTCCTCTTGATTTCTATATTGTTTAAGTTCGTCTCTTAAACGGTCCCAATCGCTTTCATCTATGTCAAGTTCTGCATCCGGATAAATGATTTTTATGTGAGAAGCCAAGAAAGCAAAATACTCTGCACGATCAAAATCATCCTCTTTCATTCTCTCTAATTCATTTTTCATACCCTCTAGCATGTCTTGATCTAAACCAAAATCTTCCTTTGGATAAAGCATTTTCATATTTGTAGCTAGGTCTACAAATGCCAAATTATCTAACAAAATGCTTCCGTCCCTATATGAAGCCAGCTCATCCTGCATTGCTTTCAGCGCAACGCCACTTATTGGTATTTCTTTAGACGGATCAATAGTTTTCATATCCATCGCATGTCTAGCAAATTCACGCCAATCGCGCCTAGTTTCTGAATTTTTTAAATCTGAAAGCATGCCATTCCATGTGGCGTTATCTACATTCAAATTTTTCTCTGGATTAAGAATTTTACTATTAGCAACCATGTCCGCAAAATTCCACCATTCTTTTTTGGTTCTATATTCTTCTGTTTGATTATTTATTTGAATCCAATCTTCTTTCGTAATATCCCGCTCCACATCAAAAGGCAACTCGGCTTCTCTTTCCGGTTCTTCTATTGTTAATTCGTGGATGTTAATGCGATCGGGATTAAATGACATAAATATATTATTAAAACTTTTTAATTTCGGGAATTGGCGGAACGCCAGAAGCTAACGATTCATTCTTTTTTGGCATTGTTAATTCTAATCCATTTTTTGTTATTTCCACTTTTTCCGCAGCAAGGATTTTCATGTTCATTGCCTGCGCAGGAAAGCTGTCCCAATTGTTATCTTGTCTCAATCTTTCAAGATTGTTTCTCATTCCTTCCCACGCCGTTTTATCAAGGCCTAAATCTTGGCTTGGGTCAAGAATTTTCATATTCATTGCCTTAAAAGCAAAACTCTGCCAATTATTATTTTGTCTAGAAACTTCTAATTCTCCTCTCATCCCTTCCCAGGCCATTTTATCAAGGTTTAAATCTCCACTTGGATTAAAAATTTTCATTCGCATTGCTATTGAAGAAAAAATACTCCAGTTCTTATTTCTGCATTGATCTAACATATTTCTCATTCCCTGTGTGGCAATTTGATCAAAATTTAAATCCTGACTTGGGTCTAGGATTTTCATTTGCAGTGCCCGTCTAGAGAACATGTTCCAATCATTATTTTGTCTATGTTCCTCCATATTATCTCTTATCCCTACCAAGTCAGTTTGCCCAATCTTTAAATCTAGACTTGGGTCTAGGATTTTCATTTCCATTGCCTGCGAAGGAAACTCACCTAAATAATTCTTAGGCCGAGATTTCGCTAAGAATTTTTTTATCCCTTCCCAATCTTCTTTTGTAATATCCTTCTCCACATCAAAAGTTTGCTCAGCTTGTTTTTCCGGTTCTTCTATTGTTAACTCGTGAATATTGATGCGGTCAGGGTTAAATGGCATGTTGTTTATAATTAGAACTTTTTAATTTCGGGGATAGGTGGAGCATCCGAACCCAATGACTCCCTCTTTTTTGGCATTGTTAATTCTATTCCATTTTCCGTAACTTCAACTTTTTCTGCAACAAGAATTTTCATATTCGCTAACTGCCAGGAGAGATTGCCCCATTTATCACCATTTTCTCTCTGTTTTTCTAGATAGTCTCTCATTCCTTGCCAAGCTTCTTGGTCAAGATTCAAATCTTGATTTGGATCAAGAATTTTTATTTTAACCGCTCCCCAAGAGAAATCAGCCCAACTTTTTTGCTGCCTATCTTTTTCCAATGTGTCTCTCATTCCATGCCATGCGACCTGATCAAGGTTTAAATCTTGAGTTGGATCAATAATCTTTAAATTCATTGCCATCCACGAGAAACTATCCCAACCCCTGTCCCGCCCCATTCTTTGTCTGTATCCTTCCATCATTTCTCTAGTTCCCTGCAAAGCAACTTGGTCGATATTTAGCTCTTGATCTATACCTAGCATTTTCATTTCAGTTGCCTGCGAAGCAAAACCATTCCAAACACAACTCTTCCTATCTTCTTCTAATATTTCTCTTATCCCATTTCTTGCAATCAAATCAATGTTTAAATCTTGATTTGGGTCAAGGATTTTCATTCGCATTGCCTGCTGAGAAAATTTATCCCATTTATTCTCCCGTCTATATTCTTCTAATTTACCCTCCATCCCTTTCCAATCTTCTTTTGTAATATCCTTCTCCGCATCAAAAAATACCTCAGCTCGTCTCTCCGGTTCTTCTATTGTTAATTCATGGATGTTTATGCGGTCGGGGTTAAATGGCATAGATATATTTAAAATTTAAAATTTCCTAATTTCTGGAACAATTGTTTCGTCAGCCATATCTCTGCTAAGTCCCTGAATTTTTTTAACTATTTGCCTAAAATCCTCAGCGTGCTCTGTAAAGGCAGTTTTTCTCTCGTCATAAGTTTCTTGCCCAATTAACCCCGTCACTTTTTCTTTAACGGAATTATCTAAAAGCAATCCCACGCTGGTTGCAATATTAACTACTTCTTTAGGAATAGTTTGATCCTCATACAATTTATAACTGTCCACCATAACTTCATAAAGTGCTTCATCAAAACTCTTATCAGTAGGCTGATAAACGGCTTCGTTTGTCTTAGGATTATTATACATAATCAATTTTTCTCCTAAATCTCTAATTAAACGGTAAGAAATAGGAATAGTTTGATCTTTGCCTTCTGTATAATTACGCACTCTTGGGAAAACTTCATTTATCAAAACATAAAGTTTGGCTAAGTCGTCTTTTGAACGCAAAAAGTCTCCTTCGGCATTAGACAAAGAAGCCAAGGCAACTCTCATTTCTTCTCTTGTTGGAGCATAGTCAACTTCCATAACTTTTCCATTTGCTCTAGAAGCTAAAGCTTCTGCAACTTGGAAACCACCATGCTTTCTTCCTATGTTTGCCGTAAAATACATACGCCAATCTTCAGGAATTTTTATATTTTCATCGTTGTCAGCAAAATACCATTGCTCGCCAGGTTTAGCCGTCATTAATCCATAAATCAAACTCCAGTTTTTTGTTTTATTAAATTCATCAAAAATAATATTATCACCTCTTCGCAGGGCGGCAACTATTACACCATCACGCCATCCATTATGAGTAACAAGATGAGAAAATTGTCCTGCCAATTCTCTTCGAAATGCCGTCTGCGTTAATTCTCCTATTTTACCCTTAACATGGTCTAACTTTTTTCCAAGTTCAGAATCTCCAGCTTCAGCTTTACCCTTATCTATAGCTTCATTAATTTGGCTTATTGCAACCACGGTTGCTTCCTCTCCTTTGGCCCCAAAAACATTTTTAGCAACTCCAGCATGTTCTGAAATAAATTTCTTTAAACCTTCTTCGTCCATAGATTCAAAATCTTGGGCAAGTCTCTCATAATATTCAGTAGGGCTCTTAAACTCAATTGCTTTTGTTCCATAAAGCAAATATCTTGTTACATCTTCAGAAAGGTCAACATATACATAGTCTCTTTCTTTCTGTTCTAAGTAATGCTTTACCATTGTAGTTTTTCCAACACCAGGTGGACCAACTAAAACACCTCCAATTGTTGTTCTTTGGTGATGCTTTTCCCATTCGTCTAATTTATTTAAGCATTTTATAACTGACTGTGTTTCAATAACATCTTTTCCATCGCCAAAATCTTCAAGCATTTTGTCCAACTCTTTGGTTTGCCAAAAATATCTCACCATTGGATTCTCCCATTTTTCTGCCGATAAAGCTTTAAGTTCTTCTATTTTTTTACTTATCTCACCCTTTGTCTCAGGTTTTTCTTCTTTCTCTTGTGACAATAATTCGGCCGCTTCAATATATTCTTTACTGCCCTTTGGATAAATACTAGCTAATGCCACTAAGGATTCATTTTTGTCAGCAGAAATCATTGTTTCGGTCTCTCGCATAACAGTGCCAAGTCGAGACGTCGCTTTTTTATCAAACTCAACATTTGATTTAGCGTCTTTAAAATCGGGCTCATCTAAAGATGTCTGTAACTGTGAAATTTCTTGAAGCGAATTTACAAAATCAAAATATTCTCGTTGTGCTCTTAGATATTCTCTATAGCCTGCCTCAAAACTCAACCCATGCTTTGTAATTTCTTTAATGTCTTCATTTTTTTGAGTATATAAAGATAGGGCAGTTGCTTTTTCTTCTGGGTTTTTGGAATAACGAACTACTTTTCTAAGATCCTGTGCATCCTTAACTGTTCTTCTAAATGTTTCTACTGTACGCAAGCTTAAATTAATGCCTTCTGGTGCCTCTGTGCCTCTTTCTTTTTTCCATTCTTCACGCAAAACACCCTCCAAGTCGGGAGCTTTCGCCAAAACTTCCTTTCTTTTTTCAAAGCTTTCTTTAGGCGTCAAAGACGGTTCGCTTTCTTGCACAACCACCTCCTCCGTCGCTTTCTTTGGAACCTCCAAATCTAAAACTGGCTCTATTGGTTGTGGTTCTTCCTCAAAATGTCCGTGAGGAACTAAATGTTCTGGATTTCTCATATTATTTTATAATATTAATAATTAT
>CAILLM010000001.1 GCA_903835075.1 Candidatus Staskawiczbacteria bacterium | reverse complement strand
TTTTATTATATTTCTAAAAAAAATTTAAATAAAGCGGGTGATTATAAAAATGAATAGGGTGCCTAGGATGGTGAGGGCCATAAGTTGATATGAGCTTTCTTTGGCGTGGGCTTCGGGCAAAATGTCACTGGCGCCAATGTACAGTAAGAACCCTGCAAAAAATCCAAGATAGAGAACTAAGAAGCTTGCGGGCACCTGAAACAGCAAGGTTGAAGCAGCTCCTAAAACAGGTGCTACTGCCACTAGTAACAAAAATAACTTTGATTTGTTATCACTGTTTTTATTGCTCAACATGAGGCTGACTGTGTTCATGCCATCGGTAAAGTCGTGGGAAATAACCGCTACAGCCACTAACAGCCCAACAGTGGGGCTAACCTGAAAACCCAGGCCAATTCCAACTCCATCTAAAAGACTGTGTCCTGCTAAGGCTATGGCTGAGGCAACTCCAATGTCTGGGTGTTTATGGTGAGTAAAGCATTCTTCGTCGTGGCAGTGCTGAATTAAAATGCTTTTTTCTAATATATGAAAAATTAAGAACCCTGCCACCAACGCTAGCATAACTCCAACAGAGTTAAAGTTGTGAATTTGAATCTGTCTTATTATTTCAGGGAAAATATCAAAAGCCACAACTCCAAGTAAAACACCTGCTGCAAAAGCCATAATATAATGGAGCTTGTTTTTAAATTTAATAGCAAACAGGCCACCCAATAGGGTAGAGACAAAGGTTGCTATTGAGAGGAATATAATTGTTGTTATCATGTTTATATATTGTATCAAAAAGGCTATTCATCGACAACCAGCGAATCAAGCATATTTTTAAATATTTTTACTTCTTTGGCGGTAATATCTTTTGGTACTATTATTACTGACTTTACGTTATCGCGGAGCGAAAGCTCAATCTTATGCACAGGGGTGTTAATATGGTCAGATACAGATGTCTGAATCTTATCTTGGTTTTTATCTAAATTATCTTCTTTGGCTATTTTACGTTCTGCTGGTTTGTTTGATTTTGTATCCCAGCCTTGGATTTTACTAGGGTTTACGCCATATCTTTGGTAGTCTTTTATAACTTTTAAGACGCGGGCCTTATATGTATTTAAAGATCCTATGCTTTTGTCTTTATTTTTACCTACCACGCTAACAAAGATTTCTTCTATATTATCTTCAACTAAATCTATAGAGGACAGCTCATCTATGTTAAGTTCTTTTTCAAAAATTTTTAATGCAGACTTCAACCCATTTGCTGTATTCTCTGGGTATTTTCTGTTGCCCTTAGCAAAGTCTATAAAATCGTATAAATCTAAGTATTTGTTCATATGTTATGTATTATCTTATAATAGGTTATTGTACCCCTGTTTGTTATCTTTCGCAAGATAGAAATTAAGATAGATAAATAAACACTAAAAGATAGCCCCTATAATGCTATTTGGTTCAACAAAAAACCCCTTGGCCGAAGCCAACGGGCGAGGCGCCCTAGGGCGGTTTTTAATTATATTGTTTCAATGGTGGTGGTTTTGATGTTGCGGAGATAAGTTATCTTCTCTCCTTTTTTTAGACTATTTGCTTCAAGCAGTATTTTTTTTGCGCCTACTAATAAATTTTTATTTGCTGTTATTAATGGAGTTACTCCCCACGTTAGTGCTAACAACTGTGCGACATCTGATTTTTTTGTAATTGCTATTATTGGTATGTTTGGTCTGAAGCTGGAAACTGCTGTTGCTAGGGCTTCATCTGCAGAACCAATAATTATTGCGCTGGCCTGTGACCCAATTGCCATTTCTACAGCTGATTTTGCAACAGTCATAATTTCATTTTTATCATTTTCTATATTAAAATTATCACAAGGATAATCTGAGTTTTCGCTTGTTGCTTCTAAAATTTTTCTCATCATATCTACTGCTTCTATTGGGTATTTGCCAGATGCTGTTTCTCCTGACAACATAACAGCATCAGTTGATTCAAAAACTGCGTTAGCTACATCAGAAACCTCTGCTCTGGTGGGGATGGGGTTTCTTATCATAGAATCTAACATTTGAGTTGCCACAATTACGGGTTTTGTTTTTTTCCTGACAGATTCGATAATTTCTTTTTGTCTTATGGGTAATTCCCAAAGAGGGGTCTCAATTCCTAAGTCGCCCCTAGCTATCATAATTGCATCGGCTTCATCAATAATTTCTTCTATATTTATTAATGCCTCAGGCCTCTCTATTTTGGCTATAATTTTTATCTTTGATTTACCCAGAAACTTTTTTATGCTTTTTAAATCTTTCGCAGTTCTTATGAAAGACACGGCCAAGTAATCAGCTTTAGCTCGTACAGCAAATTCTATGTCAGCTTTGTCTTTGGCATTTAAAATAGAGGAATCGTTATCTAAATCAGGTACGTTTACACCCTTTTTAGAGAATAAAACGCCGCCTTTAATCACGATAGCCTTAAAAATACCGCCATATTTACTGGTAATTTTAATTTGTAGGTTTCCATCATCTAAAAACACCAAATGTCCTTCTTTTGTGCCATCGCGGAACATCAAAGATGGTAGGGGTATTCTTTCGCCATAATATTCGCGCGTTCCCGTGTCTATTGATATTTCTTGGCCATTTTTTAACTCAATTCCATTTTCGGGTAAATTCCCAATTCTGATTTTTGGCCCCTGAATGTCGGCAATAATAGCAATTTGTTTTTTAAGTTTCTTTGCCAAACTTCTTATCAACTTTATATTTCTAGATTTTTCTTGGTGACTTCCGTGTGAGAAATTTAATCGTGTACAGTCAACACCAATTGAAATTAATTTTTCCAAAGTTTTTTCTTGTTCAGAGGCAGGTCCTATTGTTGCAATAATTTTTGTTTTTTTTCTTGGAATCATAAAAATAAAAATAACCCTTTATAAAGTTATTTAGAATGAGCAGGTAAGGGGAGTCGCCGCTCAAATTAGATAATTTGAGCGAGCCTCGCCCATTTAATATAATTAAATGGGCGGGAACCCATTTTTAAAAAAATCCTTTAGCTTGCGTCTGCCAGCACCGCTCTTCCAATATCTCTCTCGGTTTTTGGCTATACTTATGTTCTCTACTTTCTCGATGAACAAAATTTCAAGCGGCCTTCTGTTTTTGGTCGCATCAACTTTGCCAGAATTATGTTCAGTTAGTCTATTATATGCATTTTCTGAAAATCCAGTGTATGTCTTTTTGTCTTTTAAACTTTTTAAGATATAAACATAAAACATATTGGAGCAGGTAAGGGGAGTCGAACCCCTCTCATTAGCTTGGAAAGCTAAGGTAATACCGATATACGATACCTGCATTTATGTCGGGGCATTGAGAATCGAACTCAAGCTGTACGCTCCCAAAGCGCACGTACTACCATTATACGATGCCCCGATGTATATAATAGATAATATATCAAAAAACCCATATTGTCAAAGGGGAAATTATATGATAGGATATTAAGTAATAAGTAGACTATGCCCTCGTAGTTCAATGGATAGAATAGAACCCTTCTAAGGTTTAGATGTTGGTCCGATTCCAACCGAGGGCACACTTCGACTCGCTTTGCTCGCTCAGTGCAGGCACATTGAGAAATGCTTAAGCGAATAAGAAGCCATGGCGGCTATGGTGTAGTGGTTAGCACAGGACTCTGTGGCAGTCCCAGCACGGGTTCGAATCCCGTTAGCCGCCCATTTTAAAAGCGTTTTTAATTGGAGCGCTTTTTTGTTTGACAATTTGTTATGCAGTAGTAAACTAAGCTTAGAATATTAATTATTATTAAATAAAAAAATAAAAAATGATTTTACTAAATAGAGAAAATCATGAGCCAGAAGCAGGAAAAATTTTAGATTTAGAAGGAAATTTTTCGGAAGAATTAAAAAGTTCAAGAACAAAACATCTAAACGAAGGTAGTAAAAATGCTGATTTCGGCCCTACGGCGGCTGCGTTCAAAATAGCTTTCCCGGATAGAATCAAAGATGTAGTAATTGATGAAACAGCTTTACGTAAGTCATCAGATGGAACGCGGAAATGGGGCGATTTAACAAACGCGGTGGCGTTAAAAATTCTTTTTCCAGAAAAAGAGTCGGGCGTTACTAGTGAAGAAGTTGATGGGCAAATTGAAGAAGCTTTAAAATTAAGAGAATCTAACCCTGAATTTCTTGCACAACAACTTGCTGATGCAAAAATACTTTCTCCAAAAAAAGTAGGAGAAATTTTAAAAGAAGAAGATTTCAATGCAATGGTTGGGGCTTTAGTTCAGATGAGAAAAGAGGGTCATTGGGAAAGATTCGCAAGACATGCATCTAAGGTTAAGGTATTGTTCCCAGATAAGGCACAAGACATGGGAGTTACCTCGGAAGATGCCGACAAGTTGAACCAAATTATTACTGGCGTAATGGAGCACCCAAAAACAACACATTCAACAGATTTGCTTGCAGCAACAAGAATATTAGCAGCAAGAGATGTTATAGTTCCTGATGAGGGTGGATTAGAATTGGCAATGTAGTTAGGTGTCCCGACTTTAAAAAATATGGTGATAGCAATAGCATCGTTCATTATTCCATGAAAAATAGAAAGCGCTTTTAATTGGAGCGCTTTTTTATTTACACTGAGTCCTTCAAAATGTTAAAATAGTTAAATATGAATAATAAATTTAAAAAGGACATTACAATCACGTCGATTTTTTGGGTGGCATTATTGTTTGTTTGCTTTTTTATTTGGGCATTTTTACCACTTATTATTTATTTCATTTTCGGACAAACTATTTCAGCCATTTTTGGGGTGATTTGGTTTTTAATTATGATAATAGGTTTTAGAAATTTTGTGATGCGCTCTGTTTTGCCAGAAAAACTATGGGGTTATTCTACTTTCTTGATGTGGGTGTTTATTATTTCATTATTGATTGGATTTATCACTGAGATTATGATTGGGAGAGGTGCCCCTTTGGGTCAAATGTTCGTAAGCAATGCGGGCCCCTTTTTGGGCGCACTGTTTTTATATGGAGTAGTTTTTGGATTGGTGGGTTCTGTGTTTGTAGCTAAGTTGCGGGTTAGCAATAAAATTTATTTTACTGGGTGGTTATTAGCTTTGATACTTCCCAAGCTTTTGCCATTTTCGGGCTCGCTAGCAGTTATTGCTGGGGGTGTTGTAGCACTTATTATATTTTTAATATTTTCTTCTAAAAAATAATATGTTAGATAACCAAAAAATATATTTCGAAACAAACCTAAGCAAAAAGTTTAGTATTTTTTATTTAATAATATTAATTCTATTGTTAACTTGTGTTTTTGTGAGTCCTTATTTTAATACTGCAATTTTTACTTTTTTATTGTTAATATTTTTATTAGCTTTTAATATTTATTTTGCTGTGAAATATAAAGTTTCGGTTTTTCCAAGAGGGAACCGTGCAGAATTAATAGGTGCTGGAATTTTTGCTAGATTTTGGCTAATTAAATATTTGCCCAAGAACATCAAAGATCTCAAAAATGTAAAATACATTTTTAATTTAATTTGGTTCCTAGTGTGGAATATTTTTGTTGCCTTAGTTTATCTCTGGCTTTGGTCTAATATATATACATAGTTAGAAAAATATTTTGTTTTAAGTATAATTTAATAAATTATAAATTTATGAAAAAAATAATAATTATTGTGCTTTGTATTCTGGTTTGCTTCATTGTAATTGGGTCATATATTATTATGGATATAATATCCAGTATACCAAATATGCTTAAGGAACAATCAAAAAACGATAATAATAACAAGTTTTCATATGGGCCCTATATGTGCAATGGGAAAGCTTTAACTATAGAACAAACTTTTTATATAAACAGTTTAGAGGGTGTTAGTAGTCTGAGCGATATTCGGGTTGTTTACGGGAATATAGTTTTTAGACCAGCTTATACGTTCCAAAGTGCTATTGAAAAGAAGATTGGCAAAACGCTTGTATCAAGCGGTGGTTTATTGTATGAAGAGAAAAATTGGGATCATGGTGGTGTTGATTATTTATCTAGTACACAAAAGGGGGTAGAATTGCCTTCGCAAGAAGAACTTATGTCTCGAGGTTTGCAACCCATTGAAAAGGGAATGGTGGTTTTAGCAACAATGGATTCTGCTTCAAAAGATGATTTAAATAGTTTTGCAGAATGTTTTAAGCAAAATAAAAAAATTATTTATGATCAGGAAACTAGTACAGCTTCTAGAAAGCCCCCTTTCTATTTGTGGTATACGGAAGCATATTTAATAAGATAATCAAATATAATTTATGAATAATAAAATAAACACTTTTATATTTGATTGTTTGGCGTTGTTTGTGACCCGGTATTTAATGCTTGGTATAAAAACAACATGCTCGATAAAGGACGAAAGGATGAAAATTTGATGAACGTTTTTAACAAGCACGATTTGGGAGATTTTTCTTTTGATGAAATAATAACTTATTTTTCTAAGCTTGAAGGAGTAACTTCAACAGAAGATGAAATTCGCAAAGAAATTGACGGCTATTTAAGATTAGACGAAAAACTGGCCGATTTAATTTTAAAATTGAAAAGTAGCGGTTTTAAAACGATGCTTTTGTCTAATGCGGACTCAAAGTATTTTGAAGAGAAAATTTACAAGTGCTACCCTCAATTCAAGAGCTTATTTAATGAAATTGTCATTTCTTCTGATGTAAAAATGATTAAGCCAAATAAAGACATTTACTTATATGCTTTGGAAAAAATAAAATCAAAGCCGAAAGAATGTTTGTTTATTGATGACAGTCGATCAAACGTTGACGCAGCAATAGAATTAGGAATTAATGGATTTTTATATACAAATTTCGAAACTTTTTTAGATTATATAAAAACTTTAGACATTTAAAATAAAAATTATGGAATTAGAATATAATAATGAACCGTTGTTTGTGGCGGTGGGGGAAGATGCTCCGCGCGCGGAATTGCCTTTTGTTGAGCGAGAGGCAATTACTGCAATTGTTTATGACCCAAAAACAAAAAAATACCTTGGTTTAAAATGGAAAAAAGTAGATTGGGAAACTTTTATTACTGGTGGAGTGGAAGAAGGACAGACTCCCGAACAAGCAGCTAGGGCAGAAGTTTTAGAAGAGACTGGTTATAAAAATTTGAAGTTGGTTAAACAATTGCCAAATTTTCATGCTCAATTTTATCACCACCCAAAAGGCGTTAATCGTTTTGCGCATTTTCATTCATTTTTGTTTGAATTAGAAAATGACGAGAGGGAAGTGGTTTCTGAAGACGAGCAAAAAAATCACGACTGCGTTTGGTTGAGCCCCGAAGAGCTTGATAAGTTTCGATTGCCCGAAGGCCACCGTTTTTTGTTGGAGGATATATCAAAAGGATTGTAAAAATGCTATAATCAATCATTAATATTAATTAAATAAAAAATAAAATTATGGCAAAAGGATTTGTTTCAAATATAGAAAAGGCTACTCTAGAAAATGAAAACTTTAGGAAAGTTTTATACACAGGTAAGCACAGCCAACTGGTTTTAATGACCTTA
This sequence comes from Candidatus Staskawiczbacteria bacterium, assembly GCA_903835075.1. Taxonomy (GTDB): domain Bacteria; phylum Patescibacteriota; class Minisyncoccia; order Minisyncoccales; family Staskawiczbacteraceae; genus XYD1-FULL-39-28. The sequence goes on along the minus strand of CAILLM010000001.1, from coordinate 14,145 downwards.
AAACCAGGCGAAGAAATTGGTGCAGAGGTTCATGCAGATAATGACCAATTTTTTAGGTTTGAAAAGGGCATGGGTAAAGTTGTAATAGATGGAAATGAGTATGAAGTTTCTGATGGCTTTGCAGTTGTTGTGCCAGCGGGGAGCGAACACAATGTTATAAATGTTTCAACAACAGACCCATTAAAGCTTTATACAATTTATTCTCCAGCTCATCATAAAGATGGCATTGTTATGCCAACAAAGGCAGAAGCCGAAGCAAGCACAGAAGAATTTGACGGAGTTACAACAGAGTAATAAATAATGTAGAATTTAACAGTCCTGCGATTGCTGAGGGGTCTGCCCTGAGCCTGTCGAAGGACTGTTTTTTTATTGCAGATATTATATACTTATATAATTATGGAATTCTCTAGATGGAAGAATTTTTTCGTGGTATTTATAACACTGGAAATTTTAGCAGTAGGGTTTTCTTTTGTTTTAAATGACACTAATTATTTTGCTGATAAGGTGGCAGCAGTTTCCAAAAAGATACCAGTTGTAACAAATGCTGTGCCAGGAGCTATTAATATGCCACAAAAATTAGCCAATCCTCCAAAAATTATAAAAGCAGTTTTTGTGACAGGCTATTCAGCTGGTAGCAAAAAATATTTAAATTACTTAACAGAGCTTTTCAAAACAACAGAAATAAATGCAGTTGTGGTGGATATAAAAGGAAGCGATGGTTATGTTACATACAATTCAGGCGCACCTGATGTTGCAAAATACAATTTATATAGAGGAGCAATAAAAGACATAAATGGCTTGATAGAATTTTTCCATAGTCAGAATATCTATGTAATAGGCAGAATTGCTAATTTTGAAGACCCAGTTTATTCAAAAGTTAGACCAGAATTGGCAATTTACAGTAAGGCAGAAACTCTTACGCAAAATAAATTGGTTTTGTGGCAGGATAGAAATAAACTATCTTGGCTAGACCCAGCATCAAGAAGCGTTTGGGATTATAATATTTCTTTAGCAAAAGATGGTTTAGCAAATGGTTTTGATGAAATAAATTTTGATTATGTAAGATTTCCAACTGACGGCAAGGCGGGGGACATGGGGTTTCCAACTTGGAATGGAACCAAGGTGAAAGCGGACGTTATAAATGAGTTTTTTCATTATGTAAGGAATGCCTTGCCTGGCGAAAAATTATCTGTTGATTTATTTGGACAAGTAACCACCAACACCGATGACATGGGCATTGGTCAATTGCTTGAAAACGCTTTTGAGAATTTTGATTATATCTCACCAATGGTTTATCCATCTCATTACATAGATGGTTTTGATGGTTTTCCTAAGCCCGCCGAGCACCCCTATGACGTAATAAAATATGCCTTGGATACGGCTATTTTAAGAGAAGCTAATTATAAAACCAAAAATCCAACAATAGTTAAATTGGCACAATTTAGGCCGTGGCTTCAAGACTTTAAAATGGGCGCTGTTTATACGGCCAGTATGATAAAAGACGAAATAAGAGCTACACAAGATTCATTGGGAAGCAATTATAATGGTTTCATGCTATGGAATGCAGGGAATAGGTATACGGCTGAGGCTGTCCAAAATTCACAATAATTTTATTATTTATGAAAGATAAATACCCTTCGGGGCAAAAGGAAAACAAACAAAAAGAAAATATAAAGCTTGGTTCGCCAAGTCTTTTTGGTTTATTGCGTGGATATATGGGCATAATAATTTTGTTGGTTGTGCTCACCGTAGTCGCCAATGGCCTGAGTATATCAGTGCCAAAAATTATTTCTGGCACAATTGATGACTATGCAAAAGGTAATTTTATTATTACAAATTTAATTATAGAATTTTCAATTATTGCTGCGCTTATTTTTATTTTTACTTATTTGCAAAACATTGTGCAGGTTTATGCCTCTGAAAGAGTGGCCCGAGATTTGAGAAATGAAATTTCAGCTAAAATATCAGTACAACCATATTCTTACATAGAAAAAATTACACCAGCCAAACTTTTAACCAATCTTACTTCTGATGTTGATGCAATAAAAACCTTTGTTTCAGTGGCTGTATCTTCAATTATTTCCTCAATATTTTTAATTGTTGGTGTGGCTATATTATTACTTATTATTGACTGGAAATTAGCACTGTCTGTGTTGGTAATAATGCCCTTTATTGGGGGAGCTTTTTTCTTTATTTTAAAGAAGGTACGTAAATTATTTATAAAATCCCAAGAAGCCATTGATTGGTTGAATAAAGTTATTAGTGAAAGCATTTTAGGTTCAGCATTAATTCGTTTACTTAATTCGCAAAAACATGAAGATAAGAAATTTTTAGCTGCCAACATTGAAGCTAAAAAAGTTAGTCTTGAAATTTTAGGATTATTTTCTAGTCTTATTCCAGTAATTACATTTTTTACAAACCTTGCCACACTTATAATTGTTTTATTGGGGGGGAGTTTTGTTATTCAAGGGTCAATGACGTTGGGAAGTTTTACTGCATTTAATAGTTATTTAGCTATTTTAATTTTTCCTATAATCATTTTAGGATTTGTGAGCAATTTGATTGCTCAAGCAAGTGCTTCATATGGTAGAATTTTGAATGTTCTTTCAGCCCCGGTTGAAAAGAAAACTGGTGGGTTTGGGGCAGTTTTGAAGGGAGATGTTGAGGTAAAAAATGTAACGGTTAGTTTTGGTGATAAATTAGCAATTAAAGATGTTTCATTCTCTGTAAAAGCAGGAAGTAAAACCGCAATAATTGGACCTACTGCTGCAGGGAAAACGCAACTTTTATATTTACTTACTGGCCTTTTAGATCCAACTTCTGGCAAAATACTTTTTGATGGTGTTGATGTTAATGAATATAGTAAAAAGAGTTTGCATGGACAAGTTGGATTTGTTTTTCAAGATAGTGCGATGTTTAATTTAACTTTACGTGAAAATATTGCTTTTAGTAATACTGTAAAAGATAAAGATATAGAAAAAGCAATAAAAACAGCTGAATTAAAAGATTATATAGATTCTTTGCCACAAAAACTAGACACAATAGTTTCAGAAAGAGGCAATAGTCTCTCTGGCGGTCAAAAGCAACGTATTATGTTGGCTCGAGCATTAGCTATAAATCCTAAAATTTTGCTATTGGATGATTTTACTTCACGTGTAGACACTAACACGGAAAAAAATATTTTAACCAATATACAAAAAAATTATCCTAATCTTACATTAATATCTGTTACTCAGAAAATTTCCTCTATTGAACATTATGACCAAATAATTTTATTAATGGAGGGGGAGTTGCTTGCCAAAGGAACGCATAAACAACTTTTGAAAAATTCGCCAGAATATGTTCAGATTTTTGATTCACAAAGGTCTACTAATGAGCTTGAATTAAAAAATGAAAAAATATGAATTACTCACTTGCTAAGACAGACATAGAGAAAGAAACACAAAAGGGAGTTTTGACTACTGCTTGGCGTAGGCTAGTGCCTTTAATGTCAGAAGAAAGGAGACCAGTGATTATTTCAATAATTGCCATTTTGGCCAGCTCGGCAGTTTCTCTTGTGGTGCCAATTATTATTGCCCATATAGTGGACACTTATATTGTTGGAAAGAATTTTAATGGAGTTTTGATGTTCTCTGGGTTGCTGACGATAATTTTTATTGCAGGACTTTTTTCTAACTATATCCAAATTATAACAATGGGTGGGGTGGGCAGAAGACTACTTTTTAATTTACGAAATAAAATATTTGTGAAGCTTCAAGAACTTCCTGTTGCTTTTTTCAATCAGAATAAGTCGGGGGACTTAATTTCACGCATTAATAATGACACTGACAAGCTAAACCAATTTTTTTCTCAGGCTTTGATGCAATTTATGAGTAATATTATTTTGATAATTGGAACAGCTATTTTTATTGTTTTTATAAATTTTTGGCTTGGTATTATTGCTCTTATTCCTGCGATTATAGCATTAATTGCTACGCAGTTGCTTAACCCCTGGGTAAAAAAGACTAGCTTAAAATCACTTCGCACTTTGGGAAATATGAGTGCAGAAATACAAGAAAGTATAAATAATTTTAAAGTTATAGTTGCTTTTAATCGTCTAGATTATTTTAGGAATAGATTTAAGGAAGTAAACCAAGAAAATTATTCTGCCTCTGTTTCGGCGGGTGTGGCCAGTAATGTTTTTAACCCAATATATGTTTTGGCCTCATCTCTGGCACAATTGGCAGTTTTAGCCTACGGCATTTATTTAATATCTTTGGGAAATTTTACAGTTGGTTTGCTTATTGGTTTTTTACTATATGTTAATAATTTTTACAGCCCATTAAGACAGCTGGCATCGGTGTGGTCTTCACTGCAACTTGCGTTGGCCGGGTTAGACAGAATTTCGGAAGTGCTTGCACTTGAGTCAAATATTAAGATAATGCCAAAGGATTGTGAAACAGCAAAAATTACATCAGACCATGCTTCTGCTATTTTGGAGTTTAAAAATGTTTCTTTTGGCTATGTTGATGGTACGGATGTTTTGAGAGGTATTAATTTCGCACTTGAAAAAGGAAAAACATATGCACTTGTTGGGCCAACGGGCGGGGGTAAAACAACAACAGCTTCGTTAATGGCCAGACTTTATGATCCAAGTAGGGGCGATATATTTTTAGAGGGTAGAAATATCCAATGTTATTTGCCAGAGGAAAGAGCTAAAAAAATTGGATTTATATTGCAGGAACCATTTTTATTTAATGGTACTGTGCGTGAAAATATTTTATATGGAAATGGAGATTATGATCATTATACTAATGATGAATTAGTTAAAATGTTGGAAGAGGCAAATTTAACAAAATTACTTGAACGATTTTCAGATGGCCTTGATACTAAAATTGTTTCTAGCGGAGATGCCATAAGTTTGGGGCAAAAACAATTAGTTGCCTTCATTAGAGCAACTTTGCGTAACCCAGACATTTTGATTTTAGATGAAGCAACCGCAAACATAGATACAGTCACTGAGCAATTGCTTGGCGAAATAATTGACCAACTTCCTGCAAAAACTACAAAGGTTGTTATTGCTCATAGATTAAATACAATTGCTGATGCTGACGAAATATTTTTTGTAAATGCAGGAAAAATAACGCCAGCAGGCTCTATGGAGCATGCGCTAGAAATGTTGTTGCATGGCAAAAGAAAAAGTTAAACAAAAAATCTATTGGTCTGTTTCTAAATAGGACTGAATAAAGTTGTTAAAATTGCCGATGTTGTACGTGCCCTTAGTGCCCGTATAATTGCAAGAATTTAAATCTGGAGCTGTTGTATAAAATTCACAATCAGCAATGTCTTTGTTGTTATAAACATCTACTAGCCTGTCACTTGTACCCGTGTTGGCAACGCCAACTCCATGGATTAAAATGTAGCATTTTTTAAGGCCAAAATTATAGTGACTAGTATACGTATAATGTATATTGCTAATGTTGCTTTGCAAGTTGTTTAAGAATTTTGTGGCTTGTGTTGAACAATCTTTTTGTAGCTTGGCATAGTCTGCTTTTGGATTTTTTGTTATAAAAATATAAATATTATAGCCAATAATTAATATAATAATTATAACAAAAATTGTAGCAATTATTTTTGGCTTGCCACTTTGAAAAAAAGTTTCTAATTTATTCTCTCTCATATATTAAACTTTTTCTTCTAATTTGGCGACTAGATTTAAAGTTTCGCCGTCGCGTAAAACTGTTAAGGTGGTGTCACTACCAATTTTACATTTTTGTAAAATTTCAGCCAAAGGATTTTTTGTTGTAATTTTTTCACCATTGCATTCTGTAATAATATCCCACTCTTTGACTCCTGCTAAATCAGCGGAGGAACCTTTCACAACAGGGGATTCGCCTAATTGCTCACGAACAACTAAGGCGCCATCGGGAACTGGCAGCTTGTTTACCTCAGCCATGTCTTTAGAAATTAAAACATATTTTATACCTAAAAATGGCATCATAATTTTACCAAATTTTTTCACTTCTTCTAAATCTTTTTTTGCATATCCAATTGGAATTGCAAAACCAATGTTTTGAGCACCTGCAATCATGGCAGTGTTAATTCCAATAACTTTGCACTTCATATTTATTAATGGCCCGCCCGAGTTGCCTGGGTTAATGGCGGCATCGGTTTGAATTAGCCCACGCAAATTTTGCATTTGATGATCTACTCCGCCGAAAGCCGTAATAAAGCGTGATAAGCCTGAAACAATTCCTGTTGAAAGGGTATCGGTAAATTCACCTAAAGCGTTTCCTACTGCTACAACTTCTTCGCCAAGTTCTATTTTATTGGAATCGGCCATTTGTAAATATGGGAATTTAGTACCCTCAATTTTTAAAACAGCGGTGTCGTTAATGGGGTTGCGGGACAAAACTTTTGCATGATATTTGTGTTTTGGGTCTAAGATTACGGTGTATTCGGCCGTTGTGTCTGAAACAACATGATTTGAGGTTAAAACATAGCCATTTTTTGAGACAATAAATCCAGAACCTCCACCAATTTGCATTTTTTCGGTTGGGTGATCTTTTGACCCCTTTCCTGCATATGGAAAAGCATAATAGCTTTCAGCTTTTGGTAAATTTTTAGAAACAATAACAGTGACTACTGCTGGGCAAACTTTTTTAGCAATTGAAACAATTGGTGATTTCATGATTTATTTTTTTAAATTATTATGTTATCATATCATATATTGCCCTCGTCGTTCAACGGATAGGACGGAAGTTTCCTAAACTTTAAATGGAGGTTCGATTCCTCCCGAGGGCACACTTTGGCGCGGTTCAGTATAGGCAAAAATAGGGCCTTTGAGCTGGGGATAAAATAGGGGGGAAAGTATGGACAATAGTGCTTGAAAATGATAAAATAGCATAAAGGTAAATTTAACGTTAAAGCATAATTTTTTATGGAAAATAGCGGTGAATTAAACGATATAAATAGTAAGTTAATAGATTTAGAGTTAGCAAAAATAGATAATAAAAATTCAAAAGTTAGAAGGTATTTGCCGGCCGTTGTAATGGTGGCCTCATTATACTACTTCTTTCTATGGGCACTTGGATTGGCTTTGGGCTACATTGGTTCAAAAATATTTTCCAAGTATTTGCTTGAAAGCGGAAAAGTAGACTGCATTTACATAGATTGCGGTAAGTACAAAATTCATCTACACCACTGGATTTTGGGAACATTGTTGCTTATAACTGCATGGGTAATTGATTATTTCTATTTGCCAAGATTCTTTGTGGGAGTGGTTTGCGGAGTTATTGTCCATGATATTTATGACTTTAATGATTGGCATAAAGTGTTCATAAAGAAAGAAGTAGAATAAATTTTAATATTAAAAATGTGGCGATGAGCCACATTTTTGGTTAAAGTGTGTTAATATAAATTTATTGGAGGGGTGCCAGAGTGGTTCAATGGAACGGTTTCGAAAACCGTAGCTCGCAAGAGCCTCGTGAGTTCGAATCTCACCCCCTCCGCATCGTGAAAAAAGTAATTATTCTACATAAAAAAGAAGGGGAGACGCCGCTTTTTGCTCTTGAAAACTTTAGGAAAAAACATTCTGAGTATTTAGACGTGCCCATGACTTATGCGGGCAGGTTAGACCCTATGGCCAGTGGAGTTTTGGTTATTTTGGCCGGTGAAGAAACAAAAAATAAAGAGAAATATTTAGCGTTAAACAAAGAATATGAGTTTAGTGTTTTGTTTGGATTTAGCACTGATACGTATGATATTTTAGGAAAAGTTGTTGATTCGCTTGATAATGATTCTTCGCTCGACCGCCTCGCTACGAAAAATTTATTTTGCTCGCTAATTAAAAAGAATTTGAAAGATTTTAGGGGAAAAATTAAGCAAAAATATCCTATTTATTCTTCAAAAACGGTAAATGGGAAACCTTTGTTTAGTTATGCCAGGAGCGGCGAAGACGTTGAAATTCCAGAAAGAGAAGTTTTTATAAAAAAGTTAAGCCTAGAGAAAATTAGAACAATAAACAATAAAAATTTATTGATGAATATTGAAAAAAGAGTTGGCAAAATTATTGGGGATTTTAGGCAAAAAGAAATTTTAAAAATTTGGAAAAACAAATTGCAGACACCTCAGGTATTTTATATTGCTGATTTTAAAATAAAATGCACCAGCGGAACTTATGTGCGGGGGATTGCCAATTCTTTGGGAGAAAAAATAGGCATTCCCGCTTTAGCATTTTCAATTAAACGAACAAAACTAGGAAAATGGAGTTAGGATTTTGGAAAAAATTGAAGAAACCGATTATGGTAATTGCCCCAATGTCGGGGGTAACTGATGAGGCGTTTCGCCTTATGTTTTTAAAATACGGCAAGCCCGATGTCTTTTGGACAGAGTTTGTTTCGGCGGAAGGATTGTTTTCACGAGGAGAAAAATTTTGTAAAAAAATAATAAAGTTTAACCCTGCCGAAAAGCCAATTGTTGCTCAACTTTTTGGTTCTGACCCAGTTTATTTTGAAAAAGCTGCAAAATTGGCTGTTGAACTTGGTTTTGATGGCGTTGACATAAATATGGGTTGCCCCGACAGAGCAATAGAAAAAAAGGGGGCTGGAGCAGTGTTAATTTTAAGCCCCGAATTAGCAGTAGAAATTATAAGAGCGACTAAAAAGGGTGCGGGCCAGATGCCTGTTTCGGTGAAGACTAGGATTGGATATGAAACAAATCAAATTGCCGAATGGATTCCTGTAATTTTAAAAGAAAAACCAGCTGTTTTAACTGTTCACTTTAGAACTAGAAATGACACCTATGCTTCGCCGGCAAAATGGAAATTGGCAAAAGAAATTGTTAAACTTCGTGATAAGTTTTCGCCAGAAACTTTGGTTTTTGGAAATGGCGATGTTAAAACTTTTGAGCAAGCAAAAAAATTAGCTAAAGAAAATAGACTAGATGGCATTATGGTGGGGAGAGCGGTAGTGGGAGACCCATGGTTCTTCAGCGGGCGAATTCCCGATGTTGCCGAAAGATTGAATGCGGTTATAGAACATGCAGAAATCTTCTCACGTCTCAGCGGGACCCCGCCCGAGGCGGGGGATAAACGTTTTGAATCCTTGAAAAAACATTTTCATGCATACACAAAAGGGTTTGTTGGGGCAAAAGATTTGCGCGACCAACTTATGAAAACTAAAAACACTCAAGAGGTAAAAATAATAATAAATAATTTTTTGACAAATTTTGGTAAATAGGTAATATGAAATTGAGAGCTAATGACAGCTCATTTTCAACTAAGGAGGATAAACCATGAACAAAATAAATAAGCGAGATAGTTTCGTCGTTGCGGCGGTTGTATTGGGTTTAGTCGCATTTCTCATTGCACTCAAAATGCCAGATCACATTACTGTTGGATTAGTCTTCGTCTCTACGGCATTGGCTTGTGTTGCCTTTGCATTTTTTTGCAAAACGCCCAAGCCTCAGCCGGAATTTTTCGTTTTGACTGGCGGAAAAAACTCAACAACTCGCGTAGTAATTAATCGCAAGGCGATGGATGCTTTTAAGGAAAAAGACCTCGAGAGCCTTTCTGGAATAGAGCAAGCTTTCTGGCGCTATTACGTCGACCACAAGAATTTTGATTCTAGCTTTGATATAGACGCCGACAAGGGCATGACCCAGGAGGAAATTTGCGCGAGCATGCTTAACATTGCATTCTATCTTGAATGGAACGTGCGCATTCCCGTGGTGCGAAAGACTTCAGTTTGGTTAATATGAAGACGAAAGACCATGAAGGTCCTTTTTCAACCTGGAGGATAAACCAAATGAATACACAAAAAAAGATTGATAGACTATTACAGCCCGCTTTGTATTGCGTTATTGCTGGCTTGCTTGTTGGGTTTGGCTTTCCAAAAATCTGGCTCGTAGGATTTGTGTTATGCGTGATTGCTGGTATTTTGGTCATTTGGGCAATGGAGCTCAGACGTCGTGTTAACAACAAGCTGGCCAATAAGCCGAAATTTTTCATTTTTGAAGCTGGTGGTAGTAGGATTTCTACTAGCCCAACCGTTGTGGCGACGTTGCTTTGTGGAGACAGGTCGGGGTTGTCTGTGGATGAGCGTGCATTTTTGGGGTATTGTCAATATTGCCAAGTAAATATGCTGCCATATCCATGGACTATTTGCCATCCTGGCATATCAACGATGTCGCAAGAGAAAATTTGCGAATACATGCTTGATTGTGTTGTTGCTACGCCACCCAGCGCGTAGAAGCTTCAATTTTACATCCCGCGAGATGCCCCGTGCTATCGCGGCTTTTTTTTGTTATGATAACAATATGAAGAAATATTTTTATTTGATTTTAATTTTTGCATTTTTAGAATTGCCATTTTTATGTTCTGCTTCGACCCCGCTTAGCGGGGTCACCCCTTCGGGTGAAAAAATATTTTATATGTCTAACTTAAAAGAAAAAGAGGGAATTATTAGTTTGCAAAATAATGCAGACAAAATTGATATTATAGCTCCGCAATTTTATGCAGTATCGGCAAAACTAAAATTAACCGGTGGCTTGGACGCTAATTTAAAAAAAACCATTCAGCAAGCTCAGGGTAAAAATAATAAATTAAAGGTAATGCCATTAGTGGCAAATGCAGGATTTAAGCAAAGCGTAATTCATAATTTATTAGTTTCGCCGAAAGCTCAGACCGCAGTTATTCAGTCGATGATTGATGTGGCTAAAAAAGAAAAATATATTGGCTGGCAATTTGATTTTGAAAATATAAGCTATAAGGACAAAGATTTATATTCGGCTTTTGTGGAAAAAACAGCCAAGTCAATGAAAAAAAATGGCTTAACTTTCAGCGTGGCTGTTGTGACAAGGTCGGTTGATTATGAAAATACAGATGCTTTTAAAAACTGGGGCGGAGTTTTTGATTATGCTAGAATTGCCAAAGCAGTAGATTTTGTTAGTTTTATGACTTATGACGACCCAAATTCAGTTGGGCCGGTTGCCTCAATTCCGTTTATAAACAGCGTTTTAGCTTATGTAAAAGGAAAAATACCCCCAGAAAAATTGTCTTTAGGAATTCCTGTATATTATTGGGGTTGGACAAAAGAGCCTCTTAAAAAAGTGAATGCCTCGGGTTCATATAGCAGGCTTTTGGCTCTAATGGCTAATAATCAATATACTTCTGGCTTTGACTCAGCTTTAAGCGCACCGTGGATTTCATATTCTTATGGTAACAACCAATTTCAAATTTGGTATCAAAACCAACAAAGTTTTAATGACAGGTTAGACATTATAAAACAAAATAATTTTAGAGGATTTTCTGCTTGGGTTTTGGGCGTAGAAGACCCTGGAATTTGGGACTTACTTAAATAAATTTAGGGGTTGAAAGTTTGTCAAATTTATTGTATTATAATTGATATGGATATTCTCCTTATTTTTTTAATTATATTGGGAGTGGTTGTGCTGGCTTTGGCTGTCATAGACATTTTTTTGTTTAGAAAAGTTAGTCAATCTCATAAAAAAATAGATGTATTGCTAGAAAAGGGAAATATAAAAGACTTTAAAGATATTTTTTTGTCACAAAATGCAAGGCACGAGAGCTTGGCCTCAGACTTAGAAAAAGCCTTTTCAAAGATTGAAAATTTAGAAAATTTGTGTGAAACAACTATTAGAAAAGTTGGAGTGATAAGGTTTAACCCTTTCAATGATATGGGCGGAAATCAGAGTTTTATTATTGCAATGTTAGATAACAAAAATGATGGATTTATAATTTCTAGTTTATTTGTAAATGATGGCAATAGAGTTTATACAAAAGCTGTAAAAAATGGTAGGTCAGAGCATGCATTATCACCTCAAGAAATTGAAGCAGTGGAGAAGGCAATTAATTTAAAATAATATGGCAGCCAAAAAACAAGCAAAAATTAAAGAAGTGTTACCAACAAGGCCACCGGTGGTGGTTGTTTTGGGACACGTTGATCACGGAAAAAGTTCTTTGCTTGAGGCAATTAGGGACTTTAAAATAACCTCAAAAGAGTCGGGTGGAATTACTCAGCACATTGGAGCCTATGAAGTTTTAATGGATGGGCAACCCTCCTCCGCTAAAGCTACGGACGGGCAGAGAAAAATAACCTTTATTGATACTCCTGGCCACGAGGCCTTCTCAGCAATGAGGGCTAGAGGCGCTGAAGTGGCTGATATAGCACTTTTGGTGGTGGATGCGGCTCAAAGTGTGCAACCCCAGACAAAAGAGGCTATAATGGCAATTAAGCATGCAGGCATTCCCATGATTGTTGTGTTAAACAAGATTGATTTACCAAATGCAAACCCTCAAAAAATAATTGGAGAATTATCAAAAATAGATGTTTTAGTGGAATCTTTTGGTGGAGAAATTCCTTCTGTGGAAGTTTCAGCCAAAGAAAAAACAGGCATTGATGAATTACTAGAAGTTATTTTATTGGTAGCTGATATGCAGGAATTAAAAGCAGAAACAAATGTGCCAGTTGAAGGTTTAATTATTGAGTCATACATGGATGGTTCAAAGGGCCCAATTGCAACAGCAATTATTACAAAAGGTATTTTAAAGGATAAAGACATTATTGCCACAGATTTGGCTATGGCAAAAGTAAAACATTTGGAAGATTTTAATTGGAAAGAAATTAGAGAGGCGCAACCTTCCCAGCCAGTTATTATTTTAGGGTTTGAACAAGTGCCTGCTGTTGGTGAAAAATTTAAATGCTACAAAACTGCTGAAGAAGCAATGGCCAATATAAAAAGGGAGGCACCAAAAAGAGAAATTGGGCAAACTGTTATGGATAACGACCCTAATAAAAAAATTCTAAACATAATTGTAAAAGGTGATGTGTACGGTTCGCTAGAAGCAGTTGAGGGAATGTTAAAAAATTTACCGCAAGATAAAGCAATTTTAAGAATTTTGAAATCTGAAGTTGGAGATATTTCTGAATCTGATGCCAAATTAGCTGAAATGTCAAAGTCTATAATAATTGGATTTAGGGTAAAAATTAGCCCAACTGTTGTGCAGTTTATGAGAAATGACACCGAAAAAAAATTACGAATTAAAACTTTTAATGTAATCTACGAATTAATTCAAGATGTTAGAAACAGTTTAGAAAAAACTTTGGAAGCTGAAATTGTGCGTACAGACATTGGAAAATTAAGAACCATTTTAGTTTTTTGGGGAGAAAAAAATAGACAAATTGTTGGTGGAAAAATCACAGAAGGGGAGTTTAAGAAAAGTTTAAAACTAGAAGTATTTCGCGACGATAAAAAAGTAGGTTCAGGCAGGATAATTAACCTTCAGAAAGATAAAAAAGATGTAGACAGACTAAGAAAGGGTGATGAGGCAGGAATATTATTTGAAGGTAATATAAAAATTGAAAAAGGAGATATTATTGTAGCCTATATTGAAGAACGTAAAAAAGGAGAACTCTAATGTCAACTAGAACTGAAAAAGTAAATTCATTGTTAGAGCATGAAGTGGGGAAAATTATCCGACGAGATTTTACTTTTGCTCCAGACATTTTGATTACTTTAACGCGCATAGAAACCTCGTCAAACATGATAGATGCCAAGGCTTATATTTCTATTTTTCCAGAAGAAAAGTCAGAAGGAATTTTAAACGCTTTGCAAAAATCAGTTTATGATATTCAGTATGAAATAAACAGAACTTTAAGAATGCGACCAATTCCGAAAATTAGGTTTATAAAAGAAAAAGAAATTGCTTCAGCCGCTAGAATTGAAGAGCTTCTTGCCAAAGACAGTAAGTACCTAGATATTGAAAAAGATTAAAAAAACTGGTAAATTGTATTTAACGGCAGGGATGCTTAGTTATTGTGGCCGAGTAGCAAAGTGGTAATGCAAGGGACTGCAAATCCCTTATACGTGGGTTCAATTCCCGCCTCGGCCTCCAGTTTGAAAAAATAAGATAAGCCTGCCCGAGTGGTGGAATGGTATACACGAAGGACTTAAAATCCTTTGAGCGAAAGTTCATGTGGGTTCGACTCCCGCCTCGGGCACCAGAATGGAACTTAGCGGTTGAGAACCAACCAAGGAGTGGGCGTGCCGTAGGCACGCCCACGCTGTTTCGCCCGTTTTCGCCAATGAATTCGGATTCCCGCCTTCGGCGTGACGGACTGTTTTTTCGCCAAGAAGCAGGTGCGA